>CAMYIE010000069.1 GCA_947258405.1 uncultured Eudoraea sp. | reverse complement strand
GCACCTTGTAGTTCATGCCTGGTTGATAGCGGTCGAACATCCCGAAGGCTTCGATGGTCTTGCTCGCGTCGCCCTTGGCGAGTTTGATTTTGCCCGAGTCGATGGCGCTTTTAAGATCGATTGTGCTCAGATAAAGCGCACTCCAAGTCTCTGAGTCGAGTTGGAGCACTGAGTCCGATTTTCGGTAATAATCTGTGGGCTCGGGAATGAATTCGGCAATGCCTCGGCGCACATGCAGACTGACTGCCTTGTTGCCCTTGTCGGTAAATACAAACTCCATAACCAGGTCTGTGTTCTCGCTCTTTTTAGGATCAATGCGCACGCGGAAATAATCCACAAAGGTTCCCGGCCTGGCCGCGATGAGCTTGGGCTGGGGGGGGATGAGCCGCGGAATCTTGATTTTTCCTTCAAGGGCACGCGCTTCGGAGAGAAGAAATGCCCTTGGGATAGACCCCATGGCCCGATAGCCCATCTGTCTCAACAGGTCTGCCTTGAGTTGACGAACTTCCTTATCCATGGGGTCCAGCAGATAGACGTATTGGACAAGTTGCGTTCCCCAGGCAAACTCCTTTTTCTCAAGGGCGGTCCGGGCTTCCGTCAATACCTTGGATTTGCCGCCCATGAGTTTTACCATGCGATCGGCTTCCTCCTTCGGCGCCACTCTGAATATCTTTGTCACATCCCCATCGAACCAACCCACAGCATAGTTGAAAATAGCCTCGGGAAAGTGGACCGTTTCGCCGTATATCTCGGTGTTCTCGCTCATGTCATCCAAATGCTTCGGAAAGTAAATAAAGTTCCGCAGGTCATCGGGACCCAACCCGTAGAGAATGCCGCGTATGGTTTGATCGTAGGTCAGCGTGAAATGATCCATGTAGCCGGTGAGGATCTTCATCACATTGTCCTTGCCAACGATGGCAGGCGCGTGGGTGTTTAAAACCACCTCGGGCTGCAGGTCGCGAATCATCTTCAGTGCGTCGCGCCAGATCAGCGGATCCCGATAGACCACCCCTCGCAGGCTATAAATGTTTGGTCTCCCGGGGAACACGAAGTTGTTCAGCACGACACCCTTTTCAGGTAGCCAGACAGTCAGATTGTGGTCATCGGAGAGCCCTTCAGTAAAAAACTGCACTTTGTGTCCGAGCAGGTTAAGCGTCTCTTTGTTCTTAACAGGCTTGTTGACGGGCAGAAAAGCGATGGGTTTTCCCAACTGGAGCTTGGCCTGGAGGGATGCATCCGGCCCCTCTTCGGGCATGAAGTTGCTGAACTGGATGAGTGCCCGCGCACTGAGGATGGGACCAATCTCGGGAATTACCGAGGGTGCGCCGCCGCCACTCAGGTTGTTCTGCACCGTCTCATTAAGAGTCGGGTGTCCAATGATGAGCACGTCATCAGGATTGTCCACAAACACGCCACCACCCAGGGCGTAGTGTGAATGGCTGTACATGATCACCTTGACCGGCTTCTTGCTGATCTTTTCGCGAATGGCAGCGTAAATATGCTCGGCTTCCTCTTTTGTGTCGCCCACGTCGTAGACGATCAATCCGTCATCGCCCTCGATGACGATGGTATTGGCAATCGAATAGCCGCCGACCACCCAAACACCATCGACAATCTCCTTGACCATGGGCTTCGTGTACCAGCACTTTGGATACGCCTCGATCAGATTGGCGTTGACGATGGCGCCATTTTCCGCTGTTGCCAGTTCGACAGGGCCTCCCATGTAACGGGATTGCTCCGGCACGCTGATCGATGCCAGTTCCTCTTTGCTGACTTGACTCATGGCTGGCGCTGCAAAGGCGCTGATGACCATGAGTGCCATAAACAACCGTGTCATCCTTATTGTCGTATTCATTTTGCTTTGTCTTATTTGTGGTTCTGTCAATATTTCAGATTCATTACTTGACCAACTCGATCTCGCCACAACCGAAGTTCGGCCCATCTGACTCGGTTGGAACGGGTGCACAAGGGGCATGTTCCATGCCCCTCATGCATCGTTCAAGCTTCGTTCAAGCTTTCTACTTCTGCCTTTTCGGAATGCTAATGGTGACGTCGTTCACACGTCCGGTGAACTCCGAGTCCTCAACATCCTTAAAGACCTTGTCAGCCACTGGCGTCGATTCATCGATGCCGACATCGGCTGTT
>CAMYIE010000068.1 GCA_947258405.1 uncultured Eudoraea sp. | reverse complement strand
ATTTGACGAAGTCGAGACTCCGATTCTCCAACAATTCCACCAAACAACTTTCCTACATCTAGTTTTAATAAAGGTAATTGCCAGTCATTTGCAATGGCCTTCGCTGTTAAAGATTTCCCTGTACCTTGAATACCAATTAATAACAGCCCTCTCGGTGTAGGTAAACCATAATTAGAAGCTTGAATACTAAAAGCCGTTTTTCGTTTTTTTAACCAGTCTTTTAAATTATTCAATCCACCTAAGTTATCAATTTTCTCAGTTACTGACGAGTATTCTAAAATTTCTGTTTGTCTTATAATTTGTTTTTTTTCGCTGAGTAAAACAGCAATACTATTTTCATCAATGGTTTTATAAGTTGCAATAATTTTTGACAAAACCCTTCTTATTCTTTCTAAAGATAATCCTTGACAAGCTCGAGTTAAATTTTCAAATAATTGTGAATCAATTTTAATATTTAAAGAGCTAATTAATCTATTTAACTCTTGACTAATTTCTTCTTCCAAAGGTAATTGAAATTGTATAACAGTTATTAAATCTTGTAACTCTTTTGGTATTGTTAAATCAGACCCAATAATAATGATTGTCTTTGGTTGTAACTTTAATATTCGACTAATATTTCTTAATTTTCTTGAGATTGAAAGATCAGTTAAAAATCGATTAAAATCTTTTAATAAAAATACTGCAGGTGTCTCCGCATTTAAGCGTTCAACAAGTTCAAGAGCTTGCAATGGATTTCTTCTTGCAAATCCTTCATTATTGGGATTTTTCGTATAACCATCCACAAAATCCCAACTTTAAATACTTCTATTTAAATTTGTTTTTACATTTTTTCTAATACCATATTCTACACGGTCTTCTTCAACGGTATTAATATAAATTATTGGATAGCGAGCTTTTAAAAAAAGAGCTAATTCATCATTAAATTTCATAAAATGCTTATTCAAAAAGTCAGTTTATTAAATTAGTATTATATTAATTTTAAATAAAAAATTATTTATTATTAGAGTAATTTATTATGAATTACTCTAATAATTAACAGTTTATTTTTGAACAGTTAATCGATTACGACCTTTTTTACGTCGATTTCGAATCGTTTTCCGACCTTGGGGAGTTGCCATACGGGCTCGAAAACCTGATAATTTTAAAATCGAACTTGTTTATATTCGTATAATGGGTTGCGTTGTCCATAACCTCGCCATCCTACTGCTTCTCTTAATAGAGTCATTTTTTGTAAGTGTTCACGCCAAATTCTATCTGTATTGATTAAGATGATACTTCTTTCTAAATTTTCAATGATGCCATCTCCGTATACAGAAAGCTCAGTTACTTTTGATTGATAAGTTAACCAGAATTCATTAAATAAATAAATCTTTAACTCCGATGTTGTAAATTCATTTCTTATAGAATTAAAATCACGACTATAATTTAATGCTAATAAATTTCGGCCAAATAAATTTTCAATTAATGGAATTGTTTCATCTTCTAATTCTAATAATAATTCTGTAATAATTTGTTCACCATGCGCAAAAATATTTTTTTGAACTGATGCACTTTCTAAGATTTTGCGTCTTTCATGATAAACAATATTTCGTTGTTTATTTAATACATCATCATAATCAAATAAATTTTTTCGTTGTTGATAAGCTCTTTCTTCGACACGTTCTTGAGCTGAATCTAAACTTTTTGTGATTAAATTAGATTCTAATGGTGAATCGTCAGAAATTTGAGTTTGCATGAAATTTTGAATTTTTGGTCCACCGAATAAACGCAATAGATTATCATCTAAACTTAAAAAGAATCTTGATGTTCCAGGATCACCTTGTCGACCACATCTTCCACGTAATTGATTATCTACTCGTCGTGAATCATTTCGTTCTGTACCAATGATATATAATCCACCTAAATTTTTAACAATTTTATTTTCTTGTTCTTGATATTTTTTACTATAAGCGATTAATTCATCAATTAGAAATTTAATCGAACATTGATACGAAATGGTTGAAATTGATATGCGATCATTTTCTTTTAAAATTCGTAATATATCAACATCTGACAATTTTAAAAATTTCGGATCATTTAATAGCGAAAATAAAACACTTAAAAATTTTTGTGAGCACCCTTCGAATTGATTTATAAACTGAGATTGGAGAATATTAGTCTTTTTAGAAAGAACATAGTTTTTTGATA
>CAMYIE010000067.1 GCA_947258405.1 uncultured Eudoraea sp. | reverse complement strand
GAGGATTTATGGCCCAACCCAGATTTGGTACGACCAGAAATGGAAAATAAGTGAGATTGAACTGGTGAAGTAGTGCTGATTAAGTAACGACAAATCACCGACGAGTGGGCGGGAGTTGTGCTTTAACGATCACAGCTCCCGCGTAACCACGAAGCTGAGGTTAGCGAAACAAGGCACTTACGAAACAGGACACTTACGAAAGTAGGAGAATGAAATGAAAACGAAACTATTAATACATCTTGCCATTACCGGACTGATGGCGGCCAGTGTGGCTGCTCCAGTCTACGCCATGCAGGAAAAGGGCTTCTTCGAGCAGTCCAGCAGTGAAACCAAATACACGCCCGGAGACTTCAAGCCCGCACCCGAAAAGATGAAGACCCGCTTCGGCAAGCTTAAATTCCCCGGCGGTTACCCGACTGAAGAAACCGTGCAGAAAGTCTACGATGAGTTAGATCTGCAGCGCGCTACCCAGCTTTACCTGGATATGTATCCGGCGTTGTCTTCACACGGCCTGATGAAGGGCTGGATAAGAGACTACGGCATGCGCGATAGCGCCGACATCCTGGTGACCGCGGATCGGCTGGATTCCACGCCACTGATTCTGACCGGCAACACCGAGAGCCTGTATTCCTTTTTCGTGCTTGATCTGAAGGCGGACGGCCCGACGGTGGTTGAAGTGCCACCTGGCGTGATGGGACCCATGGACGATCATAATTTCCTGTTTTTAGCCGATGCCGGCCCGACCGGCCAGGACAAGGGTAAGGGCGGCAAATATCTGATCCTGCCGCCAGGTTACAAAGGTGATGTGCCGAAGGGTTACTTTGTCGTGAGATCACCGACTAATATGGCTTTCTCGTTTCTTCGTGCCAATGCCGAAGTGGTTGGCACTGGCGACAAGGCGCTGAAGTTCTATCGTGAAAACGCCAAGGTCTATCCGCTGAAGTCTGGTCCACGCGATCCCCGCGTTACCAATGTCAGCGGCTTAGCCTCCAACACGTTGCCGCCTGAGGATGCTTCTGCATTCAAATGGATGCATGAGATTATCAGTTACGAACCAGCTGAAGCCTTTGGCAAAGAGCTGCTCGGCAAGCTTGCATCATTGGGCATAGAGAAAGGTAAACCGTTCAAGCCTGATGCCCGCATGCAGCAGATCTTCGCCACGGCTGCAGCAGAGGGTGTGGCTATGTCACGCGTTATCGCTTTTGACAGCCGCGACGAAAATGCCAAGGTCTATCCCAACCGGCAGTGGGAGAGTCCCTATATCACCAATAACTCGACCTTCTATCAGAATGACTACATCAATCTGGGCGCACGCACAGCGTTCCACTTTACAGCCGATGGTATTACGCCGGCCATGGCAGCGCAGATGCCTGAAGGAAAAGGGTCGAGATACCAGACGACTTATAAAGACAGTGAAGGTCGGCCTCTGGATGGTAATAAGACCTACAAGCTGAATGTGTTACCCAAGGTACCGGTTGCTTTGTTCTGGGCGGTTACGGTTTACGATCCGTGGACCCGCAGTGAGATACAGAGCCAGCCATACCCAAGTATCAGTAGTCAGCAGGAAACACCACCGGTTGCTAATGATGACGGCTCTATAGATATCTACTTCTCCAACGAAAAGCCGCAGGGCATTTCTGATTCGAACTGGGTCAAGACTTTACCTGACCAGGGGTTCTTCGTGTACATCCGCTACTACGGTCCACTCAATGCGTGACCGTATATGAAGATTGTGGGCGAATACCAGAAGTCACTGGAAAAATATCCCAATCCACCAGCCTTCAGCATGACAAAATTTGCGAAGTAACGGGTGAAGTCGAGCTTGTAAAATAATTCGTTCAAGAGAAATAAACGGCGGGGAGAGAACGCCTCGCCTAAATAGAAAGGTGATTTGACGATGAAAATGACCACCGATATCCCCAAGTCGATCATGGCTCCGGACAAAGTAGAAACATCGATTGGTACCCTTGACTATTTTGACGGTGTGCCGTCAGAAGTGACGGCCAAGACGGTCTACGACTACCTGGATCGCTCGCGCGCCGTTGAAGCGTTCCTGAACTGCATACCTGTAATGTCAATGTATGGGATCCGCGAAGGTCAGCGGGAGTTCGGGCTCGATGCCAGCAACAAGGTTGTTATTTACGACAATCTGCTTGATTCCAAGGCGCTCTGGCTGACGGCAAATACCTCGACAATGTATGCCATGGGCTGGTTGGACCTGAAAAAAGATGGCCCGACGGTCATTGATCTCCCCCCCCGCATGCTGGGCATTCTTGACGATGCGGCCTTCCTTTACATGACCGATCTCGGCATGGCCGGCCCCGACAAGGGCAAGGGAGGCAAGTTCCTTGTGCTGCCTCCGGGCTATGACGGCGATGTGCCGGACGGGTACTTCGTGGTCAGATCA
>CAMYIE010000066.1 GCA_947258405.1 uncultured Eudoraea sp. | reverse complement strand
CTTCACCGACATTACCACCCAGCGCACTGAACGGAAGTGTGACGACAAAAACTGCCGTGCCGACGATAGCGACTGCAGTCATCGGCACGCGCATCAATACCGCATCTGCCAGCATGGCGCCCCCCGAGGGACGTTCGCCGTTGTTATCATAATTTCCTGCATGGGCGCTGGAGACAAAGGCCATGTTGGACGTGGCCAGCATAACGGCCAGACAATAGGTAATCAGTTTCCTGTTCAGACTGCGCATGGTGAAATTCTCCTGTTGTGTTCCCCGAGGTATGAAAACCACTGTCCGCTGAGCCGGTGAAGGCTCCCGCATTATCGATTCGGCCGGACATGTATAAACGTACCGGATAAACAAAACTTAATCAAATAAAACTCAATGACTTAGCGCAATGCTGATTGATTCGAGGAATCCATGCGGGGTGCGACGGGCTGACAGCGATGCGGTATTGCGGGGCTTGAGCGTGAATGGCAACACAATGGCACGCCCGGATTACTGCAATGAGAGGCCTGTGGCGCACGCTCAAGGAGCGCAATGTCACCAGTAAAAGAATCGCATCATGACGGGCCCGGGATCCTGCGCGGATATAGACGGCACTGCCCCCGATCAGTTGTTTGACTCCCTGGCTATTTCCCCTTCAACCAGGGCGAGTATGTCATCCATAAAGGTGTCATCTTCCTTTGAGAGGAAGCGGTCCGCACCGTTACGGAAGGCTTGCTGACGGAACTCCGGCTGGCCGTAACGGGTGAGGATGACGATTACAATATCGGTGTATACCCGCTTTATCTTTCTGGTTACCTCGAGTCCGCTTTCTCCAGGCAACTGAATGTCCATGAAGATCAGATGTGGACGCCGGTACTCTACCCTGCTCAGCGCCTCATTTCCGTCGCCTGCCTGGGCGGTTTGCTTACTTGGCATTCGTGCCTGGCTGGCGACAAACTGAACTGGCGAGGCCCTGCAGAGAGTCTGCCCGCAGAGCTACCGCTTTCAGCCCCTTCAGAAACTCTCGAGGCCGCTGCTCAAGGCAAACCCATCGCGACGCACAGCGGACCTTCTTCTGCTTCGGCTGAACCCACGACAGACGAAAGTCTTGACGAACTGCTGGGTTGGTTTTACTCCGATGATCGCAAACAGGAGTTGGCCGAGATCGCGCGCCGGACAAAGCCACCAGAAAAAACCAATTTGCCGATCCCTGGGAGCGTTGTTCGTCCAAAAACTGCCCGCACCAGCCCCGCGCAAGCGAAAAAGCAGCCACTCAACACCAAGGAAATCACACGGCGCCAGCGCGAACCTTTTGAATTCACCAGGATTCAAAGGGCAACTCATCAAGCCCCCAGGCAATACCCAATCGGCGGCTCGCAGTTCGACGTGCCTGCCGTGGGTGCGGAATTCTTTACCAACGGCCAAGTTCAAAACGGTGCTGTACGCGAAGAACTGCCGACGCCACAGAACGCTGTGCAAGGCGTTCCCCACACACCTCAGCATATCGGAATCGCGCCGCCGGGCGGCCCGTATCATGAAGGCCTCCTTCCTTACGACGATGATTTTGTTACGTACGACGAGCACGCAGGCTGCGATTCGTGCGGACCGAGCATCACCGGCTGTGTTTTTGGCGGCGTTCAAGCCTTCAAAGGACCGCCGGACCAAGGTAACAACGGCAACTTTGGATTTCACCAAGGGTTCAACGTCGGAGTCCCCTTGTGGCCTTGGATAGGTGTCGGCGCTCAGGTCGGAGGGCGGTTTGTCCAAAGTAACTTCCACGGCGATCAAGCCACCGGTGCCTACCGACACGACAGTCGAAATCAGACATTCCTGACCGCCGGCTTGTTCCGCCGCTGCGATCCTTGGCAGTTTGGCGTCGTCTTCGATTGGTTGCATGACGAATACTATTTCGAAGGCGATTTGACCCAAGTCCGTTTTGAACTGAGCAGGCGCTTTGATTGCGTTGGCGAATTCGGCCTGATGATCAACCTCGGCACGGGCGAACAAGAGGACCTGGTTCCGATCGGCAATACGCTGATCGGCGCCGAGG
>CAMYIE010000065.1 GCA_947258405.1 uncultured Eudoraea sp. | reverse complement strand
TCCATGATGCATCGATCAGAATCATTTTTTGGTGCATCTCTGATGAACTCCTGATCTATCTTCAGATTGTGAACTGGAAGACGCCTGAGACAGCTTAGTGAAGAGTAGCCAGTACCAAAGTCATCAATCGAGATCTGCATGCCGGACTCATTAAGGTTATTAAGATTAGAGCTATTGTTTTTATCCGCCTGGATCAATACATTTTCTGTCAACTCGATGCCGATTTCTGATGCTGACAGGTGATACTTCGCCAAGTATCCTTCAAGAATATCCATAAAATTGTTCTGCAGAAATTGCCTTCCTGATAAATTAATGTCGATGCGAAAGTCCAGCAAACCCATTTCTTTCCACTCGGCCCTCTGTCGACAGCCTTCGTTAATTACCCACTCGCCAATTCTAATGATAAGCTCTGATTTTTCTGCGACACGGATGAATTCTGTCGGAGATATTAATTCCCCTTCAACTGGACGCCAACGTATCAACGCTTCACAGCTTTTAATGTTTCCTGTTTGTGGGTCAACCAGTGGTTGGTAATTGAGACTGAACTCCTGTTTTGCGAGGGACGACCTTAACTCGGATGTAATCAATTGGTGGCGACGCAGTTCATCATTCATTGTCTGGGTAAAGAAACAATAACGACCCCGACCCGCATCTTTTGCCCGGTACATGGCGGCATCTGCATGTTGTAATAATTCACCGACTGTCTTTCCATCATCGGGGAACATGCTGATCCCGATGCTGGTAGTTATGAAAGCCTCCTCTTTGTCGAGATAAAATACGCTGGAAAATTCTTTGATGATTTTATCCACTACGGCAACAACTTCGGTATTGTCCTTTATCTGTGGCATCAACAGGACGAATTCATCACCGCCAAAGCGGGCGACCATGTCATAGTCCCTGAGGTGGGCTGTAAGTTGCTTCGCGACTGATTGCAACAGAATATCACCATAGGCATGGCCCATCGTATCGTTAATGAATTTGAAATTATCCAGGTCGATAAACAGGATGGCGAATTTCTCGTCAAAGCGTTTAGCCGCACTAATACGATGGTTTAATTCGGTTTCCAGCAGGTAGCGGTTGGGAAGATGAGTCAATTGATCATAGGTGGCCAGATGTTCCAATTTATCACTAGCCAGTTTGAAATTGGTGATATCACTGACGGATAGATTAATGTTACTAACCTCACCCTTGCCATTCAACAAGGGTCTGCTATCAATTCGTACCCAGAACCAGGATCTTTCCTCAGCTCCGAACGACTGTCTGACGTTAGTCGCTGATGTGCTGTCCTGGTCTTGTCTGCTCATCCGTAGTTCGCAGGTTTTCTGCTGTTTCACTTTGCGAAGTTGTGAAATAAACAGGTAATAGGCATCCTGGTCAGGCTGCACAATATGTGCAGACAAAGGCTGATTGATGAGGTGTTGCCGCTCCATTCCCAGCATATTCACAAAGGTCTGGTTTGTCTCAAGCATAAGACCTTTCGCGCTAATCGTGAGATAGCCTACCGGGGCTAGATCATAAAGCCTGATATAGCGATCGCGGGCTTTAAGCAGCTCATGCTGGGCATGCCGCAACTCCTCGTTCTGCATTTCCAGCTCGATCTGATGGGTGTGTAAATCGTAAAGCAGACGCGCCACATCTTCAGGCGGTGTCTCCACCGTGCTGCGGTCTTCGGCTTCGAGCCTGGTTTCTGCTCGCTGGCGGAGCTGGTCATGGCTGGTTTCGCCGCTGTTGGACTCACTCATGGTTACTCTTCCGCCAGCTTGCGTAGAGAAACGAGTATTTTTGTGACCTCCCCGTTCGTTTCATCATAAATCGGCGTTCGGGTAATCTGCAGTCGTTGTGTACCTTCTGCTCCAGTGAATTCCTCAATCACAGATTGCTCTTGGCTATTTTGCACCACATCCGTTTCAATTTTTCGGTATCTCTCTGCATCACGCCGAGAGAAAAGTTCGAAGTCGGTCCTGTCGACAATTTCCTCCTCACTTTTATCAATAAGCTGGCAAAAGTACTTATTGGCTAAAGTATAGGCGTAATTCGTGCCCATTACCGCCATCGGGTCCGGCAGG
>CAMYIE010000064.1 GCA_947258405.1 uncultured Eudoraea sp. | reverse complement strand
CACGACTGCGGGCAGTCCGGCGTGCTCAATCGGTTTAGTATACTATTCGCGAAAATCACGCCAGGTCCATTGGCGGCGGCCGAACGGCTGGTCTCGATCCTGCCGCATTTGCCGGCCTGACCGAGCGACAGTTTCGTCGACATCCGCGAGATCCCGGATTCCGAGGCGTGTGCAAAGCTTTACCGGACCAGCCAAGGCCGACGCGCGCTGTTCGGTCCGTATCACACAGAGGAGTACTGACTTGTCAAAGAACCGCGAGATCAAGCGGCGGCGCAAGCTGCAAAAAAGGCGTAGTGCGCACCAGGCGGCGCCGACTCTTCGGCGCGCCCAGAACAGCAAGGGTCCAGTCGTGAGCGCGCAAACCATGTGGCGAACGATGCATGTGGATTTCAGCGTGCAGGAAGAGTTGGTCGCGACCACGCTACGGGTTCAACCATCGCTTTGGCAACGCGATGCAGAGAAGATCAAACGCATCGAGCAGGCGTCCGATGTCGAGGCCGTGCTCGATCTCGTGCCGACGGCGACGGGCGTGGCCGATTATGCCTGGCTGAAACGCATGCGTGGCGCAAGCCGGCATGCAGGAGCGCTGCATCGGCGCACTGCGTTGGTGTGACAATGAGAACGCCGATGCGCTGATCCGTTGCTGGGACGCATTCGACGACTACGGGCGCAGTCTGGGCTGCATCCTGGTTGGCTTGCTGGACGTGCGCCCGGAGGCGGATCGGGTCTGGAGGTGCTTTCAGACGATCCGCACGCAGCCGAATCTGTACTTCGTAGGCCCCCTGTGGGGCCTGATCGATGTGCAAGATCCGCGCGCGGCCGATGCGTTGGCCGAGCTCGTGGCTGAGCGACGCGCCTTCTACGAGCTCTACGGATTCATCTCGCGCGCCGGTGATGCTCGCTTCATCTTGCCGCTATTCGAGGAAGTCCTCAAGAAAGCCAAACAGACGTCCGCCGATGCCATGTGGGCATTGACGGGAGTCGCGCATCGCCTCGGTCGGGACGAACTGCTTCGTCTGCTTAGCGACGGCGCAGACGACGGTACCCGTGTACAGGTGCAAACATTCGTCGATCGCATATTCATCTACGACCAGGACGCCGTCGAGCGGCACTTCGAGACCTTCTACGCCCGAACCCTGAGCAGCCCGCTGGACCAGGTCGACGGCCTGAAGCACCGGCATTGATGCCATCCCAAGAGCCAGCCATCGCCGCGGTGCAGTTCCGCGTTAGCCATCTTCCCCTGCACCGTTCCTCTGTGCCGCTGCGGTTCGAATTGATCATTGGCGCGGTGTTGGCGGCAATGATTGCCGACGAGACCTTGAGGGAATTCCGGGGACAGTATATATAACTCGCTGAACGAGTGTCCGGTGTGCACTGGATTGCGGACCTTCGCGGGCGAAGCATCGATGTCCGATAGTTGCCGTTCAGGAGCCCCGCATCATCGGGGTTTTCTGTGTTCTGGGAACGGCAACTGTTGTTAAGGGTTGTAAGACGCCTGCCCGTTGAGTACTTGCGGGCGCTGACAGGCCTGCGGTTGGGGGCAGGCGTCTTACAACCCTTAACAAAATTCTCCCTTGCCAACCTAGAAAAGAGTCTGCCCGCTGGCTGCAGCGTACGGCAGGTATAAATCCCAAGCCAGCCGTATAGATCAACTCTAAATTAGATTTCTCTAAACAGCGGGAGTCGATGCAACCCTGCCTTTTAGCCGCAACGCTTATACAAAGAATCGTTATTGGTGCGAAAATTTAGCGGGTGATACTCGGAGTCACTGGGAACCCCGCACCCCTTAGCACAGCGCTCGTCGTTCTTTCTCGTTTAGTGAGTTGAGGGTCCACTGTGCTAACCGAAGAGGTCGGGTTCAAATTCACATCCTTTATGGCTGATATCGCAAAACGGTTTATTCCCCGATTTGCCACATCGACACAAGGCTGCCTCATTCCGGGTGGTGACAAAGTTACCGTCTGAACTCAATATAGTCATGGGACCCTGGGCGAACAGGCCGGCATTAGGATGCACGGTAAGCAGCAGTGGGCCGTCCTCCTCAAGTGGCTCTGAAGTTATGCCGGTAAAGATACCGTCACATTCAAACTCCTCGTCCCGATGGCTCCCGTCACAAAAAGGCTTGTTCCGGGACCCCCCGCAACGGCAGAGCGCAATTTCGGTGCCTTTCTGGAGTAAGTCACCGAAAGGATTAAGGACCTCGATCTGCCCTGTACACAGCAATGGACCATCGACCAGACCCTTGACCAGGTTTTTATCACTCATTGTCTGTCCTCCTCTTCAAGTTCAAATCATCTCACCTTGCAGATCTCCACCATACCTGGCTACTGAAGAAACCGGAAATATACGTACAGACGACTCACTGCTGTCCCGTTAACTCCCTCTCCCACCGGGAGAGGGTTGGGGAGAGGGGATCAAACAGGATAACTGCTTGATTTTATATTCCCTCATCCTGGCCTTCTCCCGGAGGGAGAAGGGATTCTCTTTTCTTCATCCAACTGATACTTCATGTCCTGTAATCCATACACACCGTAATCAGCTTTCTGTACCTGACCTTACTGATCTTCAATGCAACTTAACGGGACAGCAGTGTTATAGAGTGATGTTTTGCCCGGGCGGACTCCCGCTTTTGAGGCCGGGTAGGCCTTTTCGAGTT
>CAMYIE010000063.1 GCA_947258405.1 uncultured Eudoraea sp. | reverse complement strand
GTGCCATCATTATCAAATGTTGCTATGCGCTCTTCTGGCTTTACATACTTTGTTCCTCCCTCATTGCTAACATCGTTAACAAAGTTTATAATAGCCGTTTTTGTAGCGCCTTCATTCCAGGAAGGTAGCGGGTCTGAAACTTCACTGTTTTCTACTGATTCAGTTTTAACTGTAGCATCATTACATGCCGATAACAAAAGGGTGGTAAGCGTTAAAAATGCAATGAATTTTTTCATTTTTTTTTAGTTTTAAACTAGTCGTCATTGAACATTTTATACTTTTAATTTATTTCTACTTTTTTTCCAAAAATTGGTATTTCTAACCCTAAAATAAATCGCCATCTATTGAGTGTTACTCTTGCTGGATCATCGTTATTTGGAATCTCAATTTCCGGATCTGGGAAAGCAATAGGACGCTCGAAAGTGGTAGATGCTGTTGTATAGGTGGCGCCAAGCACCAACTGCGCCCAGCTCAATTTTAATTGAACTCCCGTACCAAAGTGATAATAATCTACATCAAAATTTGTATCCTGATTTTCTTTAGTTATTAAATCAAAGATATTGGCATTGGAAACTACGGGCGAAAAGTCTGTAGCAGCACTCATATAAAGACCAACCTTTTCCCCTAAATAAAATTCGGCTCCCAAGCCAAAATTTATAACAGGCCTTAATTCTTCTTTGAATGAAAATGAAAGCACTTCTCCTGAATCATCAATTACCGGTACCACCAAGCGGTCGTATTCTTTTAATCCGCCATGCCAATCCACTTTTAAATGAATCTTGTTTTTTCCCAGGGGAAATCCAGCACCAAAAGCAACACCAATAGGTTCTTTTCTTTTTGATTCTAAATCACTCCGCGTAGCAAATTCAAAAATATCGTTGCCGTCGCCAATACCTGCTAGAATTTCTTTATACTTAAGATTTCCATCTCCAAAAACTTCAAGGTATGGGACATCAATATTCAATCCTAAATCAAATTTTGCCACTTGCCACGCGAGTCCAACTTTCCAAAAAACACCATATGATTTCTGACCATAACGTATTTCATTATTATAAGCTGCCACATCAGTTGTCGTATCTAACCGTGAATAGTCAAGTTTATAACTCCCACTAAAATCGTACACCGAAACAAATGTTGAAACACCAACACTTAAATTTTCTTTTAATTTTGTTGCCCAACTAAATCCGAACCATTCATCAGTTTCATCTTCACTAAGATTTAATTCTCCTATAAACCTGTCGACATTGTCAAACTCTTCTACAATGGCAGCATCGACTTCTCTTGCAAACCCCAGATTAATTTTTGATTGCTTTCTAGATAAAACGGCATAGGCAAATTTATGTTTGTCTGGTTTACCTACTTTAAAAGTAGCTGCGGCTAAACTTGGCAGCCCTCCAAACTTTGATTGGCTGAGCTTATTATCTCTTCCAAAGACATTCTCAACCTTTATAGATCCCAGTTGATATGCTCTTGCGCTGATTGTAAAATTGGGTTCCTCAATTATTGCCAATCGAGCAGGATTGTAATATGTGAGTCCAAGATCATCTACACTTCCGGTAACATTTCCACTTAACAAAATAGATCGGTTCCCAAAATTTTCATCGTTATAGTAGCCTTGAGCTTTTATAAAGGAAGGCACTAAACAGCAAATACATAATAATGCATATAAACCCTTCTTAAAAAAAAGTAATGACATACATTTTATTATGATTTGGTGTGTCTTGGAAGATTTCATTTGTTATTGTTTTATCGTCATTGCGAGCCTGCCTGTCGGCAGACAGGGAGGAACGGCGAAGCAATCTGATTTATCATTGACAGATTGCTTCGCTATCGCTCACCATGACGATTTATATACTTTATTTTACTAACTCAATTTCACCTGGTCTCCAGGTTTTATCGAACCAAGGTTCAAGCGGACCATAAATGCGCCACAGCATATGCCAGTTTTTACCGGGAACAGTTTGTATCCAGTTTACATTTCCTTCTGGTTTTTCATAACTGAAATAAACATCAAAGGATCCATCTGCATTTTGCACAACATTTTTATCCGAACTGGTAACCCCCGGGAATGGATAATCCGTTTGAAGTAATGATCTTGTCTGCACATCGTAAACGGTTACATCCCAGAATTGTACAGCAGGTACATTG
>CAMYIE010000062.1 GCA_947258405.1 uncultured Eudoraea sp. | reverse complement strand
GATTGGCCCGAATGCTGGTCCTTCGATCCGGGGCAGGCCGGGCAAAAACAGGTTCCTAAGGTAGAATCGGGCGCTTAACAGTACGCCGGTTGGCCTTTCATGCCCGAGCAGTCATTTTTCGCAGAACTTAGAAAACGCAAGGTTGTGCAGGCGGCCGCCATCTATGGCGCCGTAGCCTGGGGCGTGACCGAAATCGTCGTGACCGTTGTCGAGCAACTATACCTGCCGCAATGGGTTGCCACGCTCGCGGTCATATTCTTCGTCGTGGGCTTCCCCATCGCGATGTTCCTCTCGTGGACATTTGATCTAACAGCAGATGGCGTTCAGCGCACCACCATCTCGAGTCGCCGGGGAACGACGAGTATCGCACTATCGATGGTGCTTCTCGTTGCGGGAACCGCAGGACTGTTCTTCCTCATCAAGCCGGAAATAGATGACCGAGAAAAGTGGGCTGGCTCCTTTGATATCGCGCCGCAGAGTGTTGCTGTGCTCCCGTTTGACTACTCAGGTCCCAATTCCGACGACAGCTACCTAGGTGCGGGGCTCAGCGATGAGCTACGAGATCAGCTCGGCCGGGTAAAGGGACTGCGTATTGCTGCCCGATCATCCTCAATCGCCGCGGTGCAGAGCAGCTTTGACGCAAAGTCCATGGCGCAACAACTTGGCGTTGCGACGCTGCTCGAAGGCAGCATGCGGCGCCAGAGCAATGTCTTGCGTGTATCTGTACAACTCATCGATGGCGCAAGCGGCCTGGCCATTTGGAGCGACACTTTCCAGCGCGGCCCGAGAGAGTTGCTCACTGTGCAACAGGAAATCGCCGAGGCTGTGGTCCGCGAAGTCCTGCCCGACTCGGGTCAGGTCGTTGTAAAACCCGCAACGCAGGATGCGACGGCCAACGAGCTGATGATACTGGCGCGCCATTACGAACAGCAGGTGCTTGAGCGCGAGGATGTCGACCCGGCATTGCTGCAACGCGCTGTGGAGCTCTATCGTGATGCCACCGAGGCAGATCCCGAGTCTGCCCTCGCCCATAGTCGACTGGCAATCGCACAGATGTTCCTCGGCGACATTGATGCCGCGGGTGTGTCCGCCAACAGAGCGCTGGACCTGGGCCCGGAACTCGCCGAAGCACACAGCGCTTACGGTCAGTATCTGTTTGCCACCGGTAGCGCGCGCACGGGTGAATCGCTTGAGAAGGCTGTGAAGTTAAACCCGAACTTGCCGGATGCGGTTGCTTCCTACGCGTTCTGGTACTGGTTTAATGCAGGTCCTGAGGGCGTGGCTGAACTGTTCGAGCACGCATTAAATCTGGATCGACTGAATGTTGCCCGCTACGCAGCGTTGGGAACTTTCCTGGCACTAGCAGGTGACCGGCACGAGGAAGCTCGTGAAATCGTGGAACGGATGACGATGACATTCGACGGCGCAGCCGCCTACCGTGCCATTGCTGAAGTACTCAGCCTCCTGGGTGATGTCGACCACGCGATCGCCTGGACAATCAAGGCGCGCGACGCGGAGCCGGATAACCCACTACATGTGCAAAGACTGGCCGAGTACTACACAGATATCGGGGCCTACGAGACGGCACAGTCGCTTGAGCCGGATCTCGGTGTCGGCCTGCTGTTCAAGATGCGGCGCTACGACGAGATGATTGAGAAGGGCGTAGATCTTTACTGGAATCACCCTGAAGACATTCAACTGCAAATCTACCTGGCACAAGCCTACAACGCCAAGGGCCGTTACAACGATGCGCTGCGCATTATCAAAGGCTCCGGAGCGCTCGACACTTTTCTGACGGTGCGGCGCAGCACAATAGAATTCGACGCCCACGTGGCAATGCTGAACGCCGTCTACGGTAGTGGCGAGGTCGAGCAAGCCAGGGAGTTCATCCGTTTATCAAAGGAAACTCACTACACAGGTGATACAGCTTACTGGTGGGTGTCACTCGGATTGGCGTGTACCCACGCGATTAATGGCGATGACAACGAAGTCTATCGCAGATTTGAACGTGCGCTGGGGGGCAGGAGCCCCGCATGGGAGCCAATGCTGAAGGACCTTGCGTGCTTTGAACGTTTTGCGAACGACCCGAAATACCTGGCCGTGGTCCGGCACTTCGACGAACTTCGCGCCAAGTTACGCGAAAGGCTGCCCGAGACTTTGGCGGAGCACGACGTCAGTCTTGACTACTCGCCGTCGAAATAACGGGTGAAGCCGAGCGTAAGCCCGAAGTCGACTTCATTCGACTCTTCGGTCCAGATACTCTGGTAGGCGCGACCAGACA
>CAMYIE010000061.1 GCA_947258405.1 uncultured Eudoraea sp. | reverse complement strand
TGGCTGACGATAGGAAGCCTTTATCAGGAATCTCTTTGCATTAGGCATGGCATCAGGTGCCGGATGACGTTGAAAATGGAGGAGATCCCTGATCATGCTGCGCTTGTCAGGGATGACGAATTGACTCCCCGGAGGGGCTGGGGTGGGTGTTTTTTGCACATTCTCAGCGAGCATATGTAAGATGATAGAGCACCAGTAGTCAAGCCAAGAGAGCACTAGTGGTCAAGCAGTGTGAGTACTAGTGGTTAAACCAAATGAGCACTAGTGGTAAATCCGATGTACCACTAGTGGTGAAGACAAAGAACCGAAAGAGCTGAAACTGTGGTATCATAAAGGTTATACTTCTTTCAAGCGGTAAAATTCTACTATAATTCCACTTTAGGAGTATTGTCTTGTCAGCCGCACTGAATCATCTTTGTATAGTATATTTTTCGGACATCTTTAGTACCCTTAACACCATGAATATAAAAAAGAAAATACCTAATGAAGAATGGCTGGAGCGCATCCAGGTATTCTTATCCGGCAACACTGGCCGGAAAGTAAACATTGCTGCGGGCGGTTTGACGATTGTAGAAAACCAGGTTTTGAGAGATATAGATTATGATCCTTTTGGGAAAGGAAATAATATGACGTTGACCCTGGGGTATTCTGAGGATTTATTTATCCATATAATATCAGCTCCCACAGAACTTATCCTACACGAAGAAAACAACGGTGCAGTATCTACACTAGAAATAATAGATCGCAATGGTGATGTCACCTATCTGCGATTATTTAATTAGTAATAACTGAAACACACTTTATCATGAAAGAAACAGTTAAAAATTGGTGGTTGATCCTCCTCAAGGGCATTATATTAGTGATTATGATGGATTTTTAATGGTGAATGGAGGCCTCTTTTATTCATTGACATCCGTATTTCGAGGTAAAGAAAATTCAGGGCTGGCTAGAATAAAACATTGCGGAACTCATTGATAACTAAACCCTTGCCAATTTATGTTAATCTGGAATTTATATATACAATACGAAACAATACATTATGACTTATTTTAAATCATTCACTTTCACTGGAAAGAAATCAGCTCGCAAAGCTATTGATGCAATTGATGACAAATCAGACATTGAATATATGTGGTTGGATGATGTTGCTGAAATTTCTGTCAACAGCAAAGGCCAATATCGTGTACACAGTACCTGGGCGCAGGACAGCAGTTATGTCCCTGCGGGAATTGGGTTTGGAGCACTTTGCGGTGGATTGGTGGGACTTATGTTTGGCCCTGCTGGAGCCTTGGCTGGAGCAACTATTGCGGGTTCGATTGGTGGATTACTTGGGCACCAGGAAAATGTAATTCTAAATGATCCGATTCTTGAGGATTTTGCCAAATCATTAAATCCTGACACTTCTGCCTTGGTTATTCTTGGTGATGAAGCTACCATTGAAGAGTTTACCAACGAACTCTCTGAATATGAAGTGCTTGCTTTTGAAACAGAACTAAATGAAGAGATGGAAAAAGAATTAAAAAAAGCTATGAAAAATTAGCATTAAAATTCAAAAGCTGAATACGTCTGTTAATTCTCTGGGATATTTTCAGGGAAGTTATTTCAATCGATTACAAATAATTTTTAAATCACTTAATAAATAAATAGGGTTACCCATTTAAATCTCAGCCAAATGATAAGTTGGCGGATGCTCAACACACCTATCGATTATTTTATCAACAATAGTACTTCTATGGTTTCTCCTGTTGAACCTGAAGAAATATTCGTCGATATAGTTTTGAAGATACGCTCGGTTGCAATAAGAATGTGTCCCTCTTAGCCAATTTTTGAAATTCCTGATTTGGATATGGAGCATTTTAAAGTTCTTACCCTGATTTGAGAGTATTTGCTTGAGTTCAGGATAATCCTCTTTTATTGGTGTATACCCTGTCCATCCATCTGTCACAACAGATGCTTCTTTGCTGATGTGCTCTTCGAAAATAGGCATCAGGGAAGCCGAACTATAATCCTCGATTACTTTTGCATAGGCACGTCCAGATTTTCCGTCTCTTTCTTCCACGGCCAGAACCACTCTCATTTTATTGTTGCTGGCAGACCTCCCTTGTTCTCCTTTTTGAGGTGTGCCAATTTCAAATTCATCTACATGCACAATGCCTTCTAGAGGATTGTTCCCACTACTTTTCATCGCCAGCTGAATTTGTTGGCGGAAGTACCATGCCGTCTTTTGCTGCACCCCAAAATGTTCTGCAAGCCAGATGCTACTTGCTCCTTTCTTTCCTAATGTAATTTCATAAAGCATCTCAAAGGCCTTGTCAATACCGAATTTAAGCTTATGAAATAGAGTACCAGAGGTTGGTGATTCATCGTAGCAAC
>CAMYIE010000060.1 GCA_947258405.1 uncultured Eudoraea sp. | reverse complement strand
GACGCAGCATCTGATTTGAGAGAGTCCAGGAGCGATATCGTGGACGGCCCTTTCCAGCCATTCATCGTGTCGACCGTCGCCGCATCGCAGCTTTCGCATTGCGGCCATTCATGCAGAGTGCGGCATTTCCACCTCGGCAATGACCGGGTCGCGGACGGAACGGACCTTCGAGCTCCGGATCGGAACGGCTGCTTTTTGATTCCGCTTTCGGGATTCGATTCGAGCGATCACAAGAGATGGTGTATCGCGGCGGCTGCATTTTCGAGTGATGTATTAAGAAAGCAGCCCCTTCATTTATTATAGTGTGATCGGGGCCACCCAGGCCTTGAGCATCAAGGAAGGAGTGGCGATATGGCGTATTTTGTGGGTTTGGATGTATCGGTGCAAGAGACAGCGGTGTGCGTTGTGGATCAAGTCGGCAAGGTGATCTGCGAGCGCAAAGTACCAACCGAGCCGGATGATATAGCCGCACTGTTGACCACAATCGGTGGCGATTATGTCCGGGTTGGGATCGAGGCGGGGCCATTGTCTCAATGGCTGGTGAACGGGCTGACCGAGACGGGCCTGCCTGTCGTGTGCGCCGAGACACGGCACATGAAAGCGCTGCTCAAGGCTCAGGAGATCAACAAGAGTGATCGTAATGACGCCCGCGGGATTGCCCAGATGATGCGGGTGGGATTGTTCAAGCCGGTGCATGTCAAGACGCTGGCAGCTCAGGAACAAAGAATGCTGCTGACCAGTCGCAAGCTGCTCCAGCGCAAATTGCTCGACATCGAGTGCGACATGCGCGGCACTCTGCGCAACTTCGGCCTGAAGGTCGGTGTTGTCAGCACGAAGAACTACGAAACGCGGGTCCGCGAGCTGGTTGAAGGTTTTCCCAGACTGGCCGCAATCGTCGATCCTCTGCTGACGGTCCGGCAGGTGATGCGTCAGCAATTGGCAACCCTTCACAAGATGCTACTCAACATGGTGCGCGACGATCCGGTGTGTCGACGGTTCATGACAGTCCCCGGGGTTGGTCCGGTAGTCGCACTCACCTACCGAGCATCGGTCGATCAACCCCACCGCTTTGTGCATTCCCGGGATGTCGGTGCGCATGCCGGTCTAACGCCAAAGCGATACCAGTCGGGCGAGATCGACTATGACGGTGGTATCTCCAAATGTGGTGACGCCATGCTGCGGACCATGCTCTATGAGGCGGCACAGTCGATGCTTACCCATTCCAAAAAATGGTCATGGCTCAAGGCTTGGGCCATGCGGGTTGCGCAGCGACGCGGTATGCGGCGCGCTACGGTGGCACTCGCCAGGCGCATTGCCGTCATTCTCCATCGCATGTGGATCGATGGCACCGACTTCCGCTTCAGCAACAGCGCTGCAAAAAGGGCCTGACAAACAGACCCTGATTCCGAGATCTGCTTCGGCAGAATGATGTCCTCACGGGGACGACGGGTGGAGTGAGTTCGTAACGGCTGCAGATCCTGCTGCGCTTGCAGTAAGGGCGCCCGAAAGATTGAACCACGCCATCCTTCTTACCCCATCATGAGGCGGCCACACGCCGACCTCGAAGAGAAGCACGAGCTCCGTGACGGCACATCCGCAAGGCAGATCAATGGCGCAAAGGAATACAACATGACATGACCCACCCCCTCTTGACATAGGCCGCGATAGAGAAGCTGCCGTTGGTTGATCTTACAGCATTTCGAGGGCGTCGAGGTGATTGTGCACAATTTAAGCCCCTTTGCGGGTCCTGAGCCGAGGAAAGTTTTTAACCACTCTCCCAACTTTTTAGTCGCTCAAATCCGCGCGCATAAGGTGCAATTGAATGTCATCCGAATGGCCTGTTCAGCCGTTTCAATCGCAGCCTGCCTGTCGCCGAGAGCGTCATGGATACGGATCATCATCATCCAGGCCTGGGTCAATTGGGGATCCAATTCCACCGCTTCCCCAAAGGCGATCAGGGCTGCGTCCATCCGCCGAGTTGTTAACCCAATTCCTGCCAGGACCATTTGCGCCTCGGGAAAATCCGCATTGGCGGACAAGGACCCTTGCCATTCCGACATGGCCGCACTGAGGGTGTCGTCTATGCGCTTTGGCATGTAGGCAATGCGCATCCCCAGGAAAAGTCTTGCGGCGGCGATACGGACGGCTTTGACCGGATCCTCCAGCAAAGCAACAATGCGGGTAGACCGCCGGACCAAAGGTTCGGGGTCTGACAACAAGGGTTCCAACCGTGCCGCCAGCACCGGGTCGGCCAAAGGGGCCAGCATGTCCAACGCCGTGGCCCGCACGATGGCCGGCAACTGATCATATTCTGCCAAGCCCGCCAGCGCGTCTGCTTGTCCAGGCAAGTTACGTCTTCCGTCAGCAAGGACCTGAGAAAAATGCGCGCCTCGCTGCTTGCTGTTTGGGAACCATGTGGCAAGTGTGTCGGCCGCCCAACGCGCCGACTTGTCGTCATGGCAGTCATTGCACGCATTGGGTGCGCGGGTTTGAAGGCTCAGGTCCGGGCGTGGAATGCGAAAAGAATGATCCCGTCGGCCATCCACCCCCATATATGTGCGCTCGATCATGTGGCAGCTTTTGCATTCGCTACCTGCACTGCCTTGTGCGTGGAACGTATGCGAGGGTGCATCATACTCTTTGAGTGCAAGTGTTGGGAATTCCGGGTTTCCGGCAGGCGAATGGCACTGCGAACAAAGTCCATTTCCCTCCACCTTCAGCTGCGCGGAATGGGGGTTGTGGCAATCGGTGCAGACAACATCATTTGCGTACATCTTTGACTGCAGGAATGACCCGTCAGAATTTGCCCGTCCGCATGATACAAGCCTTCCCTGAGGTTGCTCAGCCGGTAGGCATCGTGAAACGGCGTGCCGGGCGCGGGGTTACCATCGTCAAATGCCTCTCTACGGGCGTGACAGCCCGCACATTGTTGAATTTGTGTTTCAGCGTCATTCAACGGTCCAAGGCGCTGTTCGGTATTGGCCAGGTATCCAAGCAACTCGGCCTCTGTTCCGCGCCCTCGGGTCAGATTGATCGTCAAGCCAATTTCATTCACGCCGTGCCAATCGGCAGATTTAAAGCTTGTGCCGGTGCTGGCCCATTCAACATGAGCTTGGGCAGGTCCGTGACAGGCCTCGCAGCCGACGCCGATTTCCGCTTGGCGGCTCTGGTATTGCTTGGTCTGGGCCGAAAAGTTCTTTTCGAATCCGGTCGCGTGGCATGCTGCGCACCGCGCATTCCAATTCTTGTAAGGTCCGGTCCAATGCATCCCGTCTCCGGGCGCTAGCACTTGATCAGGATAGAGGTGAAACCAACGTTGCCCGTCGACATCCCAGACGACGTCAAAGGATTGCAGCCGCCCCGGTTCGGTCTCGATGATATACTGTTGAAGCGGCTCGATCCCGGCCACGCCGATGATCTCGTATCGCTGCATGCCCCCGTTGGCATCGTCCGTGTCGATGAAGTATTGCCCATCGCGGGTCGTGAAACGGTATGTTTTGCCCTGATGGGTGAATGCGCGACCATCAAACTGGCCCACAACTGTTTCTGCCGAGGGCAAGGTCCAGGCCAAATCATGGTGCGAGCCCTGCCAGTCATCCACTGCGTCCGTATGGCAGGCAGCGCATGTCTCGGATCCGACATATTCGGGACGGGATGGTTCATCTGCATGTGCCTGTGCCGTCAAACAAAACGCAATAGCGATCGCGACCAAGAGCACCGTCCTGAAGGTCCGCGAGACGTCGAAGTAAAATCCAGATCGTACAATCATCGTGTGACCTTTATGGGCAGCAGCGCTGTTTTCCTGACACCTGCGCTCTTCATTCCATGCTGTTCAGTTGATCAAACAACAGGCCCGCGAAGCCTACCATTGATCGCTTTCAGACGACAGCGACGCATAGCTGCGTCGCTGTGTGGAGGCACTGCACCATGCGCTACTATGGACACCCCTATCATCACGCAAAGTAGTGTGATTTTATTCTGGATTCAGGCTCGCCGAGCCTGGATTTGGATGTTCCTCCAGTGTCTTCTGGTATTCCGCGATTGCCTTCATGTAATGAGGGAAGACCCACCCAGCCAATGCCAACATATTATTTTCTTCGCGGGGATCTTGCTCGATGTTGAAGGTGGTAGGCAGGCTATTGCCTTCCACCCTGGCACCTAGAGTTCCTGGTGCGGACGGATTTCCGGGGCCACTCACAAACTGCTTCGGATATAGGCGGAACTGACGCCAGCGGACCGCAACAATCTCGTCCCCGATAAAGGTGAGAAAAGACTCGCGATTGGAGTTGTCTTGCTCGCCGAGGAGGAAATCCGTCTGATCAATGCCGTCGATGGGTCGGTCTTTCGGAACCTCCGCGCCGATGATATTTGCCAGCGTTGGGAAGACATCGTGGATCGCAAACATGCCATTGATTTTGCGCACCGGGATATTGCCCGGCCACTTGATCATGCCCGGTGTCCGTATCGAACCTTCACGTCCGTCACCCAACTCGCCGGTGTACATGCCGTTGGACCCACCCCGGAACTCGGCCGGTCCGCCGAGAGGTGTCGCACCGTTGTCAGACATATAGATCACGATGGTGTTGTCTTCGATGCCGGACGTCTTGATTGCATCCAGGATTTCGCCCACCGCGTGATCGTGCTGCAGCAGCGCATCTCCGTAGGGTCCGTTGGGCGACTTATCAGTGAACTCTGGTGAGGTCACATTTGGATAATGCGTCTGTGTCAAACCGACCATGAGGAAGAAGGGGTCTTTGGCCGCTGCGTGTGTGTTGATGATCTTCACTGACGCCTTGGCAATATCATCCTCGACAATGTGCTTGTATTCAACATCGTACTCACGGACTCTCGTCAATCCATCTTCTGTCGTGCCGTCCCAGATTCCGGGTGCCGCTTTTTCGATGGCTTCCTCGGAGAAACCGATGCGTTCCATTTGCGGCCGGTACAAGGTCGAATCGCTGGTTTCGATGACACCCACCCGATACTCGTCAAAGCCCTGTCGTACTGGCCAGCTTTGCTCTTCCGAGCCCAGATGCCATTTTCCAACGTACCCCGTCGCATACCCCTGGCTCTTGAACAGTTCGCCGAGCGTAATCTCCTCGGCCTGCAGGGTATTGGGCGTACCTCCGATAATGATCGTGCCCAAACCGGCACGTGGCGAATAGCGACCCGTTAACAGGCCCGCTCGTGACGGTGTACAGCCCGGCTCC
>CAMYIE010000059.1 GCA_947258405.1 uncultured Eudoraea sp. | reverse complement strand
CCCACGACCAATTAGCAATAATCGGTAGATTGTAGACCTAATTTGAGACAGTGCACAAAAGCACCGTGATCGGTACGCTATATGCTAAGGTGTTGATATCTCAATATGGATGGGTTTTTTGACCGGACGGGCATGCAGGGGGTTTGAGCCAAATGCGCCGTGGGTTAAATCCGACAGACTCCTGGATCGGTTTAAGTTTTTATGGTGCCTGAGTGCTCACATTCCCTGATCTGCCTGCATAAGATCTTCTTCGACATGCCTCATGATAGTTTCGAAAAGGATCTCTCTTGGAAAGTCATTCTGGTTGAAGAACGCCTTGGCGAGTGTTTCGTGTGAGCGGTCAATCGGCAACATGACCGCCCAGTGATCCGCCTGCAGATAGGCCAGCAGTGTACTGCCCGGAATCATCTGGCCATAAAAAATCACCTGGGTATCATTACGGGGATCGACCTGACTCAGCTTGTCGTAACTGGAAACCAGGCCCCTGGAAACGTGAGCCCGATCCGGGTAGGTAATAACGGAGTAGTACTTGACTGCATCGGGAAGTGTATGCTGCGCCAACCAGTCCATCCGTGTGGACGTCCTGAGACTCTCGACGGCCCCGCCGTCGCCTAGCGGACAATCGTCTCCGAGCAAACGACTGAACGTATCCAGCAAGGAATCCGCTGCACCATCGGCCAGAGGAGAGCCCCCTACCGCACCCGCAATACCGACTACCGCGGCAACGCGATCGACTATCTCCGGATACAGGACCAGCGTTTCGAGGATATCCGGCACGCCTTTCGAATAGCCGATCAGCACCAGTTTTTCCCCGTCCTGCAGGTCCGTCATAGCCAGTAAAGCATCCCTGATCTGGCTCGCATTGTGGGTGCTGCTCGACAAAGGAGCGACCTCAATTGTCGTAAACCGGTATCCAAGTGCTTCTATGTGATTTATGGCGGCAAGCTCGGACGGGAGAATGAAATCCTCGAAACAGCTCCAGCCCAGCCCCGGCACCATGGCGAATTTCAGCCCGGATCCTGACCTGCCCAGATCAACCGGCCGGCCGGTCGGAGCCGGCTCACCGCCCAGACGCACCAGGGCTTCGTCGCAAGGACGGTGGTCCTCGAACTGTTCCCCATGTGCATCCGTTGCGGCACAGAATATCTCACGGAAACGCGCACGCTGGTCCGTGACACCCACGGCGGAGGCCGGGGCCAGCATCAGCGGCGGTGTCTCGGTTGAATACTTGATCAAGGGGGCGGGTGTACATGCTACGAGAAACACGGCTGTCAGCAGGCAGGTCAGCATGCCTCGAGTTGTGTTCCACCATACAGTTTGTGCGGATACTGGCATGACAGCTTATCCTCTTTCGATGGTGACAGCCTGAATGTCACGGCATATGCTATCAAATTATTGTCGGCGCATCTAAATTTTAGCCTTGTAATGTTCCGCCAGCTTTTACGCTGCAAAGAATAAGGAGTACTAGTAATCCTTGAGTGGCCAACCTAATTTACACCCGCAGTGCGCTCCAATCGCTAAATCGTGACTCTCATAAACTACGTCCATTCGAAAACACGCTTTCGAAACACGATAATCGTCGTACTTATTTCGATTTGCCTGTTCATACCGGCTGCAGAACTGACGCTGCGTGTTCTTTGCACCTACTGCACCTATACCGAACGGATTCAGGGACATTTTGTTTCACCTTATTCGATACGCGAAAGTTCCTGGTATTACGTCAGATCGCCCAATGCCGTTAGCAATTATCAGGCGCAAGAGTTCGACTATGAGATCAGGACCAATTCGCTGGGCTTGAGGGATATCGAACATCCGCTATCCAAACCTCCGGGCGAGCTGCGCATTATGGCAATCGGCGACTCCTTCACGGAGGCAAAGGGAGCCAGCTTCGAACAGACCTGGCTGAATCAACTGGGAAGAACTCTCAATGCCGAAAATGCCGGAAGTCGATTCAGAATGATTTGTGCTGGAGTCGCTGCAAGCGATCCCTTCTTTGCTTATCGTATCCTGGCGGACAAGCTGCTGGTCTATCGACCGGATATCGTTCTTTTGGTCGTCAATCACAGTGATATCCTGGATGCAATCGTACGTGGTGGAATGGAACGTTTTCTCCCGGACGGGACAGTCAAAGGTGTCGACCCTCCCGACCCCCCCTGGTTGTATGAATCGAGTCACTTCGCACGTTTTATTCTTTTTGAGCTGTTCGATTATACCCACCACCTCATCACGCGTTCGGAGCGCGATAGAAAAGCACAACAGGCGCTGGAAAAAATAATGCGCCTGCTACACGAATATAATACTCTGCTCGAGTCCCTAGATATTGAGTTTGCGCTGGTTATTCTTCCTCTCAGGGGTGAGCTGAAACACAATCGATACGAGAAACTGGACCTATTGAGAGAATTTGCAGTGCAGCATCAGATCGATGTCATCGATACAAAGCCTTACCTTTTTAAGAAAAGACGTTGCCGTCCTCGGTTTTGATCTTGATGCAAAAAAAATCGACATGCTGCATGCGGGGCAAAGTTATATCAAGCATATTCCTTCGGATGAACTGAGCGGTTTTGTGCAGCAGGGGAAATTTTCTGCCACCGCTGATTTCTCCCGGCTCAACGAACCGGAT
>CAMYIE010000058.1 GCA_947258405.1 uncultured Eudoraea sp. | reverse complement strand
ATGACGAACCGACCTTTGCCTCTTTCGAGACAAAGC
Source organism: uncultured Eudoraea sp. (assembly GCA_947258405.1). Taxonomy (GTDB): domain Bacteria; phylum Bacteroidota; class Bacteroidia; order Flavobacteriales; family Flavobacteriaceae; genus JAHEJJ01. Next base: position 3,253 of record CAMYIE010000058.1, on the reverse strand, counting down.
CCACATCGAATAAGGTCCAAGACAACATCAGAGCAGGCTACCCTGCGTAAGTCAATAAATCTATGTAACACATAGTCAAGTCATACGTAACTTGCCCTTAATTATTGGCTGTTGCATTGAATCCCGAGTGTGGTGCAGTAGTAGTTTGAGGGTTGTCACAAAATGCCTGATTGGTTTCAAAAGACATAACATTTTCTTTGTAGAATTCCCACAATGACTGGAAAGCTCCCCCCATTTTGTGTATGACTGACACTGATTCTTGTTTTGTTTCATTGGAAATGCCTTCCGAATGGATCTGACCAATCAGAATAGAGCAATTTTTGGTGGTGGCAGGCACTCCTGGTGCATCAGCTAGTTGTTGTAGCCGCTGTCTGGCCAGTCATTTTTCTGCCACTCTCACATGTTGTTGCTACAGCTGCTGTCCATTCATTTTTCTGCTATCCTCTCATTTTGTTTTTAGCTAGCTAGCTATCTGTACTTGCTCGCATCCCACTCTCACTCATATAGCACTCTTACCTCACATAGCCATAAAGTCCATCTTGCTATTCCATTGAATGAATTCCCATGTCGTCTTCTCCCTTTATCTGTTCTGGAAAGTGACCAACCACTCACGTCCTCTCCAAAGTTGCCACCCGGGAGCAAAAGAAAGCATCTAAATCTTAACCACAATCCTCTTTGTGACCCCCGGATCACTAATGCCGTCAAAGCTCTTGATGAATTATCTGGCCAGGAAGAACAGGAATCAAAGAAGCGAACAGCCAATGTGCATGATGCTACTAATTCTGGGGAAAAGATCCCCGCTGTGATGGACCCCAATGAAATGGAATGTGAGTCTGAAATTGAGGAGGATGATGATCGGGTGGACCGAACTATGATGGATGACTTCAAGGATTATTGTGAGTTTGCCAGTCACAACTATTGGAAACTCCCACCACACATTGCAGCCGGGATTGAATTAATGAAACTGCTTGGTGATAGGGGGGTCCCATTGAAAGTCTACGATGAAATCTTCCAGTGGCATTTGCGTCACATGAAAGCTAAAACCTACATAGCGCAAGACAAATTGCTAGGACGGTTGAGGAAAAGGTACAATCAGGAAGACACTCTTGCTTATCAGAAGGATTGTCACTTGCCAGCAGAGGATGTCAAAGTCAAAATCACCTGCCATGATGCGGAGTCACAAATTCGGTCACTGTTGAGTGACCCGCGTGTGAAGGAGGAGGACTATTTGTTTTTCAATGATGATCCAATGCAAGGTCCACCGGAAGAGTTTTTGAAAGTTTCGGACATCAACACTGGTTTGGCCTACAGGGAGACATATCAGAAACTTATACAAAATGACCCTTACACAGCAGATGGCCGTAGGAAGATCCTGTTGCCCGTGATTTTTTACATGGATGGATGTGTCATGGGGCAGTTTGACAAGTTGCCCCTAGAAGCTTTGAAAATGACCCTGGGAATATTCAATAGCAAGGCACGTGACAAGGATTACATGTGGCGGGAGATTGGATATGTTACCAAATATCTCAAAAGTAAGAGTGACGGTCTTGAATTCATCAAGAACTCTGATCACATTGACTCTCAAATCTATCTCAGTGATGATAGTGATGACAATTCCCTCCCCCCTCTCCATCCCACTGGAGATGATTCAGAAGACGAATGGGACGACGAGGAGGATGATGAATGCGCAGAAACTATACTAGAAACAGAGTCTGAGTCAGAGGAGGAGTCTGACTGCGATGAGCTTTTAGGAACAGCGAAACCAGTTGCCGGGGTGACAGAGGAGAAGGCACAGGATCTGCATTGTCAGTTAGGGACCATGCTGGAAGGGTATGAGGAAGTCCAAGACAAAGGTGGTCTCCCCTGGGATCAACCGTACAAGGGAACGGTTCATAAATTTCAGTATATACCATTCATTTTAATCTGTAAAGGTGACACTGTTGAACATGACAAGCATTGTGGATCATACAACTCCCGGACAAAGGGAGTGAAGCAGTTATGCCGCTATTGCTGTTGCCCAACCAGCGAGACGGGAGATGTTTATAGGAAAAACTCTCCCAGGAAAACGCAGACAATGATTGAGGAGCTAGTGAATCGAGGGGACAAAGATGCCTTGAAGAATATGTCACAGCAATACATTCAAAATTGTTGGTACAAATTCCGGTTTGGCATGCACAATGACTATGGAATCCACGGAGCTGCTCCACTGGAGGTATTGCACTGGATTTGTCTTGGAAAATACAAATACATTCGCGGTATGTTCTTCTTTCAGACAGGGAAAGAATCATTGCTTTCCAAACGCATGGATGCATGTGCAGCTGAAATGGGTTTTCTTTTACAACGTCAAAGTGATAAAAACCTTCCCCGCACCAAATTTACAACTGGTGTGAAGAAAGGAAAGCTGATGGGCCATGAGATGTCGGGAATGATCTTAGTTCTGCTAGCAGTTTGCCGGTCTCATCGTGGTCAAAACATGCTGCTGAATGAATCCCGTGGACAGCAAAAGAAATTCTTCCAGAGAGAAGACTTTGTGACGGATTGGATTATGCTGCTGGAGACTTTGTTGGAATTTGAAGCCTGGCTGAGGAAACCAGAACTGGATGTTGCATTGGTGAAGCAAGCCAGGACAAAGATTCGGGAATTGTTGTCCATGGAGAAGAACATTGGCAAGCGTGAGGCGGGAATGGGATTCAACATTTTCAATTTTCATGCGGGGATCCATGTACCCGATGACATCCTTTTCTTCGGAGTTCCCTCTAACGTCAACACAATGGCTAATGAGAGTCATCACAGACCCAACAAGAAGGCTTCCAAAAGGACTCAAAGGCGACCGAAATTGTTTGACATGCAGTGCGCCAACCGAATCCATGACATGAATGTGATCAACCTTGGAATGGAAGAATTGGCCGGACGGCCAGTTTGGGACTACTATAAAGGATTTGACCAATCTACGTTGACATCATCATTGACTACAAAACAATCTACCAAACCCAGGACGCAACAGGAACTATCGGGTACAAGAGTCGAATTTTCCTACGACCCCTCCACGGAAACATGGACCTACAAAGTGATCTCCAAGATGAGACGGAAAAACCGTTTCAAGTTCACCGCTGATGTGGAAAGTTTCCTTGTTGAACTGATGGAAACCAATGCAGGGAGGGACGATGTAGTGGATGTGTACACCGAGTACACATCTCCCGATGGTGACACCTACCGCGCCTCTCCCTTTTATCTTGGTAAGCCGTGGCTTGAT
>CAMYIE010000057.1 GCA_947258405.1 uncultured Eudoraea sp. | reverse complement strand
AACATGGGGCGCGACTACAAGGACATCATTGAAATCGCCACACTGAAGCCTCTGACCAAGGAGCGATACGACGAGCTGGTCAAGAGCAATCCGGGAACCGCGGTGATGTTCTACGGAGCCACAGAGGAAGACCTGCATACGGCCCTGGCGCATCCCGGCAGCACCGTGGGCAGCGATGCCTTTCCCCTCACCGTCACCGCGACCGGCGCCATGGCGGTGGACTGGGACACGCCGTACGACGCCGTACAAGGCCACCCGCGTGCCGCCGGAACCAACGCCATCGTCTTGCGCATGGTGCGCGAGAAGCAGTTGATGCCGTTGATGACCGCCATCGGCAAGATGACCTACCTGCCGGCGCGGTTTCTCCAGGACAACGGCGTCGCGCAGATGGCCTACAAGGGGCGCATCCAGGTGGGCGCCGACGCCGACATCACAATCTTCGATCCGGACACGGTGCAGGACAACTCGACCACCGAGAAAGCCGGTTTGCCGTCGACCGGGATTCCGTACGTGATCGTCAACGGCACCGTCGTGGTGAAGGACTCGAAGGTGCTGAAGGACGTCTATCCGGGCAAAGCGATCCGGCTGCCGGTGATGCAGCCGTGACGGTTCGCTGCTACGGCCCCGAGGCCCGGCTGTTTCAGGCGTTGGAGGCGGCGGGGCAAGAGGCAACATTGGATGTTCACGAGGGCACGTTGGCACGTCTTTCAGATGTCGCCGATGGGACATTCAAGCTCGCCGATGTCGAGCCCGTTCGGTAGTCACCGATGACCCACATGCTAGGCAACAGATTGGGTTCCCCACACAACAGAAGAAGGAGAAGTCATGGCCATTCTCAAGAACGAACCGGTATACCCCTTCGAGAAGGGAAACTACTGCAAGCCCCACCACATCATCGTGAAGGGAAGTTGGAAAGAGATCGGGTTCGATCTCGCCACAATCGGCAAGAACGAATACGGCGTGAAGTTGCTCCCCTACTTCAGTCCTCTCTATGGCCAAGCGCGCCAGGAGTATTGGGCTCAGAACTGGCCGCACGTGGCCGAACTGCAAAAGGGGGTCTTAAAGGCCTATGGCCACCCGGAAGATTCCGTCGAGTTTGACGGCACCAACCTGAATTTCGACTGGTACGACTGCATGCGTTCCGGCCTCGACTTGGGAGGGAACACGTGCTCGGGATTGGTCTTACCCCCAGAGAAGTCGGAGGGCGGAGCCGTTCTTGTGGGCCGCAACCTTGATTTCCATCCGGCGGTCGAGTGGACGACGACTCTGGGAAAAAAAGTGCCAGAAGGCGCGTTTGGCGCGTGCGAGCGACCGGTCGTGGTCGAGTTTCAGCCGGAACAGGGCTACCGCTCCATCATCGCGTCAACCAATGAATTGTTGATGGGGTACGTGGACGGAATCAACGAAAAGGGGCTCTGGATGAGCTGCATGCACGACCCGACGGGTGTCGGCGCCGATGGCAGCCCTCCGGGCCCCTCCGGGCGGCGGAGATGTGTCGGGCCTTGTTGTGACGCAGCTCCAACAGATGCTGCTGGCCACCTGCGCCACCGTGGAAGAGGCCAAGAAGGCGATCCTCAAGAACAGAATCATGCAGACCTTGATGAACCTGCATATTCCGATCGCGGATGCCACCGGGGCCGCCACGGTCTTCGAGATCGACCAGAAAACCGGGGCCTATGTCTTTGCCGATCGCGTGGCTGGAGAACCGCTTTTCAGCACCAATCACCCGATCCACACCTATCCGACCCCGGACACCTTCCCCGACGTGGACATGACCGAAGAGCACAACACCTTCGTTCGGCAGATCATACTCCGGGAAGCCTATAGCAAGCTCAAACCACCCTTCACGCTTGACGATGCGGGGAACCTGATTGACGCCGTCCACTGTTCTTTCGTCGATAGCGTCAAGGCATGTGCGCAGGCTGGCGAAAGGACCCTGACCAATATCAAGGCCGATCTCTCGAAACCGGAGATTCACGTTAGGTGGTATTTGCGAGATGCGGCTCCCGTTCCCGGAACCAATCACATGGAAGATAAGATGAGCGACTTTTACACCTTTGGCTTCTGAAGCATGGTCATGTTATGAAATCATCACAACGCGACCTGGTTTTCCTGAAGCTCTTCCTCAAGGCCCGGAAGCTGAATGACTTTGAGCTGATCGGGTAGGGACGAACACAGACCACGGAAATTCACGTTGCTAAACGGAAACAAATTGAAAACGAAAGAATTGCGACCATGAAACAACATAACGAACAATACGACTTGGCAATAACCAACGGCCGAGTCATCGATCCGGAGACCGGACTCGATGCGGTGCGCAACGTCGGCATCAAGGGCGAGAAGATCGCCGCGGTCACCGAGGATCCGATCCAGGGCAAGGAGAGCATCGACGCCAAAGGGCACGTGGTCTGCCCCGGGTTCATCGACATGCACCAGCACAACACCGGCTATGCGTTCGGCCAGAAGCTGGCGCTGCGCGACGGGGTGACGACACCCATGGAGCTCGAGCTGGGCATCTATCCGGTCAAACCCTGGTACGAGTCCATGGCAGGCAAGTCGCGGACCAACTACGGGGCCTCCGTCGGTTCGGTCCCGATCCGGGAGACCATCCTCAACCCGGATCTCAAAGATCAGTACCACGGCTATTTCATTCTGGATGTGCTCCATCCCGAAAAAACGAAGACGACGATGAAGTGGTCCAAGGAGCATGCCACTGCCGAACAGATCGTGCAGTTCGAGCGCATGGTGGAGGAAGGGCTGCAGCAGGGATCGGTCGGTGTCGGCCACGCCGCCGGCTACATGGTGGACGGCTGCTCCCAGCAGGAAGCCATGATCGTCCAGAAGATGGCGGGCAAGTACGGCCAGTCGTCCTTTGTCCACGCCCGCTTCTCCAGCCAGATGCCGCCCACGAGCGGCCTGCTCGCCTTCTTCGAGATGATGGCGCCGCAGGAGGTCTACGGCGGAGGCATCGTCTTCCAGCACGCGTCGGCCCAGGCATTGCGAGACACGGTCCCCGCGCTGGAGCTTTTCGACGCTGCCCGCGAAAAGGGGATCCAGGTGATCGGCGAGATCTACCCCTATGACTATGGCGCGAGCATCGTCGGCGCGGACTATCTGGTCCCGGATAACTACGGTCCCAACATGGGCCGGGACTACAAGGACATCATCGTGATCTCCGACCTCGAGCCACTCACCAAGGAGCGCTACGACGAGATCATGAAGACGGCCCCCATGACGCCGGCCATGTTCTACAACGCCCAGGAAGAAGACGTCGTCAAGGGGCTGGAACATCCCGCCTCTGTCGTCGGCAGCGATGCCTTCGCCTATACCGATCGCAAGACGGGCGAGATTGCCCTCGACTGGGACACGCCATACGATTCGGTCAATGGCCACCCGCGGGGCGCCGGCACGCATGCGAGAATTCTCTCCTGGATACGGGAGAAGAAGCTCGACATCCCGCTTTCGCTCGCCGTCTCGAAGATGACCTACATGATCGCGAAGTATCTCGAGGACAACGGTGTCCCGCAGATGGCGGACAAGGGCCGCATCCAGGAAGGCAAGGACGCGGACATCACGATCTTCGATCCCGAGACGGTCCAGGACAAGGCCACGATGCAGGATGGCGGGCTTCCGTCGAGCGGTATCCCGTACGTGCTCGTCAACGGCACCGTGATGGTGCGAAACTCCGAGACGGTGGACGACGTCTTCCCCGGCAAGCCGATTCACGGCACCGGCAAGATCGCATGATGGGAGAGACCATGAAGCAGGAAGGCACCGTGGCAACGGGTGGTCCGCACCAATCGAAGATCCCGGTCACCCTGATCGGTGGCTTCCTCGGTGCCGGCAAGACGACCTTGCTGAATCACATCCTGAGCGGGGACCACGGTATTCGGGCTGCGGTGCTGGTGAATGACTTCGGCGCGATCAACATCGACGCCAAGCTCATCGTCGGGGTCGAGGGCGATACGGTCAACCTCGCCAACGGCTGCGTCTGCTGCACCATCCGCGATGACCTGATCGGGGCCTGCCTCGGGCTGCTGCAGCGGCCCGAGCGGCCCGAGCACCTGTTCGTCGAGATGAGCGGCGTGTCGGACCCCGTGCGTTGGCTTTCGCCTTGAACAGCATCCTGTCGGTGGTCGATGCGGAGCAACTGCCGAGGCTGGAGGGCGACATGGCACACCTGGCCCGGTCGCAGCTGGGGGCAGCCGACATTGTCGTGCTGAACAAGGTGGATCTAGTCAGCACGGACGAGCTCAATCACGTAAAGAACCTGGTGCAGATGGTGACGCCGGGATCACGGATCATCGAAGTCGTGCGGGGGCAGATGCCGCTGGAGCTGGTCTTTGCCGGCGGCAGTGACGCGCCTCCTCCGAGGCGTCGTGAAGACGCCCGCAAGCGTGAGGCGCATGCGCACGACGAGGCGCATTCCCATGACCATGTGTTCGCCACATGGAACTGGACGAGTGACCGCGCCCTGTCGCTGCCCAGGCTGCGTTCGACATTGGAGCAATTGCCCGAAACGGTTTACCGCTGCAAGGGCGTCGTCCAGATCGAGGAACTGCCCCGGTATCGCTACGTGCTGCAGATGGTGGGCAGGCGCTATCACCTGGAGGAATCCGGCTTCTGGGGAACGGCGATGCCCCGATCCGAAATCGTCCTCATCGGGGGCCGGGCCGGCATCGACCCAGACAAACTGCATTCCGCCTTCGATGCATGCATCGGGACCGGGGACGAATCGCAATCGCCGGTCCTCCGTGGAAGTCGTCGAACCAACACCAATCCCGGTCACGATCGTGGCCGGGTTCCTCGGCGCGGGCAAGACGACGCTGCTCAACCACATTCTGTCCGCTGAACATGGCCGTCGGATCGGTGTGCTCGTCAATGATTTTGGCTCGATCAACGTGGACGCCGAACTGATCACTCAAGTCGAGGAAGGGATGATGACGCTGGCCAATGGCTGCGTCTGTTGCAGCATCCGTACCGACCTGATCGCGGCTGTTTTGCAATTGGCCGAGCGAGATGATCCTCCCGAACATATCCTGATTGAATCAAGCGGAGTGGCCGACCCGGCGGGAGTTTACGAAGCGTTTCTGCAACAGGAGATCCGTGACTCCGTGCTCGTCGACGGAGTGATCACGATCGTCGATGCCGAACATGTCCTCGGTCTGCCCGATGCGGAAGCGAAGCTGGCCCGAACGCAAGTCTCCGGCGGTGATCTGATCGTGCTGAACAAGACGGATTTGGTCGGCGCGGACACTCTATCAAACGTCAAGAAATGGATTCGCGAAGTCAAACCGACGGTGCAAATCTTCGACGCGACTTTCGGCCGGATTCCGATGGAGGTCTTGCTTGGAGTGGAGCA
>CAMYIE010000056.1 GCA_947258405.1 uncultured Eudoraea sp. | reverse complement strand
CCCAAATGTAACGGGCAATCCTACTGCCTTAAGTATTCAAGCGAGCACCTACGATTTTGGTCAGACCGGGGATTATCCTACTATGATAAGAAATATACGGATAGCCGAGGGAGCGGTTAAACTATATGATCGTTTTATAACTGATGGGAAAATTGTTACAAATGGAATTAAATTTGATTCGGGAAAAGCTACTTTAAAACTTGAGTCAATGGGTGTTATTAATGAAATTGTGAAACTCATGAAGGAACATCCGGAAATATATTTCAGTGTTGAAGGACACACAGATAGTGATGGTGATGCACAGTTCAACATAGATTTATCTGAGCAGCGGGCTAATACCGTAATAAATGAATTAGTTGCCCGTGGAATAGATGGTAAAAGGATGGTTGCAAAAGGATTTGGAGAAGATGTACCGATTGCAGACAATACTTCACCCGAAGGTAAAGCAAATAACAGAAGGGTAGAATTTGTGAAAATGGACGCACCTAAAATCTAATAAAGAATCTTAATACAGAAGGTGTAGCTTTTCTATAAAAAAACCCGCCAAACAGGTGGGTTTTGTTCTTTTTAGTGATCTGGCCGGTGTTAGGTCACCAAGTTTGACTTTTCCATCTATTGCATTCTTTTTTGATTTAATTTGAATGTGGGAGGTTTAACTTAGATCCTTGGTAAATTAATACCGGCTTTCGGACATAATAACAACCTGTTCGTCCTTAAATTATAAGAACACCTGATAAATGCCATATCTTAAATACAACTTCCCTATTCTAATAGTGTAACTTTAAATTTCTATATATGAAAACTATCAGTCATTATCTGTCAAAAGTACTTTTGGGAGCAAGCATGCTTGCCATGCTTTTGTTCGCCTATTCCTGTAGCCCGGAACCGGATCTGGAGGCTGACAATCTGGAGGCGGTACAGGGCAAATCCAACAAATCCATTGTAAAGACCCTGGTCAAGGGTGCAAACATTAATGCAGCCAATGGGATTGATGTTGGCCCTGATGGCAATCTGTACGTTGCAAGTGTCAGCGGACAGAATATTACCGTAATAAACAAAACCAGCGGAAAGATTATAGAACGGATAACCGGGAATCCTGGCAATGGAGTGGAATCGCCCGACGATGTGGTATGGAATCCGGATGGTACGGCCATATATTGGACGGACCTCATTATCGGTGAAGTCGGCAGGATGGACATGACGACCAGGGCTGTAACAAAGAAATTTATAGCTCCAGGGGTGAACCCAATCCGGTTCTCGGAAGATGGATCAAGGCTTTTTGTAGCCCTGGATTTCCTGGGCGACGGCCTGTATGAATTGGATCCGGTAACCCTGGATATCAAACGGCATATCATTTCATGTCCTTTTGGGTTTGGCCTTGGATTCTTTAACTCCTTTGATACGAGAATGGAGGATGGCAAACTGATGCTTTATGGCCCGTTGTTTGCCTTAAACGCAGTGATCGCCATCGACGTTGATTCTTTTGAACAAACCGGTGATCCGATGACCCCAGAAGCTGTATTCTTTCCAAATTTAGACGAGTTTTTTGAGGCTTTGGGAACTGGTCAAATTCGTATTGTAGCTGGTAGTCTGCAGCCGCCTTCGGACCTGTTCAACCCCGCTGCTACTAAATTTGGCCCGGACGGAATGTTATACGTGCTGGATCAGGCCGGTCAGTTTTTTAAAGTTAACCCAGATGGGACGAATAGAACCCCAATCAGTACGCTGGACCCGGGCCTGGACAACATGAGCTTTGCCGATGATGGCCGCCTGTACATGACCAACAACGACGAAGGTTGGGTGGCCGAAATCCTGCTGCCCAGCGGACAACCCCGGTACCTCAGCCCGGGTGGGATCATACGTCCACAAGGCCTCGTGGCCATGGAAGGGTCCAATAACCAAGAGGTTCTGTATGAAGCAGATCTCTTTAATTTGCGAAAGTTTAATGGTACGAATGGCAAGCAAATAGAACAGTTCAAGGGCTTTTTGATCCCGGAAGGACCTGAATCCCTCATCCTGCCCCAGAATCTTTCGCCGGATGGAGATAACCTGGTGGTTTCATCCTGGTTTAGCGGTGCAGTACAGGTATGGAGCACTCTGGACCAAAGTGTAGAGAATATCTCCTATGGTTTTCCCGATGTTCAAAAGATTCCCATAGATGCAGTCCGCGTTGCCGGAGATATTTACATTTCAGATTTGACTGTAGGCGGGGTAGTCAAGGAAGGCACATCCACTCCTGTGGTTGGATTAGTGGCAAGCGGCTTAGCCTCTGATGGAGATATACTGTATGCTGCAGATTGGGGCTCAGGCAACGGTTCGACAGATGGCAGTATTTATGCAGTTGACATCAGCGCAGGAACTCCTCCTGAAAAGATAGTAGATGGGCTTTCCAATCCTGAAGGCCTGGCATTGGATAGGGAAGGAAGGCTACTGGTGGTGGAAACAGGTACCTCCAGCCTTCTGCGTATCGATGATCTAGGGAATGGCAACAACGTGACCACACTTGCAGAAGGCCTTGAATTCGATCAAGGTAGTTTAGGTGCGGCCGGTCCTCCATCATTTTTCTTTGATGCTGTAGCCGTAGGGCCTTCCGGTGATATTTACGTGACTGGGGGAGGTAGTAATGTCATATACAAAATCTCTCAAAACAAGGTTCGCTAGGAACACCGACCAGGATTATTATTCTTTTCCTTAGAATAAGTATCAAGACCATTTCAGGGTTTAAACCTGAAATGGTCTTTTTTTTTCACTACAGGTATTAACACGAAGTCTGTTGAATGTTAATGTCGATAATACCTGAGAGTGCGTTAATTTCTGCGATCTCATGGAGAATAAATCACATTAATACCTGACTGAATGTTAATTAAATATTCTAAGTCAGTATCGCTTCAATAGCCTTGCTCGGCATTTCTCCAAAATCAAAAAACCCATGCAAGTTAGCTTGCTGGATTATCTTTGGATACTTATACCATTTTGCCTGAAAAAGCCCTTGTTCTGCCTACTGCAACTACCAACTTAAAAAAGCAGTGGCTGGGGTTGGCTCACTTTGTTCGCCTGACCCGGGCCGAACGACCGAGGAAGGTCCGGTGGACCTTTCGCAGTGAGGAGCCAGGCGGTGCGC
>CAMYIE010000055.1 GCA_947258405.1 uncultured Eudoraea sp. | reverse complement strand
GCCGAAGTCGTTCACCAGCACCCCGATCCGGCGGCCGTGCTCCGCGGTCAGGATGTGGTTGAGCAGCGTGGTCTTGCCCGCGCCGAGGAACCCGGCCACCACCGTGACCGGGATCGGCGCGGGCTCCCCATGCGGGTCCGAGTTCACGTTCGCTAGGCCTTGGCCGAGTCTTGAGCGAGCTGCTTCAGGTGCTGGTCGTGCCCTTCGTGCAGCTTGTGATCGATGCCATCCAGGCCCATCGGCCGCTTCATCTCAGGATCGAGGGGAGTCTTGAACACGTAGTCTCCCTTGCGTTGCTTGAAGTCCGCCTGTGCCGCGGCCAGCAACTCGGGGTCGGTGAACAGGTCTACTCCCAGCGAGGCGAGCGTCTTGGCCGCCATGATCATGGCCTTGTGGCCGATACTCATGCCGTGCAGGGCCGTGGCTTGCCAGGTGTGCACATTGTTCCCGGCAGGGCAGGTTTGCACCAGCATCCCCATTGTGGGTGCCATATAGCTGACCTCTCCCACGTCTGTGCTGCCGCCAAGTGCCGGTGGCTCATCGAAAGGAGGTATGATTTTATCCGACATGCCGGTTGGTTTTGCACCTGTCGCTTCCTGGCATTTTTTGGCGAATGCCTGTTCTTCCTCCGTATATTCCGGGAGGCCAATTTGAACCGCATGTTCATAGATGCGGTCGGCCAGCGGTTTGTTGGGGAGCAGATCATGCATGCCGCAGAACACCAGGGCCTTGCTTTCCGTTTGCGTGGCCATAGCCGCGCCTTTGGCCATCTGTTTGACCCATTCCGTTGTAGCTTCTACAAGGGGGCGATTAACATCGCGGATAAACAACTTGATTTGCGCATGCTCGATCACGACGTTGGGGGCCAGCCCTCCGTCTGTGTATATGTAGTGCGTTCGAGCAGTTGGATGCAGATGTTCGCGCATGAGGGCAATGCCATGAGCGAAGAGTTCCGCCGCATGCAGGGCGCTGCGCCCTTCCCACGGCACGGCGCCGGCGTGGGCGGTCTTGCCGTTGAAGTCGATCAGCAGCATATTCACAGCGGCGCATTTTGCATGCCAGGGGGTGGTTACACTGAGGGGATGCCAGTGCAGGCAAGCATCCAGATTGTCGAATACGCCATCGCGGGCCATATAGATTTTGGCGCCCTCCGCCTCCTCAGCGGCTGCCCCGAAGACTCTCAAGGTGCCGGGAATATTGTTCTTCTCCATCCACTCCTTCAGCGCAATGGCGGCACCCAGGCCTCCAGCGCCGATCAGGTTGTGGCCGCAACCGTGTCCGGTGGTCTTACCGTCTTTTCGTGGAGTCTTTTCCGCGACCGGCTCATTCCCGAGACCCGGCAGCGCATCGTATTCGGTCATGACACCGACGACGGGGCCACCCGATCCGTAGGAGGCCGCAAACGCGGTCGGGATGTTCGAAGTGCCAACACTGTCAATCGTGAATCCGTGCTCTTTCAACGTATCGATGAATAGGCCGGACGATTCCTCCTCCTCCAGCGACAGTTCTGCGAGTTTCCATATCTTGTCTGCTACCTCGACCAGCGTTGATTGCACTGCTTCCACGTTGGCCTGAACTTCGAGCACCGCATCGGAGGCTTTTGTCGTCACGCTCATCTTCTTTCTCTTGTTTTTTGTGGTCAGAAGCGCCGTTTGCCCTGATCCCCTCAATCCCGGATCGGCGCGCGCACCGCGCGACCGGGCATGGCCTTCGGGTCCAGCTCCTCATCCCGGATGACAAACGTTCCGTTCACCAGCACATGCTTCATACCCTTGGAGAATTGCAGCGAATTCTTGAACGTCGCCGTGTCGGTTACCGTCTCCGGGTCGAACACAATGATGTCGGCATCCGCGCCTTCCTGAAGCCGGCCCTTCTTCTTCATTGCCGGCGCACAATCTTCGAGGATCAGGGCACTGTTGAGCGACGCTTGGCGGATGGCATCCATCCAACTCATGACACCACGTTCACGCACCCACTTGCGCAGAAAGCGGCAGTAGTTTCCGGCGGATCGTGGGTGGTTGTTCAACCCGTCGGGAAGCGGCCATTCGCTGCCCTCGTAGAAGGCGCCTGACGCATCCGTCCATGGAACCGAGTCGGTGCAGATCCCGGCGCCAGGGAACATGACGGTCATGTCCAGCATCGCTTCATCCTGTGGGTTGTCGTCTTCACGCAGGAAGTGAACGATCACTGGATCCCCGGGATTCGTTTCGCGGGCCTTCACGAACTCTTCCTTGCTGGTGAAGTCATGCATGTTCTTGACCAGTGTGAGGTCTGACCAGGAGATCCCCATCCTTTCCTCGACATCCTTCGGGTCGAACTCTGCCGCGCCAATCGCGGAGCAGCCAGCCCCGTAGACGTAAGCCTCGGTGGTCACCCTGAGCCCGGCCGCCTGAGCGCGCTTCAATATCGTGGTGTTCTGCTTGGCGTCATGCAGACTCACACTATTGAGGTGGCAGACATGCGTATGCGCGCCGGTCGCGGCGGCGAGTCCCATTAGTTCGACAATGCCTGCCGTGCCGCTCTTGGGCTCGACCATCGATACGTACTGGATGTGCGTATACGTCGGTCGGCCGTATTTCGCGGCCAGCCTCCATAGACCGAGCAGCTCCTTGGTAGCGGCGCCGGGGCAGTAGGCGTGAAGCACGCCGATGCCGATCCCGCCTTCCTTCAGACCTTGCTCGGTAAGTTCCAGGATCTGCTCGAGCTCTTTATCGTTGGGGATGTTCTCGGTCCATTCTTTCAGTCCGAAAGAACCGAAGGTCCACGCGATGTTGGGCTGCATCTTGCCCTTCTCTGGGTTCATGGACGCGAGTCGCGCCCAAGCCCAGCCCGCCGAGACGCCATAGTTGAGGACCCGGCCCTCCTTGGCGCAGTTGTCGTAAAACTCCCCGACCGGGAGAATACCGGCTTCTAACTCGAGCGTCGTCGTCAGCCCATCAAAGGCCTGCACCCGATTGCTCGGGATGTTCTGGCCATGGGCGTGCAGGTCGATGAACCCCGGCGATACGATCATTCCGGACACGTCGATGACCTCCTTCCCATTGAGGGGTTGGTCGGAGATGGCGGCGATTGTGCCGTCGATGATGCCGACGTTGAATTTGCCGTCGCGGTAGGTTTCCGGATCAATGACCCGGCCGTTGGTGAATACGATGTCGTAGGTTTCGTTGCTTGCTGTCATCCGAGTTTCCTTTCTTGTAGATTGATTGTTTGGCCTCTGTCTGCACTGGCAACCAAGCAGGCCGCGACCACGGTCATCCGTTGTTCTGTCATCATGCCTTTCTTTCGGGGCGCGTGCCCTGAGGCTG
>CAMYIE010000054.1 GCA_947258405.1 uncultured Eudoraea sp. | reverse complement strand
GCTTAAAAAAGGTCTCTTGCCCAGACCTTTCAATGGTTCAAGTACTGGTGGAAACTCCATCACTACAAGATCTTCTGTTTTAGACGATATAACAGTCCGGTTGGGAGAAGAAAACTGCTGGGACATCAAGAGATCAAGCAGAAAACTGTATCGCCCGGTCTCTTTGGTATTCTTCATGCTGTTAATGGCATTGTTTTAGTCGAATGTGAATTTAGGGAATATCATCCTTACTTTATCAAAAGAACTTTGCTGGAGTTTTTTCCTTTTATCAGAAAGCCGTTTGAATGGGTTTTAAGGGTAAATACCGAAATATCTTCCAGACGTTCCTTGTGGTGGAATAAATAGTCATAAACCGGCCTGCGCAGTAAATTATATTCTGGATTCCCGAAAACATTAATTTTGCTATCACTCTCAATGTCGTTTTCAGATGTCATCCATTGATATCTAACTGAAGAATTTCCAAACCTGATATTGTAAACTCTTCTTTTTAGTTTTTTAAAGCCCTGATAAACATATAATTGCCTGCTAAGTTCCAAAAATCTATATCTCAGATTCACTGTGGCGAATATCATTGTCTTTTTGGCCAGATGTAATGGCTTGCTGGGTGTGTAGATCAGATGGTTGTGGTTATAATAACGATGGGTTATCCAATATCTTTTATACTCAAAATAGCCTTTGAGCAAATCATATCGGGTAAAACCAGATTGAAAACACCATTCAATGTTTTTGAGCATATCGATTGTACCGACATGAAAGGCTGAATAATCTATATCGTAACCGCTGATAATATAAAATGCCAGATCATTATAGAACATATTGATCCGTATGCTGATGGGCCGTTGGTTGTGATAAATCACAAACAGGCTGGCTTTTTTCTGCAATATGAGATCATAAACAATTTCTTCCATTTCCCCCAAATGAGGAATTTCATAATTCACTTCTTTTTTTTCGGCGAACCTACGGATCAGAAACTCTCGTAAGGTCTTAAACAGGCTATAATACTCCTGTTGATCTATGGCCCCATAATAAACGGTGTAACGAATATCTAAACAATGCTCGAGTCGTTTCAGGTATTTCCTCAGATTAGAACGTCTTTTTGCACCAATTTTTTGTCGGAGGTAGTCGTTATAACCTTCAAAATTGTCCAATGCCACATAATATCCTTCCAGGGTTTTGATTTTCGAGCTTTGGAAGGTATTTCCCGATGGTGAAAATTCGAAGCCTAAATAATCGGGAACATCTTTTACCATTACCATTTGCCGCGGTGATTCTTCTATACTCTCCGGTTCAAAAATCTCCTTTCTGCCAGGTAGTTTGAATACAAAACCAAACGGAATTCTTAACCGATTTGAGAGCAGTTCCTTCAAGAACACAAAGGTTTTTACAGCCATCATGGGTTATGTGTAGGAGTTGTTAGGGTGATCAATCGGTTTTGATCACTACCGGTAATAATAAAAGAATTGGGTTTAGACCTTATCTGAAATACGGCTATGGCACTAAGCATCTCTTCCGCCGAATACATAAAATCATAGGTAGGCCGCCTCAGAGAATTAAATAGGCCGGAATTAATATCCACGGGTACTAATTCTTCTGACGGGGGCGGGGTAACCAGTTTATCGACCGTATAATTCTTTGCACGACTGTTGCCTGTGCTTTTACGAGTATCTGCATTTCCCTTAAGCCTCTTGTAGAGAAGGTAAACCCCAACTTTTTTTGAGAAGTGGTATAGTGCATAAAACAATCGGTTTACGAAGAAGAGGGCATTAGCCCTTATGAGGCATTTCAGATTATTGGAATTGTAAAGGATTTGCTTTTGAAAAAAATACGTACTGTCCTTTAGTCGATCTTTGTATGGATACGTTCCTTTTAAAAGATCAAAAACCTGTATGTTGTGGTTGAAAGCCCATTTAATCTGTTCCGAAAAGTCTATATAGCCCGGGTAGAATTTCGAATAATCGGTATCAAAGCCCCTGATATATGGAAACATCAGATTTCGATTGATCAAATTAAGAGCGATACTTATGGGTTTTTTACCATCCGAAATAACAAAGAGCACGGCCTGTTTATTCAGAATTAAATCATAGGCTATATTATAATAGTGTTGCCACAAATGCAGGTCGTCATGAACAGTATTTTTTTGATCGAATCTCCTGATGATCAGTTCTTTAAGCTCTGTTAAAACAAACCGGTATTCCTTTTTGGATATATCCCCATAGAAATGTTGATATTGTATATCGAAAACCTTATCCAACCTTCTCTGGTAGGTCCGTAACCTCGACCTTCTTTTCGGACTGAATTTTTTCTTAAAATAGTCTTCTGCAGAAGTGTAATTACCCAGGTAGATATAGCTCCCGTCAAAAGTGTTAACAGTTTTAATCCTCCATCCCTCATCATGAGCAGCCCCCGCGGATAAATAGCCCGGGAAGTCTTTGATTTCGTAAACCGATCCGATATTCAGGTCTTCATGCGCTTTTGTGGTTGAAAAGACGGTCTCTCCGTTAAGCCTGTTCTCCAGGCTTTTATAGTACGATCCGGGGTTCCTTTCCTCCAGAAATATTTTAAGGAAATTTGTTTTTTGCACCCGATTTGATCGCTCGTTTTTCAATAACTGTGAATTTATAAAATTAAGTCTATTGGTCTTTCACCATAGATGAATTATCTAAGTTTATTCGTTGATTTTCCGGCTCCATCTGTAGTAATTCAATCGGTCGAACTGGATCAGTCCTCCAATAATCCCTTTATTTCTCAGATAGTTTTTAATCTTGTACTTAAGGACTACAAAAAATGCCATGATCCTTTGTGAAAAACTAGAGCGATCGTAAAACAGTTGGTAGCAAAACCGGTAACTGAAATTACACCATTTGGATTTAAATTCTGAGTCGCCCATAGACAGGTCGTAGACTAAGACCTTATTCTTAAAGCACCATTCAAGATGTTTTAGCATCAGGATATCACCAATATTATAATGAGCAAAATCTACATCGTAAGTCTGGATATGACTCAATACGAGTTCTCCCATGTGATAATTCAATGTAATGCCAATTGGTTTGGTCTGGTCTCTGATCACGAAAAGCGACGCTTCCTTTTGCAATATTTTATCTAATAGTGTATTGTATAGTTCCTCCCATCGCTCTAAGTATCTGTTAGTAGTCTTCTTTTGATGGAATCTGCGCTTCAGCATTGCATAAAATTCATCAAGAATAGAGTCGTACTCCTTCTTACTGATTTGGCCGAAATACATTTGGCAGGATATATCGTGTTCCTTTTCCAGCTTTCCTTTTTTGGAAAAAAGGTTTTTTCTATTCCGTTTGCTCAACTGTTTTGTCAGATAGGCTTCCGGGCTATTAAAACCCGAAAGATTTAAGAGAAATCCACGGTATTGATCTATGGTTCTGAGACGTTTCTGGTGGCCTTCAATATCCGGTTCTACTTCAAGATAGTTGGGAATGTCCTTTACTAAATGAAGGCCGTGATTTACAGGCGTGGGTGAAGGGATGTTCTGGAGGTGCTTTTGGGTGAGATGACAATAAATGGGTTGGATATAGATCGAATTGATCTCTCTTTGGTCGTAAAGTTTAAATATAAATCTCTCCTGCTTCATTGGGTAGAGCTTAGCATTGAATAGTGCTCAAGTCATTGGATGTTAAGTAGTTTTGCAATACGATTAAATATTCGGAATCTTTCAAAACTCCTTTTTCAGCTCCTTAAAGTTTTGACCACAACCGGGTTTATAAATTTACCACAAGATATTGAACTCGGTAAACACCTTAATCTAATGACGTTCATTTTTC
>CAMYIE010000053.1 GCA_947258405.1 uncultured Eudoraea sp. | reverse complement strand
TCGAAATGACTGTTTGGGTTTAAAATAAGCTGGTGCAACGTATAGCTGTCATTTCGAACCGCACGAAGTGCGCGTGAGAAATCTCAAAATAACTGTTTTCAATTACACTTGCGTGCATTCAGATTTCTCAATCGGTACTTCGTTCCTCCTATCGAAATGACATAAACGCCATCCCAAATCTTTCTGCACCTGCTTGTAGGGTTTTACATCGTTGAATGATCCTTATCGACTTTATCGTCTCTTTAAAGGCATTTCTTTTTTTAGTTTTATTCTTTTCGTTTCTTGAAATACAATCAGCGCTCTTTAGAACAGGGACGCAAAAAAGGATTAAATCCTCTTGATGAAAATGGAAAGAAAACACGAGCTGCGTATTTTTTCAGGGCTATTATGGCTGCTGTTTACCGTTTCCTTTACAGCTGGTATTCACGCTCAGCAGTATACTCAACAAAACTATAAAAGTAACTTACAAGAAACCACCCAATCAGCAGTATGGGTCAATGCCTTTGATGGAACCTCTTCTAATCAAAAACCCGTTGAGGTTCTTTATACTTCAACCAAACAGCGAATTCTGGGAACCATGTCACCCACTGCCCGGGAAAGGGCCGGCTTGTTTGTTAAATTATATAACGCCTATGTCTCCAGGGCCTATTACAGTCTGCTAAGGGAAGCACAAAAAGCAGATCAGTACTTGCTGGAGGAATATAATTACCTGCTCAAAAACTCTAAAAACAGACCGGACAGGGAGGCGTATAATAAAGATTTAGCACTAGCCAAATTGATGTATGAGGCACATTGGAACATGCTGGAGGGACTAAAATCATGGAACGCCTTTATTGCATATGGTTCGGACGATCTGGTTTTCTTTAAACAAGAACATTTGGAAAATGCCTATTTAATGTTTCGCAAAGGTTCTTCAGATACAGAGATCATTGACTTTTTGGTGTATAGGTTAGCCGACTTGTATTACGTTGAAGAATAAGAAGGTCACGGTTTTCAGAGGAATAATTAAGACACCCCTGCATTTTAGAATACAGGGGTTTTTTTGTGAGTCATTGAACCTGGTCTATTTACTAAGCGAACTAACCGGGCTTGCTTTCCAACCAAAAAACTATTTTGCAAACACAACATTTGCTATCACAGTGACATTCACATCTGGCACTACGGGAACACCATAAAGAACTAGCAAAAAGTCATCAGAGGTGGTGGCATACCATAGACTTTCAGAAATTGAATTAATTGTGATTACAATGGTGTCTGGTCCTTCAAACAGTGTTAAGGTCATTTCATCTGCACTCAGCTCCCAGGTGCCGCTATCTGTACCCCCTGCAAAAGCAGAATCATAGGTATTATCAGGATTTATGGTGAGTGATCCTGTAATTTCAGGTATAAAGCTGTCTTCAAAAAGCTCCGCTTGTTCCTCCGCTTCTTCCGGAGTAAGGCCCACTGCCTCAATGAGATAATCTGTAAGGGTTTGGCCCCCTACATAGGAATTAATGTCTATTTCTGTGGTTTCCCAGGTTCCGTATAGTAGTTCTGCTGTTCCCGGTTCCCCATCACAGCTGCCTTCAATCCCGGGGTTTTTATTAGGATCATCATCGTCACAATCGGTCTCACTACAGCTGTTGTCGATATCAAAGTATCCATCGCCATCAAGGTCTATAGCATCACCATGCCCCTGATGGGCTCCTAAGGCATTGATGCTGACGTTAATGATCCGCCCATTGTGGCAGACGTCTGCTTTTTTATTTTTTTTATTGGACTTAGTTTCAGAACCTAGCAGTTGCAGATCCTTATCTAAAGTTGATTCTTCCTTTTCACAGGAATAAAATAAAATGAAAAGTCCTGCCAACAAAAGCGGAACAATCCTAAAAAATCTTGAAATTTTCATAATAGTGAGGAATTTATCCTTTCCAAGATAGGGTTAAAAAGGTTACTATTTATCTTTTAGGGTTCTCTAATCGATGAAATGCACCTCAGCTGGCAACCCCCCCATTTCTGTTAATCTTCCCAAAGAAAACAAGCCCGACTTGCCGGCAGGCAGGTTCAGTCCCTTCCAGCTCCTTGTTTAGAAACTCCATTTAACCGATAATGCACGGAAAGATTCTGACGCAATGTTTTCCCCATAAAACCCCTGTACTATAAAATCTATGTCAAAATCCTGAAATACGTTCCAGGTTACAAAAGGTGAAAAGAATATCGCTTTGTTCCCGGGAAAAAGCATAACACCCAAGCCTCCGTTAACCAAAGGGTGGAACTGGTAACCCGCCTGAATAAAGGCAGAATGTTTGTAAGGCGAAAGGTTTTTGGCCGTAAGGGACCTGCTGCTCAACAAAAGTAATCCTTCGGCCCCAAGTTTGTTGGGTCCTGCAGAATTATATAGATAGGAGAGGTTGTAATTCAGTTTTTTGATGGAATGGTCTATAGAAATAGAGCCTACAAATGCGTTTGGATCCAATTCGGTTTCTTCCACAGGCAAAAAGTAACTCATCTCGCCTTTCAGGCTTGCACTGCCCAAATTTCCGGCCCAACCGGCCCCTAATACCCAATTCTCCCGGCTGTATCCTGCGAGGAATTGAAAATCATAGTTCCAGCGGTTGGTCTTGTACATGAGGGCTGCCGAAAGCGTATTGATTTCCCTGCCATCAAGACCGATAGTTTCACCGGGCAGACTTACAGCAATATCAAGACTGGAATTGATCCCGGTGTAATATTCCAGGCGGATGGCATCGGTCCCCGGGCGTTCCTCATAATCAAAGTCAAAATAGGAATAGGCATTGAAGATGTCATTTGGATTCCATACCGTATTGATGCCCCAGTTGATCCGCTGCCGCCCCACTTTCAGGGTGATGTCATTGTGAAGCCATTCCAGATACAGCCTGTCGATCATGGTGTGTAGCATAAAAGACCCTTCGTTGTAGATGGTCCAGCTGAGGTCGAAAAAATAAGTGTCATATTCAATGAAATCCACAAAATCGTCCCCGAGGAGTTTCGTTGTTTCTCCTATAAACAAACGGGTACGCAATGCTCCGTAAACCCTGAGATTATCCGTTGGATACCATCGGAAATTGAGGCGGTTATGGATAAGGTTATCTACCAGCGTACTATCCTTCAAATCATTGAAAGTTATCATCTCTTTGATATACCCGTTGACAAACGCCTTCTTAGGTCGTTTCTCCTGGGCATAGATAGAGCCCATCAAAAAGACACAAAGTATACACCATATGTGGCTAGGAACGAACCTCATCCGACTTGATTATACCGTCCTCCAGGGTCACAACCCGCCTTGCCTTGTCAATCACCCGCTGGTCGTGAGTGGAAAAGATGAAGGTCATGCCTTCTTCCTGGTTCATCCTTGCCATCATATCGAGCAGGTTGGCCGCCGATGCAGAATCCAGGTTGGCTGTGGGTTCATCGGCCAGGATGAACTTGGGGCGGGAGGCGAGCGCCCGGACCACTGCTACCCGTTGCTGCTGTCCGCCCGATAATTCAGAGGGCCGCACATTGGCTTTTTCCTTCAACCCCACTTCCTCGAGAAGGTGCAAGGATCGCGCCTTCATTTCATGTACCGGTATTTTTTGCAATAGCATGATAAACTCCACGTTCTCCCTGGCAGTAAGCACAGGGATCAGGTTATACTGCTGAAAGACAAAACCGATATTGTGAAGCCTGAAATCGATTCGTTCCGAATCCTTCAGTTTGGATATATCCCTTCCGGCAACCTTGATCGTTCCCGCTGTTGGGTTATCCAGACCGCCAATAATATTCAAAAGCGTCGTCTTACCGGAACCCGATGGCCCCACGATGGCTGTAAATTCACCTTCGGAAATCTCAAGATCAACATCCCTCAGTGCCTGAACGGCAATTTTCGAATCATGATAGACCTTTGCAATATCTCGGGTCTCTATAACGATTTTCTTATCTGTAACTGTTTCCATAGTGCTAGTATTATACGGTATGAAGTGCTTCGGTTGGATTGAGTTGAACCGCCTTGTAGGCAGGATAAAGTGCGCCCAGTAAAGCGGTGATGATCACCCCGGCCGCCACATAGACATAGGAGCTGTTCTCGATGTAGGGGTAAAGAATAGAGCTATAACCATACTCCCTGAGTCCTTCGGAGTACGCGCTCAGGTCGATTCCCTGCATTCCCAGCCAGTACATGGTCATCAGGCCTAATAAAATGCCGATTGGCCCACCCACAAGCGACAGGAAAATGGTTTCGATCACGATCATCATAAAAATACGCCATTTGTTCATCCCAATGGCCATCAGCATCCCAAGTTCCCGATAGCGCTCAAGAACGGCCATCAACATCGTATTGATAATACCAAAAATCAAGGCAATCATGATGATTCCTATCAGGACCCAGAGAAAACTGTCCGTCATCGAAAGGAACAGTTCCAGTTCAGGCGCAATCTCCCGCCATGATTCTATTAATAAATCCGGATGCGCCGATCTAAGATCCGGAAGAACAACTGTTTCGGATTCGGGGTTTTCCAATAATAGGGCAATCTCATGCACCCCTTCTTTCAGCCCGGCGATTCTGGTCAGGTCTTCCATAAGGATATAGGCAGAGGCTTTGTTGATTTGGGGTGATGTCGTTTCAAGCAAACCAGCTACACGGAAGGCACCGGCAACAAGGTTGTTTTCCCGGTCCTGGAAGGTAAGTACGACCTTTGAATTCAGTCTTACTTTCAGTGTATTGGCCAGTTCTTTGCCGATTATAACCGGGTTTTTCAGGTCAGATTTGAAATAAGACCCCTCCGTAATCAGGGAGTCGTGATGGGTCACTGAACGTTCCCTGTCGGGAATAACACCATAGATCCTGCCACCACTCGATTTGCGGGGCGATGAGATCATGCCGCTGGTAAGGCTTCGTGGGGAAACTGCCTGAATCCGGGGGTTTGAGGTCAGGAATTCGGCCAAATCCATTCCGCCCGGTATGACAAAGCCTATGTTGGGATCCTTCTTGAAGTTAGCCTCGTGGATTTGTATATGCGAAATCTCATGCTTTATGGCCCCGTTGATATAGGAGATCATAAAACCGTTCATGAATCCAAGCATAAAAATTAAAGCCCAAATACCCACTACGATCGACCCGATGACCACCAGGCTGCGGCCTCTGCTGCGCCATACATTTCTCCACGCTATGGTTGCTAACATCTTCATCTACCCTCTCTCATTGCGGTTACCGGATCTATTTTCCAAATCTTATATAATGGATAGGCGCTGAGCACCAATGCCATAAAAAATACCACCCAGGCCTGACTGGTGAAGACGATGGGCTCATTGCTGAATGCGTATATAGGTTCAATATCGAATTTTTCAAAGGCCGTTTTGTATTCTTCGGGGAGCGATATTGGGTTCCGACTGAAATAATTAATAACGGGAAGGCTCAGGGCAAAGCCGGCAAGGACAGCCAGTATTGCCAACAAGACAATCTCGGAAAAGATCAACAGCTGGAGCCTGGATCTGTGCATGCCCACTGATAGCATCACACCAAATTCATAAAGACGTTCTTTGGTCATCATCAGGAAGGTACCAAACATGCCAAAACCTATCACCAAGTAGAGCAATAACAACATGATGATCCCTGAAATATTATCGATCTCGATACCCTGGATCAATTCCGGCATCATGGTCTTCCACCCCATCACCTCGTAGGCTGTGGTATCTAGATCCCCGAGAATTTCTTCACGGACATCATCCACATCCTTTGGCTGATCGGTAACCACCGCCATGGCCGTCAACAATCCTTCAGCGCCATAAAAGTATTCGTATTTACCGGCTGCATTCACCCCGTGATAACCCTGACTGATCAGCACAAGGGTATCTCCCACCTTCATATTTAGATAATCCGCCAAACCGGACCCCATAAGCACCCTGGGGTCGTTCAGGCCTACCTTGCTGCCTTCGGTAATCTTATGTTCTACTCCGGTGAGGTGGGATTCCTTTTCCGGGTCTATACCGATGACCATGGCACCCCTGCTGCGGGTTTTGAAAGAGGCAAGCGCAAAAGATTCCAGACGCGGCACCGCCGCCTCCACCCCGTCCAGGGATTCGATCTGTTCCTGCAATCCCTTGGGTGGATAGAACGCATTATCTAATACCTGTTCATCCCAATAGCCCAACTTATGTATCTGGATATACCCTGTATAGAAGCGCACGCTATTGTCTATCATTCGTTCATAGGAACCCAGCTGCATAGACCGCATGAGACTGGAAAGGATTACCGCAAAAGCAATGCTCACGATCGTGATGATCGTACGGCGCTTGTTTCGCCAAATGTTTCGCCAAGCAAGTTTAAACATCATGAACTAGCGGATACGCTTCATTTTCTGAATGGAGAAAAAATCCTCACTAATACCAATGTCGAACTGGATATCATTGTAGTGAATCACTGTTCGGTACTCCGGGTTTTCGGCCGGGATCATATCCATTCTGGCGGGAATCACACGGCCGCCCATTTCACGAATATCAGATAAAATCATGGTATTGATCAGGAATTCATCCTCATCATAGTATTTAATCAATAATTCAATATAATCAGCCTTGGAAACATAGATTAGAATGCGGCCCCAAACTACCGGTGCTCCCTCCTTCGGGATAAGTTCTATCTTCCAGGCATCGCGGGCTGTAATGGTGGTATCCCCGCGGATGATGTGATCGTAATCATTCACGATAGAGGATTCCTTCACAAGATCATCATTGGTAAAATCGGATCCCATCCAGGATTGGGTCATCATTGACGGCGGGAGTTTTACGACCCGGTCAATGGTTGGCTGCCAGTTCCAGAGTTCCTTGTCTCGCTTAAGAAAAGCCGTACCCTGATCCCGGGCAGGGGCCGTAATCAGGATCAATGAAAAATCAGTGCCCAGGGACCATCCTTTCATGGAAATCTCCCGTGACCAGTCGGGCCGAACAATCTTCATGGTCATATTGGAAGAGGACGAGTTGCCGCGCATTTTCTGATCCACTTTTTTAATTATTTCCGAGGCATCCTGGGCATAAAGAAACGAGCTTATTAGAGAGAGTGCAAGCCATAGGGTGCTTTTCATTACGCCAACCATTTTGAATGAGGGAAGATCTTCGCCTAACAGGCGGTACCGTCCTGTATTTCAAAGATAAGTAGAAAGTTTCAGGAGCGAAAACTTTCAGGCCTCAGGGAATCATCGCTTAAGTCTTCTTGAAAAAAAGATGGTTTTAGTTTCCAAATGACAAGCAACAAATGACAAATACCAAAAGACAAGCACCAAACTCCAAAGCATCACATAGTGCCATTGGAATTTGGATTTTTAAACAGCACTAATATTTAAGCACTCTTATAATGAAAGGCAATCTGGCCCAATTGTCCAATGATTTTTATAGAGTCTTTCATAGAGAGTTTAGAA
>CAMYIE010000052.1 GCA_947258405.1 uncultured Eudoraea sp. | reverse complement strand
CAATGCTAATACCAATGAAACGATTGGCAGTTTGACAAACGGCGATATAATTTATCTAAATGATTTCTCAGACAATTCATTTAATATTTCTGCCGAAGTTGATATAGCCGGAGTGAAAAGTGTGGTATTCGACTATAACGGAGTTAGCAACTTCCGTACGGAAAATGTAGCACCTTATGCATTGGGTGGTGACAGTGGTGGTAATTTTGCACCCTTAGCCTTCCCATTGGGCATCAATTCCGTAACGGCTACTGCCTACTCTTCAAACAATGGCGGAGGGGCTGTGCTGGCAACTGCTGACCTAAGTTTCGAGGTTATAGAAGAAGCTGCACCTGAAATAGGAAGTGGCGAGGGATCTGTTTATCCAAACCCGGTCCAGGAAATCGCCAACGTTCAACTCGAAGAGGAAACTAACGAGCAAATCGTTCAGGCCAGTCTGTTTAGCCTGATGGGTACCATGGTTGTTCCTCCGTTCGAAATGACACTTAGCGAAAGTGGAACGGGTCAGATCGATATGGCCAGCTTGGCTCAGGGAATCTATATACTGCGTATAACTGATAATACCGGTAAAGTTCTTTCTCAAACCAAAGTGGTTAAGAGATAACATTTTAGGCTATTATCAGCTTTATCAAAAAGGCAGCAAGCAAAACTTGCTGCCTTTTTTCATTCAAACAGATGAAGTACGTATTTTCAAGCAGCGAAGCAGATTATAAAAATGATCCTGACTCATTGTATGGAAAGTCCTTTTTGTTAAGCCGGTGAAAACCTGTTATCTTGGCCTGACCGATCGCTTATCCAATGAAAATATTCCAATCAACTTTCCTATTACTTGTTTTAATGTCTTCATTACAGAATTGTAAAGAACCTACATCGAATATTGTAGAACCCACCACCTTCTATGTTGGCACCTATACCGATAGCCAAAGCGAAGGAATCTATCAATTTGAACTACACCAGGATGGTAACCTTCAGGAAACAGGATTAATGGCCAAAACTGAAAATCCATCTTTTCTGACCAAAAGTGCGAATGGCGCATTCCTTCTCTCAGTTAATGAGGTGAGCAACGAGGAAAACATGGGATATGTAACATCCTTTAAGATCGAAAAGGACAGCCTCGTTTATTTGGATCAGAAACCTACCGGCGGTGCCCACCCCTGCCATATCACCACTAATGAGGATAATTTTGTTGTGACCGCCAACTATACCGGTGGTAATATGGGGTTGCTACAACTCCAGTCTAATGGAACTTTGTCGGATCTGCTCGACGTTCAACAACATCAGGGTCAGGGTAGTCATCCTCGTCAGGAGGGGCCTCACGCACATTCAGGCTGGTTCGATAACAATGGAAATATCATATCGATAGATTTGGGCACAAATCAGTTGTGGTTTTCTATAATCGATGAGAAAGATAAAGTGTTTTTGCCCTCAGTACCAGAGACCTTCACTATGGAGGAAGGTGCGGGACCAAGACATCTGACGTTTCATCCATCGCAACCCTGGATATATGTGGTAAACGAATTAACGTCTTCTGTTTCCTTGCTGAAAAAAGATCAGGTTTCTGAGAAATATACCTCAATCCAAACTATTTCCACTTTACCTGCTGAATATAAAGAACCAAATACCTGTGCGGATATCCATATTTCCAATGATGGTAAATTTGTTTACGCTTCCAATCGTGGTCATAACAGCATAGCCATATATAAAGTGGACCCTAAGAGTGGTATGCTGGAAGTGATGGGGCACCAAGCCACTAAGGGGGAAACCCCGAGAAATTTTTCGCTCTCTCCTGACAATAAATTTCTTCTGGTAGCCAATCAGCATTCTGATAATATCGTTTCATATCTACGCGATCAGAACACCGGACTACTTATTTTTATAGATGAAATTCCGGCGCCTAGTCCGGTTTGTATCTTATTCTAAGGGCGCTATTTATGTTTACTAATGACCATTTAATCGCCAATATTAAACTATACTAGCGGGCCACCCGCCCGGAGGCATCTCCACCCATTAATTTTTCAACTTCATCTGTAGTCACCAGGTTGGCATCTCCTTTTATAGTGTGCTTTAAACATGAGGCTGCCACCGCAAAATTAAGCGCATTCTGATCATTATCCGGGTATTGCAGCAGGCCGTAGATCAATCCTCCCATAAAGGAGTCCCCTCCTCCTACCCGATCCACGATATGGGTGATCTGATATTCCGGAGATTTGTACATTGTTTTCCCATCGTAAAGAACGCCGGCCCAGGTATTGTGCGATGCCGAAAGTGATCCTCTTAGGGTAGTGATCACTTTTTTGGCCTTTGGGAATTTCTTCATCATTTGCTCGCATACCGAAAGGAAGGCTTCTGCTTTTACCTGTTCCCCCTGGGTGGTGATATCGAGGCCTTGTGGCTTGATGCCAAAATGTTTTTCAGCATCTTCTTCATTTCCCAGTATGATGTCGCAATAGGAGGTCAGTTCGGTCATAATGGCCTCCCGGTCACCTCCATATTTCCACAATTTCGCCCTATAGTTCAAGTCCGTTGAAATAGTGATGTCCAATTCGCTTGCTGCTTTTACGGCTTCCAGACATACGTCGGCTGCTCCCTGTGAGATGGCTGGGGTGATCCCAGTCCAATGAAACCACTTCACACCACTAAATACGTTTTTCCAGTCGATCATACCCGACTCAATTTCGGCTATGGCTGAATGCGCCCGGTCGTAAACCACTTTGCTACCCCTCGAGACGGCGCCGGTTTCCAAAAAATAAATCCCCAGACGGGCGCCTCCAAAAACAATCTTATCTGTGCCCACACCCCTTTTACGCATTTCCATCAGCGCACATTTCCCAATATCATTATCGGGCAGCCGCGTCACAAAATCAACCGGAACACCGTAATTGGCCAATGATACTGCCACATTAGACTCTCCGCCTCCATAAATCGCATCAAAACTAGTAGATTGAGAGAATCGTAAAAATCCGGGAGGCGCTAAACGGAGCATTATTTCTCCAAAGGTCACTACTTTTTTCATCTTGATAATTGGGAAGGTGTAAGATTATGAAAGACATTTTGTAGGTATCAAGATAAGGAATCATATTGAAACGGCGGTTGATTTCGTTATAGCAGGGCTTCCCTAATGCCATAATCCAGAGTCCTGAATTTTTCCGTTATTGGTTTCAGGTTCTTAAGATCATAAAGCTTGTAAATTTGGATTGGTGAATTTACACGCGAATATTATCTAATTCACGTCATAGAAGGAATGTGAATGGGGCGTACGCCCCCCTCCCCTATTCTCAATTTAAATAGTCAGGCTGCAAAAACCTAGCGCTCCCACCTAAGATAATGTTGAGGATGAATGAATATAAATGAATTACAGTCTGTGCTTGGGTAAAGCTAGATTATTATTTGCACCCCCCCACTTTTTACTCCTTTCACTAACAAATTAAAGATGTTGGTTTGGACTGTCAGGGGAACTTAAAAAAATACACAAAAAGTTGCGATACATTATTTGAAGAAGTACATTTGCACCCGCCTTTGTCCTCCTATAGGAAAGGACTATTGAAATAATGGTAGGCCAACTGCACAGATAGATTAGAATGCTAACTGTACAGGCCTTTGGAGAGGTGCCAGAGTGGTAATGGAGCAGATTGCTAATCTGTCAACGTGTAAGCGTTGCCCGGGTTCGAATCCCGGTCTCTCCGCAACGGCCTCCATATGGTTTTGGACTAAAAGGCCAGGTATTGAAATTTTTACGGGGTGTAGCCCCAACACAAGTTTCCATGAAACTGTGTTAGGATAAACTCCGCCCGGTTATCGCGTCACGCCTAAAGAGCGTGAAGGTCGCGATTTAGGTTCGCTGGAAATGATAGTAGTATACATTTTGTACAGCAGTTCTTTGAAAAAATATTA
>CAMYIE010000051.1 GCA_947258405.1 uncultured Eudoraea sp. | reverse complement strand
TCAGAAAGCAGGTTCCTTCTTGCGGCCTTCCAAAACTTCCCGGTTGAATTTTCCCCATATGGGTCATATTACCAGAAATGATATTTGTAGTCAGTGCGACTCCTGCTTCTTCCGGAACGCAAGCCACTAAAGGTTGATTCGGGTCTGCCACATTGCTAAATTTCCCTTTCCATGCTCTTGTGGATTTTTTCGCTTTGTTGGATTTGGCATTGACTGTCTCAAAATTTTCCATCGGATCATTAGCGGTTTCCTGGGTACAGGAAATGACCGATATAAGGAGAATTAGTGACCCCCATCGGACTGATTGTCTGAGACATTTTTGGATACTTTGCTTCATAATTGTCATGTTTAAGTTAGTATTTATACTTGGTTGGCAGGCATTTTAATTGCAATCACTTCCAGGGGAATTTTATCGCGAAGGATGGAAGGAAAACAAAGAAAGCCCATTAAAAGCATTCGGTCTATCCATCAAGGACGAAATAACTTCAAAAATGTCCATAATGTTGTTATTTTTAATCGAAGCAATGCAAGGCATGCCGTTTTGCTTATATACAAGTGTCTTAGAGCCGAAAAGCTGGGCGCTTATACCATTCAAAAGACCCTGGCAGGCCAAGAACTAATCCAACTTAAAATAGAACAACCAGTATTGCAGCCCAATGGCTTTGCGTTTGCAGACGGGGTAATTCTCTGGTCCATCCGCTTGAGGCGGATGAACCCAATTGACTGAGGTTTATTACTTCTTATTAATGCCATGTTTTCATTGATGGATAAACCCGCAATTGTTCTTTACCATTATGATATCGCCTCCGCAACTATGTTTGGGCTTTTTATAAAATTTTAATTGCGTATTTTTCTCTTGGTTAAGTAGCACCAACCTAAAACCACCATACCACAACGGCATAAATTTGGAAAATAAATTTATTCTTGCATCAATATTGTTGATAGGATGTAAAGAGAAGACGCCCAAAACTGAATTTTTGGGAATGGTTAATCTTGAGGTAAGCGGAAACTCAAAAGCTGTTTCTCAGTTTGAGAGAGGCCTGTTATTACTGCATTCTTTCGAATATGAGGATGCCCGTGAAGCTTTTGGGAAGGCTCAGGAAATGGATTCTAAAATGCCTATGGCCTATTGGGGTGAAGCAATGACCCATAACCATAGCTTGTGGGCAGAGCAGGATTATGAGGAAGGGGTGGAAGTATTGAAAAAACTCGAAGCCATCGATCTGGAAAAAAATGCCACAGAACTGGAGCGTGATTTTATCGGGGCGGTCAGGATTCTGTTTAAACCCAAAACTGAAAAACAGGAGCGGGATGTAGCCTATGCCAGTTTTATGGAGGGCTTGTCTAAAAAATATCCCGACAACCATGAAGTGGCAGCATTTTATGCGTTATCGCTTTTGGGCTCTGTACCCGATGGCCGTGATGATGATTTATATGGTAAGGGCGCTAAAATAGCGCTGGGTATTTTGGCAGAGAACCCCAATCATCCCGGAGCTTTACACTATACCATTCATTCATACGACGACCCTAAGCACGCCGCGTTTGCTTTAGAAGCCGCAAACGCCTATGCCAAGGTGGCGCCGGATGCAAGTCATGCATTACATATGCCCTCCCATATTTATGTGGCTATGGGAATGTGGGACAGGGTAGTTGCTTCTAATATCGATTCGTATCAGGCCAGCCTGAACAGGATGGAGCGTAAAGAACTGGATAACGACAGCAGAGGATACCATGCCTATCATTGGCTCGAATATGGTTACTTGCAGCAAGACAACAGAGCAGAAGCAAAGAAAATGGTTTTGGATATGCAGCGCTATATGAAGGAAACACCCTCTGCCAGGGCAAGGGTTCATATGGTATTTCTAAAAGGCACCTATCTTACTGAAACTGATGAGTGGGAGAGTGAAGTAGCCGATATTCCGGTAGAAATTGCCGATCTGAATATTTCGGTTCGTTCCCAATATTATTTTTTGGAAGGTATGAAAGGATTTATGGCAAAAGACACGGTTCAAATGGATAGTATTATTGCCATCATGGAGACCGACATTAACAGGGAAGTATATGTACAGGAATTTTCCAGCACCACATTATGTTCAAATGCGACCAGGGCAGAGGCCGCGCCATCCGATATTGTTACTTCTAAGGCCAGGCAACAGCAACTTATGGCATTACGGGAAGATCTGGCCGCGAGGCACGTTACGGCAGAAGAGCATCTGCTAAAGTCGATTGAACTACAAGAAAGTGTCAGCTATAGTTACGGTCCGCCATCCATTCAAAAACCAACCCGTGAGCTTTATGCCGACTGGTTAATTGCCATGGGGAGGTATAAAGAGGCGGAAGTGCAATATGGACTGGCCGAAAAAGCGGGTCCAAAACGCCGGTTGATTAAAGAAGGGATGGAAACCGCAAGCCGGTTTTTGAACAATGAAGGAAGCGGGACTTCTGGGCCATGAGTTATTTGATTAAAACATATGGACCTATGAGGATAAATAAAGTTGATAATGATCCCCGGCTGTCGCTAGGATCCGCTCCTTCAGAAGTATGGATTTTGAGTCCGGTAATGAAACATGATTTGAGCTGAGATGAACCAAAAAACCCCTGTTTGAATTAGCAGGGGCCTGATTTTTTGCGTAAAGTATTAGCGATTCGGGCTCAGTATGTGATCTCACCCCAACCTTCAAGTTCGAATGTACCTGTGGCATAATCAATTATTCCGTACATCGTAATACTGCCGCTGGCACCTTCAAATCGTCCTCCGGCACTGCCTCCGATGATCATATATTCATAGTACACGTTCGGAGGGTTATCTTCATCCGGGTAGGAATTCACCACCACGGTATGAATCACATCGCCATTGGCAGCTGTAATGAATCCGTACAGGTTGGATAGTAATTCCCCCTGTGGATTCACACAAGCATAATTCTCAACCGTAAAGCGTCCGATATGAGTAGCAATACCACCACCTTCTATCACGAATTGCAGCGGAGGGTCGAAATAATCACTACAAGCCTCAGGATTGACCACTATGCCAAATGTTCCCCTCGAATAGCGGAAAATTACATCCTTCTTTACCCTAGTGGCATTGTCGTTTTTTGCAGCCTGGGGCATATATTCATTAGCCGTGTAATTATTAAACGATTTCAACACGTTTGTAAGGGCTACCTCCTCATTCTGATCAACGATCTGTTCGTATTCCAAATCTTCCGTCTGGCACGAAGCCAGTAATAATGTGCCGATAAATAGCAATAGTTTTGTTTTCATAACCATAGATTTTAAGTTGTTACTTCTTTTCTCACCAGCTCGAAACCG
Source organism: uncultured Eudoraea sp. (assembly GCA_947258405.1). GTDB lineage: Bacteria > Bacteroidota > Bacteroidia > Flavobacteriales > Flavobacteriaceae > JAHEJJ01. Next base: position 1,576 of record CAMYIE010000051.1, on the reverse strand, counting down.
ATCCGGTTTAAGGGCTATACATCTGAATTAAGAAGACCAAGTAACTAATGTTTTCAAGCAAAAACAATGATGCCGATCAGCCTGGTCATGGAAGGGCAGGATTTGGATTTTTTACAAGATGATGGGGGTGCGGCCAAAACTGAGCCTCTAACGCGGTAATCAATCGAGATCAACAGCAGAAAACTTACTTTACACAGGCTTGCTGTGGTTAGAGGTAGGAAAAACACTCGAACTAACATCACTACCAAAAGCCATTATGTCATTGCGTCACTTCGATTGATTTTTGAGGGCACCACCGATCAAAATTTGTATCGAGAAGCGGGGAAAGGATTGAGATGAGTTCTCGATACATTTTTCTCCTCACTTTGTTCGTCGAAAAACACTCGAACTGACAATGTTTTATCCTTAGTGAAAGGACAGAGAATGCTAATTAGTGATCATTAAAACTCCATGGTAAAAATGATCCGCAAAAACATCCAACTGCCTGGCAGTCCACGCTCCATCGGTTTGCCGATACGCCCCAGAGGGATTCGGTCTATAACGCTTTTGCCTGAAGGCCGGGTACTTTAACGAGGGCTCGGTACCCGGTGGTTCAATAAGATACTGGTCGGTAATTCTGGGGTGATAGTTTTGTTATGCCGTTCAGCATAAACCTTCGATTTTCCGGTTCCGGTCACAAGAAACAGGATCTCTTTGGCCTCCAGGATAGATTGGAGGCCCATGGTGACGCCAAATTCAGGAGGTGTTTGCTCTGCACCGATCATCTCGTGCTGTCGCGTAGAAGCTGACAGGGTAGAAACATAACATTCCCCGGGGAGGCCATTTTTTAGCGGGCTCTATAAAGCCCAAATGCCCGTTTTTTCCCATTCCGAATATCAGTAGGTCCAGCGGACCATGACTGTCGAGCTTTTTTTGCATCAAAGCGGCAACCTCCTTAGCCTTAGTATTGGGCAGCCTAAAATCCGAATAGAAATAATGGGTGTTTTCTTAGTCACTCCCCATGGAAGCCTTACCTCCTTTTCAATATAATGGGTAGTGCTGTGATGATAGTCCGACAGTCCAACCCTTTCATCCAATTGGAACAAGGTAAGGCTAGTGGTAGTCAGGTTCTGAGCTTTTGCGATACGGCGATACATCCCCAAAGGTGAATTCCCCGTGGCAATACCGATCTTGCTTAAAGGGTTTTTTCGATTGGCAAGTGAATATTGTTACTGATATAATCCAGTCGTGTACAAAATCATTATAGGGATTTGGTTAGCTCAATTTCAGCGTTTGACGTACTGTACAAGCAATTCTCAAATTCCAGTCTCAGACTAATGGTAACATAGTCTATTATTGTACCTTCACCGGTACCTAATCCAGAACACCCTTCCATATAATCATCGAGAAATTTCACTCTTCTAATGACTACCTATATCGCAGAATTCCAGGCCGTTCATAAAATTATTCAGATCGTTCAGCATTCTATTTTTACCTCGCAACAGGAAGGTGGCGAGGTAGATATGGACCTGCTTCAGGGAAAGATAAAGCGAGAATCGGCCGTTTATTTCTACAAATTGCTGGCAGGTAAAAACTA
>CAMYIE010000050.1 GCA_947258405.1 uncultured Eudoraea sp. | reverse complement strand
AGCGCCACCTTGCCAAGGTGGAGGTCGCGGGTTCGAATCCCGTTTTTCGCTCAAAACGCTGCCCGCCAGCGTTTTTTTATATCCTTCTACGCTAAAGCTATGAAGGACAAAGTGTCCTCCTTCGCCCGCGATTGTTATCGGGGTTACGTTGGACGAAGAGCCAGCCTTCGCTAGCCTACTTCGCTGAAGTATCTCAGCTACGGAGGCTGAAAAGCTTTGGCTGACGAAGCTTGAGTGGTGGTCCCGATAGTTATCGGGAGGTAGACACGCCGAACAACTGGTGTGTCGAAAATCACGAGGAGCGAGTAAGATGCTCGAGTGGTGGAATTGGTAGACACGTTGGACTTAAAATCCAATGGACAGTAATGTCCGTGCGGGTTCAAGTCCCGCCTCGAGTACGAATAGATAAAAACCAGTGCAAACGCACTGGTTTTTTGTTTTAGGAGCATGGTCAAACCTGTTTGAGCCTATGTGGATGAAACAATAAAACCAAGCTAGAAAGCTTGGTTTTTATCTTCAAATCGTTCGGGCGGGACTCACGAAATCGCAAAGTGATGAGTAATTCCTGCTTAGGATTTTTAATCTTCATTTCTTTTGCTTGTCCAAAATAAACGAAGCAAAGCACCTATTGTTTAATAAAATATTTCGGGACTTTCTTAACCAAATTAGTATTGACTATATGATGATACTCTACTCTGTAATCTGAAGATCCCTCCCAGCCAAGAACCACTTCAACATATCTACCTTCGCTAACATAGTTTTCGCCCGGTCCTCTAATTGACCCATAAACGAGCCAAATATAGCCATCTGAGAATCCTAAACATGTTGTACCACCTGGTCTAAATAGGCAGTCCTCTGAGTATGATTCTAGTTCGTAAAATGCAATACTGCTAGCATAGTCAGGTTCTGATTTAATTATTTGATATATCCATTCATTTTGTTCACTATCATAAAAACCAAATTGCTTCTTATCATCCGTGACTATTAACTCAATAACGCTATCTAGAATGTTATTATCCGGTACAACCCCAGTTAGGCGCAATTTGTTTTGAGTAATAGAAAAAGAACCCGAACTGGTTATATCATAACGGTCTGGCCATTTACAATACCAGTCATATGTATTATCTTCTCTAAAAGTCCAAAGACTATACCAACCAGGAGAGATACTTACCACTTCCCAGCTTCTAATTAAGTCACTATTTGTTAAATAAAATGAGGACTCTTCCGATTCACATCTAACTATCAAGCTCAGACTGCAAATAATTAAAACAATTTTATAAATATGCTTCATCGATAATGATTTCATTCTCAAGATATTTTGCCAATAGTGAATCTTTTATTTTCTCTATGATATGATTGTTAAATTTAATTCCCTTCACAATTGAAAAATATGACCTTGATCATCAGCCCGATAAAGCCTGAATTATTCTAGTGAAGTTCAACTAAGATTAAAGAAACAAAGGCAGCAAGTCCTTCAGGCTTGCTTTTCCTATTTTATGACATTCAGTTGGGACTCACCGATCCCTCCCGATTAAGCTTCTTAAACTTCACTATGTTGGCCAAATCGGAGAAATTTGGTCTGAAAAAGTAAAACAAATCAATGCTAGCAATTTGCAGTCTCAAGTCTTAAATTGAGTATGTGGGGAGGAGGCTATAGCCCCCACCCATCCTGTAAGAATTAAGTCGGTCTTACTTTTCTTTTTTCAAGATATATGGACTACGACTCAAGCCCATTATTCATACTGCGAATGCTCTATCCTGTTATCCTGCGAGGTGTAAGTAATGCCCAGTTCTGCCAGCTCATCCAGCACAGGCTCATAGACTTCTTTAGACCATGGAAACAACACACCACGGCTGTTAATTTCTCCTAGGAGGATTAATTTTGCGGCAATTGCCGCGGGTAATCCCACCGTACGAGAAATGGCCGTATGCCCATAATCCAGGCCCTTGGTTACCAAATAAGATATATGTTCAAATAATTCGCCCCGGAGCTTGTATTCTATCCTCTCGTAAAAAACCAGCATATCCGTATCACCATGATTAAACTTCAACTTATCCAGCAGTAAATCCAGAAGTATCTCGGCTGGTGTGCCGTTTACCCGCCTGATTGGTCTGTCGGACAGCAGTTCGGTCCAGAGCAATTGTTTATGAAGTTCTCCTTCTCTCTCTATTTGCAGGACATCTGCCAGTGCATGTTCAAGACTCGCATTATTATCTGGCAGATAGGATGCAACCCATTGGCGGTAGGTCATATTCTCACTGCCTTCTATATGATAGCTATTGGCCGTTAATCCTAATTTAATAAGCATATTCCATGCATCACAAAATCCAGAATAACGCAGTGTTGCCCGTATAAATGTTGGAATATTATCAAGCTTGTATTTTTTTCTATAGACTACGGAATCACGATTTTCGTACGCTTCAAACTCCCTGAAACCTGGGATCTCTATAACTTTTGGATTGGTAAATAAACGATGATATGGGATACAGCGAAAATTGCCTTTTTTGTAATAACATGCCCCTGAACTACCTGCCAGGATAACGTTCATTGGGCTCCATGTAAACTTATAGCCCCATGGGTTATCATTGCTCTCAGGGGCAACCAAACTACCGCAGTATGACGTAAAGGCCAATAGCTCCCCTCCCTTTTTCCTGATTTTATCTATAGAACGCATTCCGTTCATATGATCGATTCCCGGATCAGCTCCTAATTCATTCAGAAAAGTGAGACCTTTTTCCTCTGCTTCTTCATGCATATCTATCATTTCCTGACTGGCATAGGAGGCTGTTACCACATGGGCATTGTATTGAAGAGCAATTTTCGCAGCAGAAGCATGCATACCAGGAGGTAACAACGAGATTACAATGTCTGCCTCCTTAATATAACGCTCCATAATAGAATTATCATAGCAGTCAAAGTATACCGCTTTCCCCCTTGGGTGACCCCCTATTTTTATTTTTGCAGTTTCTATCAAAATATCTCCGACCGTCACATACCAGTTAAATTCTTCAGCATGATTTAACATATACGAAATCAGGTCAGTAGCCGACATGCCTGCACCAAGGATTAAGACGTTTTTCATAGAGGCATCAACAAAACATTAATATTAAAATAAGGGTGACAAGATAAAAACAACAATTAATAACTCGTACATAAGATTAAGTCTTTCAGACTTATTTTTTTCAAAACCCTTGCGCTGGGAATTATCTCTCCTGCTAAATCTTTTATCCCTCACTTTCTGCCAAATCGGATATAGTCAGATTGGAATTAGAAAACAGTTAAATGCTAGCAATTTGCAGTCTCAAACCTTAAATTAAATATGCGCGGAGGAGGCGATAGCCCCCACCCAATACCGTAAAACCTAAGTTGGTTGTACTTTTCTTTTTTAATCCGGTCAACGGTAACTTACTAGTGGGGGAGGTAATTCCTTTTTTTAGCTCACATCCCTTGATTTTGAAATAAAATACATCTCCACCTCCCCTTTTCCTTTGGCTTTGATCTTGCCCCTGGATTCAAAAGCAAATTGCGGATCGTCTTTGATGATATTATAAGTGGTTTGTGAAATGTTCACCTTACCCACCTCCCCGCTGCTCTCCATCCTCGAGGCGGTGTTCACCGTATCACCCCAGATATCGTACTGGAACTTTTTCACGCCGACTATACCTGCTACTACCGGGCCGGTATGAATACCTACCCGCATCTCGAACGGGATCTCATCATTTGCCTTTTTCTCGATGGCCCTTTTCTGCATAAAGTCTTGCATCTCCAGGGCGGCCAGAATGGTGTTCTTTACCGCATCGTCAGAAGGGACCGGCAATCCGCCACCCGCCATATAGGCATCCCCTATGGTCTTTATCTTCTCTATATTGTAGTTACCACAGATATGATCAAAAGCCTTAAAACACTCGTTGATCTCACTGACCAGTGCCTTGGCCGTGAGCTTCTCAGAGCGAGAGGTAAAGCCCTTAAAATCTGTAAAAAGAACGGACACCTGGTCAAAATCCTGGGCATCTACACTGCCTTTAAGTTTCAGCTCCTCGGCGATCTCCGAAGGAAGTATATTCAGCAGCAGGTTCTCCGAGCGATCCTTTTCCTTTTCAATGATCGCTTTCGATTTCCTTACATAGCGCCACCGACTATAAAAACCGCCGGAAAGTACCAGAAAGAAAATCCCCGCCCCTATGGCCAGGTTA
>CAMYIE010000049.1 GCA_947258405.1 uncultured Eudoraea sp. | reverse complement strand
ACAGCAAATAGCGGAGACGGAACGCCTTAAAAAACAGGAGTCTGCCCAGGAAGAATTTGAAACCGGAACTGTGCTCGAGATACAGAAGTCGTTGATGCGTATGGATTTCGATCCCGGTGACATAAACGGACAGATGCAACCGGCAACAGAAAACGCCATACGTTTATATGAACAAAAATATGGTTTGCTGGAAACCGGCAGGCCTTCGCAGGAATTGCTGAAACATATGTTACAACATGGGGGGTGATAATACCGGAGTGGCCTTAAATGTCTTATGTTAATACCTATTATGAGTAGTTAAAAATTTACGATGAATATGACTAAAAGTCAACGCACTCGACTGATTATTGGGGCCACAGTTTTGATCAGCGGATTTTTAAGTCCACTGCTGATCCCTTTTGTACTGGAGTCCGGTCTTTCAACTTCGATGGTGAGTGTACTTAGCGGGTTGTTGGCCTTTGGGATCCCGGAATTATTTATGATCCTGGCAGTGTCTATCATGGGCAAGAGCGGGTATCAATACTTCAAGGCCAAAGCCATGAAACTGCTCACTGTAATTTCACCCCAGAAGGTAAGCCGTACACGGCATTTTATTGGCTCTTTATTCTTTGCTATACCGATTATCCTTGGATTCCTGCAGCCTTATCTGGCTCATTATTTTCCGGTTTTCGAGCAAATCCCGCTCGGGTGGATTATTACCACCGATCTTATGCTCTTGCTGAGTCTGTTTATCCTGGGAGGTGAGTTTTGGGAAAAGCTAAACGGATTATTCCTTTATGATATAATTGCAGTAAAAAGAACATTAAACAACACATAAAAGAAATACTATGGGAAAATTATTATTTGTTCTGGCATTAGTACTCATAGTAATGCCTGTAATGGCTCAGGATACTGAAGAAGGCGATAAACCTCAACAGGACGACACTTCCAAAGCGTTGGACGCCACGGCAACGCAATGGAGTTTCCAGTTTGCCTATCAGTTCATGCCCAGATATTACAGCGACATCGTTAATGGTGCGCCAAGACGGGCGGGCCTGGACAACTATGTACAACTGCGGATTGTGGCACCTATTCCGTTAAAAGGTCTTACCATCCTTCCGAGGGTAACCATTCGTCATTATGAAGACGCGAATACCGGAAATAATGGTTTGGGGAATACAGAGATCTTTGCCCTGATCATACCCAGTTTTTCCGACTGGGGTACCGGTAGGGCTGGTATAGGACCTCTCGTGACCCTGCCGGGAAATAAGGATGTAGCCCGGGATGAATGGGGTTACGGTCTGTCCGGAGCAGTAGTGAACACTTCAGGCCAGTTGTTCTATGGGGTATTGCTCACACAATCCTTTCGTGCTATCGATCCCAGTGCCTTGCCACCGGGTACTTCAGACACTAACCCGCTGGGAATCGCACCCTTTTTGAATTATACTTTTGGTACTTCGGGATACTACGTGGGCAATGGGGATATGGTAGCGCTGTATGACTGGAATACGTCGAAATTTTACCTGCCCATAGGGCTTCGATTTGGGAAGGTATGGGTACTGGAAAAAGGATCGATCAATGCCTATGCCGAGTACCAGACCAGTGCGATCTATAAAAACTGGGAAGGACCTGCGGTTCAGACCTCATTTAGACTAAACCTCACCTATACCATGCCGGTAGGAGGAGGTAAATAACCAGACCTGATCAATACGAACCAGACTAGTGATCGATAAAACCAAAAACATGCTTAAAAAAATAGCAACATCCAGCCTAATAGTCTTTAGCCTTTGCTGCTTTTTGCCACTGATGGCTCAGGAAGAGGGACATAAAGAAGGAGGAGGGGAGAACCAACATCAGGAAGGAGAACATCAGGAAGAGGGGGATACGCCTTTTTTCAGGGTTGGATCTCAAAGAACCTGGCCATTTTTCAGTTTTCTCAATGACCCCGGAGACGATGCCAAGACCCTGGGTCTTGAATTGGAGAGTTATTTGAATATAGGCCCATACAATATTAAGAATATCGCCTACTTTGAGGTAAATTCATATCCCAGGGTGATCCCGGGTCGGCCAAATGGAAACCCGGGTAACCCGGACAGGACAGATGGCGCCAATGGCATCAATGACCTGCTTAGCGCATTTTGGTTTGCCAGGAGGGGTAAACATCATGGCAAACACCATTTTACGCTGGGGTTTGCTGCCATGCTGCCTACTGCAACTGATAAAACCCTGGGTAGTGGCAAGTGGTCTGCCGGACCTAGTTTTGATTATGAATTTGAAAGCGGCCGCTGGTTTGCCGGGGCCATTGCGTTGCAGGTCTGGTCTTTTGCCGGTGCTACTGATCGCAAACCGGTAAATATGCTCATGATCAAACCCTTTGTTATTTATAACCTTGCCAAGCGTTTCGACCTTATATATGAGCCCTATGGGATTTCGGTATACTGGGACAAACCTGCAGGAGAAAAAGTATATTTACCTTTGGGAGGGGGTGCGGAATATCAATTCCCTTTGGGGTCAAAAACAACTTTGAATTTGGGGACACAATTTTTTAAGAATGTGATTCGCCCTACCAATGGTACAGTATACGATCTTCGATTTCTGATCGAATTTATCTTTTAATTATCACTAACCAAAAATTCAAAGAAAATGAATATACCCAATATTGCCCCCGATACCATTTATCTAAGAAGGCTAAGCCGTTTTATCGACGTGGTGTATGCGGTGATCTTTTTTCATATCTTGAGTCAGTACCTGCCTCATTTTGAAGAAATGACCTGGACGGAAAAGCCTTATGGACTGCTGAGCCATTTATGGGATGGCAAAACGGAACTCCTACGGATCATTATCGGAGCCGGATTAGCACTATTGTACTGGAACCAGAACACCGGTATTTTTAAACATCTGGCAAAAACCAACTATACCCATGCGGCTTTATCCCTGGTCCAGTTGTTCTTTGTGGTACTATTTGTCTATTTCGCCATTGCCGATCCCAACCTGGAGACCAAATCTTCTCCGGCACTGCAGGCTGCGAGTCTGGCTATAGCAGGATTTATGAGCATCGGCTTATGGAAATATGCTGCCAAAAATAGCCTTATTCGGGAAGGAATGACCGAAGAGGAAATCAAACAGGTGACCAAAACCAATCTAATGGAACCCTTGACAGCTGTTTTTAATGTGGGCCTTGCCTTTGTGGGACCGCTGGCATGGACTCTGGCGTGGTTCCTCCTTCCTCCTGTATTTATCTGGTTGCTTAAAAAAAGAAAGCACTATACGTCAAAATAAATAGTTTTGTGCCGTAAATTTCAATCCTGAAGGTTTAAGGCAAATACAGTAACGAACCATTAGATATGTTAGCAAGCATTAAAAAAGTAATAGATGACCGTGGACTGACCGCTGTCTTATTGTTGGTAGCACTCGCTTTTTTTGTGTTTGTAATACCGACATTGAATTTAGAGACAACCTTGTTGCCCATTCTTCTTATATCCTTCATTATTTTTCTTGCAGCTTCTACTATATCAAGGAAGCTGGTCTTTTTGGGTATTGTGCTGATCGTGATCGAAGTGGCCATGCGCACCACCGATTTTATTTATTTGAATTACCTGACCATGGTAACGACCAACCTCTTTATTATCTATATCGTCGCTCGTGTTATTGGTGCAATAATGGCTGAAAAATCGGTTTCGCTGTTTACCATCCTTGAGGCCGTAAACGGTTACTTGTTATTGGGAATTTTGTTTTTCAGCATGGTAGGTTTTGTACAACGGGTCTTTCCCGGATCCTATCCCTTTGCTGAGGGTGAGAAGATGAACCTGGTCTATTATACCATGATCACTATGACTACTGTGGGCTATGGGGATATCAGCCCTCAGCTACCCGTAGCGAAATCACTGTCGATGATCATGGCGATAACAGGCCAATTTTATATTGCTGTGGTGGTGGCAGTTATTGTGGGGAAGTATGCGAGTAAACAGGGATGAGGGAAAGATGTAAGGTGAAAGATGAATGATGAAAGATGAAAGGTGAAAAGTTGGATGTAGGGGATGGAAAATGGAAAACTGAAAGTTGAAAATGGATAATTGAAAATGGAGAATGGAAAGTTGAAAATGGTTAATTGATAATCAGCAATCAACAATCAACAATTACTAATTACCCCCACCACAACAAGTATTTTCTTAATCGTTCTGAACAACAGATGAGATATTATTGGATGTAGTTTTGAAAACCAGCTTAATCCAAGGAATACGCTTTAACTTTGTACCTGATGAATATGCTGGACACCGGAACAACCTATAGAATATTGCTGATCTTACTGCTACTTCAGGGTCCTTCGAGTAGGGGGCAGGAATCGGATTCAACCTATATCCTCGATTATTCGGACAAATTTCTATTAAGGGTTTATACCATTAGTAAATCGAATTCACTTACCATTGAAAACCAGTTGGTGGAAAAAGGCTTGAGGCTAAGGCCTAATGGAGCCACCAACCTGGGAATTGGGTTTAATTACAAGAGATTTGGTCTCGGGCTTGCATTTAACACCCCCATATCGGCAAATAGCGAGCGCAAGTTTGGTAAGACCCAACGCCTCGATATCCAGGGGAGTTTGTATGGCAGGAAAGTGGGAGGCGATGGTTTTTTTCAAGCGTACAAAGGATATTACAATGAAAACCCCGAAGATTTTACAGATTGGTCAGGCGATGTACAACCACAACTCCCCAATATGCGGGTTCTATCCCTGGGCGTGGTTGGTTTCTATTTATTCAATTCCCATCGTTATTCCTACAGGG
>CAMYIE010000048.1 GCA_947258405.1 uncultured Eudoraea sp. | reverse complement strand
CTGGAAGGACAGCAGGTACCTGAAATGAGCGATGCTTATATCGAAACAGTCTCAGAACGCTATATTGAGCTATATGAAAATATCACAGGTGAAGAATTCTTAAAAGCCGATATATCAAATATTCAAGCACGGATCGAAAACAATGTTCTGGAATATTTGAGGTCGTAGATCGATTTGGTTAGTAACGGGAACTCAATCCAGTTGAATTCGCTTTAAATTCATCATTTCTTATTCCCGCATCCTGTTCACTAATACAAGAAGGCGATGGCTGTGATTTACACATCCACTAGGTCAGTGTACCGTTCTTTTTTGCATATATTGAATTGGCAGATAATATTATCCAGACTAAGAACTGTGTAATAGAAAAAATAAATAGAGACTTAGTCGATTCTTTCAATTTGAATATCGTCTATCCACCAGTCTTTGATGCCCTGGAGACAAAAATGAAAGTTGGTGCTTATGGCGTTATTACCAATATCATCTGGCATGGCAAATTCAAAGGACAACTCTTGCCACCCTCCATTAGCGTCAAAAGCCATATCGATAGGAAACCAAATATCTATAGTAGAGTTTCTTAAGAATAAGCTCATAATGACATCTTCGGTAAAGTTCCCCTTATATGCCAGACTCATTCTATAGGTTGCACCTGCTGTGTATAAATTGTTATCAACGGGCTGATAGATCCATTGCTCCCAGCAACCTGTATCCGAATCATGATGAAACTTGATTGAATTTACCCCTTCAAAAGCTTCATCACTCAGTACAATGGAATTACCAGGTTCATTCAGATCGTTTTGGATCAAAGTCCAGATCTCAGGATCGCCATTTGATTGGACATCTTCAAACCCTCCATTTTGAATGAGTTCAATATTGTCAGTTGTAAAACTGACAATATTGCTCCCTCCAATTCTTCCAAAATCATCCATCACATAAACTCGATAATAATAAGTCTGAAATGGATTTAAGTCTTCATCAATAAATGAAGTATCTTCTAAGGAGGTGGAGACATGAATCAACGTGCCAGTAGTTTCATCTAAACCCGAAGAATCGTGCCGATACAACTTGTATTCCCTAAATTCGGGATCATCTGTAGCACTCCATGAGATTTCAGCCTGTGTGATGTCGATGACCACGATATCGAATAATTCAACACCCTTAGGAAGTCTTACCTCATTAATTTCTGTGTCTTCATTTATAGACACATTTATCGACTTTTCACTAAAAATTGCGCTCTCGTCATCTTCTACAAAGGTCTTGTTAAAGGTTAAAACATGATCACCTTGAGGCACCCCGGTAATTTCGAAATAGCCGGTTGAATCAGTAGTGGCCGAAAGATTGAATTTATCGTCAACCATCACATTGACCTGGTCTGCAGCTTCGTCATTATAGATTACGAAACCATTTATCTTAAAACTACCCGCGTTTTCATCGCTATTACATGAAATACAAGCAATTAAGAATAATAATGAAACTAAAAGAGTTGATTTGGGAAACATTTAAATAGTATTTGATTTGATTGTTATTGCATTCAAGCTTTTGGATTATAATGAATTAGTCAATTAAATAATATGAAAATCTATAAAACATATGAAATGTTCACATCATAATTTGTACGAAAATAGCTATGTTTTCGATAAAATCCACTGGGGCTGGCATGGTTTAGGATTTTAGGATATTCCATGGCGGTAAATAGTTTCAAGCTACCTAATTCTATCTGATGCCAACTACCACCACCAAGTGCTCACAGCAATTACTCAATGCCGCCAACCGGATAGTGTGGTAATTCCTCATCAACTTTTTTCCTGAGGTCTGGGGAGAAGTAGAAGAAAAGCCTGATCGTATGATTTAAGTCGTATTCAAAACCTGAATACCGTTGCTGGTACACCATCATATAGCCGTAATCTACAGTCCAGTTCTTGTTAAGCCGTTGATTGAATCCCAGAAAAAGCCTGTTCTGATCAAAAGTATTATATACAATTTCCTCCCCTACATGGAAAAGGATCTCATTTGAAAGTGTAGGCCTTGGCAATTTCGGATTCTCAAATACCTGGATAGCGGCTGAAAAGAGGAAGCGGAAGCGATTGGAATACCGGACCCGGTCTACTTCAGCATTTTCGGTATTCAGTACCTGATGCCAACGCTGCTCGATGCGGATTCGTTGCAGGAAGGTTGTCTTGTTGATCCTGGCCCTCCACAGGATCTGCTGGTAGGTGCGGCGCTCAAGGGCAAATTTCGTACCGAGGTCGGTATCAGTGGCGAGCCATAAACCAGCAAAACCTCCAACCACGGAAAACTGGTCGTTGATCCAATAGGCAGCACCTAGTCGGAGAAAATAAAAGTTGGGATCGCGGATAAAATTATCCCGCCGGAGATGGAAGTCTGAGATCAGTCCCCAACGCTTAGATAGTCGCCAGCTACCATTAACACTGGTCCAGAACTGCACGTTATTGTATGTCTGGCGCTCCGGTAATTCCTGGGCCGGGGCCTGGAGACAGAGTAAAAAAAAGATGGGAATTAATAATTTTCGCATCCTGATCGATCTGTAAGAATTGCGAAAGTACGCTCTTATCTTATTATTTTCAGCTTATTTACCTTTTAAAATAATCCGTGAAGGGTTAAAGATCGTAGATAAACCAGGGCTTTAGACCTAAATTGTTATGAAGAAGATCTTTTTAACCATCCTATCACTTGTATTTATTTGGGCTTGTAGTGAAGAATCTGAGTCTGCCGAACTTAAATCAGGTCTCGAATTACCCATAGTTAATTTCACTTCCGATGACTTATTTGTCAGTGTAGGCGAAACAGTTAGTTTTACCAGTGCAGCCTTAAACACAGAAGAATTGCTTTGGAGTTTTCCGGGCGGAAGTCCTGAGACCAGCACCGAATCCAATCCAAGTGTTACATATGATACTCCCGGTAGCTTTTCGGTGTCCCTGACTGGCTCTAATCGCGGAGGTAGTGATACGGAAACAAAATCAGACTACATTTATGTACTTCCAGCTCAGATTGAGACCGCTACCTATACCGTTACTTTTAGGGGTAATTGGAGCCCGGCAAAACACCCACTTGATTTTCCGACAGGACTAGATCACTTCTCTTCGGCTGTTGGAATGGTACACAAGTCCGGGGCTCAAATCTTTGAAACAGGCAGCCTGGCTTCAGAAGGGATAGAAGATATGGCCGAAAACGGAAGTAACGGAGCCCTGGCGGGCGAAGTACAGAGTTTAATAACAACTAGCATGGCCCTGGATTATTTTAGTGGTGGAGGTTTGGGAAGTGGCACGGCGGAAAGAAGTTTTGAGATCGAAGTGAGTTCAGACTATCCGCTGGTTACTATTGTGAGTATGATTGCCCCCAGCCCGGATTGGTTTGTTGCGGTGAGGGATGTGGAGTTATATACGAGGGGTGAGTTTGTGGAAACTCTTACTCTGCAGGCCAAATCATATGACTCAGGCACGGATAATGGCACCTCTTTTACTTCGCCCAATAGTGATACAAATCCGGCAGAAAACATCAGCCGGATCACCAGTGCACCTTTAGGAGATGGAACTACTGTAAATCCCGCTTTGGCTAGCTTTAGTTTTGAGAGGAAAGAATAGGAGAGAAGTCATTTTAACCCTGGTTTAAGCTGGAAACCAGCTTATAAGTAGTAGATCAATTACTCTAATTAGAGAAAGCCTTATAAAGATATACGAATCAGCGTTGGACAAATACTCATACCCATTTAGTTTAATGGCACAATCAGCAAAGGTATTTTAGACTTTCTGACAGCCTTAGCCGATACACTGCCAATCAGTGCCTCATAGAAAAAACTATGTTCTTCATATCCTGCTATAATCAAGTCAGCATTTACACTTTTGGCCTGATCTAGTATAGTATTTACTGTTGACCCTTGAACCAGTAGAGCAATAGCTTCAATTCCTTTGGCCTCAAGGTCTTTTGAATATTTTTCCAGGCGCCTATGCTCTACTTTTAGCTCTTTCGCACGAAAATTGCGGTTCTGTTCCGGGTCAGTGCCATAGCCAAACGGGTCAGAGCTAAGCGCAGCAACATGTATAAGACATATTTTAGCGCTGAATGCCTTTGAGAATTCAACTGCTTTGGCTAGCAATTGTTCTTCTTTGTTGTCAAAATCGACAGCTACAAGGATATTCTTCAAAATTCATTAATTTAAGATGATACCAGTGTTAAACAATTGATATTAAAATGATAATATCTTAAAGATATAGAATTTTACATGATTAGGGAAGGCATCTGAAGCTCATAAAACTAGTTATCTTCCTAGCTTAGTGGTTCAAAAGGAAAACCCTTATTCGAAATTAAATTCCTTATAGTTCATTTTGTCTTGATACAAAATGAACCAATCCCGATAGCTATCGGGACAAGAAGGTTTCATAGGATATTTTTGCCAAAGGCAAAACCACTGATGCCGCTAACGCTCCATGCTCTTTTCACCTTTGGTGAACGCACTTCCGCTTGCGGCATCGTTATTTCTAAAAACCTTCAATACTTGCCTTATTAGATGCTTCCAAGACAGCTCCGAGCTTCCAACTTCCCATGCAGAATTGCTCTGCAATTTACAGGGTCTTCGCTACTGACGATCATTATACTCGATCAGTATTTACAATACGCTCCGACAACTTTCAACTTTTAATTTTCCATTTTCAATTAAAAAAGGCCTCCAAAAAGAGGCCTTTTTACTGTAGCGAGAGGGAGACTTGCCTGTCCGCCCACTGGCGGAAACTCCCGTCCGCCTGAGGCGG
>CAMYIE010000047.1 GCA_947258405.1 uncultured Eudoraea sp. | reverse complement strand
TATGGCCTTTTAAAAAGTGGACAACAGAACTATCTTTTAAAAATGGATGTAAAAGTGAAGGATTACCTGTGCCCTCTATAAACAGGGAGTCGTTAACATGGCAATATTTTAATGCCGGAACATCTTTGGGCAGAAGTAATAAGGATGTATAAAGGGTAAAGATTTTTGTATTGCTTGCCGGTGTAAAATACTTTTCGCTATTAAGTTGGTATAATGTGTCACCGGATATTGGATCGTAGATTATTATCCCCGAAAAATGATTTCCGAAAGTTGCAGGATTGAGTGCAGTAGACACAGTTTTATTTAACTTTTTACCGGAAGCACAGGCTCCAAGAAGCGCTGATAACAGTATTAAGCTATAAATATTTAGGATTCTTCTCAATTTAAAATCAAGTACTTAGTTAGAATTAAAATAGATTTTAACATGAAATTATCCAATTTTTAACGAAAACCATACAATAATGCAAAGCTTTTTTTGGTTATTTTTGATGTAACAATCTAATTAAAATAAGCTCTTAATATGGCAAAATCTATGCTGGAGTATTATAAAACAGTACTCCAAAAAGTAAGTTTTGATGTTAAACTCTTCAGTAAAGAACTTAAAAAAGCAATTTCTAAACTATTGCCTGAAGAAATTGAAGAGTTAAAGGCCTGGTTGCAAGTTTTTATTACGGATAAACCAGAGCTGCAACCCACACTAATCTATCTAAAAAAATAACCCACAAGCCACCTCAAAGGTGGCTTTTAATTTTTAGGGATGGGACTAATTATTTTTACATCCTGAAAGGTAATAGCTCCACGAACAATTCCTGAAATAACGTCTTTTAATGCATTTGTAATCTGAATTTTAAGTTCGCTTTTGTGATAAATAAGACTTACCTCCCTTGCTGGCGAAGGCTTATTGAAATATTTTAAATTTTTCTTTTTTTTCTCATCTAATTCCAGGGTATTGAGGTAAGGTAATAAGGTCATTCCCATATCTTCATCCGCAAGGTTGATCAATGTTTCAAAACTTCCGCTTTGAAGCTGAAAATGTTCATCTTCATATTTTTTTGGTGTTTTACACAGATTAATTACCCCATCCCTGAAACAATGACCGTCCTTTAACAATAAAATGTCGCTAATATCGAGATCAGCCGGATCTAGTTTATCTGCTCCTCTGAGTCTGTGGTTCCTGGGCACATACCCTACAAAAGGTTCATAGTATAGGGGTCTTTCTACTATGTACTCTATTTTCAGAGGTGTTGCGGCAATAGCACCATCTAAATGCCCTTCCTGTATATTTCTAATGAGGGTTTCTGTACTTTGCTCTTTAATTATCAAATTTACTTTCGGGTACTTGTTAATGAATGTTTTAAGGAACATGGGTAGCAAAGTGGGCATAATTGTTGGAATGATACCAAGAGTATATTCACCGCCAATAAACCCTTTTTCCTGATCAACAATATCCTTGATTCGTTCTGCTTCGTTGACTATGTTCTTGGCCTGCGCCACAATTTTCTGACCGGCCTCTGTTATGCGAATCGGTTTCTTACTTCTGTCAAAAATAAGTACATCCAATTCGTCCTCAAGTTTTTGCACCTGCATACTCAAAGTAGGCTGTGTAACAAATCTTTTTTCAGCGGCCAAGGTGAAATTCTGGTATTCCGCAACGGCCAAAACATATTGCAATTGGGTAATGGTCATCTATCATAATTTTGAACAATACAAATATAAAAACTATCAATAAAACTTATACTGTAAGAGATGGATATTTACTAACTTTATATTAAATAAAGAAATTATGACGAAGTTAAATAGCATAGGCCTGGATGCAGAGAAATCCATGGCATTAAGCGCGGATTTGAATAAACTGTTAGCAAATTTTCAAACGTATTATCAGAATCTGAGGGGTATACACTGGAATATTAAAGGTAAAAGTTTTTTTGACCTGCATGTTAAATTTGAAGAGTTATACAACGATGCAAATATAAAAGTGGATGAAGTAGCGGAAAGAATTTTGACCTTAGGTGAAGTACCTCTTCATACTTTTGATGATTATTTGAAAAATACAAATGTACCAATAGGTAAAAATGTAACGAAGGATGAAGAAGCGATTAAATTGATCATTGATTCCATAAAAGAACTTCTTCTGATTGAACGTAAAATTCTGGCAGATTCCGACGCGGCGAATGATGAGGGTACGAATTCAATGATGAGTGATTTTATAACCGAACAGGAAAAAACGGTTTGGATGATGAAAGCCTGGTTGGCAGAAGAAATTTAAAATACCTTCTTCAAAATTTAGAAACAGGGCTGCTCATTGTTCATTTGTTCAGTGGCCCCCAATATAGAAAACTAGATGCCCGTATTAAGCGGGCATTTTGTGTTTAGTTTTATCTCTGATGTCACCTTATAAAGCGAATATTTATCTCAAGATTTTCTTCCGCTACTTCAAATTGCGCATCCTGAAAGGTAGGAGGTCCCATAGACCTTTCATTATTACTCATCCCATATTTTTCAGAGGGCATGCCTAAATAATCATAATCCATCTGTTGATTTTCATTTATATCATGCATAGATGATATTGCGTAGGTACCCGGCTTTACGTCTTCAAAAACAAAGGAAATGCTCCCGGTCTTTGCGTTACTCATAAATTGTTGAATTCCAGGGCCTCTCATAAAAGTTTCCTGAGTATGGAGTTCTGCCAGGATTTGACCTTCATTACTTTCTACATTTTCAATAGTGACCGTAAGGGTGACACTTTTTGTGTCCTGCGCATTGGCAATAATACCCGAAATAAATAAACCTAAAATAAGTGCTAAAGTTTTCATATTGCTGTTTTTACTGTTAATGATGGTTCAAACTTCTTAATACTTACATATATTCCTAAGTATTCTTTACCCAACTGTAGAAAATAGGACTTGAATTGTATTCTTTTTTAGCAGGCTCTTATTCATCTTATTTAAAGGACAGTTGAATAAATCAATTTATTCCAGGGAAGGATTGATACGCAATTTTGTATCGCTCATAGGATTTTTTTAGGATTTTTATGGACCCTAAGTGCAGATAATAATAGCAATCAATCAGAAGAACTATATGGAAGCCATAACCCCAACTAAGGTCATATTTCAGTTATTTAGGTTGCAATATCTGAAGCAAAAGCCTCTTCATTGTCCTGAACAATTAAACAGAGGAATCCCGCAATGATCATTGAAACGCCACCTATAATTAGTGCGTAAATAGAAATATTGCCAAAAAATGACTTTAGCATAAAGCCCAGGATACCTGCCGCCACAATTTGTGGAATAACTATAAAAAAGTTAAAAACTCCCATATAATATCCCATTTTGTTAGCTGGTAGGATGCTGGATAACATAGCATAGGGCATTGACAATATGCTTGCCCAGGCAATACCAACTCCTATCATGGATACAAGCAACAAATTTGGGTCTGAAATAAAATAAATAGAGATCAATCCAATGCCTCCAATTACAAGTGCAATTAAATGGGTCATCCTTCTGCTTATTTTCTTAGCAACGACGGGTAATAAAAAGGCCACAAGGGCAGCAATACCGTTATATACAGCAAAACATATTCCAACCCAATCTGCTCCCTCATTATACAATGTCGATGCAGTATCTGAAGTGCTATAAATATGGCTGGTTACGGCTGAAGTTGTGTAGATCCACATAGCAAATAATGAAAACCAGGAGAAGAACTGTACAAAAGCAAGCTGTACCATGGTTTTAGGCATTTTAAAAATTCCCATGAAGGACTCTTTAAGTCCGCTGAATACTCCTTTCTCTGCATTTTCATTTTTAAGCTTTTCAATATCGTCCGGAGGATATTCTTCAGTATTGAAGACTGTCCACATAACGGCAGTGAAGTAAGCTATCCCTCCCAGGTAAAAAGACCATTTTACAGAATCCGGGATACCGCCATCCGCAGCTATATTTTCTATTCCAAACCAATTCGTCATTATAAAGGGTAGGGCGGAGGCAATAATGGCTCCCAAACCAATAAAAAAACTTTGCATAGCAAAGCCACTTGTCCGCTGCTCATTTGGCAACATGTCACCCACAAATGCCCTGAATGGTTCCATACTTATGTTAATTGAAGCGTCCATAAGCCACAACATAATTACAGCCATCCAAAGCGCTGTTGAGTTAGGCATGGCAAATAAGGCGATAGTGGCAAGGATTGCTCCGATAGCAAAGAAAGGCCTTCGCCTGCCCCATTTCCGGTGCCAGGTTCTATCGCTATAATACCCAATAATGGGCTGTACCAAAAGGCCGGTTACCGGCGCTGCCAGCCATAAAATTGGCAATTCATCCTTAGATGCGCCCAGTGTTTCAAATATCCTGCTCACATTGGCATTTTGCAGGGCAAAACCGAATTGGATTCCCAGGAATCCAAAACTCATATTCCAGATCTGCCAAAAAGTTAATCTGGGTTTAACTGAGCTAATAGAAATTTGCGACATATTAATTGGTTTAGTTTGGATCTGTACCGTTAGTTACTAAAAATAGGTTTTTTTTATCAATAACAATAGTTGCTATTCTGAAAGGTGAAATCCGAGTTCTTTATAGGATTTCCTATATTTACTCTGATATGTTAAGCCAGAAAAATTACCATTATTTAAGAGAGATTCTCACGTTTGGAATTATCTGGTTTATATTCGGATTAATCTATGTTTTTCTTGAATATGGCTTGCTTGCCGATTCTCCTATATACCCCGGAACGGGTAACAAATATGATTTTAAAAATTCTTTCATCTATGTTAGTCTGGGAAGTTTTTTAATGGGATTAGTACAGGGCTGGATTGAAGTACGCTGGTTAAGAAAGCGATTTGAGAATAAGTCGTTTTGGAAAAAGATATTTGTTAAGGGATCCTTTTATACTATCCTGTTAATCATATTTATTTGTTTTCTCACCTTAGTTACTAATTCATTCCGTTATAATAAATCTGTATTGGATCCGGTTGTCTTAAACAGCCTTATAGTCTTTATAAAGGAATTCTCATTTTGGAGTGTAATACTATATCTTGGATTAGTATTGGATATCGCATTATTCTATTCTGAAATAACTACATATTTGGGGAAAAAGGTAATTTATAATTACTCCTATGGTAAATACATTGAGCCTAAACAAGAAGTGAGAATATTTATGTTTCTTGACATGAAATCCTCTACAACTATAGCAGAACAGATGGGACATAGGAAATATTTTGACCTAATAAAGTCTTATTACGCAGACATGACCGATGCCATTTTGGAAACTAAAGGAGAAATATT
>CAMYIE010000046.1 GCA_947258405.1 uncultured Eudoraea sp. | reverse complement strand
ACCTGCCCCCGGCGCCAATTCCAGCACAGAGTTAAAGTCAAACTCCTTGATCAACGGCCAAATAGTCTCGCCCCATTGCGCCTTAATCTCCGCCTCAGCATCCGTGAAGTAGTTTTGCCATAGGCCCTGCTTAGAACACTGTAACAAATTGTAATACTTCATTGGCAATACGTGCATGGCGACTGCATCCACTACTTTCGTCCAGCGCTTACGCAACTTCATTTCTTCAATACTCGCATTGTCATTATTTCCAAATCCGGGTTACCTGACGATTTCCCCCTCGAGCCGGATTATCCCTGATAAGAGCTCCCTGATCCAGGACAACTAAAGCTCATTCCACATACACAAAGTCGTAGACGGCCTGTGCTGCAACTTCACTGCCCAGCTTACCCCAGTGCGGATCGCAACCCAGGCTAAAGTCCCGAAACCCTACTGCGTTGGTTTCCGCGTACTCGACAAAGTACGGCAATAAATCCAGGTACTGCACATTGTTCCGTTCATTCGCAAATGCTGATAACTCTTGGACCAGTTCCGCAGGGTAACCTTCTCGCTGCACCCATTCGACATCCGCTTCAATAGGAATTGTGAAGAGGTATACCGTGCGCTCACCCGCCAGTTCCGAAATTCGGTTTAGCGCAAACTTCATCATGCGCAGATCTTCCTGCGAGAAATTATCATAGGAGCGGGCCTCTTTAGCAGTTTCCAGAGGCTTGCCCTGGGTGAAGTTTTCCTTAAAGACATCTATACCCAAACGCAAGGCGTTCAGCACGTATACATTGTTGCGAATGGTGTTTCTGATCACCTTCGACAGTGGCCGAACCGACATATTGCGCTCATCGAACTCAACCGGGTAGTAAACCTCGTAGCTGCCATCGGTCTCGCGCAAGTAAGGACGGTACAACTTCTGATTGAATTCACCAACATCATTGTCGTCAAAGTCATTGGCGGGCAACACGAATACAAATACCTCGCTATGATCGTACTTACTTGCATACTCTCGGTAATAGAGCCATTCCTGTACTGTGCCGAAGCTTCCGCCAGTACCAAAATTCAAATGCTCGATCCCGGTACGTTCTTCCAGCAAATCCGTCAGTCTGTCGCTTCGATCCAACCCATAGCCCTCAACCATTGAGTCACCAAGCACCACCACACGCCTTTTGGCCGTTGATTCAATGGCTCTCTCAGCATCCCGGGCACCCGCAGAATTTGTGCTATAGAACTTGTCAACGCAGTCGGTAACGTGATGCGCAGATGTATCCGGGGGATGCCACATACCTACCACCGGATCGATGTACGCCCAGTACGTAGGAGCCTCGGTGGTCGGATAGATCTCATGGCGCAACAGGCCGGCAAAAACGAGTATTCGGCACGCGACCTCAACAAACACAAAACAAATCAGGAATATCAGCCACTTGGCCTTGCGTGGGTGCTGCTCGAACCAGTTTTGGCGTGGATGCTGATTCATAGGGAAAACTTAGCATGATGGTTCATTGGCAAATCTCTGCACAAAAATGTCTGGCATTAACCGCCCTTCCCGCTTCCACGCCTGCTTAATGCGGCCCCCACCATTTTCGGTTAACAGGATGACAGTGAAATTTTATACGAAAATCAACCCCAAGATTACAAAGTATGACCAACCTTTATAATTTCATATATATCTTTGACGAATGGGAAAGGAGACTGATCTGAAAGATAATGATCAAGGTATGATTTACCTGACCAACCCGCATTTGAATCCTCTGTAACCCGTTGACACAACAGAGTTAATTGACTGGCTATATCTTCAGGAGAGAAACATCTGGAAGCACCGGGAACAGAAATTATATTTTCGTGGCACAGGGAAAGATTTTTATTTTCAAAATTATTGGTAATTACCCACATTCCAAAATGAGCCATTTCCAGAGGAGGATAACTTGGATGAGGTGAAACCATTAAAGATATACCTATAGCGGCATTAGCCAGTGTAAGCGCGTATTCCTCCATGCTTAACTTGCCTAAACTTTTTATAACCAGCTGGTCTTTGATCGGTATATCGGGATGAGATTCCCCGGCAGACAGAACTTCCCAGTCGCCCGCCTCTGGGAAACCTTCTTGCCAAATACGGATACTCTCTAAAATCATGCTAAAGGCATTTCTGGCGATTGAAGGGCGACCGTAGATCAGTATTTGCTTAACTTTTCCACTTGATTGTAATTTTGACAGTTTGTCCAGAAGCGCCTTATTAAGGGTAGGCTCAAAACTATACTCATAGTCAAACGCATAGTTATGCAGATGGAAATATTCCTGGAGCAGTTTTGTATTGAAAATTGCTATTACTGGATTTTCATATTCATAAGTACTTAGTGCTAGTACATACTTGCTGGACCAAGGATAAAAGGCAGGTTCAAAATCCTGTATCATATAAATGATTGGTTTAATGGGCTGATTAAATTCTTGAGATTGCCATAAAGCCAGTCGCTGGGCTAAATGAGCCGTTGTCCAAAATGTCGCTATAAATATATCTTCGGCGCCTACCGGAAGACTATCTCCGGAGTTTTTGACTAGTGATACAATTTGCCTGGGATAATTTATATCTTCCTCTGGTGAGACAAACTTATATTGGGAATAGTTGGTAAAAGTACTAGGGCTATGCTCCTGCATAACTATTATTCGTATGTTTTTATAAAAGCCGGAAATTGCGTTCCAGAATTGGAGTATCGTGTTAATCCCTCCAAAAGCCAGCTCCTGGTTGATTGTTGGAATAACCAGGTTGAGTCTTGGTTCTGAAATCTCTGATCGACGGGGAGAAACAAGATAGCTGAAATCAGCACTGTATCTGGCAAGCTTTTTTGAGCGTTTTGAAGATAGCGGATAAAAAAAAGCTTTAAGACTTTTATATAAATTCACTGCTGCCCCGTTAACTTTTACAGTAAATGCCAGTCGCCTCGCAGCGAGACCATCAGATCCCGTTTTTCAAACAGTTTGAGCTGTCGTAGACGTGAGATTTTCTGAATGCTTTTTGTTCAGCTGCGACTGGAACCAAGTGATGGTTTGATCGCTGCTCAGCGCTTTGCCTGCCAGGATCGCTCGGCGACTGACAGCCCGGGATCTGGCATTGGACTTAAGTCGGGTCACAAAGAACAGTCCTTTTCTGTCAATCGTTTGTACCAAGTGTAGTCATTATAGCCAGGGTCGACAGCCATCATGGTTCAAACCCACATGGAGCGCAAATAACTTGCCCCGTTTTCAGAAAACGGGGTCCCGCTCCAGTTCTTGAAACCAGGCCTGAAACATAACAATTGACCAGAGAATACTCGAGTGGTTTCGCCAGCCGCATAGGTGTTGCTCCCAAAGACGCCGTACAGCCGCTGGCTCGAGATACCCATACGCTCGCAACCTGGATACCGAAATCAGCTCCTCTACCCAGTCTCTCAGCGGACCTCTCAACCAATCGTCTATCGGCACCCCGAAGCCCCGCTTGGGACGCTCGGTCAACTCACGCGGCACATAACGTTGCAGAACTTCCCTCAATATCCTCTTGCCACCCGTCTGATGCATGAGAAAATCGCGTGGCAGGGTCCAGGCGAACTCGGTAACCCGTGTGTCCAATATCGGACAGCGGGCCTCCAATCCAACGGCCATGGTGGCTCTATCGACTTTGACCAGTATGTCGCCAACCATATAACCGACAAAATCAAAATGCAGCATGGCAGAAAGCGTGTCGACGTCGTGGGCCCAGACAGCGGGATCATTCATATTGCTGATACCCGCTGCGGCATCGATAACCAGAGAGTCAGGTCGGTGGGTGCGCTCAAAATGCTTGGCCAACACATCCTGTGGTGTTGCAGAGCGCCAGCTGCGGGTTTTGCGCTGTAGTTTACCGGCGAATTTTCGCCAGCCCGGCAGTTTTCCGTCCCCGGCAGTTCCGGAAGGCTTGAAAAGATACCAACTACCGTCTCCAACGAAGGTGAGGCTGTCTGCTGCCAGATTGCGCAGACTGTGCGGTAGTTTCGAGAACCAATACCACTGTTTCAGCCCATCGGGATAATGCTTGTAGCCACTGAACGTTTCGTCGCCCCCATCGCCCGACAACACAACTTTTACCTGTTGGCTTGCCATTTGCGCAACGAGAAATGTCGGGACTTGTGAAATATCACCAAACGGCTCGTCATAAATAGTCGGTAACTTGTCCACAACATCGAGACACTCTCTGGGTGTCACATAAAGCTCGTGGTGATCTGTGCCCAGATACTGTGCAATGGCTGATGCGTATTCCGCCTCATTGTATTTTTTCTCAGCAAAACCGATGGAAAAGGTTTTTACGGGCCTATCATAGTGTTTCTGCATTAAACCAACGATCGTACTGGAATCGATACCACCGGAAAGAAGCGCCCCAAGATCGACATCCGCCACCATACGTTCGGTGACAGACTGTGTCAGCAACTCATCGAGACGATCCGCAGCCTGTCCAAAAGAACCCTGAAAGGGTTTTTTCCTGGCTGCCTCCATGACCCGGTTGGCCGCCCAATAGTTTTGTGACTGACTTGTCCAGGGTAAGGAGCCAGCCCTGATGCTGATGCAGGATCCAGGCTGTAGCTTGCGTATATTCTTATAGATCGACAAAGGCTCGGAAATCCATCCATACTGGATAAACCGGCCAAGCGCGCTTCTGTCGATCATGCCATCAAACTCCGGGTGGAAGCGAAGCGCTTTCAGTTCCGACGCAAACAGCAGCGCATCACCGCACCACCCGTAATAAAGCGGCTTCTTCCCGACACGGTCGCGAACAAGAGACAGTTCACGCTTTTCACGGTCCCACACCGCGAATGCAAACATGCCATGGACAGACTCGAGCGCCTGCTGAAGCCCCCAGCGTTCAATGGCAGCCAGCAGGACCTCGGTATCCGAGTGACCGGTAAAAGGATATTCCTCTGACTCAAGCCGTGCCTTCGTTGCAGAAAAATTATAGATTTCACCATTGTAGGCTATGACGTAGCGCCCACTGGCTGAATGCATAGGTTGGGCACCCGCTGCCGAAAGATCGATAATCGAAAGCCGTCGGTGACCTAATGCGATGCCTGTCTCCGCATCGGTCCAGAAACCACCTGCATCCGGCCCTCTGTGGCGCAGTCGATTCGCCATTTTCACTACATCCTGAGATAACGTTTTCTTTTGTTGGCAGCGATTGTACACGTAAATCCGGATATCGTTACTGGACTGATGAAGCAGCTGTCCTGCTGCTTTCATTATTATCAGCATGGTAAGGTCGTAACGAGGAGAGCATCAGGTGTTGCCTGATCAGATTGGCATAGCGGGATTGTATTGTGGGGTTTAAGACACATACAGCATTCTGATAAACTCGACGAGCAATCCATTTCAAGGCCCAGACTCTAAATGAACTACGGCGTTTTCATCCAGACCAACCACAAGCAAATCGTAGGCGCACTGGTTGCCGAGTATGCGTTACGGCGCAACTCGGAGCACAGTGATGATTTTGATGTGCACATCATGCACACTCGCGATTTCCCCTTTTTCAAGGCGCGTGAAGGACAGCTGTATTTGCGTGATGGCGTCAAACGCAGCTGGCTGAATGACGATCTGCAGTCGTTCACGCCAACCCGCTTCATGCCGCCGGAGCTGATGGGCTACCAGGGCCGCGCCGTTGTCATCGACCCGGATATTTTCGCTGTCGCCGATATCTGGGATCTGCTGTCGCGCGATATGCACGGCAAAGCCATTATGTGCCGCATGCGTTCCGGGCCGAAGGGTCTGGTCGATCGCTGCAAGGCCAGCAGCGTGATGCTGCTGGATTGCGAAAAACTGACGCACTGGAAGGTTGAAGAGCAGTTCAACGAGATGTTCGAGTTCAAACGGGATTACATGCCCTGGATCTGCCTGCGCATGGAAGACGCTGAGTCGATTGACTTTTTCGAACCCGAATGGAACGACTTCGACAAACTCACCGCAAACACCAAGATGCTGCACGTGACGCGGCGCAAGACACAGCCGTGGAAAGCTGGCCTTCCGATAGACTGGCGTCCGGCGGAACGTTTCCGTCTGTTTCCGCCGGTTGCCTGGGTTATGCGCGCCCGCCGTCACCTGTTCGGTGAGTACGGCTTGCTTGGCAACTACAAGGAGCATCCTGATCAGAATCAGACCCGGCTGTTTTTCGGGCTGCTCAAGGAATGTGTCGACAAGGGTATTGTCAGCGAGGATATGCTGCGTGAGGAAATGAAACACAACCACGTACGGCACGATGCCTTTGAGGTACTGGACCGCACACCGGACCTCGCGCCACCCGGCAATCCCCCTCTCAAGCTGTCAGCCGCCTAGATCTAGAAAAGCGCTCGCACCCGCATTGCCGCCCGTTGCGCATCATCCGGTGGTACCGCTCGCTTACCGGCAGGAAACGTCTGCCCCAGCCAGACGGCCCGGCCGCTGGCCACCAGCTGGCGCTGAATATTGCCAACGTCACGATGCATTCGCCTAGCCGCAAGCAGCATCGCCAGCCTGTGACTCAGTGGCTTATATCGAAAATTATAGCCATGCCGCCACCAGGGTCGGGTGTCACCGGGATCAAAAATATACAGTGGTTTGCAGGTAAAACTGGCCTCGGTCAGCATTGACATGCTCTCGCCGGTGACCACCAGCTGGTCAGCCAGGGCAAGATAGGCAAGATAGGGATTGTCGTCCCCCGCTTCAGTCCAGTGGTGAATGTATGCGGGCACGCTTAACTCGCGCTGAAAGGCCTCAAAAGCAGACCCCGGCGTACGGGCGCTGTCTGTTACCAGCAGAGACCCGCCGCCATGCAGCGCCATGCTGTTGACCAGTTGCCCCAGGCGCCGCCCTTTTTCTCCGGTAAAGACAAAGGGGCCACTATCGCCACCGATGAGCACGGCGGTACAGGGGCGTGGCAAATGCGCCAATCTTTGCCGCCATGCATCGGCAGCCTCGTTCAGACGCCCGCTCATAACACCATGAAGCGGCAGGTAATTCTTTAGCACGTTTTGCCGATCCGGTACAAAATACTGTGGCGTCGTGACAATCAGGTCAAAGACATCCAGAGGCGCCCACGGGCGTCCGACATGCACCAGCCGGGTTCTGCCGCCCGCTTGTTTGCGAATCCACCGTGCCACCGGCTCGTTGCGACGTCCCGCTGTGATAATCAGATCTGGCCAGGGGGGGGATAACGCACTGCAAGACGTCTTGTCGATTCCGGCCAGCGTCACAGCAAGCAGCCGATTGGTCAGTAACTCGGTCTTCCTGTAGTTGAAACGCTTGACGTCATAACGCCAGCCAAGGGCGTCTGCCAGCGCCAGCACCTGCGCATTATCACCTGCCTTGTAACCGGTGAGCACCCAGGTCACCGGCCTGGAGGCATCGCCCTGCACGCTTTCGTTCACCCGTCAACATGGACCCGTATTAAAAATCGCGAGCTTACATGAATCACCGAGGAACTGCAGTGCTAATGCTCTGTTGCGGTAAAAAATCGGTACAATGAAAGCTTATCAACCCGTATCCGTCGACAGGCGCAACCTTGGTCCTAAGCCGTTATATCACCGCAGAGATCACCAAGCCCATGTTTCTGGGCATCACTCTGCTGGTCATTGTTTTTACCGGTTACACTTTCGCGATAAGGCTTTCGGAGGCAGCAGACGGGCTCATCCCGCTTTCCGTAGTCGCCCGTCTCATCGGCCTGAAAAGCGTCATTACCCTGGAAGTGCTATTGCCCACTGCGCTCTACCTGTCCATTATTGCCGCGCTGAGCCGATTACATCGTGACTCCGAAATGGCCGCCATCAATACCGCAGGCGTTGGCGAAGCCCGGATTCTACGTTCGGTTATTGTTCTGTCTGTAACGATCGCTGTGATCGTTGGTGCCATTTCGATATTTGCCCGGCCCTGGGCTTACCGTCAAAGCTACCAGATCGAAGCCGAAGCCCGCGCTGAATTCGATATTCGCAAAATCGAACCCGGCCAGTTCATTGAACTGCAGGGCAGCAAATACGTTCTGTTTGCACGGCAAGTTGACAAGCACAAGGGACGATTGCAGGACGTATTCCTGCAGAGTGAGCAAGGTAAAAAAATACAGCTCATCTTTGCCAAGGAAGCCTTCCTGCCACCGGTTCGCGCCGGTGAACGCCGCAGCTTTGAATTCGT
>CAMYIE010000045.1 GCA_947258405.1 uncultured Eudoraea sp. | reverse complement strand
TCTCCCTTACGGAAGGGTAGTTCAGTGCGATCTCCGTAAGCCTTGAGAAGTCGACTGTAGCAGATAAAAGTTTATCCGTGTTTTGTCCGTTTCCATTTTTCGATTCATCCTGGCATAGCACCCTGAAAGTACCGTGTTCTCCAAACTGGGATCCGAATTTTTTGGTGGCCATCCGGTTGATATCAGCGTTGCCCGTCAAGGCCAGGAGGTAGCCCATGTCGTTCAGCTCAATATCGTCGGTCAGGGAATCGGAGTAAATATTCCCTTCAAGGGCTTCGATACCTATTTTTTTTGCCTTTTCAACATTCGAGGGGTTGTTATCGATCAGCACCACATGCTTGTCGTTATCCTTGAGATATGCACCGATAAGCCGTGAAAATT
The DNA here is from genome assembly GCA_947258405.1 of uncultured Eudoraea sp. Lineage (GTDB taxonomy): Bacteria > Bacteroidota > Bacteroidia > Flavobacteriales > Flavobacteriaceae > JAHEJJ01. The sequence goes on along the minus strand of CAMYIE010000045.1, from coordinate 5,505 downwards.
TAGAGGCCCCAATAATGAGGATCCCTTCTGAATGTTTTAAAAACACCCCCACCCACTTTGCCACATACCGTGCTGTGGTAGCATTTAATAAAACAGTTCCCAGTACCACCATAAAGACGAGTGGTGTGATATATTCTGCGCCCGTTTCCCCTTTATCTACAAGTTTGGACCCAAAGAGCGATGCGATACCGGCCGCTACTATCCCCCGCGGGCCTACCCAACCGATAAATAATTTCTCATTGAACTTAAGGGAAGACCCTCTTGTACTCAGAAATACCGCCAATGGCCTGATCAGAAATACGATGATGACGAATAATATGGCTGTTTTCCAGTTGTATATCAACTCCATATCCTTAATATCGATATGGGCTGCCAGAAGGATAAAGAGTATCGAGATCAGCAAAACGCTAAGCGATTCTTTAAAATAGAGCAATTCCTTGAGATTAGGGAGGTTCATGTTCCCTAAAACCATCCCCATTACCACAACAGCCAACAGTCCGGATTCATGGGCAAACAGATCCGATTCTACAAAGACCAATAGTACCACCGAGAGTGAAACCACATTTAAGAGATAATGTGGCACGAGGTTTCGTTTGATCACAAAAGCCAGTGCATGTGCAAATGTAAATCCGAAGGTACATCCGAAAAGAATGATCTTTCCAAATTCGATCAAAGCCGTTTCAGTGTAGGCCTGGCCCTCCCCCACGCTGATAAATTCAAATACCAGTACGGCCACCAGGGCTCCTATAGGATCGATCAGTATTCCCTCCCATTTCAATACGGCAGATACGTCTTTTTTGAGTGGTATATTCCTGAGGATAGGTGTGATTACTGTGGGACCGGTAACGATGATCAGGGCAGAGAAAAGAAAGGATATTTTCCAGCTCAATTCAAAAATATAGTGCGCGGCCGCCCCGCCAAGCAGAAAGGTCACCAGCGTTCCAACTGTGATTAGTTTTGTGATCACCGGTCCTACGTTGCGAATTTCTGATCGTTTTAAGGTTAATCCCCCTTCGAAAAGGATCACGGCAATAGCCAGAGAGACAAAATAGTACAGTCCATCCCCGGGAAAAAGTCCTTTTGTACCATTCCAGACCGGCTCTATGATCTTGCTCGCGTCGTCTGTATATAGAGTTGCGAGCGGACCAACCAGCAAACCGATCAAAATCAATGGCAGAATGGCGGGCAATTTCAACCTCCATGCCACCCATTGGGCAATAATCCCCAGGATAATAAGTCCGGCTAATTCGAGCATCACAAATTTTTGCTTAAAATACTTCTTTTATTGGAGAATCTGCCCTTCCCCTTATTACTTAAATCAAATTAGCTCGAATGTGTTATATTGGGCGCAAATAGGTATAATGCAGGATCCGTTTTTTCCATTTAAAACATTGCTTTTTGGTTTTGCGTTCTCTCCCACTCTGGAAGCGAATATCAGCGAAACGACCCGGATCGCCCATTTTTTTAAGGCTAAACTAATCTTGCTTCATGTTGGAGAAGAAAGTCCTGAGAAAACAGCTAAGATCAATGGGTTACTGGCCGCCATCGACTACAGTGATTTTGATATTGAAATACACTGGCAGAAAGGAAAGCCGGTAGAGACCATTTTGCAAGCCTGCGGCGATTTTAAGGTAGACCTGCTTATTCTGGGTGCCGTGCAACACGAAAATATGTATCAGTTCTATGTGGGTTCTATAGCCAGGCAACTAACGCGCAAGGTTGGTTGCTCCGTACTATTACTGATAAAGCCATCTCTTGAAAGGGTATCGTGTAAAAATGTGGTGGTCAACGGACTGGATGCCCCGGAGACACCCGTGGCCATTACCGACGCTTTCTATGTGGCCGAAGCCCTGGACGCACAACAGGTCACCATTGTGGAAGAAATCAAACAAAAAGAAGTGCATGTAACGGTTGAAGATGATAAATCGCTTCGGAAGGCTACCATGATCAAAGAAAAACTGAAAAAGCGTGAAGACTCCAGGGTACAACTGATCCTCAATACACTGCCCCAGGAATTGAGAGACAGAGTAAAGGTTAAAACCCAGGGGATCTTTGGGGAGCGTGGATACTCCATAGGCCATTATGCAGAAGTAGTTCGTGCAGATCTGCTAGTGATGAACGCCCCGAAAAAAACAAGGCTGATCGACAGAATATTTCCCCACGATATAGAGTACATCCTCTCCGATCTGCCCACCGATTTGCTGATAATCCGAAAATAATTTGAGCCAAACCATCCACGATAGCGATACCGGCCTGAAAGCTTTGCCCAAAAATATCTTTGCGGGTTTTGTAGTTTCCTTGATCGCTCTCCCGCTTGCCCTGGGGCTTGCACTTGCCAGTGAGGCACCTCCTATTTCAGGTGTTATTGCCTCGGTAGTTGGCGGCGTTTTCGTGGCCATTCTCGGCGGTTCAAATGTAACGATCACAGGGCCTGGAAACGGTCTGGTTATCGTCTTGTTAGGGGCGATCACCACGCTTGGGGGAGGCGATCTCTATCAGGGCTACCTCTTTACCCTGGCGGCCATTGTTGTATCAGGCCTTTTGCTCTTGTTATTGGGTTTCTTAAAGATGGGGCTGCTCGCCGATTTTTTTCCCGCTTCTGCTATACAGGGAATGCTTGCGGCTATAGGCATCGGGATCTTTGCCAAACAGTTCCATATGATGATCGGGAATAACAACGAAAAAGGCGATATTTTTGATCTGCTTGTCAATATCCCTGAGGACAGCTGGGCTGCCATACAATCAGGCGATCCGGTAATTTATACGGTAGGGGCGATCGGACTGGGTAGCCTTTTGATCATGATTTATTATTCCAAGATCAGGAATAAATATTTTCAGCTTATTCCTGCACCTATGTGGATTCTAATATTAAGCGTAGGGCTCGGGTATGTATTGAATATGTTGAAATTACCTTATCCCATAAAGCCAAAATTCCTGGTGAACATTCCGGATAACGTATTGACTAACCTCGCTTTTCCCGATTTCTCCATGATCTGGAAAAAAGAGTTCCTCTTTGCGGTATTTGCCATAACGCTGATCGCTAGTATTGAGTCCTTGTTGAGCATCAAGGCTATAGACAAGCTCGATCCGCTGAACCGGAGGTCTAATATGAATAGAGACCTCAAAGCGCTGGGGTTAGCTACTGCAATTAGCGGAATGCTGGGAGGGCTAAATGTGGTAACTGTTATCGCCCGTAGCTCCGTAAATGTGAATAATGGGGCCGTAAATCGTTCAGCTAATTTTATTCATGCGATTTTTTTGCTGGCCTTTGTTCTGGTCTTCCAGGAACAGCTCAGGAAAATTCCACTGGCCGCCCTGGCCGCCATCCTTGTCTACACCGGCTATAAGTTGGCAACCCCCCGGATTTTCAAGAATATCGCAAAGATCGGAAGGGAGCAGATCATAATATTCCTGGCCACCCTTCTAACTACCATCTTTACTAATCTTATAACCGGTATTAGTGTTGGGATACTCGTCACCTTTTTGATTCACGTGTTGCTTAACAAGAGTTTTGGCCTCTTTTTAAATCATCTTGTAAAGCCTAATATCCTGCTTTACAAAGAAACAGACGGGGGTAATTACTATATAAGCGTTAAGTATTTCTGCAGTTTCCTCAATTTCTACAAACTGAAAAACAAGATAAATGCCGTTCCGGAAAGCGAAGAGCTGGTAGTCGATTTTTCACTATGTAGTTTTGTAGACCATACGGTAATGGAGGGCCTCGAGAACTATAGTGATACATTCGCCAAGCGAGGGGGTCACATGGAACTTATCGGTTTGGATAAGCACGATGCAGATTCGGTACACCCTTTCGCGATCAGGAAAATCCTGCCGTTATCCGCTCTGAAACCTATTGAGCGCTATTTTACCAAGCGGCAAACCGATCTTGAAAAAACAGCGGCAGACTATAAATGGTCGTACATCGCGAATAAGAACGACCACACCGATTTCATGCAGGACTTTATCTTTTTTCATACCCGCGAGATCAACCACTATTATAACAGACTGAGCAGTGAGGATGAACGGTCTCAGGTATTCGATCTCGAATTCACCGAAGGGGCGTTTATCGCAAGAGAGGTGGTTAAAACCACGGTGATGCATATTGTAATGGACCATCATATCCCCGTCTTTACCTTAGACAAAGAAGGTCTGTTGGAATTGCTTTATAAGCTGGCGGGCTTTAAAGAAATAACCATCGAAAACCACCCCGATTTCAACAGGCGGTTTTTTCTCAGAGGTGAAGATCAGGGGGCTATCCGACAGATGTTTACAGATGAGCTGGTGCTTTTCCTGGAAAGCAATCCCTACTATCATGTTGAATCGAACGGGCGTTCTCTGATGATCCTGAAGAAAGAACGACTGTTAGGGGTTCAGGAAATAAAGCAGATGATGTATTTCGGAAATCAACTGAGTCAATTGCTTCAACAGACCGTGAACCGTCAATGATTTGTTAAAATACACCCCTGATTAGAGGGAATGCAGACAGCATTGTTTAATTTGCAGCACTTTTAATCAAAAGTTCCTAATGACCATTTATCCTGTTGAAACGGGGAATTTTAAATTAGATGGAGGGGCCATGTTCGGGGTCGTTCCCAAATCGCTCTGGCAGAGGACTAATCCTGCTGATGAGCACAACATGATAGATATTGCCGCGCGCTGTCTATTGATTGAAGACGGGGACCGGCTGATACTTATCGACAGCGGTCTCGGGAATAAACAATCGGAAAAATTTTTTAGTTACTATTATCGATGGGGAGACCATAGCCTTGAGCGTTCGCTAAAGGATCTGGGGTTTCACCCCGATGATATAACAGATGTGTTTATGACTCATCTGCATTTCGACCATTGCGGTGGTAATATCAGGTGGAACGCAAATCGAACAGGATACGAACCGGTATTTAAAAATGCCCATTTTTGGACAAATGAAGCGCATTGGAAATGGGCCACACAGCCCAATGCCAGGGAGAAAGCCTCATTTTTAAAAGAAAACCTCATCCCGATGCAGGAGAGTGGTCAATTACGTTTTATAGACCGGAAAAACCTGACTTTTCTGGAGGATTCTGAACTCGGATTTGGGGTTTTATTTGTGGATGGACATACAGAAAAGCAGATGATCCCTCATATTCGGTACCGGAATAAAACTTTGGTGTTTGCCGCCGATCTGATCCCCACTGTGGGGCATATACCTTTGCCTTATGTCATGGGGTACGATACAAGACCATTATTTACACTAGAGGAAAAAGCGCTCTTTCTAAAAAAAGCAGTAGCTGATAATTATTATCTGTTCTTTGAACATGATGCGCATTGTGAGCTTTGTACTCTTCAAAATACCGAAAGAGGTGAGCGTTTAGAAAATAAATACAGGTTTGACGAAGTTTTCGATTAGAAACCATTGTAGAGCCCCAGGCCTGCTCAGGACTATTTTGGCAGGAAATTTGTACATTTCGCCCTGCGTTGAAGCACTGATAATATGGATTTTAAATTGATTTTTAAATAATATACTCT
>CAMYIE010000044.1 GCA_947258405.1 uncultured Eudoraea sp. | reverse complement strand
ATTCTTTGCAACATCGCTTCGTACTCAGGCGGATTCGCGTCGTTCCTTGGCGCTCTCGATAATGGCAGCGATCTCCGGACGCTCCTGTCGCAGTTCCTCGGGGTCCAGCGCATCCAGTTCGTGTGGAAAGACAAGCCACTCAGCCGTTTCGTGAATGAAATAGTCCGGTTTGATTTCCGTCTCATTGCGTTCGGGCTTGTACCACGGGACCGCGATACGAATATCCACCGGCGTGTTGCCGCGTGCGCGATTTGCCAGCTCATCAATGACAGCTTTGATCGTATTGCCGGTGTCGAATACATCGTCCACGATCAGTACCCGGTCATCGTGGCAGATCTTCTTTATGATGTAATTGAGTCCGTGCACCGCGACCGCGCCACGCTGATCGACGCCGATGTACGACGACGTGCGAATGGCGATGTGGTCAGACTCAAGCCCGCAGTAAGCCATGATTTCCTGGACAGCCATGCCGACCGGCGTCCCACCGCGCCATATCGCTATGATCATCGTCGGTTTGAAGCCGTCTTCGAGCACGCGAAGGCCGAGCCGGAATGAGTCGTGGAGCAGGTCCTGCGCCGATAGTACGATCTTGTCCATTATTGTTGTTGTGTCGCTATAATGCCTGTCCGGATTCTACCGCACCGCAGCCTCGGAATAAGCAATGACCAAAAAATTCATCGCCGCGGATGATTTTCTCAAGGACTCCTTCCAGCTCGCCGCCACGATTTCGGAGGCTGGCTTCGAGCCCGACTTTCTCGTTGGCTTGTGGCGCGGCGGAAGCGCCGTCGGCATCGCCGTGCAGGAAGGCCTCGACTTTCTTGGCGTCAAGACCGACCACATCGCCATTCGCACGTCTTACCGTGGCGCACCGAGCTACGACGAGATGGTCAGCAAAGCCGAGTCCATTCGTGTGCACGGTCTGCAGTACCTGCTCGAGAACCTGTGTTCACACCACTCGATGCTCATTGTCGATGATGTGTACAGCACCGGTTCAAGTGTCCAGGCCGTGATCGACCAGCTGGCGCGCAAGACACGCCGCAATCTTCCGCACGACATTCGCATTGCGACGGTCTGGTACCGGCCAAGTGAAAAAACGTTGCGTGTACCTGACTATTTCGTGCATGAAACCAACGACTGGCTGGTACTCCCGTACGAACTCTCGGGCCTGTCGGTCGGCGAGTTGCGCGAACACAGGCCGGAAATGGAATCCATCATCGATCGCCTGGAACCGCTCCTGGAGAACTGACACAGGGAGAGGCTTCTGGGGGAGCGGCTGCAGCCGCGACAGTTTCCAGGGTGCTCAACAACCCCTCCGCGGAGGGGTTTCCTCGAGACCACATTAAGAGTTGGGTGTATCTAAGAAAACGTCGAACGTCTGCTCTTAATAATAGCGGTCGTTCAAACAAACCGTAATGACGGAAACTGACCGTCTGAAATCGCCGCCAAAACCAGCCGTTAACTTTCGTTCCGACGCGACCAGAAAAAGGGTCTGCCGGTTACGCCGAATTTTATGAAGTAGGCGCCGAGAACAATGCCGATAATCGCTTGCAGTATCCATGACCCGCTCGACTCGTTGGCAAAGATCAGTATCCCGACTGCGCAAAGAAATGCGCCGACGAGGATTCCGAGCCATCGAAACAGGCGCGATGCGCCTACGGCATCAAATGCATCCCTCACCTGTTGAGTTTGTGGCAAATGACGCGCAGGGTCTGGTCCTATCCAGTATCGGCTGTTGTCGCCATACGGCTCCCACGCCACATATCTTTCGCCGTCTATCTCAAACTCACAAAATTCTTCTTCTCTAAACCAAGAGAACCACTTCGGCTTTCTAATGAGCTTCGCACCGGGAATGGACTGTACAACGCGACAAACACCAGCCCAATGGCTGCTTTCGGCCAATTATGTTGAGCAAGCGCTTGCCGATAATCCTGATGTTAGATGGTCCCTGATATTTATGCATAAGCCCGCCTGAATTTATCCAGATAAGCAATTTTCTCGAATAGAATGGATACTTGAAGATCGACCCTATTCCGTTATTGCCGGCCATGAACATTATTACACCTACACAAAACGTCTTGGCCGCGATTACATCGATATGGGCACTACCGGCGGAATATGGCTGCATGATGGACCCGGCCGGCTCGACCATATTGCCCGGGTAACGATGACGGATGAAGGGCCAATATAAAGCTGGACGGCTTGATGCATAAGCACGCGTTACAAAAGGCTTTAAAATGGCGAGGTTAACAAAGTGAATCTCAGCATTACGATGCCCTTGATTTCTCCTGCGGGTAAAGAGAATACCGCTCATTAAAATATGCTGAACATACTTACGGCTGTTGGTGTATTAGCCGGGAGCCTAGACAAATAATTTCACGAACGTAGTGTATCTTACAGGTGGTGAATAAGATGATTAAATTTCCAAAGGCTGCTGTCGCCATGTTAGCTATGGTTATTGCCTTGCTCTTTAACTCGAATACGCTGGCTGTAGAAGATGCTGATACAAACGTGCTTCCCCGCCCGGCTAAACCTTTCACAGGCCAGCTTGAACCAACTGAACAGGATTCCACCGCCGTTTATCCCTCAGAGTTAAAAGCACCTGAGGGCGCTCCGAATATTCTCCTCGTTATGACTGATGATGTGGGTTTTGCATCGTCTAGTACATTTGGGGGCTCAATTCCTACCCCAAGCCTCGATAATTTGGCGGCACAAGGGCTCCGATATAACCAATTTAATACCACCGGTGTCTGTTCTCCAAGTCGAGCGGCTCTATTGACCGGGCGCAACCATCACGCGGTAGGCACTCCTACAGTCAGTGAGCTTTCATCACCCTACCCAGGCTATACCGCTCGGATTCCACGCAGCGCAGCAACAGTTGCACGTATCCTTCGGGATAATGGCTATAACACGGCTATGTTTGGAAAGGATCACAACGTGCCGGAGTCAGAGCGGTCGCCTGCAGGGCCTTTTCATCAGTGGCCCACCGGTCGCGGTTTTGAATATTTCTACGGTTTAATTGGCGGCGGTTCAGATCAGTGGCAGCCCCCATTATATGAGGGGATATCTCATGTGGATGGGTCAAATCGTCCGGACGGATACTTGCTAGATGAAGAACTTGCTGATCAGGCTATAGAATGGATCCATAACCAAAAGGCTGCCGCCCCGGATAAGCCTTTCTTTATGTACTATGCGCCCACAAGCGCCCATTCACCTCACCAGGCACCTAAAGACTGGATCGCTAAATTTCACGGTAAATTTGATCATGGGTGGGACCGTGAACGGGAAATAATACTTTCCAGGCAGAAAGCGCTGGGAGTTGTACCACAAAATACTGTTTTGGCACCCAGACCCGACCAGATTCCAGCGTGGGACAGCCTGTCTGACCTTGAGAAAAAAGTCTTTCCGCGATTTATGGAAGTCTACGCTGCCATGCTGGCCTATCAGGATGCTCAGTTTGGCCGCATCGTCGATGAAATCGAACGTATGGGTATCGCCGATAATACGCTGGTGGTCTTCCTCGAAGGAGATAATGGTTCCAGTGGCGAGGGGGGACCTACGGGGTCACTGAATGAGCTTGCACATATGTCTGCCCCAGAGGGCGAATCCACAATGGATTTACACTGGCTTGAGAAAAATCTGGATATTCTGGGCGGGCCCGAAACCTACCAAGGCTATTCGGTGGGCTGGGCCTATGCCACTAATACACCTTTTCCCTGGATCAAGCAGGTGGCTTCCCATCTTGGTGGAGTGCGTAACGGACTGGTTATTTCCTGGCCACAACGCATCAAGCGGCGAGACGAATTGAGAAGCCAGTACCATCATGTTATCGATATTATGCCCACCTTGCTCGAAGCTGCTGGAGTTCAGGCGCCGACATCAGTGGATGGTATCGAGCAGCAACGTATTGACGGCAAGAGTATGGTTTACAGCTTTGATGACGGGGATGCACCATCGGTGCGCCGCACTCAATATTATGAATTATATGCTAACCGCGGTATCTATCATGATGGTTGGTTGGCTAACACCACTCCGCGCAAGATGCCTTGGAATGTTTCGCGAGCGGGGGCCGGGAGCGATATTACAACTTATCCGTGGGAGCTTTATGATCTGCGAAAAGATTTCAGTCAGTCCCATAATCTTGCGATCAGCCAGCCAGAACGTTTAAAGGAGATGCAGGCAATATTTGACGCCGAGGCGCGAGCGAATAATGTGTATCCTATCCACGATAGCGGTGGTATGGAGCGTGCAATGAGAATGGCGCGTGTAAAGGGTGAATTTGGTGCATTCAAATCTGAGTATGTTTTTTGGGGGCCAAATATCCAGTTGGGAATGATGTCTATGCCACCTCTGTTTAGAATGCCCTTCAGCGTTGAGGCACAGATTCACGTTCCCGAGCAAGGTGGCAGTGGTGTTATTCTCGCCGCTGGTAGTTATTTTGGAGGCTGGAGCTTTTATCTTCAGGATGGTAAGCCAGTGGCTTACGCAGCTGCTTCACCTTTACCTTTACCAGGCATGCAGTCTCGGGTTGAAGCCCCAACGGCATTGTCAGCCGGCACCCATAATGTGCTGTTTGACTTTGATATGGCGGGTGAGGGCGGCGCCATGACAATTTCGGTGGATGGAGAGCAAGTGGCAAAGGGCCAAATTGACAAGCGTCCAATCAGATTGGCTGGCAGTGGCGAAACTCTCGATACCGGTCGTGATACAAATGTACCTGTCTCTCGTGATTATAAACATGAGGGGGTTTTTAATGGCGAGATTAAAAAGGTCCAGATCAATGTTAAGCCCCGAAGGTAATAAGAATATTAAGTAGGATTAGAGACAACTATTTATCGTAAAAAAATGGTTTGCGACTAGTCGCAGACCGTTGGACGGAATCGAACCGCAACACATTGCCTGGATCTGTTCGAGCAGGTTTCGTTCGTTACATTGGTATGTCTCTCGCTAGTCTAAAGCCCACATCGGGTAAACGTACATTGGCACTGACACCATCTCTTCGTGTAATGGATGACTCACTAGCGCTATATTCATAAGCACCTCCTCGAGTCACCTTTAAAATAACATCACCTTGCATAGGTGGCTCAATGTGTAGTGGGTCGGCGCGGTCATCTCCTTTGTAAAGGCGTGAATTAAGATCATCCTGACACAACTCCCATAAGTTCCCCCTCATATCATAAAGGCCTAATGCATTAGGTTTTGGCCCATGGCGTGAGGCCTTCTTTTTTGCATTATTTGCATACCAGTCAACTTCATTGATATCGTCGCTGCCACTGAATAAATACTTACTGTGATAATTTCCCCCTTTGGCGGCAAACTCCCATTCTGCTTCCGTAGGAAGTCGATAAGACACGCCAGTACGGTCATTTAACCGAGTTAAAAACAACTGGATATTGAGCCAACTAATATTATTGACTGGGCAGTTGTCGCAAGGGAAATAGCTTTGATCCCATCCCATCACTTCTTCAAATAATCGCCACTGTTCTTAAGGACTGCTTACGGGCAGAAAGCAGCCGCTCATATTATCTCTAGTCTTAGCAGCCTTCCCAGAAATATTGGTCTCGGCCAAATGGTATACCCATCAGCCGGTAATCGACGGGGGACGTTTGAGATGCGTCTGCAGATAAGTGAAACATCGCACTAACATGATTTGACGAGTCGAAAACCACACAGCCGAGCGATTCCCCGTTGCCGTTGCGGTACCAATGAATGTCTGACGTATCAAATCTGGAGGGATGGAATTGCGGGACATCTATATCGAACAGCGCGCGAATCTCTGAGCGGTTGTAGTTCAAAGGGGCCCGATCCGGCGAAGCCCAATCCGAGACTTGGTTCAGGAGCCCAACTTGGCAGTCGCATACGACGCGGCTGGGTCGTGGAATATCACAACCGACCAGGGCGACTAAGAATGTCAGCAGAACGAGAAGTTTATGCGTCAATCGGGGCGAGCCTCGGGCGAAATCTGACCGGCTGCTATGGGTCATTAGCAGACGCTCAGTATACTTCGCCGGAGCGTCCGCTATTGGGCGCACACCGGATGCTCGAACTGGCAGTTATCGATTCGATTTCGTGACTTGACCCATCACATACGTCGCCGCGATGTGTCGGTCGTCGCCGAGGAAGATCAGCGCAAATAACAGCTCATCGAGCGACGTGGCCGATTCTGCGCGACGCGCGCGGACATGGCCGATCCCGCCGCGTCCAGCACGATGAAATCGGCTTCTTTGCCAGGCACGAAGTTTCCAATGTGCTCATCGAGATAAAGCGCTTCGGCTGCGCCAAGTGTTGCCAGGTAGAATGCGCGGCTCGCCGGCAAAGACTGGCCCTGCAAGTGCAAAATCTTGTAGCCCTCGCTCATCGTCCGCAACATTGACATGCTCGTGCCGCCGCCGACATCGGTCGCCAGCCCGACACGTACACCGGCATCGGTCATTGCATCCAGATCGAACAAACCACTGCCAAGGAACAGGTTTGACGTTGGACAGAACGCCCCGGCAGCGCCTTTGGTGGCCATGATCGAACGATCCGTATCATCAAGATGCAGGCAATGTGCGTACATCGCACGCTCGCGCAGTAGCCCGAAGTGATCGTAGACATCAAGATAGCTGCGACTCCACGGAAACTGCTCCGCAATCTGGTCCACTTCTTGCTGGTTTTCGGCAAGGTGCGTGTGGATCCAGGTGTCCGGGTACTCCTTCGCAAGTCGGCCCGCCGCCGCAAGTTGTTCCTCGCTAGAGGTAAGCGCAAAGCGTGGCGTGATCGCGTATCCCAGCCTGCCCTTGCCATGCCACTTTTCGATAAGTGCCTTGCTGTCATCGTAAGCCGATTCGGGGTCATCGCGCAGCTCATCCGGGCAATGCTGATCCATCAGGACCTTGCCGGCGATCAGGCGCATGTTGCGATCTTCCGCGGCGGTGAAGAGCGCATCGACCGACTGCGGATACACCGTTGCAAATACCGCCGCCGTCGTTGTGCCGTTCGCCAGCAGCTCGTCAAGGAAAAAGTCGGCGACCGAGCGTGCGTGCTCTTCATCCGAAAAGTTCATCTCGGCCGGGTAGGCATATCGATTGAGCCAATCCAGAAGCTGCTCACCATAGGATGCGATGATGTCGACCTGGGAAAAGTGCACGTGGCAGTCGATCAGCCCGGGCACGATCAGCTTGCCGCTGTAGTCCTCTAGCCGCACTCCGTCCGGCAATGCAGGCAACAGCTGATCCGCTGCTCCGACCTGTGTGATTCGTCCATCTTCAACGACGAGCAGGCCATCGTGGAAATGCTCAACGGCGCCCTTGTCAGCGCGCGGCCCCGGGTCAGACAGGCAATGGAAGATCGACGCACGAAATGCCTGTTGCATCCCTAGGACTCAACCAGCATCACGGGCTCATCGAGGCTGTGCATGTCACAGTTTGGCTGGTCAGCAGCGCGATCGATGATCAAAAATTCCTGCCCGCTTTCAAATGCGATCAATGGCAT
>CAMYIE010000043.1:5405-11760 GCA_947258405.1 uncultured Eudoraea sp. | reverse complement strand
TTTTTTTCTTGCCGGTGTTGTTGATGAAACTTCATTCGCAGGATGTAACCCATGTAGAAGCCACCAGTGGCGAAATTAGTCAGAACCTCGATTTGGAAGCCGTAGCTTCCATTTTTGCCGATTCCAAGGATATGGAAGCCTTCGAATACGCCCTGAATGATCCGGATTCCCAAATATCTAATTTAGATCTCAATGAAGATGATCAGGTTGATTACTTAAGGGTGATGGAGTCTGCCGATAACAATACACATGTAATAGCCATTCAGGCTGTATTGGGTGATGACTTCTACCAGGACGTTGCCACAATAGAGGTGGAAAAGGATAGTAACGGACAACCCGACATCCAATTTGTGGGTGATGTTTATCTGTATGGCCCCAACTATATTATCGAACCTGTCTATGTCTACAGGCCGGTCATTTTCTCAATTTTTTGGAGACCCTATTACAGGCCCTATCGGTCTATGTATTATTGGGGATATTACCCAAAGCACTGGCATTACTGGAGGCCGCTTAATGTAAATCACTACACCAAGCATGTTCATGTACACGTTAATGTGAAGCATAGTTATTATAGAACCCATGTCAGAAGAAGTGTTGCCGCAGTTCATGTCCATAAAACTATTAGGAGAAATGATTTTGCAAAAATCTACCCTTCAAAGTCATATACAGCCCGAAGAGTGGCTGTTAATAAGAGCAATGGAACTCAGTTCAGGTCTACCGGTCTAAATCAGGCCGATGGTGACAAATATCGCACTGCCAGCGTCAAGAAAGCTGATGGGACCCAAAAAAGGGTAGTCGGAGTGAACAAAGCAGATGGAACCCAAAAAAGGGTAGCTGCTGTAAACCAGGCCGACGGGGATAAGTATCGTGCTGCTGGTGTTAATAAAGCTGATGGAACCCAAAAACGGGTAGCAGGGGTGAAAAAGGCCGATGGTACAACAAAAAAAGTGGCCTCCGTGGAAAAGCCTAATGGTAGCAAGAAAACCGTTGCCGTAAAAAAGAATCCAAATGGTTCAGCAAGGGCCGTTTCGGTTACCAAAAAAGCAGACGGTAGTAGAAATGTGAAAACTGCCAAAAAATCTGCGAATGGAAAGAAGACTAGCAAGGCAAAAAGCAAAAACACTAAAAGGAAGACCAAGAAGAAATAATTGGATATAAACTTTAATAAAAGTCCTGCTATCCGGCAGGACTTTTCTCATTGTCGAAAATCTGAGTTATCAGTTAATGTATACTGTAATTTATAGTACATTCATGGCGTAAAAAATTAAGATTCATGCCATTCAGACTTGTCTCCGTTTTATTATTTCTCTTTATAACGGGTCTTCACCCACTCATAGCTCAGGAAATGAGTTTTGAAGAATACAACCCTAAATCTACCCTGGTGGTACCAGGCCAGGAGGTGTTAAAGGCCAGGTATCCTTTTATAGATATTCACAGCCATCATTTCAGAATGGCCACACACGATCTAGGTGAATTGGTAAAGGCTATGGACACTCTCAACTTGTCTATAATGGTAAACCTAAGTGGGGGTAGTGGCCAGAACCTCAAAGATATCATGACCAATGTGAATGCCAATTATCCCAATCGCTTTATCATCTTTGCGAATGTTGATTTTGATGGGGTAGGGACCACCGGCTGGGCAGATAAAGCAGTAAAACAGCTGGAGGAAGACTATAATTCGGGTGCCCGTGGTTTAAAGATATACAAGAGTCTTGGTCTGCGATACAAGGATAGTGAGGGAAATAGAGTCGCTGTAGATGATCCCAGGCTCGATCCTGTTTGGGCTAAATGCGGCGAACTCGGCATTCCGGTGCTTATCCATTCAGCCGATCCTAAATCGTTTTGGGATCCTATGGATGATAAAAATGAGCGTTGGCTAGAGCTAAAGACAAGACCGAGGAGAAAACGCTCCGATACTGATCCTGTATCATGGGAGCAAATCATAAAGGAACAGCATAACGTTTTTAGAAAACATCCAGGCACCAATTTCATCAATGCCCATATGGGTTGGTTTGCCAATAATCTGGGCCGATTGTCTGAATTGATGGAAGAATTTCCCAATATGTATGTTGGTATCGGTGCAATAATCGCAGAACTGGGACGACAACCGAGGAATGCCAGATCTTTTTTTATCAGGTATCAGGATCGGATACTTTTTGGTAAAGATGCATGGAACCCATCGGAATTTCCAACATATTTTCGTGTTCTCGAAACGGCCGATGAATATTTTCCATACTATAAAAAATATCACGCATTCTGGTCTATGTATGGGCTGGATCTGCCCGATGAGGTACTGCGAAAAGTATATTATAAAAATGCATTGAGTTTATTAAAAGATGCAGACACTTCATTGTTTCCTGAGAAATAACAAGCGCCTAAAATTTGCATTTTGGGCAATACCTGAACTCAGAAAGATTCTTCCAATCTTATTTACCAAAGAGACTTATTTGATTCCCTTGTGAAAAAAAAATTTCGCTTGAATGTGATTTTTTCATCAACTTGAATACTAATGGGTAACGAATAGATGGAAAAGGAAGAAGAATTTACAGATCTGATTAGGGAACACCAGGGGATAATCTTTAAGATTACCACCATGTACTGCGATAATGAACAGGACCAAAAAGACCTTTATCAGGATATCGTCTACCAGATTTGGAAGTCCTTTGATAGTTTCAAAAAAAATTCCAAGAGAAGCACCTGGATGTATCGTGTAGCCATGAACACTGCAATTACACATTATAAGAAAATGAAACGTTCTCTAGGCGCTGTGCCTATCGACAAAGTGGTGCTTACACAAATGGAAAATGAAAGTGAGTCCCTGGAAGAGAAGATATCTTTACTCTATCGGCATATCCATCAACTCGATCTCCTGGACAAGGGCCTGATGCTACTGCTCCTGGAAGGAAAAAAGTATGAGGAAATAGCAGAGATAACAGGGCTTAGCCAATCGAATGTAGGCACCAGAATATCCAGGATAAAAAGAAAATTACAAGAGAAAATTAAACCATGAAAGTCGAAGAATTACAATCCATATGGACCGAAATGAGCGATGAGCTCGAGAAACAAAAAAAATTAACCCATAAAATCATTATGCAAATGACACAGCAACGTTATACAAATCAATTAACCAAAATAGCTAAATATGAAGGGATTGGAGCTATATTTTGTTTTGCAATAGCAATCTACATCCTGATCAATTTTTTAAAACTAGATACATGGTACCTCCAGCTATGTGGGGTATTTACACTGGCCTTTTTGTTGGTAATGCCTGCCCTGGTGCTAAGGTCTATAAGGAATATGAGGAGAATCAATATTGTTGAGGGTAGTTATACCGATAATATTTCAGCTTATACAAAAGCACGAAACCAATTCCTTTTTCTCCAGCGCATCGGTATTGGACTTGCCTTCGTATTGATGATCACAACATTACCAGTGGCCGGAAAGCTTCTTAAAGGCAAAGACCTTTTTGAGAACAACCATTTGTGGTACTTTTACCTTCCCTTGATGCTTATTTTCCTGGGTATATTTTCCAGATGGGGATATGGGAAGTATAAGAGCATTACACAATCTGCTGAGAAAATATTGATGGAAACCAGGGAAAATTAGGTTTCTATCACCCTATGGAAAAGGCCTCATATAATTATGGGGCTTTTTTTAGTTTGTAGTAGAACAGAAATGGAAACGATTTGCAGCTGGCATGGATTTTTGATGTAATTTATGTTGAAAGTTCAAAGAGTTTGAGACGAAGGTTACAAATAGTCTTTTTTAGTGTATTAGTTGCTTTTGTCCTATGTGAGATGAAGGCACAGAGCAAAAATGAATCTTACAGACTCCATATTAAAAAGGCCATATCAGCGATCCGTATTGATGGGGTGGGGGATGAAACCGATTGGCAATCGGCCGAAGTGGCAACCGATTTTTTCATGGTAACACCCATGGATACCTCCAAAGCCACTGATCCTTCCGAGATCAGAATGACCTATGACGACAAAAACATTTACCTCCTTGCTATATTTTACAAAACGCGTAACAACCAATATACAGTCGCCTCCCTGCGCAGGGATTTCGGATTTAATGAAAACGATAATTTTCTTCTTTTCCTGGACCCATTCAATAACCAGACCACAGGTTTTTCATTTGGAGCCAATGCCGTAGGTGCTCAATGGGATGGCACGATGTTTCAGGGAACCAATATCGATCTTAACTGGGACAGCAAGTGGATATCTAAAGTAAAAAAGGATAGGGATAAATGGGTTTTTGAAATGGCAATCCCCTTTAAATCTATCAGGTATGAAGAAGGGGTAGATGAATGGGGTATAAATTTTAACCGATTTGAATTGGCTACAAGTGAAAAATCTAGTTGGGCCCCGGTACCAAGGCAGTTTCCAACCTCCACGCTGGCCTATTCTGGTATCCTTGTATGGGACAAACCACCCCCTAAACCCAAAACAAATATTTCGGTGATACCATATGTACTGGGTTCTGCAGGTAAAGATCTGGACGATAACTCAACCGATGACCTTAAAGTTGGTGGTGATATCAAGTATAGTATTACCTCTTCACTAAATCTCGATATTACCATAAATCCGGATTTCTCTCAGGTTGAAGTAGATCGACAAGTGACGAATTTTGACCGATTTGAGTTGTTTTTTCCCGAAAGAAGACAATTTTTCCTTGAAAACGGGGATATTTTTGCAAATTTTGGTTTCGAACGGATCCGTCCGTTCTTCTCCAGGCGTATCGGTCTGAATGTACCTATCCAGGGCGGAATCCGCCTTAGCGGGAATATAGATGAGAACTGGAGAGTAGGGCTGATGGATATTCAAACAACAAAAGACGAAGCCATGGGACTTCCAAGGCAGAATTTTGGGGTGATGGCTGTCCAGAGAAAAGTGTTTAGCCGCTCAAATATCGGGGTGATCCTTGTGAATCAGCAATCATTCGATTATCCGGAAGACACAGACTCTTTACGTTTAGTCTATCCTCGTTACAATCGTAATCTTGGTCTGGAATATAATCTGGCGAGTGCTAATAATCTATATGTGGGTAAAGCCTTCCTTTTTAAGTCTTTCACCGATGGACCGATGGGAGATGGGATCTCACAGGCCCTTGATCTTGAGTATAACAGCCGTCGCTGGAGTTGGGGGCTGCAGCAGTCTTATGTCTCCGAGGACTACAGGGCCGAGGTGGGTTTTGTTCCCAGGGTAGGATATGTGAACGGAACAGCATTTTTAGGTCATACCTTTTTTTCTTCCAAAGGCAAAATCCAAAGCCATGGCCCGAGTTTTTTCAGTAGGTATTTCTTCGACACCGACCTGAGAAAAACCGATAATTTTATCAATATAGACTGGGAAGTTCTCTGGCTCGATCGCAGTGAGTTTGCTATAGAATACGATCATGAATATGTTGAATTGCTGGAACCATTCGATCCTACAAATACCGGTCAGGATACGCTGGCTACTGGTAGTCGTCACAGCTGGAATGCCATACGGGCCAGCTATAGTTCAAAACCCCAGAACAGGCTTACCTATGCTGCAGCCGGAAGATATGGTGGTTATTATGCCAGTGGAACACGCACTAATCTCACTGCAGAGATCGGTTATCGATTTCAACCCTTTGTCGGTTTAAAGACCAGTTTGAGTTTCAATGAAATAAAGCTGCCAGAACCCTGGAATATTACAAAGTTTTGGCTTATAGGAACAGAGGCCGACATAACCTTCACCAATAATCTCTATTGGTCTACTTTGTTCCAATATAATGAACAGCAGAATAATTTCAATATAAATTCAAGAGTGCAATGGCGTTACAGCCCTGCATCGGACCTTTTTCTTGTCTTTACCCAAAATGAGCTGCTCGATCCCTTACAGGGCCGAGACTGGGCGATTACATTAAAAATCACGTATTGGTTTAATCCCTAAAATCAAATTGCTATTTCATGATCCCTAAGATAGCTGATGTTAACAGATAGGTTTCGAAGGGAAATGGCCGCTTTATAACCAGGTCCAGGTTCGAAGGAATGTAGTGCCCAATCTGGGGCGATAGCCACTTCATGACCAGGGCTATGGTTTATTAATGCTACCTTCTGGCCAAGAACATTAATTTCTTTGAGATCGATCGGCATCGAAAAACCATATCCCAGTGCTTTAATAAAGGCTTCTTTACGGGTCCATAATTCAAAAAAGCGATCGATTTTCTGGTTACCGACACTTTTATCGAGAAATTCGATTTCTGGCCTGCTAAATACTGTCTGGCTCACCGAATCATGATCCATATCCGGGTTTTTATATTCCAAATCCACACCGATATCAGAGCGACGGGTAATCGCTATTGCGATTAGATCAACAGAATTTGAAAG
>CAMYIE010000043.1:0-5299 GCA_947258405.1 uncultured Eudoraea sp. | reverse complement strand
TGTAATTAAAAACAATCGATTCTGGTGAGGTGTTTAGCTGAAAGGCCAGGATTGTCCTGAGCCATCCTCTGCCGATTACAAAAGTGTTTTGATCTTTTTTGAAATGGTATTTATGTAATCTTTGAATTTCCGTTTTTGACAGTAAAGAGGTGAAATGATCTATTCGGTCGGGCAACTGAAGAGAAGAAATGAAATATATCTGAACTTCATCTAATTCCAGGGTATGAAGACCTTTCGTTAACAATACTTCTTGTATTAGTAGGGTAAAATATTAGTCGATCAGGCAATCGTCAATCTTTTTTGAAACCTGGCGAATCTCGGGTTCTTCGAAGAGTGTACTATGAGTTCCTTCAGTCGGATAAAGTGTCACACCACCTCCTGCGAGTTCTTTCCAGGAGTTAATGAGTAAATTTTGAAACTTCTCATCCCCTTTTTCAGTTATTATTAAGGATACACTACCGTTGTGTTTCGGCCATCGATAGGCCACACAAATTTCTCTTAGATTATGCTTTATCGATTCAACTTTCTTCTTTTGGTCACTGCCAAATATATTTATAAAAAAGGGTTCAACCATATATCTGCGCTCCGCAACAAAAAGACGAATTGCTTTCAAGGGGTTCTGGAAAAACCTCTTGATAAAATATTGAATACGGACTTTTAGCTGAGCAGGAGCTGTGGCGTTCCAGGGAGAAGCCATGGTGTCCATTACCACTATATTTATTTTCTGATCAAATTCCTTCAACTGAAGCGCCATCTCGTTGCCAACTGCTGTACTAAAACAATATACCAGCACATTATATGGGCCATTCGGCTGGATCAACCTCATTTCCTCAAGGTAATCCCTGGTCATTTCTTCAATGTTTGGATGGATCTTATTTTGTTCAAACAAGCTCGAAACCTGGACAGCATAAATGGGCCGATCTTTTTTTAAGTACTTGGTCAGGACGTTATATAAAAAAGCATGTCCGCCGCCTGAATGTATGCAAAACAAAGGTTTTTTACGGCCTTCTTTGCGCAAAGGTGCCAAGTATTTAAAAGTCGTATCTGCTTTTTCCTCATTGCTCAGAAAATGTGCAATTTCCGAAATACTTTGGTATTCGAAGAATTGTGCAGGACTAATATTAAGTCCATTTTGTTTCGCTTTGGCGATAATCTGAATACTCAGTATCGAATCTCCACCAATTTCAAAGAAATTATCATGAATACCAATTGGAGAGAAATTCATTACTTCTTCCCAAATCTCAACGAGCATCTTTTCAATTTCAGTGCCAGCTCCCTGTATTTCCGACTGATTTGTATTGCTTTGCTGAATAAGATGCAAGGCCTGAGAATCGATTTTTCCATTGGGCAAATGAGGCATTTGTTCTACCAGTACGATGGAATTGGGTATCATAAAATTTGGCAACCTTTTCTCCAGATAGGATTGAAATGTAGACATTTCGAACGATGCATTAGGTTCTATGTAAGCCATCAGGCGATTGGGTGATTCCGACCTTTGATTCTCAGAAGAAGACGAGAGAACCTCTCTGATTTTGTATCGCATCAGTTCCTGATCCTCAGTTGGAAGCTCATCAAGTCTCTTCTTTAGATTAGTTTCCATCATTTTACTGCTTTTACGATAACTATGGAGTTGGCCCACCAGGTATCGGTAACATCAGCAGGCATCTTTAAAGATATAACTCTTATTGAAAAAGATGAAAAATGACGTAATAGTGCACGTTGATGTTCCCTGCTCAATGAACCAATCTCGTTTGAAAAGTAAGTAAAACTTCCCCCTGGTTTCAAATGGGCACTTGCATGAGAAAAGAAATGCTCGGCAAAGGTGATACTTGCATTTACATACTGTAAATACTCATCTTCGTTCAGTGGATATGTATGAAAAAAAATCCCGTCGTATTGCCCTAAAGCTCCAATGGTATCTTGCCATAGTCCTTTTACGAGTCTGATATTCTTATCGGTATGTATTTCCTTCCAGGGGTTGTAATAGGTTTCAATTACGACTTCATTGCATTCAATAACCGTATAGGATTTGGGCACAAAATCCATCAGCATTTCGGCAGAAACTCCAAGGCCAAAACCAATTTCAAGAATGTCGCCACCATCCTTGGCTACTTCTTCTGCCATGGCTTGCATTACAGGAACCAACCATTCCTCCATAATTTCATGGTCGGCGAGCGCTTTATGTTCGCGGTCTTCCCCAAAATGGTATACCATTTTACCAGGTACAAATGATTTTGTCTGTTGATGCAGTGCGTTAAGATCATATGCAAATTCCTTTAAAGCCCTGTAGCTCGAAATCCTTTGTCCGCTTTATTCTTTTCATAATTCCTTAGCCCCAAGCATTTTAAGTTGCTCTAAAAGATACGTTTTCTTTTCCTTGCTCAACGATTCAACCGAAGCAAGAAGCTCATCTGCCTGTGGTTGTGTTAAATATTCCTTTACCAATAAATGCAAATCTCGATCCGCCAAATTATCAAAAGCTGGCGCTGGCCGCTCTTCGTTTTTTTCTGCCAGTACAACGGCTTCTTTAATCATTGGGCTATTTCTGATAACCTCATTTACTTCTTCCAGTTCAATACGGTGCCCTCTGATTTTAACTTGTTGGTCTACTCTGCCTAGGAACTCAATGACACCATCATTTCTGTATCTGCCCAGATCGCCAGTTTTGTATAATCTGGATTTTTGGCCTTTTATTATCTCAATTTCCGCAAACGATTCATCGGTTAAGCGCTGATTGTTTAAGTAACCGCTCGATAGTCCCGGTCCGCCTATACATATTTCCCCGGTTGCCCCCAGCGGTAAAACCTTGTATTCATCGTTCAGGATGTAGATATCTGTCTGGGCTACAGATTTACCAATGGGAACTCTATGCACATTGTCTTCCGGTCGGATATGATGCGCTATGCACCACACGGTAGCTTCCGTCGGTCCGTATTCGTTATATAGCTTAGTGGATCCTGCGCGTTTATAATGCAAGCTGCACAACGAGGGCGGACAAGCCTCACCAGCTACGATGACCGTATCTAAGTTTTGTAATCTATCAGGAAGACCGAATTCCAGAATCGATTGATATAAGGAAGGTAGCATGAGGGTATGGCTTACATTTAAGTTTGCCAGTCGGGTAGAAAGACGTTCTATGTCTTGCTCTATCCCCTTCTCAGCAACTATCAGCGTCCCTGCCGTACATAGGGTCCAGAAAATTCCAGCCTTAGAACTATCAAAAGAAATCGATGACATCAGATAGAATACTGACGGATGCACATCATAGAATGCCAACCTTCCGTTGGTGGAATTTTTAATATTATCGTGAGAGATTTTAACGCCTTTTGGTTTCCCGGTGCTGCCGGAAGTATAGATGATATAGGCAAGATCGCTTCCATCTACTTCGGGCCAGGTCAAGCCGGCTAAATCTCTATCTTTTATTGAAATATCTTCGATAAACAAGCTGTCTACCTCAATAGGGCTTTCAATTGTATTAGAAGTTATTAATAGAGGAACTTGCGCATCCTGGAGCATCCAGTTAATCCGTTCGGAAGGATAATCCGGATCTATTGGCAGGTAGGCGGCACCTGCCTTGAGAATGGCATATAAACCGACCACCATATCTACGGACCTTGGCAGGCATAAGCCAACGATCACGTTTTGTCCATCAGTGTGCTTTAAAATCTTTAGAGCGAGTACAGCAGCTCTCTTGTCAAGTTCAGCGTAGTCTATCGATTCATCCTGGTATACCACCGCCTGCTGAGACGGGTGTTCGGCAGCCACTTTCTCGATGATCTGGTGGATACCGCCTGGAGGTAAAATCTCTTCTGGGAAAGCACCGGGACTAGAGATTCCCATAATTTTTTTCTCTACTGATGTAAGCATCGGTATTTCAGAAATACCGAATTCCACATTTTCGAATACGGCCTTAAGAATATGCTCTAATTGATGATGCAGGCGCTGGATCGTGGCCTTTTCGAATAGCTCCGTAGAGTATTCAAACTCAACCAGCATCTCGTTAGCCTCCCTGGCGATGTAGAGGGTAAGGTCGAATTTCGAAACTCCGGTATTGTAGAACGTATGCTTTAATGTCAGATCATTTCCAAAGTCGGGATTCTCTGGAACGTCGTGATATATGAACATGGTGCGGAAAAAAGGATTTTTTCCGATCACACGTTCAGGATTGATCTCTCTTACCAGTGTATCAAAGGATACGTCCCTATGTGCAAAAGCTTTAAGTACCGTTTCATTGACATTGTCGACCAGCTCCTTGAAAGACCAGTAAGATTCGAGTTCGGTTCGCATTACGATACTTTCGTCAAAAAAACCGATTACTTTTTCGAGTTGCTGGGAATCGCGCTTGGAAATAGGTGATCCTACGGTGATATCTTTTTGGGGCCACTTTGGGATTCGGATAATCGGTAGGAAGGGGAAGTACCTGAATTTGACCGGAGAGTTTACTTTTCCAATAGTCGAGATGTTCCTTTTCCACCGGTTTGTTCGCTATCCAGCTGGCGTAGTCTGTGAATTGAATGTCTATTTCATTAGCCTTATCACGGTCTTTAGTCTTCTTTGTATAATAGTTTTGTGCCAGCTGATCTCTCAGTATGCCCATGGACCAT
The DNA here is from genome assembly GCA_947258405.1 of uncultured Eudoraea sp. Lineage (GTDB taxonomy): Bacteria > Bacteroidota > Bacteroidia > Flavobacteriales > Flavobacteriaceae > JAHEJJ01. The sequence continues at coordinate 695 of CAMYIE010000043.1, read as the reverse complement.
TTATCGGTTATAATATGATGCAGGGTTAAGAAGAGTATGTTCGTAGTTTTGCTTATCATGATCAGGGAAGTTCTTAACAACGGGGCTTTGGAAAGGTTAAAAGCCTGAAGTAAATCCGCATCCATAATTTCCCCGGTTTTCACTGACTGCTCCTCCTTTGTGAGTGAACGCAAATCGTGTTTGGTGAGTTCCCAGCTGGGATTTTCATGAACGGTTTGTACTGTTTCCTGATTCTTTATCCCGAAAGCACACCTCAGGATATCGTTATCACGTAAAACCTTGCCAAGGCTTTCTTCCAGTTTGGGGATATCCAGTTCTCCTTCAAAATGATAAATTTCAGAGAAATTATAAACTGGATTATTGGGATAAAGTTGATCTAAAAAAAACAGTTGTTTCTGACCTGGTGATAGTGGAAATGGACCAGAACCACCGGCCTTAGGAATAATTTGATGCGCTGGTCCAGCGTCACCACGTTTTTTCTTCCACGCTTCTAAAACTGAAATCTTTTTATCGGGAGTTGGCATAATTCATGTTTGTGGTCGGCTTATCGCAGACCCAGCCATACTGCTAATTTATAAAGCTTTTGCTTGACAAAATTGATAATCTGGTCATCCAGAGCGAAATCTACATCAAATGCTCTCTCTAAGAGCCAGTAGCCAGCAATTAGGATCAGTAATAACGACAGGTATATAAGT
>CAMYIE010000042.1 GCA_947258405.1 uncultured Eudoraea sp. | reverse complement strand
TTAACTCTTCGGGAGAAAGGCCCACTACCTTGATCTTGCCAATTACCGGAAAGTCGATTTCACCCCTCTTATCCACCAGATAGTTAACCTGACTTTCATCAGTGGCGGCAGTACCGCTTTCCCCTAAACGGCGAAATAGGTTAAAAGGTACACTAGCCTCGGGGTTTAGAGTAGATACGAAAATACTGATCTCGTCATCGACCTTAAACTTAGGTTCGAAATTATTCTCACCTACCAATGTCTCGAAAGCGGTGGTATCCTGAAAATATACAATGTCTTTTTTGGAACCACAGGAGGTGATCAGTATTAAGATTAGGCTTATAGTAAGCAGCTTGGGGAGCTTGTCTCCGATTTTTATCCACATAAGTTTTAAAAATTAATTAAGAGGTGCAGATCTTTTCAAAACGATCATATCTCCCTTGGATATGTCTTTATCTTTCGACTCTTTTTCTTTTTCGTCGTATTTACAAAGGTCGGAATTTTTGGAGACATATTCAGGAACAATCTCTTTCATTAATTTTACTGTATCCGCTTTGAAGAACATATTGTTTACGCAGAGCTGATCAATCCTGGAACGAACTTGCTGGTAATCTAACTCCCGGATCTTACTGATCATAATCTTTTTATGATATGTGGGCAGCGTATTTTCTCCATTGGCAAGGAGTTCCTCAAATAATTTTTCACCTGGACGTAATCCTGTGATCTTAATATCGATATCCTCTGGGAAGCGCAGCCCAGATAATCGTATCATATTCTTGGCAAGATCAAAGATTTTCACCGATTCACCCATGTCGAAGATAAAGATTTCTCCCCCTTCGCCCATGGCACCGGCTTCCAATACAAGCTGTGATGCCTCTGCAATGGTCATAAAATATCGTGTAACCTCCTGATGGGTAACAGTTAATGGACCGCCTGTTTCAATCTGCCTTTTAAAAAGTGGAATGACCGAACCGTTAGATCCCAGCACATTTCCGAAACGAGTAGTGATAAATTTGGTTTCACTCTCCTGTTGGATACAGCTTATATACATCTCCGCAATACGCTTGCTCGCCCCCATAATATTTGTGGGGTTCACGGCCTTATCGGTTGAAATGAAGACAAATTTATCTACCTTATAGAGCGAAGAAAGGTCTGCAATCACCTTGGTCCCTGCGATATTCACTTTAATCGCCTCATAGGAATTGTATTCCATAAGCGGCACATGTTTATAGGCAGCCGCATGAAACACCAGATCCGGTCTATAGTCTTCAAAGATCGTACTCATCCGGTTTTTGTCACGGATATCTCCTACGATAGGGATAAAGTTATGGTGTCCCTTTTGCCTCAATTCCTGTTGAAGATCGTATAAGGCCGATTCTGCCTGATCTATCAGGATCAGAGACTTATATTGATAGTTGCAAATTTGTCGGGCTATTTCACTCCCAATGGAGCCGGCGGCACCAGTAACCACAATAACCTTGTCGTTTAATTCTCCCTGGATCTTAGAATTTTTGATCTTGATTGGTGCCCGCTCAAGCAGGTCCTCGATCTGGATATTCTTAATCTGCGACAACTTAAGCTCTCCATTGATCCATTGCTCTACCGGAGGTACAATCTTTACCTTAATCGGATATTCCATCAGGTTGTCAACCATCTTGCTCAATCTCTTATGATCGATATTCTGGATGGAAAAAATTACCTCTTCTATATTTCTTTTCTGAAAGAATTGACGATTGAGATCTCGTTTGCCATATACTTTAATGCCATTAATCTGTTTCCCAACCTTCTGCAAGTCATTATCGACATACCCTATTACCTTGACATTACTCCTAGTATGAGAAGTTATCGTATTGTACGTAATTATTCCCGACTCCCCTGCACCGTAGATCAAAACATTCTTACGGATCTCTAGATTGCTGATCAGGCTCTGATAGATTGTTTTGAACAAATACCTGGAAGCGGTCATCGCCAAGAAACTAATCAGACTATGAATGATAATAATCGAAAGCGGAATAGTAAAATCGTCCATCATACCATATTGACGATTAACGATTACAAAAAATATCGTGATGATACTCGAAAGACATATAGCATTAAAAATATTGTATACATCTCGCACACCGGTATGCCGCACTACCCCCTTATAAGATCCTGTCAGTATAAATGCAAACAGGCCTATGGAGATAACAAATGGTAGTTGTATGAATAACTTGTCGACATCAAAATTAAGGGTAAGATTGAAACGGATGAAGTACGACAGCACAAAAGCCAGCCCAAAAGTGACCAGGTCTATTCCAAGGACGAGCCATTTTGATGCGTAACGTTTAGCTTGATTGGTAAAGTACTTTTGGATCATAGCAAGGTTTTTTTAATGATACTGGTAATTCGGGTTAAATCCTCTGTACTAAGATTTGATCCACTGGGCAAACAAAGTCCCTTTTGAAACAATTCCTCAGAGGTGCCATCGGTAAAATGCATATGCTCCGTAAAAACAGGTTGCATATGCAGGGGTTTCCAGAGGGGTCTCGATTCGATATCATCCTCCATTAATGACAATCGGATCTTTTCTCTTATCTCGTATGACGGTGTCAGCATACAGCTAAGCCATCTATTGGAGAAGAATCCTGGGCGTTCTTCCATAAAGTCGAGCCCCTTAAAGCCTTGTAAGTGTTCCTTGTAAAATTCGTAATTGTTTCTTCGGGCAGCCACGCGTTCGTCCAAAACCTCCATCTGACCTCTGCCTATCCCAGCTAATACATTGCTCATTCGGTAATTATACCCTATCTGTGAATGTTGATAATGTGGGGCATTATCTCTGGCTTGTGTAGAAAGGAATATCGCTTTATCGCGATATTCTTTATTCTTAGACACCAGGGCTCCGCCACCGGAAGTTGTGATGATCTTGTTCCCATTAAATGAAAGAATTGAGATATCGCCCAGACTTCCGCATTTTTGGCCATTAAAGTTGCTTCCTAACGCTTCTGCACTGTCTTCTATAACAGGAATACCAAACCTTTTGGAGATTTCCAATATCGCATCAGCCTGATATGGCATGCCGTATAAATGCACAGCGATAATTGCCTTGGGTTGAATACCATTGGCAATTCGACTTAAAATCGCTTTTTCCAGTAAAGCCGGACTAATATTCCAGCTATCTGATTCGCTGTCGATGAAAATAGGCTTGGCGCCCAAATAAAGAATAGGATTGGCCGATGCAGAAAATGTAAAACTCTGACAAAGCACTTCATCTCCATTACCCACTCCTAAAAGGTCCAGGGCGAGATGAATGGCACCGGTTCCGGAACTAAGGGCAGCTGCATGAGTGCCTTCTTCGATATAGGATTCCAGGGCTTTTTCAAACATTTCGACATTCGGGCCAAGTGGTGCACTCCAATTGGTCTCGAAGGCCTCCCTTACATAATCCTGTTCCGTACCTCCCATATGAGGAGAGGAAAGCCAGATTTTGGTGCTTGTTATCAAAATGGTAAAGGTTATTCAATCTGTAAAAATAAACATTGTAAGACTTTAAAAACAATTAAACCCCCTTTAATTCGATTAAGAAATTGATTAATCCGATATCTGGATTATAATTTAAAGAAGGTGTTTTCGTGAAAAATCATCGAAATTGATATTAACACGAAAATATGACAGTTTACCCCCTAAAGGCGTACACAATAGTGTAATTTCTTGATCTTTGCAGCACTTTTGGCCTTAAAGTGATTATCAATTTGGTTCGAATACCAATAAAACAAGAGGCTTAACACCGATATTACCAATTAGGCAGAGTAGGTTTAAAACGAGGTAAAACGCATTATTAATTAAAAAAAATTTATTTCGATTTAGAATATATTATAAGTTTGGACGATCGTTCAAGAAAAATGGTCTGGAAACAATAAAAAGAATGTCTGAAATAAAGAATATTTGCTGTATTGGAGCCGGATATGTAGGTGGCCCAACTATGGCTGTTATAGCCTACAAATGTCCCGGTATTAATGTAACCGTAGTTGATATCAACGCAAATAGAATCGCGCAGTGGAACGACAAAAATCTCGACAGATTGCCCATATACGAGCCGGGATTAAAAGAGATTGTTAAGGAGGTAAGAGGCAAGAACCTGCATTTTTCCACCAAAGTAGATGAAGCCATAGACCGATCTGAAATGATCTTTATTTCGGTAAATACCCCTACCAAAACATACGGTAAAGGCAAGGGACAGGCCGCCGATTTAAAATATATCGAACTATGTGCCCGCAATATAGCCCGGGTTGCCACCAGCGATAAAATTGTCGTAGAAAAATCGACACTCCCGGTAAGAACAGCTGAAGCGCTTAAGAGTATTCTGGATCATACCGGCAGCGGGGTGCGTTATGACATTTTGTCGAACCCTGAGTTTCTGGCAGAAGGAACTGCGATCAATGACCTTCTCGATCCCGACAGGGTCTTGATTGGTGGTGAAGAAACCCCAGAGGGAAATAAAGCGTTGAAAAGCCTTAGTTCAATTTATGAGCAATGGGTCGCTAAAGAGAACATTATTCATACGAATCTCTGGTCGTCTGAGTTATCAAAACTGGTCTCCAATGCATTTTTGGCCCAAAGAGTGTCATCGATAAATTCAATTTCTGCCCTCTGTGAAAAAACCAATGCAAACGTTGAAGAAGTAGCTAAAGCTGTAGGTTTCGATAGTAGAATTGGTCCAAAATTCTTAAATGCCTCGGTAGGATTTGGGGGTTCTTGCTTCCAGAAAGATATTCTTAACCTCGTTTATATCGCCAGGAGCTTTGGTCTGGAAGAAGTAGCGGGCTACTGGGAGCAGGTAATTCTGATAAACGACTATCAAAAAAGAAGATTTTCAGAAAATATCATCTCCAAACTTTACAATACAGTTTCAGGAAAAAAAATAATGATTTTCGGTTGGGCGTTTAAAAAAAATACCAATGATACACGGGAATCTGCCGCGATTTACGTCGCAGATGCACTGGTTGATGAAAGAGCAGAAATTACGGTCTACGACCCTCAGGTAAAGGCCAAAAAGATTTATCAGGACATAGATGATCTCAATACCAGGACTTCTGAGGAGAACAGAAAGTATATCACGATAAGCCAAAATCCTGCTAAAGATGCCAAAAATGCCCATGCCATTGCCGTACTGACCGAGTGGACAGAGTTTCAGGAACTCGATTGGAAAGCAATTTTTGACAATATGCTCAAACCGGCCTTTATATTCGATGGCAGAAGATTATTAGACCGCAGGAAGATGGAGAAAATCGGGTTTATATATTATACCATCGGCGAATGAAAAAGATATTAGTGACCGGTGCTGCCGGATTTATTGGATATCACCTCTGCGAATCTTTGTTGAGGGAAGGACATCAGGTCGTAGGATTAGATAATATCAATGATTACTACGACATCGGGTTGAAAACAGCCCGTCTGGAACAACTGGGAATCGATAAAAAAGAGGCATTAAAATTCAATATCCTTATCCGAAGCGACAAGGCCGATAACCATTTTCATTTCATACGAATGGATTTGGAAGATCGAATAAATCTACCTGCATTATTCGAAGAACAGCAGTTTGATATTGTGTGCAATCTTGCGGCCCAGGCTGGGGTACGGTATAGTCTGGAAAATCCAGAAGCCTATATAGATAGTAATATCGTAGGGTTTTTGAACATTCTGGAGTGCTGTAGAAATTTCAAAATCGGTCATTTGCTGTATGCCAGCAGTTCAAGCGTATATGGAGCTAATGTTAAAGTACCATTCAGCACCGAAGACAGAGTAGACCATCCCATAAGTCTTTATGCGGCAACCAAAAAAAGCAATGAACTTATGGCCCACGTATACAGTCATCTATATGGCTTACCTACAACAGGTTTGCGTTTCTTTACTGTCTACGGACCCTGGGGGCGACCCGATATGGCCTTGTTTCTATTTACCGACGCCATTATTAACGAAAGACCGATTGAGGTCTTTAACCATGGTAATATGGAGCGGGATTTTACTTATATAGCCGACATAGTCCAAGGCATGGTAAGGATTGTCGAAGAAGGTAATAAAGGTGGGAATTCCGGTGAAACGCCATATAGAATTTATAATATTGGCAATAACCAATCTGTACGACTTACAGATTTTATCGAGATCCTGGAAAACAGACTTGAAAAAAAAGCCAATCGTTTGCTCATGCCCATACAACCGGGTGATGTTGAAAAAACCTGGGCGGATGTAGACCAGTTTATCAATGACTACAACTATGCCCCAAATACCCCCATAGAAAAGGGAGTCGCCTCCTTCGTGGCATGGTATAAAGCTTATTTTAAGGTCGATTAATAAACACCATGTCCATGATTCTATGCTTTTGATCCGAGAACGACCATGGTTCACTACATTCATCGGATATTATATGGTCTTAATATAAATTTGTAGGTAAATAAGGCAGATATGCACATCTTTGCCATTAAATTTAAAAAATGGCGATCGAAGCCCAGATACTCGACCCCAAATACAAGATCTTAGTCACCGGCGGAGCAGGTTTTATAGGTTCTAACCTTTGTGAAACCCTGATCGAAAATGGCAATCCCGTCACCTGCCTTGATAATTTCTCCACCGGTAAGAAAGAAAACCTAGCACATTTGCTTGAGAAACCTAATTTCAAGTTTATAGAGGGCGATATCCGAAATCTCAATGACTGTGCAGAAGCTTGTGAGGGTCAAGATTATGTTTTGCATCAGGCTGCCCTTGGATCCGTCCCAAGGTCCCTTGAGGACCCTATTACCAGCAATGATGTTAATATCGGTGGTTTTGTAAATATGTTAGTAGCGGCACGTGATGCAGGTGTGAAAAGATTTATTTATGCCGCAAGTTCTTCTACTTATGGAGATTCACAAGGCTTGCCTAAAGTAGAAGATAAAATTGGAAAACCTCTTTCCCCCTATGCTATTACTAAGTATGTAAACGAATTATACGCAGATATCTTCCAGCGCGCCTATGGGTTGGATTGTATCGGCCTGCGTTATTTTAATGTTTT
>CAMYIE010000041.1 GCA_947258405.1 uncultured Eudoraea sp. | reverse complement strand
CCACCTGGGCTCGAACCAGGGACCCCCTGATTATGAGTCAGGTGCTCTAACCAGCTGAGCTATAGGACCGTTGTTAATTGATAGTTGAAAATGGAAAATTTCCAAAACAAACTATCTGTATTTCAATATGTTCCCCTTCCTGTGCTCAATTACTGAGCTACGTGCCTTCAAGAAGCGGAGATATAAAACTAATAATTGTGGATTATTAATAAATAATACATAATCAATAATCCTGCCGCAAGGCAGCCGCAAAATTAACACTTATTTTCCTCTACCGCAATACTATGCGTCCTATTCTTCCCTCATCCTGGTAGATTAACTCATGTCAAATTTATATTATATTCTCTATTAACGCATTATTGCGTAGCAAGCTACCCTTCTTTGAATTATATTAGATTTGTTTTTTATACGCCCGTTTTAAATTCGGGCTAATCCATTGATACTTAAATTTGACTCCTGCTTTGAGCAGTACGTTATCAGAACAGATGATTTCGAAAAATATTAAACTCCCTCCCAAGCATATTTATCCTCTGGATGACTGGAAGTTCATCCAAAAAAAGTTTTCGCCCCAATATCTCGCCCAGGATGAAACCGTTTTTGCCATTGGTAATGGCTATCTGGGTTTTCGGGGTAATCACGAGGAAGGCACTCCTGTAGTGCAGCGAGGAACCTTTATCAACGGATTTCACGAGCAATGGCCTATCCGCTACGGGGAATCTGCCTATGGTTTTGCCAAAACAGGCCAGACCATGCTGAATGTCACCGATAGCAAAGTCATCAGGCTCTATGTAGACGATGAGCCTTTTTATCTGCCTACGGCAGACCTTAAATCTTATGAAAGGGTGCTCGATATGAAAGCAGGGGCCCTACATCGGGATATTCTTTGGGAAACCGCTTCCGGTAAACTTGTTTCTATCCGCTCTACGCGAATCGTTTCCCTGGAGCATCGGCATGTGGCTGCGATATCGTATGAAGTTACTGTGCTAAATGCCCCGGCCAAACTCATCATCTCCTCTAAACTACGCTGCCCCACCGAGAAACTTAATCCAAAGGAGGATAAGGAGGATCCCAGAAAAGCCCCCACCTTCGATCATAGTGTTTTTGTGCCCCAGGTGAATCAGGTTAAAGACCAGAGGGTACTTTTAGGGCACCAGATCCGTACCAGCAACATGACACTGGCCTGTGGTGTAGATCATGAGGTCCAAACGGAGAACAGCTATTCCTATAAAAGCGAATGCTACGAAGATTCCGCCAAGATCGTCTATTCCCTAAAAGCGGAGGAAGGAGTACCTTTTAGATTGATAAAATACATGGTGTACCACAGCTCGCGAAGTGCTCCGGTAGATGAGCTTTGCGGGCGTACCGAACGAACCCTGAACTCCGTGATGCAAGACGGTTTCGATGAATTAGTCTTGGGTCAGCAGCGGTTTATGGATAATTTTTGGGCACGCAGCGATATAGAAGCGTCCATGTACAAAGACAGGAGAACCCAGCAATGCCTTCGCTTTAACCTATTCCATATCCTACAGGCATCTGCGCGGGTGGAAGGCACCGGGATTGGCGCCAGAGGTCTTACCGGAGGCGCTTATGAAGGGCATTATTTCTGGGACACGGAGATCTATCTGATGCCCTTTTTGATCTATACCTCTCCTAAAGTGGCCAAGAACCTGCTCCGTTTCCGCTACAGCCTGCTGGATAAGGCGCGAAAGCGAGCCAAAGAAGTAAATCAGAAAGGCGCACTCTTTCCCTGGAGGACAATTACCGGCGATGAGGCTTCTGCTTATTTTGCAGCCGGGACCGCTCAATATCATATCAATGCGGATATTATGTACGCTTTGAGAAAATATGTTGAGGTAACCGGCGATGAGGAGTTTCTTTTTGAATATGGGGCTGAGATGCTGATCGAAACGGCCCGTTTCTGGGCCGATCTGGGCTTCTATTCCCAGAATGGAAAGGACGAGTTTCATATACACGGGGTAACAGGGCCCGATGAATACACGGCCATTGTAAACAACAATGCTTTTACCAATATGATGGCCCGTGAAAATTTACGATACGCTGTGGAGAGTCTGGAGTTACTCCGGAAAAAGAGACCGGACAGCTTTGAGGCCCTGGCAAAGGATACTGATCTTGGGCCAGAAGAGATGGACGAGTGGAGAACCGCTGCCGCCAAAATGTATATCCCCTACGATAAAGAAAAAGGAATCCACCCACAGGATGATGAATTCCTAAAGAAGGAAGTCTGGGATTTCGAAAACACCCCTATAGAGAACTATCCGCTGCTGCTCCACTACCATCCCCTGGTGATCTACCGTTTTCAGGTTATCAAACAGGCAGATATAGTCATGGCTATGTTCCTTTTAGGCCATGAATTTTCTACGGAGCAGAAGAAAAATAACTTCGATTACTACGATCCCCTAACCACCGGAGATTCCTCATTGTCTTCCTGTGTTTACAGTATCCTGGCATTTGAACTGGGCTATCTCGATAGGGCGATGGAACTGATCCGATATGCCGCCTGGATGGATCTGGCCGATGTGGGAGGAAATGTGAAGGATGGAGCACATATCGCTTCCATGGGCGGTACATGGATGGCTATAGTATATGGTTTGGCGGGATTGCGGGACTATGGTGGCAGGATTTCCTTCAATCCAAAAAGCCCTCCAAGGACTAGATCGGTCCGTTTCCCATTGACTATACGCAGCAAAAGACTCGAGGTGGTCATCGAAAGGGATAAGGTGACCTATACGCTTGAAAAAGGCGAAGCCTTAACCATTTATCACGGCGACGAGGAAATAAAGCTCACACAGAAACAGCCGTCCTGTGAGAGAGAGTTAGGTGATGAAAAGGTGAAAGATGAAAGTTGAAAGTTGAAAAGTGTCGGAGCGAATCTGCGGTCGGCTTCCTAAGCCTTAGCCTTACTCATAAAAGAATGCAGTAAGCAGTTGCAGTTTGCGGTATGTCAATTTCTGCCCACCGGCACTGAATACTGCTTACTTCTAACACCCGACTTCGGTCTTCCGCCTTCTATCAGTACTGCCTACTGCTCTTTGTCCTCCGTATCCGCTTTAAGTGGAGAAGGAGGAGCTGCCTACTGCCTACTGCTTACTGCCCACTTCCCCCGCATCCTGGCACAGTTCCACCAGTACACCATTGGAGCTTTTGGGATGAAGGAAGGCCACCAGCTTATTGTCGGCTCCCTTCTTGGGATTCTCGTTTAAAACGATAAACCCTTCTTCCTTTAAGCGTGCGATCTCGGCATGGATATCTTCCACATCGAAGGCGATATGATGGATACCTTCCCCTTTTTTATCGACAAACTTAGATATAGGGCTGTCCGGCCGGGTACCTTCCAGGAGTTCAATCTTATTGGGCCCGGATTCAAAAAAAGATGTTTTTACGCCTTCAGAAGCTACTTCTTCTTCCTTGTAAGGCCCTGTTCCAAAAAGCTTACGAAATAATTCATTGGACGCTTTCAGATCCTTTACCGCGATGCCTATATGCTCTATTTTTCTCATGAATTCCCAATATTTTTTGCAATACAAAAGTAAGACATTGCCTAAACTAGAATATGACTTATGTCAATAATTGAAACACTTTAGAACCCACAGATCGGTGTGCTCAAATTAGAGCATCACTAATATTTGCCGTATTTTTGCCCCGATGGAATCACAACGTCAGAAAAAAATAGCCGGGGTCCAAGGTCTATGTCAGTATTTTTCCCACCGGTACATCGAAAGAAGTTATGGAAGGGCTGCGTTCGAACCAGCCACTGATCCGCCACGAAATGGCGCAACGCACCCGGCACCAGTTCCGAAGGATGCCCGAACTGGTATTTTACCAGGACGACTCCCTCGACTATATTGAAAATATCGAAAAGTCACTGGAAGAAGGGGAAGACCCTATTGAAAACCCTGAGTTACTGCCAAGAAGGAAAAAGTCTTAGATGCTATTGGGGTTTTGTTGCTGTAGCTTTTATAGTTTAATTTTGATACAGTGCAAAATGAAGCATAGAAAAACAATGGATAAAGCGCCAAGAAGTATCTGAATGCATTTCCCGTTTTACATAGCCAAACGATATGTTCGCTCAAAAAGCAGCCAGAATGCAGTAAACATCATCAACTTCGTAACCTTCCTGGTGATCGTTATCGGCTCGGCGGCCTTATTTATTGTGCTTTCGGGCTTTGCCGGACTTAAAACCTTTAGCCTTTCCTTTAGCAATATATTCGATCCCGACCTGAAAGCGGTTCCCGCTGCAGGAAAGTTTTTCAGCCTGGATCCCGGGCAGGAAGAACAGCTTAAAGAGCTATCGGATATCACCTTTTATTCGCGTGAAATCGAAGAGCGTGTCTATCTCAGTTACCGGCAGAAAGGAGATGTAGCCTATGTAAAAGGCGTAGACTCTATGTACCAGAAGGCGATAAGCGTAGACAGCACCATTTTCTGGGGCGAGTGGGCCGCATCAGGACGGCAGGGTGTTGTGGGGCTCGGTATTGCTAACCTATTGGGGCTGACTATCAACAATTTCCAGGATCCCCTGGTACTGATCGCTCCTAAACCGGGAGAGGGTTCTTTAAGCCCGCAATCATTAAGGGCTAGCCTTTACAATACCCTCCCTGTAGTGCTTTTTGGGGTTTATTCTATAGAGGAAACCCTGGATCATAAATATGTATTTACAGATATCAACCTGGTACAAAACCTCCTTAACCTGAGTCCGGAAAAAATCTCTGGCATCAATTTTAAGGTAGCTGCCGATGCAGATATAGTGGCTTTACGGAGTCGATTACAGGAAATTCTTGGGGAGGAGGTGGTCCTGAAAGACCGGCGCCAACTCAACAGTACACTTTATAAAATGCTCAACACAGAGAACCTGGCCACCTATCTTATCTTCACCCTGGTGCTGATTATAGCCCTATTCAATGTGGTAGGTGCTATTATTATGATGATACTGGACAAGCAACAGAATTCCAAAACCCTGTTTAGTCTCGGTACCACGATAAGGGAGCTCAGGAGGATTTATTTTATTCAAGGGGTAATGGTTACAAGTCTTGGCGGGCTTATCGGAGTTGGGGTCGCATCCCTGCTCATCTGGTCGCAATTGGCTTTTGGCTGGTTAAAGATCACTCCTTCACTGGCCTATCCGGTAGAATTTCGCCCGATGAATGTGCTGATCGTATTGGCTACGATCGTGGTTTTGGGAGTGATTGCCTCCAGGATCGCCAGTAGCAGGGTCTCTAAGAAATTGCTTGCCTGATCAGGCAAAAACATGATCCCCGAATTTCTCTAATACTTCATCGAAGGCAGCAAAGACATCGGCTGCTTCATCACTGGTCACCATTTTCATCCGGTATTCTTTAAAATGGGGGATCCCCCTGAAATAATTAGTATAATGCCTTCGGGTTTCGAAAACACCTAGCTTCTCCCCTTTCCAGTCGATAGCCATCTGCAGATGTCGCCTGGCGGCTTCTACCCGCTGGGCCATTCCCGGTGGCGGCAGTTCATCGCCGGTCTCCAAATAGTGTTTTACCTGGTTGAAAAACCATGGGTTTCCGATACTCGCCCTGCCAATCATGGCGCCATCCAGTCCATAGTCGTCCCGCATTCTTTTGGCGGCTTCAGGTGAATCTACATCGCCGTTCCCAAATACCGGAATATGCATACGGGAGTTGTTCTTTACTTCCGCAATCGGTTTCCAATTGGCCTGGCCCTTGTACATCTGTACCCTTGTTCTGCCGTGGATCGCGATAGCCTGGCAGCCTGCATCCTGCAAACGTTCGGCCACTTCCAAAATCTTGATAGAATTATGGTCCCATCCCAATCGTGTCTTTACCGTAACCGGCAGGCTGGTATGCTCTACCATCGCCTTGGTGAGGGAAACCATTTTATCGATATCCTTCAGGATGCCCGCCCCGGCTCCTTTGCTCACCACCTTTTTTACCGGGCAGCCAAAGTTGATATCGATAATATCAGGCCTGGATTTTTCTACAATCTCCACAGACCGAAGCATAGAATCGAGATTGGCCCCGAAGATCTGGATTCCTACCGGCCGTTCCTTCTCATAAATGTCGAGCTTCATCACGCTTTTGGCGGCATCCCGGATCAATCCTTCTGAAGAGATAAATTCGGTATATACCACATCGGCTCCATGCTCCTTGCACAAGGCGCGGAAAGGCGGATCACTCACATCTTCCATGGGTGCAAGCAACAGCGGGAAATCGGGTAAGTCTATCGGTCCGATCTTTGGCATATCATTCGAATTTCGGACCACAAAATTACTAATTACGTTCTAATTAGGTAAAAATCAGTCCTCTTCAATTCGCTGACGCTCACTTTTACTAAGGTTACGCTTGTTATCCACAAGGCCATAATTGCCAAAATTAAAAGTGAATCCGAGCCTGACGAATTGGGTTTCGGGGGTAGAGAGATAGGAGTTATCCTGATTGTAGTATCGCGAGGTATAACGAGGATTTACACGTCCCAGCACGTCTTCTGCCACCAGGGAGATCACCGCCTTTTTATTCCAAAGGGATTTTTGCAGACCCAGATTGAGGTTAATCGATTCCCCTAGTTTATAAGACCCGAAAAGAAACCTGTTAAAGTAAGTAAAGGCCACTTCTCCGGTAAGGCTTTTGTCTTTATCAAGGGTCAGGTAATTGGCAAAATAGAGATAGACACCCTTTACTGTGTTGGTATAGAATTCTTCGGCGCTTTCCTCGGCCCTGAAGGTTTCATCTTCATAAAAGAAAGAAGTATAGGCATAAAGGTACCAGGGAGGAAGCAGGGTCTTGCTCATGGTGAGGTCTACACCGTAGGAAATGCTTTCCAGAACATTCTGTGGCGACCGTCTTTGCAGTTGGTTTTCATTGTCCTGAAAGGTGAGCCTGCTGATGTAATTGCCATTATCACGATAGTAGAAGTCGAAAAAATAAGTGTCCTTAAAGGTATAATTCAGATTGAAATTGTGACTAAAATTTGGTCTGAGGTTTGGATTACCCTCTCTGAAATTATTCTCGTTCAAAAAGTACCTGAAAGGGTTAAGGTCCCTATAATTGGGTCTTCTCAATTTCCGACTATAGTCAACTGAAACACTGTGGTCTTCATGGATCCGATGTAAAACGTATAGGCTGGGGAACAACTCGAAATAGTTCTGTTTACCTACACTATCGAGGGTAACCGATAGGGTGTTAACATTGGTCTGCTCCCCTCTGAGACCCATTTTCAGCGACCATTTCTCCCAGTTCCTGGAATATTCTCCATAGGCGGCCACTACCGTCTCATCGTATTGAAAGATATCGGACAACGCAATGTCGAAAGGAGGTACATTTCCGTTGACATCGAAATAGTCGATTTGATTATCGGATTGGATATATGATATTTTCGCGCCGGTTTCCACGTTCCCCGAGCCGGCTGGCAAACTGATGTCTATTTGGCTTGTGATGATATCTATCTGTTGCTCGGCATCGGTAGAAAAATCAAAGTTCCGGATAAAGGTACCGGCAGGGTCGAAATAATCACTGGAACCTACCTGGTCCTGAGTTTCGTCGTAAAAAGTATAATGGACATTGGCGCGCAATGTTCCTCCTTCTTCATTCAGGTCTCTTTCATAGTTTAGGTCAAGCCCCAGGTTTAAATAATCGTTGTTCAGGTTACTGAGCGTATTCAACGTAGAATCCAGAATGCCGGTTGGATTTCGCATTTCGGTAAAGACCACATTCTCAATGCTTTTATTTGGCGAATAGGTGAGGTTTGTGGTGAGGTTAAAGCGGTTTTTTTCATCCAGATCATAATCAGCGATCAGATTGGCTTGTTGTGCCTGAGATCGTGTTGTCCTGTCGAGCTGGGTTTCCCAACGCGCAAATACCGCATCCTGATCGTTTATATAATTGATCTCACTCCCCACATCCCGGAAATCCTTTCTGGGATTGATGGTATAATTTCCAAACAGGTTCCACTTATTGCTCTTGTAATAATGACTGGTCCCCAGGCTGTATTTTGGAAAAATGGCCTGGGTATAATTGGCCTGCACACTTCCCTTATAACCTGGAACCACGTTCCTGGTGGTGATTATATTTAGGATAGGGCCGCCTTCGGCATCGTATCGGGCAGGCGGATTATTGATGACTTCCACAGACGATATAGCGGAGCCCGGAAGGCTTTCAAGGAGGTTCTTTATCTCTGCTTGTGAAAGCTGAACCTTCCTGTCGTTCAGGTATACTGAGGCCGACTGGCCCCGGATTTCGAGCTGCCCCTGGGTACTGATCACTCCCGGTGTGTTCCTTAAAATATCCCAGGAGTTTCCCTGCGATACCACCGAATTCTCAACATTGAATACGACGCGGTCCGTTTTGCGTTCCACTGTGGGCTGCCTTGCCGTAACAACCACCTCATCGAGCCATACCTGATCTTCTTCCATAAACAATGCTCCTATACGTACATTGTTCTGAATATCGAGTGGAATAAGTCTGGACTGATTCCCGAAATAACGCGCCTGGAGGAAGTATAGTCCGGCATTAACCTCGGATAGAATAAAGCGGCCGCTTTCATCGGCAGAAGAACCCTTAATCTGACTGCTGTCGGCCACCTTGAGCAGTACCACATTGGCAAAAGAGACCGAATTTCCATTTCTATCCTTAACCGTTCCGGCCAACTCAAAAGTTTGAGTCCATAGGAATAAAGGCATCAGGAGGCAAAAAAAGAATGCTAGTTGCTTCACAGATTCAGGGTTGGTTCCCAAATCTATGAAATATCTAAGGAATACCTTCTAAATTTGATTGAAAGAGGCTACAGGCATTGTATGTGGCACTATTACTTAATACCTTATAATACCCAGCCTTGGTCCGAAATGAACTATATTTGCAAGCCAAACGGCAAAGCATGCTGCTTTTTGAAATGCTATGAAGAATATCAGGAATTTCTGTATCATCGCCCATATCGACCATGGTAAAAGCACCCTGGCCGACAGGCTGCTGGATTTTACGGGTTCGGTGACAGAACGGGAGAAGAAGGAACAACTTCTCGATAATATGGATCTGGAGAGAGAGCGTGGCATCACCATCAAGAGCCATGCTATCCAGATGGACTATTCTTATAAGGGTGAGCAATATGTCCTCAACCTGATCGATACCCCCGGACACGTTGATTTTTCTTATGAGGTTAGCCGTTCTATCGCGGCCTGTGAAGGGGCGTTACTAGTTGTCGATGCGGCTCAGAACATACAGGCGCAAACCATTTCCAACCTTTACCTGGCCCTTGAAAACGATCTGGAAATTATCCCTGTTTTGAACAAGGTAGATCTGCCCAGTGCCAATCCTGAGGAAGTCACAGACGACATTGTAGATCTTTTGGGCTGTGATGCTGAAGAGGTGATCCCGGCCAGCGCAAAAACCGGTATCGGGATTGAAGAGATATTGGAAGCAATCATAGAACGGATCCCTGCCCCTGAGGGCGACAAAACTGCTCCGCTGCAGGCATTGGTATTCGATTCGGTGTACAATCCATTCCGGGGTGTGGAAACTTATTTCCGCGTTTTGAACGGGAGTATCCGCAAAGGTCAGAAGATCAAATTCATGGCCACCGATAAAACCTATTTTGCAGATGAGGTAGGTACGCTTAAACTCACACAGGTACCTAAGGCTGTAATTGAGGCAGGAGATGTTGGCTATCTGATCACCGGGATCAAAGATGCCCGGGAAGTAAAAGTTGGGGATACCATTTCCGATGCAGGTAATCCTGCCAAAGTGGCCATTGCCGGCTTTGAAGATGTAAAACCAATGGTTTTCGCCGGTATTTACCCCGTGGATACCGAAGACTTTGAAGAGCTCAGGAATTCGATGGAAAAGCTGCAATTGAACGACGCCTCTCTTGTCTTTACTCCCGAAAGCAGTGCTGCTTTAGGATTTGGGTTCCGTTGCGGTTTTCTGGGAATGCTCCATATGGAGATCGTGCAGGAGCGTCTGGAGCGAGAGTTCGATATGACGGTGATCACCACGGTTCCCAACGTAAGCTATTATGCTTACAGCACCAAGAACCCCGATGTGCCGATCATCGTTAACAACCCGACTGACCTGCCCGAACCCTCGACCATCAGTAGGGTTGAGGAGCCATATATAAAAGCGACCATTATCACCAAGTCAGATTTTGTGGGTAATGTGATGTCTTTGTGTATCGATAAGCGAGGGCAGATCACCAACCAGACCTATCTGACCACTGAAAGGGTGGAAATGAATTTCGATATGCCACTGGCCGAGATCGTTTTTGATTTTTACGACCGACTTAAAACCGTTTCCAAAGGATATGCCTCTTTTGATTATTCGCCCATCGGGATGAGGGTCTCAAAGCTGGTAAGGGTAGATATCCTTCTCAACAATCAGCCTGTAGATGCGCTTTCTGCCCTGGTTCATTTTGACAATGCTTACCATATTGGAAAGAAGATGTGTGAAAAGCTAAAAGAGCTAATCCCTCGTCAACAATTCGACATTCCAATCCAGGCGGCTATAGGTGCTAAGGTCATTTCCAGGGAAACCATAAAAGCCCTTAGAAAAGATGTTACTGCCAAATGCTATGGGGGCGATATTACCCGTAAACGAAAACTACTCGAAAAACAGAAGAAGGGTAAGAAACGAATGCGACAGGTGGGTAATGTGGAGATTCCGCAACAGGCATTTATGGCTGTGTTAAAATTGAACGATTAGGGGGATTTTCCTACGATAGTTTATCCGAAGTTTTTATTTTAGAGGTCGAAATTTAATCATCACGAAATTTCACTCTTCTAATGACTACCTATATCGCAGAATTCCAGGCCGTTCATAAAATTATTCAGATCGTTCAGCATTCTATTTTTACCTGGCAACAGGAAGGTGGCGAGGTAGATATGGACCTGCTTCAGGGAAAGATAAAGCGAGAATCGGCCGTTTATTTCTACAAATTGCTGGCAGGTAAAAACTA
>CAMYIE010000040.1 GCA_947258405.1 uncultured Eudoraea sp. | reverse complement strand
CAAGTACCGTGATCAGTCAGGGTATCCCAAAAGAAAAGGTTTATGGTCATGTTGCCGTCTTTTCTGAAAGCCTCTATACTGAACTCGCGACGCAAAATCCTGATCTTGATGAATCTTATATAGAAATTAATGGATTTGCGACAACTGAATCTGTAATTAACCCTGTATTTCAACCCGGATTTAGTACCTACCCCTCAGAGGGGGTTTTTGACCAGATCTACCAATCCTTAAATGCCTCGAACAATTCTAATTGGATCAGCGCGGAAGGTGTAAATATGATTTTGGGAAATCCACCAAGAAATCCAGGTTATGGCATGGAATCTTATTTGGCCAGGCATTATAACCATGGTGCGGCGATGGTAAATATCTTTGCCTTTGGCCTAAGAGGTGATACTTTTACGAATGCTCTAAATGACGCGGTACAAGGGCCCGATGCCATTTCTGCCTACCGTGAATTTTTGCAGGGTAAGATATTAGTGGAATAGGGTTGGTGAAAAAATTTGGCAATCTAAATATCCTTAAATGAAGTGGGGGCACTATTGCTCGGGTATAAGGCGTATAAGTCTGCCGGGGCCCTCTACCGCGATATAAAGATAACCGTCTTTACCCATTTGTACATCCCGTACCCTGCCTATACCATCTAATAGCGTTTCATGGCCAACTACCTCATTGCCATTCATCTTTAAACGATGGAGGTATTCGAATTTGAGCGAACTGACAAACAAGTCGTTTTTCCAGTTTCCATAAAAATCGCCAGACACGAATGTCATTCCACAGGGAGCAATTGAAGGGGTCCAGTAATATACGGGCTGTTCCATACCAGCCATTTCTGTAAGGTCTGTAAATGTGGTTCCATCGTAATTGATGCCGTACGAAATAACGGGCCAACCATTGTTGTTCCCGGCTTCCAGAATATTGATTTCATCACCTCCCCGAGGCCCATGCTCGCCTTCCCAAAGTGTTCCGGTTTCCGGATGCAGGCTCATTCCCTGAGGATTGCGTATACCATAGGTGAAAATTGAATTGACCGCTCCCGAAGTATTATAAAAAGGGTTGTCGGTTGGAATCTGACCATCGTCATGGATACGGTGTACTTTACCGATATAATTATCCAATTCCTGAGGATAAACATCTCTATACCCCCTATCCCCTACCGAAACATATAAGTAGCCATCTCTATCAAATAGTAGTCTTGAGCCATAATGGCGGGTACTATTGAGATAAGGAAGTGCCGTAAATATGTTCTCCACTTCAACCAGGTTGTTCCCCTCAAGTCTGGCCCTGGCCACTGAGGTGGTGTGCTCGGATGAATTATTAGGGTTGACACGGGAATAGGATAGATAAACTAATGAATTGTTTTCAAAGTTGGGATGGATAAGCACATCCAACAATCCGCCCTGCCCCTGAGAAGCAACATTTGGGACACCCGTAATTTCTATCAATTGCTTATCATTCCGCACCAAAAATAGTCTTCCCCCACGCTCGGTCACCAAAATATCACCATTGGGTAGTTGTTCTATTCCCCAGGGAATACCGGGAATCTCATCTGTCATGGTTTCTAATCGGAAGCTGAGGTCATCGGATGAGATAAGGCCCGATAAATCGGGATTATCTTCCTCCAACATCTCCTTAGTTTTTCCATCGATCTCGGTAAGTATATAGTTGGTCAGGACCTCGATTTCCTGCGTACTTAAAGTAGATCCGTAGGCTGGCATACCATTGTTTTCATAGCCTTCCATTATGGACTCTATAATCTCTTCCATAGAATTCCCATAAGACCACTCACGTTCAACAAATGAACCCAGGTCTTGTCCATGGCAACCACCACAGTGATTACTATAACTGAGGGCAATATCTTCCAATTCAATAATCTCATTACCCGGATCAATTTCTTCTTCAGTCAACCCGGGATCCCCCGAATTGTTACAACTCACCAGTATGGCCGAAAAAAACAACATCACAATTTTGGTTGTTGTCAACCATTTGTTGGTATACCTTAAATTGAAAGCTATCTTAGAAAACTGATTTGAAGTGATCGGGCCCATAGTTGTCCTTACTAAATTGGTAACCAAAATTTATAGCAGCTGTTGTGGCAAAATAATGTGCAACCTCTTGCATTACCACAGACGGCGCTATTTGATACTATCATAGCACTTTGTGCGTCAACCTTACATATATAAAACGCTGTTAATCAGAATTAAGTATCGGGTTAGGATGTACCAAGGGTATTCGGTATCAGCGGATAATTTGTAAAGCAATGGCAGTCATGATAATGTATCAAATAGATTCACGAAATCCTCTTATAATATATTTCAAATGAGAGCTCTACTTCGTAGATTTTTTTAGTGTCCTGAGGCATTTGTTGTTTATGACCTAACTTTTTCTAAAGTATAAGAACCGTTTACGTTAATAATTTTCGAAACCTTGGAGAAATGCTATGCATTCACGAACTCCTTATAAATTGATTTTCCGTGAGTAAAATTTAGAAAACGGTGATGGTTTTGGTGAAGCCAAAAATACCTGTAGAAAAAGGGCCTTTTCTTTTGGTTCGTTTTCTTTGGGCAAACAAAGAAAATGAACAAATATTAATTGTATATGTAGGAATTCTATGTTAAACCATTTGTGAAGCAATTCTATGACTATGTCTTATGTGTGTAATTATGTCACAGGAAAATCTTTACTCCATTCCGGAGGTATAAACATCAAACTATTTTGCCATAGGATCCATTTGTTTTATGGCACTCTTTAATTGTTTGTCGGTTAACTTATCAATCTGTGGAAGTGCGGGTCTGGTGGTATCGAAATTCGCTATTGTAGCTTTATTAGACTCAATCGTACAGTCTTAATGTCTTAACCTAAAATGAAGAGGCAACCAGTCGCTGTTTTCAAGTTCCTCCTTTATTTGATCTTAACCCAGTTAAGCTTAGCCATCGTTAGTCCTGAAACGACGCGTCTTAAATATTCCACGAATCTGTTAGTAATGCCTATATTGGATGGATACTATTATTCATTTGATTCTTACAGAAAAGTGAAGAAATACCTTTTGATATTAATCGTAGCACTCGCTAGTTCCAACATACTTATGGCTCAAAATAAGGAATTGGATGCGATACGCAATCTTCAAGAATTTGTTAATGCAGCTAAAAAAGAAGATTGGAAACAGGCGAAACAAAAAAATGGAATTACCATCATTACTCGAAAACTTGAACTTTTTGACACCATTAACGTAAGAGAATTAATGGTAAAATTTATGGTTTCTGGATCTATTGATTCCATTTTGTCAATGATAAAAAACCCAGACAAGCTGAAAACCTGGAATTATGGTATCAAAAAGGCCAAAATTCTGAAAGAGATGGATACCAATTGGATTTTGCATACGGTATATAAAATTCCATTTCCATTTTCTCAACAAGACTTAGTGGCATCCTATAGTATAGGAAAAAGAAAAGATGTTATTGTTATATCCTCAAAATCAACACCAGATTTCATAAAACCCATAAAAGGTATCACCAGAGAAGGTTATAACTTATCCCAATGGTTACTTATTCCTAGGAATAATGGGTGTTTTGAAATTAAATTTTCGGCCATTTCTATTACAAATTCCAAAATTCCCAGATGGATAAAGGATCCTTTGATACAACGAATGTTACTAAAATCCTTTGGTGAATTCAAAAATGGCTTTCCTTAAAACTATGGACTGTATTGTGATTTTTAATTAGTTCCGATTGCGATTCCGGTTGCGGTTTCTCTTTTTGTTTTGATTCTGACTTCTGTTGCGGTTTGAATTCCAGTTTCGGTTAGGATTCGATTTATGTCGCTGTGGAGGTCTTTGCTGGGGTTCGGATTTTTGGCTAACATCCTCTGAATCATCCACAAACGGGTGTTCCGGCATCCTGGGTACTTCTTGTTTGATGAGTTTTTCGATATCACGCAGATAAGGTCTTTCCTCGATATCACAAAAAGAGAGTGCGATACCGCTGGCACTCGCACGCCCGGTCCGCCCAATACGGTGTACGTAGGTTTCAGAAACATTCGGAAGATCGTAGTTGATGACTAATGATAGTTCCTCTACATCGATGCCCCTGGCCGCTATATCGGTAGCAACCAACACCTTTAGTTTTCCATCCTTAAAACTCCCCAGGGCTTTTTGTCGTGCGGGTTGCGATTTATTGCCATGGATGGCCGCGGCCATGATATCCTTTTGCTTTAGCTTTCTGACAATCTTATCCGCTCCGTGTTTTGTCCGGGAAAATACCAGCACAGAATCATCGGGTCGCTCTTGTAGTAGATGGACCAATAATTTTGGCTTGTTGGGCTTGCTTACAAAATAGACCCCCTGCTCTACCCGCTCGGCCGTTGCCTGCTCGGGCTTGATGGTCACCTTTTCAAAATCGCCCAGTATTTTTCTCGACAATTCAACGATATCTTTGGGCATGGTTGCTGAAAAGAAGAGCGACTGTCTTTTTGGAGGAAGTTTGGCGATGATCTTTTTTATATCATGAATAAAGCCCATATCCAGCATCTGGTCGGCTTCATCGAGTACTACAAATTCGAGATAACGAAAAGTGATATAACCCTGGTTCATCAAATCGAGTAGGCGGCCTGGGGTGGCCACCAGGATATCGACCCCATTTCGTAGCGCACTAACCTGCTTCCCTTGTTTTACACCACCAAAGATCACAGTATTTCGCAAGCCTGTGAACTTTCCATATGCGGTAAGACTCTCCCCTATCTGAATGGCCAATTCGCGTGTTGGAGTTACAATCAGGGCCTTTATACGTCTTTTGCCCTGCTGCCCGTTTTGCGATTGATACATATGGTGAAGTATCGGGGCGCCGAAGGCGGCTGTTTTTCCCGTTCCGGTTTGTGCGACCCCCAAAAGGTCTTTGCCTTTGAGGAGAATCGGAATCGCCTGTATTTGAATGGGGGTTGGTTTTTCGTAGCCTTCGGCCTCAAGGGCCTTTAGTATGGGTTCGGCCAGGCCGAGTTCCTTAAATGTCATATTTCTAAATAAGGCGCGAAGGTACGCTTAATTAACTTGGGGCTGGTGAAGGTGGTGCTTTGGGTTTGGGAAAGGTTGAAGCTTCTTTCACTTTGTTCATTTTGTCTTGATACAAAACGAACCAAAAAATCAAGAATGTTTAAAGGAAATTTTTGCTTTGCGCAAAACCACGAATGCCACTAACGCTTCATGCTCTTTTCACCCTCGGTGAACGCAATTCCGCTTGTGGCATCGTTATTTCTAAAAACCTTCATTATCTGCCTTTTGATTAGCTTCTATAATAGTTTTGGACTGCCTACTACAGAATATTGTTGATTGTTGATTGCTTGCCCGTCCGAAGCTTTAGCGTAGGCGGGTTAATTGTTGATTGCTGATTATAAATTATTAATTACTCATTATTGCTTATTGATCAGACTGCCTACTGCAACTGCCTACTGTATCCTCTTGAAAATTGTTAATTGCTGATTGTTGATCATATCGAAATCTACATGCTTAAGCCTATCGGCAGCAGTATCGCTATGCCGATAAGGCCAATCACCAGCCAGGCGGAAAGTGTCAGGCAAACGGCACCCCCAATAGCTATTATTATAGCCCTGGTCTGACTCGAGTCGATCTGGTTTCTTATCTGCAATACGGCCGAACGAGCCCAAAGAAAGCCAGCTGCGATAAAAATTAAGAAGGGGACAAAAGAAACCGGCGGTTTTTCTATAATCCGATGCGGTACCAGGTTGGCCAGAAGCACTATAAGTGCAATCAGTGCGGAGATTAGATAGAAGTAGTTGCTAGCCAGCAACCAGTACCGATCCCTCCCACTCTCCTGTTTTAGCACTTTGGCAAATTGCCCGAGCAACTTTTCAAATAGCCATATACTGAGGAACAATAGCGGTAAGAGAAGCGCCACCTGGGCACCGATAATCAGCACCTCATCCCCATCCAACTGGCCAGCGACATAGGAAATCGCCAGTATGACCAACATGGGCAGGCAAAGATATATCCCGCAAAGGCGCCAAAAGTAGCCTTGCCTGTTGGTCTTGCCAAAGTCTAATGTAAAATCATTCGGCGATAGGGTACTGCGATAAAAAATGTTCCAAACGGAGGAGATATCTGTTTTCATTATATTGGGTTAGTTTGTTAATTGCTGATTGTTGATTATAAATTACTAATTATCAATCATACAATTCGACTACCTACAGCTGTTGCCGTATTCCTACTCACGATTTCACTTCTCGATACAATCCTCCTTCGTCGGATCACTCGAAGTGACAACAGAACATGATCCTCAAATTTCATCTTTCAATTTTCACTTTTCACTTTCCCTCACTCATATTCACATTTACAAATCCCTTTTTTAGTGCCCAGCCAGACCGTGCCATCTTCCGAGACATGGGTCAGCATGATGGAATTGGATGGGAGTTGGTTATTCTTGTCGAAATATTGCCACTCACCATCTTTATAGCGCCATACTCCTTTGCCCCTGGGAAGTGCCCAAGTACCTCCGTCCTTGTCGTCAAAAAACTGTACTACTTTTGCAATGTCCTTGTTTAAGGTTTCGCTCTCCCCATCACGGATAATCAATCCCTTTAGGGTCGGGATCCAAAGTCGATTTTCTGCATCGATATAACTGTTCCCATAAACGACCTTGAATTTTTCCTGTAACCATTCACTATTGCCATCATAGGTATATAAGCCATTAGTGGTACTCATTAGAATCTTACCCTCAGGGGTTTCTATAAATCCGTAAGGGTGGTTTTCCATGGAAGGCAAACCATTTTTTCTATTAAAGCTTTGCCATGTTTGTCCGTCGTATTTTGCAATCCTGGCCGGCGCGCCCAGCCAAAGATGGTTATTGCTATCCACAAATTTGGCACTGAGCCAGCCCCCGCTAAAACTAAATTCTTCGTGATCTTTTCTAACCGAATGAAAAACCCCATCTTCAAAATAATAGATCCCATAATCCGCAATGAAGAAGAGTTTCCCGCTCTCATCCTCATAAAAATCCTTAACAAAATGGCAATCACCACAAGGCATTTCTTTTTGCCGGTAATCTGTCCATTCCCCTGTTTCTTTTGATAGCCGCAACAGCGCGCCTTTTGCAAAGAGACCACCTTTTTCAGACCCAGGAGTGACCGAGGATACCCCAAGCCAAAAATCCCCATTGGATGCTTCGTATATTTCGGTTATCACCGCTGCTTTGATACCCA
The DNA here is from genome assembly GCA_947258405.1 of uncultured Eudoraea sp. Lineage (GTDB taxonomy): Bacteria > Bacteroidota > Bacteroidia > Flavobacteriales > Flavobacteriaceae > JAHEJJ01. The sequence goes on along the minus strand of CAMYIE010000040.1, from coordinate 583 downwards.
TTTCCTTCGTATTCAAAAGCTTCCATTCCTCCCCATCATAAATAGCTACTCCGCCTTGATATAATGGACCTGTTGCATAGCCATCATAGAAAACGTCGGGGGTACCGGTACCGATCCAAATCCGGTTTTTGCTGTCCACGAGATAGGCACCTATCGTATTCTTAAGAAGTTCATCTTCTTTATTGAGAATATCCCATTCCCCATCTTTATAGATGTTAATCCCTTTATTGGTTATGAACCAGGTAGCACCATCAACGTATTCGAAGACACCAAGAGTGATTTTGTTGTCCATCAACAATTCGGCCTTGTCGGTATAACAGGTCCATGTTTCCTGGGCATTGGTTGGTTGCGAGAAGAACCATAACCCCATACAAATCAGGAAAATAGCTTTCATCTTAGTTAGAGTTTAGACTATCTAATTTACAAAATAGTATTGGTAAATGGAAGGGATGTTTTTCCTTTACTAAGTGGGTAGTGACTTTTCAGATCATGATGTAGTTGGACTTGCGGTAAAGACTTCAGCCTCCAACCGTTTTCTGACAATTATTGATTGTTGATTGCTTGCCCGTCCGAAGCTTTAGCG
>CAMYIE010000039.1 GCA_947258405.1 uncultured Eudoraea sp. | reverse complement strand
ATACCTGCTTTCACTCAATGTGCCCTGCCAATCTTGCCATTCTATATTTTCAGGATCACTCCACAGATCTTCTCTTCCTGCCCAAAACATGCCGTCATCCAGATGAAAGCCAATAGCCATATCGTAATGAAGCGCCAGATCAAAAGAATCATCTATTAATTTTTTTATGGAACTATTACTATGGTCTAAAGATATAGGTCCGATGATAACAGCTAGCTTTCTGTTATCTAGTGTTTCAACGCCAATTTCATTTCGAACTAATTGAATAAATGCCTCTGTTTCTGATTTATCACGAAAGGGCAGAAGTGGCATATAATCCCCATCAGGTTCCATAGTGCCAGATGCAAAATTTTGAAAGGCGAGGTATTGTAGGGGCCCATCATAGGTTTCAGCAGGAACGGTTGAGTCTTTGGAACATGACTGCAAACAAAACAGAGATAGGAGTAAAGCATATATGGTTTTCATATTCTTTTTTCTATTAGTATATGACGACATCTATTTATAAACGGTTACCTATCCTCTTTGTTTTAACATATTACATAAAATAGGCTCGTCCGGGAGGCTATTCTATTTTTAAGGCTGATGACTCGGTTCATACCGAAATTTTAATGAATGCAGGCTATGCCTGCTAGAGTTATTATGCCTCGAAGGCTAGCGGAGCTGAGGGCGCGAAATGATCTATATCATTTTATAAACCGCTGACGGTAAATAACTTTGGTGCTTCCTCCGAAAAACCTGGTACAATTAAAAACTTATTCATCCATGAAAAACGCAATCACTTTATTACTTGCCCTGTTTTCTGTACTATCAGTTTTTGGTCAGGCTGAAGCAGGCGAAGAGATTTTGATCAACGAGTCACAAGCTGATGATTATTATGTGGCTGGAAAAAACATCAGAGTTAATGCTGTAGTGCAGGGCGACCTGGTTATAGCTGGCGCAAATCTGATGATTAATGACAGTATTCACGGAGATCTTACCGCGGCTGGTGGAGAAATATCAGTGGAAGGCCATATTGGCGATGATGTTCGTGTGGCCGGTGGTAGAATAACGATTGATTCAGAAATTGAGGACGACTTAGTTGTTTTTGGAGGGGAAGTTATTCTTACGGAAAATGCGCTCGTAAAAGGCAAGCTCGTCTGCCACGGCGGCAATGTTACCGTTAATGGTGAAGTGATAGAAGAGCTAAGAGTTAGCGGAGGTAAGGTTTTGATTAACGGAACAATAAGGGGACGCTCAAAAATAGCGGGAGAAGATCTTACGCTCGGGTCTGATGCGAAATTTTATAAAGATGTGGAGTACTGGCATAGCGATGGAAAAATAAATTTCAATTATGCCCTTGTGGATGCTAACGCGCAGTTTAACGAGGATCTCGAGGAAGAATCACAAGTATCATTTATTGTTATGGGCATTACCTCATTTAAAAAATGGATGGTATATATCTTGTCTGCCTTCTTAGCTATTCTGGTCTTCCATGCACTGTTTAGAAACGCATTTGCACAGGCTGTTGAAGGGTTAAAAGACAATTTATTAAAAAGCTTTGGCTTTGGATTGCTCTATCTGATCGGGATACCGTTGGCCATCATCAGTACTTTTTTTATCACCATAGGCATTAAACTGGGGCTTTTTGCAGCTGCAGTCTTTGTATTTAGCCTTTTGTTTGGCCAGGTTGTTGCGGCCATCCTGATCACCTACTATCTGAGCGATAGAATGGACAAGGACTGGGGCTTTTGGCCGGTTACTTTTATTGCCCTGGCCGTTGCTATCCTGTTACGCTTACTCGCCATGATCCCATATGCCGGTATAGCGTTTGCTATCGTCATTCTATCGATTACCTATGGCGCACTTAGCTTACAGGTATTTCGCGCAAAGAAACAACGAATAAATACATAACAATAAGAACAGAGAACATCCGAAACCGGCCGTATTGTAACGCCTTGTTACTGGCAAGGTGGTTGCTGCGGCCGTAGTCATGATATGGTGAAAAAATCCTTTTACATAATACCTGATGATATGAGCCTATTGGCGGAAGTCATAGGGGAAAGATAAGATCTTTTATAAGCGTAATTCCCTTAACATAATCACCAACGTTATGAAACAGCTAAAGCAGTTATCATAACCTGATTATGTTAAATAGCGCCTGAAGGCCCTATTGCGGTAATTACTACTTTTGCCCTATAATATATATTATGTCAAATATCAAAAATCCATATCTCCCCTCTACCATTATGATTATCTTTAGGGATTGTGTTCCATAAAGCCACTATTCCATGAGATCCCTTTTTATACTTTTCCTTATTATCCTAATGTCCTCCTGTCAGTCTAAACCTAAAGAAAATACTGAATGGGTTTCACTTTGGAACGGTACAGATCTCACTGGCTGGCATTCTTATCTGGGAACACCGTATCAGATAGAAACTGATAGCCTTGGTAATATTATAGAAGATTTTGGTGTAGACAACGATCCGCTTGAAGTGGTAAGAATAGGCTCACTGGACGATGGTAATGCCATCAGAATTTCAGGTGTGGCCTGGGGAATGATCTATACGGAAGAAACCTATAAGAACTACCATTTAAAACTTAAAGTTAAATGGGGCAACGATATGCATCCGCCCAGGGAAAAAGGGCCCAGAGACAGCGGACTGCTCTATCATGGCTTCGGGGAACCCGGAACGGTTCACCCCTGGTCCGATTCGCAGGAACTACAGATCCAGCAAGGCGATATGGGCGATTACTGGCCTGTGGGCGACGTCGTTATCGATATACCCAGTATTCCGCTCGATGATAAATTCTATATCTATTCCGAGAATGGACCGCTTAGAAGCTATCACTTTGCTGAGATACTGGAAACCCACACCAAGGACAGTCTGGCTAAACGCAGGGTTTTTAAGGCCTTCGATGCCGAAAAACCCCATGGGCAATGGAATGATGTGGAACTGATCTGTAAAGGTGATTCCAGTATTCACATCGTAAATAACAAGGTGGTGATGCGACTCTATAATTCGCGAAAAATGAGTAACGGGGAGCCACTTAGCTCAGGAATGATCATGTTGCAGTCCGAAGGCGCAGAAGTCTTCTATAAAGACATCTTTCTAAAACCTATTGACAGCATTCCTGCTGAGTACCAGGAATAACGGCTACTGCCCCACTTTAATGCTCGCCATACCGTCGGACGACTGGCGTATCTTTTTGCTGTAAAAACCACGGGCGTCGATCTTGCCCATACCATCTACGCTGAGATCGGCTTCCAAAGCACGCCCAGTGATGGTCATCTTACACATCCCATCAAGATCGATATCTAAACGGTCTACAATTATTTCCATGTCGCCACGGATCATACCATCGCCCTTGATCTTTAAAGACTCGCCACGAACCACATCCCTGGTGGTTACCGTTACCAGTCCGTCCATGTCCAGCAGGCTGATCCCCGGATGTTTTACATATACCGTGAGTTTGGGGGTAGATTTAAAACCACTACCGCGTTCGCTTTGACGAATCAGCAGAGTATTGCCGCTTACGGATACCTTATAGGCATCAAAATCTTCCTCGTCCTTGGCTTCCAGCACTACGCTGCTTGTTTCCGCATGTTCCAGGAAAATCCTGATATTCCCCTCTACTTCTACTTCTTCAAAGTTTCCCAGCTGCGGCGTTTGGCGGTTTTGGGCATAGGAAATACTAAGCGCCAGCATAAATACCAGGCTCATTACATTTAATTTTCTCATGGTCGGTGTTTTTTTAATGATTGATTGATGAATAGTGACTCCTTATTATAACAGACGCTATAATTAAGAGACGGGTTGCCTGAGGAATTGTTACAATTTATTTTAAAAATATCTTACTGACTCGGTTCCTCCTCTTTTGGAGCCATTACCTTGCCTTCGTAGTTGATTACAAAACGCTGGTTGCTATTGATGGTCATCATACTCTTTAAACTCGGGAAGAGTTTGATATTTACCTGGAAGGTTTCGGTATCCCTATCGGTTTTAAATGAGATTTTATAATATCCCTTTTTCTCATTTTTCTCCACCGTCTGATCTCTCGCGAGGCCTTTAAATTCAATGGCTGTATCGCCCGAATAATGCCCATTTCCAAACTGTCGCTCTCCGTAATACGGTAAATATGCCATTACCGAATCTCCTTTCATCTCAAAATAATTAAAATTCCCGATAAGATTAATCCGGTTTCCCGAACTACCCGGTGCCTGGAGATTACTCCCCGCTATGGCATTGGTAGCAGTGGTGGCCTGTGGCCTGGCCCAGTTCGATTCAATTCTGAGTTCCCCGGCTTCCACCAGTCTATCGAGCGCTGCACTATCTTTCTGTGCATTCAGTGTAAATCCTATAAAGAAAGCGGCGGCAACATAAAGGAAAGTCTTTTTCATCATCGCTATAATTTTCCTTTAAATTACTAATTTTTGATGAATTTCATGATCAACAAATTGTTAAATAAGAAGTTTTAACTTTCTGTAAACCATTCTATTACATTTATTCAGACTTCATCTTTTTCAGCATTTCTTCGGCATTGGCACCCACTGCCCCATCGGGGTCCATACCTATCGCTTTCGTATAGTACTCTTCTGCCTTTAGCTTGTCTCCTGCCCTCCAATAAGCCTCTGCCAGACTGTCCCAGGTATTGGCCGAATCGGGAAAAAACTCAGTGTTCATTCCAAAAACACCAATGGCGCCTTCCAGATCATTAGCATCTAATAATTGGTAGCCCGCGCTGTTAAACTCTCCTTCGAAATCGTAAAATTTATAGGCCGGATCTTTTACCATCCTCAGCGCCTCACTCTGAACTTCCTCAAATTTTCCGGCGGTGTACAACCTTGTGAGATGAGCCATCGGATCTGTGATAAAATCAGGGTTGTCAAAGGCCAGTGCCGCCTCAAGTGCCGGATCCTGATTGCTGCGATACTGTTCAAAGGTCATCCCTGTGGCGATCTGCGGTGCCAGCCACGGACGGTTTTCCCACTGCGGCTTGTCTTGCCACCAGGCAAAAGATAAATAAGCGTTGATCTCGCTATTCGGAAGCGTTACAGGCCGATTGTCCCCATAAAAGTTTAAGTTTTCCCCGGTGGGCTCCCCTACAAAAATGGCATTGGTATAGGTATGGAGTTCGTTTACCAGGTTCTGGCAGGCCGAAAAGGTGCGCCGCCCTATGATTACCATAAATTTACCAGGCTGATTGATCTTTTTATTGGCGATAATTCCGGTGACAATCGGTTTGTTTTTATAATTATTACCACCCCCGTTAAGCCTTACATCCAATATAAGCTTCTCTACCTCATTGTTTTCAATAAAATCAAAGAGTCGGGCGTAAAATGTGGGGATGTCCTCCCCTTCCTGATCCTGAATCTGACTGTGGCGTACATATACTGTTTTCTGTTCGGGCAGATATTCGAAATAATAGATCTTATCCAAATCTTTTAAATAGAGCGGGGTGCTGGATACATCCCTGACTCCTGCCCACCTTTTTCCGGGTACGATCATACCATACTGCCTCGGAATCTCTTCCCAAGGCATAGCCGTAATGATCTCTTCGAACATCTTACCATCTTTTTCTAGTTGCAGGCTCAGCTCCAGTTTCAATTCCCCGGTGACGCCCTGTGCATGCAATACCTCTGGAATGGTAGGATAGTTTATTCCGTAGCCCTTTACAAACTGGTCGTTTTCGGCAGGAATTACCGGTCTAACGCGCTCCAGTACCTTCTCTATTGGCATGTCTTCAATGGAGATGATTCGTGCTCCAAGGAGGTTTTTATAATTCTTTTGGACACCGGTGATATATATACCGTCATCGAAATGATATAGGACAAGAGGGAGTCGGTGTAAGGGAACCTGGTTTTGTCTCAGACTCAGCAAGGTATGCCCGTATTCAAACGAAGCGACCAATTTAGTTAGTCCAATCAGGATCTCATGTTGCTCCATTTGAGGAATAGCGCTATGGAGATCTTTTACCTTGGCATCCCAGTCCGCTGCACTGATCTTTTTAAAGAGGAAGGGATAATCATTATGAACCGCAGTATGAAGGAAGTCGAGGTCTTGCCTCCACTCTTCTGCCGTTAATGTTGTCTGTGCAATTCCGCTAAGGGTAAATAAAAAAATGAAAAACCCAAGTGCCTTAGCACATGGTTTTAATATCATAAATTTCATCAGAGAATAATTTTGTGTTCCGGTTTTTATAGTAATAGGACGTAATCCTTAAAGTTCTGTTACAGTTTTAAGGTCGGAGTAATTAAAAATCTTTCCAAACCATGTACTATTTTAAGCAGGACGATAAACCATAAAATGGTTACAGTTGAGCATTTTAGAAGTGGCAGAAAACCTAAAGTGATATTATTCTTTGGCTACGCTGATTCTGATACTTTTACTGATGGGCGTATGGCTCCGGTCGGCAAAATGATTATAGGGAACCAGAGGATTCGTTTCCGGGAAATAAGCCGCTGCATTGCCGGGAGGTATTTTGTAGTTGACGATAATAAAATTACGGACCGTCCTTATTTTTCCGTCATAGTCACTACTGATATGTACAATATCCCCAGCTTTTAGTTGTCTGTTTTTGATGTCCTCTTCATTCATCATAATAATTCGTCGCTCGTTAAAAATCCCCCGATAGCGATCGTCGAGCCCATAGATCGTGGTATTGAACTGGTCGTGCGAACGGATGGTCATCAGCATCAACTCATCTTTTGTCAGTTGATGTTGTGGTAGTGCATTGATGGTAATCTTAGCTCTTCCCCCGGGTAATTTATCAAAATCCCCATCCCTGGCATTGTTGGGGAGATAGTATCCGCTGCCCTGTGCCTTGTTACTGGTATTTTCAAAGCCTTTAGCCACCAGGTCAATTTTTTGCCGGATCAGATTATAATCCTTGCCCATTGACTTCCAGTCGACCGGGTGATCTCCTTTAAAGTAGGCTGATGCTATGGCTGAAATGATTGCCGGTTCGCTTTTAAGCTTATCGGAAGATGGTTTTAATATCCCTTTACTTTGCCGCACCCTACCCATGCTGTTCTCGGTGGTTACATATTGTGGCTGTCCGCCTGTCATATCTTTTTCCGATCTGCCATAGGTAGGAAGGATCAGGGCTGTTTTACCGGTCACCAGATGGGAGCGGTTGAGTTTGGTGCTCACCTGTACGGTAAGGTCACAATTTTGCAAGGCTTCGGCTGTATAATCGGTATCGGAAGCGGCCATGAGGAAATTGCCCCCTAAGGCCATAAATACTTTGGCTCTGCCTTCGTACATGGCTTCCATTGCCGCAACGGTATCCAGTCCTGGTTTATCAGGTGGCTCGAATCCCATATGCTTCCTTATACGGCCGTTAAGGTTTTTATCTACATAGTGCATAATACCCACTGAGCGATCGCCCTGTACGTTGCTATGACCCCTTACGGGACAGGTGCCCGAATGTGGCTTACCGATCGATCCTTTCAGCAGGAGTAGATTGACATATTCCCTGATGGTCTCTACACCGTTTTTGTGTTGAGTGAGCCCCATTGCCCAGCAAATCACAATCTTTTTCCGACCGGCAATAAATTTAACCGCCTCCTCTACCATGGCCTCTTCCACCCCGCATAGGGACAGTAATTCCTCCTCTGAATATTGCTCCAGGTCTTCTATAAGTGACTGATATCCAGTGGTTTTCTGTTTTATAAATTCCTGGTCAAAGACGTGATTACCAGCCGATTCCAGCTTCTGCAGGTGTTTAAGAATCAGTTTTATAAGCGGAACATCCTGATTTATATTTACGGGGAGGTGGAGATCTGCCATGGAACTCCCCTGCCCTATCCAGCCCTGACTTCGTTGGGGGTTTTTAAAACGAACGAGTCCGGCTTCTTCAAGCGGATTAATGCTGATGATCTTCCCGCCGTTTGCCTTGCATTTTTCCAGTGCCGATAATCCCCACGGAAATGCGGTCGCCCGCCGGAGCACGCCCATCTTTTCCAAGGGCTGTCGACGCGATGATCGCAGGGACCGTGGCGGCCGTCGTTTTCAGAAATGCGCGACGAGATGAACGTGAGGGGCCAACTGACATGTTCTCGATTCCTTTGTGACTTTGAGGTGGCAATGACTCGGAATACGACCCGATTCGAGAGTATAGCGGACGCTTCTTCTAGCGTCGGCATTCCCAGGAGTGGAAGGGTGAGCGGAATGGTGAACCTATCCAGGGCGCCGTCACAATAGACCGTGAAGTCGAGATTTCATCCAGATTGTGGTCGCTCGACTGCTCATTTTCTCAGCCGACCGTTTATGATTGACAAAGAGTGTAAATCGGCAGAATGTCGTTCCGGCGTACAATTCTTCATGAATTTGTTAGGTGCGATGGCGAACGCAGAAATCGGAAGCAGCACAGGGAAGGG
>CAMYIE010000038.1 GCA_947258405.1 uncultured Eudoraea sp. | reverse complement strand
TTGTGCTCCGTATCCGCCCCAGGTGGAGAAGGAGGAACTGCATGCTTCCCACTTCTCGATACTAATTTTAATCGCTTTCGCTCTTGTCCGTTCGAGTGAATTGACGCGAATCAAATGAGCGGTAAATTGTATCGAGACCCATTTGATATATTTTGACTACAATTGTTGATTGTTCATTTTTAATTTTCATCTTTCACCTTTCACTATCCATTTTCCATTTTCCACCTTCTTTTATCCACCTAATCCGCCTGGGTTGAGAAGGTGGACATCATCCGATAGATTTCAACCACATTTTTAGTATTTCTTAACTAATCCTTTAGGGTATTTTGGTTACTTTCACCCGACTAAAATTCACTAACTTCTATGAAATCACTACTACCTAAAATTTTACTATTTTTTATAGTAATCAATGCGGCCCATTTCGGGTTAGCGCAAGAAAAAGATCAAAACCCTTATAGCGGTTTAAAATTCAGAAATGTAGGTCCGGCACTTACTTCCGGGCGTATTGCGGATATTGCGATCCACCCTGACAATGAAAATGTCTGGTATGTTGCCGTTGGTTCTGGCGGCGTTTGGAAAACCACCAACTCGGCCACTACCTGGACACCTATTTTTGACAAGCAAACTTCCTATTCTATAGGTTGTATCACCTTAGATCCGAATAACCCAAGGACTATCTGGGTGGGAACCGGAGAAAATGTCGGAGGCAGGCACGTAGGCTTCGGAGACGGAATCTATGTAAGCCACAACGATGGAAAGACCTGGGAAAACAAAGGACTGAAAATGTCGGAGCATATCTCAAAAATCATAGTTCACCCCAACGATCCAAACACGCTTTGGGTTGCCGTACAGGGTCCTCTTTGGAGCAAAGGAGGCGAACGAGGCGTGTATAAATCTGTTGATGGTGGAAATAGCTGGACTAAAAGCCTGGCGGGTGAGAACGAATGGACAGGGGCCACAGACCTCCTGATCGATCCAAGGAATCCAAACGTACTCTATGCTGCTACCTGGCAGCGTCACCGTACCGTAGCGGCCTATCTGGGAGGCGGACCCGGAACCGCCTTGCACAAAAGTACAGATGGAGGAGAAAGCTGGAACAAACTCTCCACGGGCATCCCTAAAGAACGCCTGGGTAAAATAGGCCTGGCAATGAACCATAAAAACCCTGATATCGTATATGCAGCGATCGAGATGGAAAGACGTCAGGGTGGAGTGTTTATGTCGGCAAACGGAGGACAATCGTGGAAAAAAATGTCTAAAACGGTTTCAGGAGGTACAGGTCCTCATTATTACCAGGAACTTTATTCCTCCCCGCATAAAGACGGCCGACTCTATCTGATGAACAACTATGTGATGATCTCTGAAGATCATGGAAAAACTTTTGTTCGAATGAACGAGAAAAGGAAACACGTGGATAGTCATGCTGTAGCCTTTAAAGCTTCAGACCCCAATTATGTCCTCTTTGGAACAGACGGAGGATTATATGAAAGTTTTGATCACACCCAGAGTTGGAAATATGTCTCCAATCTGCCAGTGATTCAGTATTATAAGGTAGCTGTAGATGATGCCAAACCTTTCTACCACATCTATGGCGGCACCCAGGATAATGGTTCACATGGTGGTCCTTCACGTACGAGGAAAAGCGGTGGAATCTATAATTCCGACTGGTGGGTAACACTTTCTGCCGATGGGCACCAATCGGCTACTGAGCCAGGAAACCCAGATATCACCTATGGTGAATTTCAACAGGGAGTATTGTGGAGAGTAGATCAAACTACACGTGAAACAGTATATATTCAACCACAACCCGGTCCGGGTGATCCTGCAGAGCGATGGAACTGGGATTCACCAATATTGGTAAGCCCTCATAAACCATCACGTTTATATTTTGCATCTCAGCGGGTTTGGAAATCAGAAAACCGGGGTGATTCCTGGGATGCGGTATCTAACGATCTGACAAGAAACCAGGAAAGACTCGCATTGCCTATTATGGGCTCTCAACAAAGCTGGGATAACGGCTGGGATGTCCTGGCCATGTCTACCTATAATACCATTACCTCTCTGGCCGAATCGCCAATACAAGAAGGTTTGTTATATGCTGGTACAGACGACGGTATTCTGCAGGTAAGCGAAGATGGGGGTGCCAACTGGCGAAAATTGGAACTTGGGAATATAAAGGGAGTTCCTGCCACACCCTTTGTAAATGATGTTCGTGCCGACCTTTATGATGCCAATACGGTTTATCTGGTACTGGACAATCACAAATATGGCGATTACAAGCCCTATCTGCTTAAAAGTACAGACAAAGGACGTAGTTGGAGTTCAATAAATGGGAATCTTCCCAAGAAACTCCTGACCTGGCGAGTGGTGCAGGATCATGTAGATCGCAATCTGATGTTTGCTGCTACTGAATATGGTGTTTATATGACCAAAAATGGAGGTGGCAGCTGGACACAGCTCAAAGGAGGAATGCCTACGATCTCGATCAGGGATATCACTATACAAAGAAGAGAGAACGATCTGGTAGCCGCATCATTCGGACGAGGATTCTTTGTACTTGATGATATCAGTCCCTTGCGCGATATCACCTCTGCAGATATGCAGCAGGAGGCTACGCTTTTCGAGGTTAAACCGGCCTATTGGTATGTCCCTAAAGGCGAAGTATATGCACAAGGAAGCAACCAGTATAAGGCAGATAATCCGCCTTTTGGAGCAGTTTTCACCTACTATCTTAAAGACTCACTCCCTTCGCTGGAATCACAAAGAAAACTATCGGAGAAAGGCAAAAACAGTATTCCTTTTCCGGGATGGGACGCTCTCGAAGCTGAAAAGATCCAGCAAAAACCTGGTTTCCTCCTAACCGTTAAGGATAGTGACGGACAAGTGGTCAATGTGGTAAAAGGCACCAATAAGAAAGGATTTAACAGGGTAGCCTGGGATCTTTCTATTGCCGATCGCAGCGGTGAAATCCTTAACCCACCTAAAGGGGGAGAGGATTATTTCAATATGAATGTCATGGCTACGCCAGGTGATTATACTGTTGTCCTCGAAAAATGGATCGACGGTAAACAACAGCAAATTGGGTCCCCAAAGTCATTTAAGATCATTCCACTGGCTAAAGGAGCTTTAGAAGGTGCTTCCCCGGAAGAAATTGTTGCGTTTAGAAAATCATGGGAAGCTTTCCAGCAGGATCTTAAGGCCACACAAACCGTCCTCAAGGAGAGCAAGAAGAAGGTCGATGCTATGCAGCGCGCGCTTCAGAAAGCGACTAAACCAACAGATCAGCTCACCCAGAAATTGTATGAAACCCGGGCGAAAGTGTTGGCGATAGACAGTGAGTTAAATGGCAACAAAGCCAAAGCCGATGTAGGGGAGAAGAACAATCCAAGCCCAACGAGAGCCGATTTTATCGGCAAGGCAGCACTGGCCAGCAGTACCTATGGCCCGACTGAAATGCATAAATCGACCTTGAATAATGCCAAGAGTCAATTGAAGAGTATTAAAGCGTCATTGAAATCTATTGTAGAGGGAGAATTTCCAGCCCTGGAAGCAGATCTCAAAGCAGCAGGTGCCCCATGGATAGAGACGCAGGGGTTGATGGATTAATGGATGATGGATGATGGATGATGGATGATGGATGATGGATGATGGAAAATTAATAATTGATAATCAATAATTAAGAAGGGATTCAGGCTTTTACCCGGCTTTGGGTCCCTTTTTTTCCTTTGTGAAAGTATCCCAATATCCCAAAGGAAATTAAGCCACATACAAGAAACCCTATAAACATAGGGAGGACGCTATTCGTCACAAACCTGCCGATAAATGCACTTATAGGCACGCCCATAATGGTTGCTATAAAACCGCTGATCGCTGCCCCAATCCCTGCAATATGACCCACGGGTTCCATAGCCAGCGCCCTTAGATTTCCGAATAAGAACCCTACCGCAAAAAATTGCAAGGCGAAAAAAGTGAGTGTAACTGCGAATGGAGGGTTACCCGAGCCGGAAAACAAAATTATATAGAGCAGTGAAATCAATACAAACGCCGCCAGCGCTACAGTAACAATGCGAAGCATTCCATAGCGCAACACAAGAGTTCCGTTTAAGAGGGTTGCCGCACCGATGGTAAGTGCCAATGCTGCGAAAATATACGGGAATGCCTCTTTCAGTTCGTATTGTTCCTGGAATATCTGCTGGGCCGTACTGAGATAAACCAGGAAAGAACCGGTAATAAATCCCCAGATAAAGGTAAAAAACATGGTTTGCCTGTAGCCCAATAGTTCCTTATAACCGCTGATAAATACACCAAAGCGAAAGGAGGTTCGTTTTCGGATCTCCAATGTCTCAGGCTGTCTCTTCCAAAACCATATGGACACCAACACTGCAAAAATAACCTGCATATGAAAAATGGCTTCCCATCCATAGACATCGAAAATTGCCTTTCCAAGGGCCGGCGCAATAATGGGTACCAGTATGAATACTACGGTAACAAAGGATATAATCCTTGCCATATAATCCCCATCGTAACAGTCTCGTATCATGGCGATCCCAATAGTTCTGGGTGCAGCGAGTGCAACGCCCTGCAATACTCTTCCGGCGACCATCATCTCAAAACTCTGTGCTGCCACACATAGATAACTGGCAAGGATAAAAAGTGCGAATCCCCAATAAACTACAGGCTTACGGCCAATACTGTCGGAAATAGGGCCAAAAAGCAAGGGACCTGTCCCCAGGCCAAGAAAGAAAAGGGTAATGAGTAATTGATTCTTAACTGGGTCGTTATTCCCAACGGCCAATCCGATAACATCCAGAGCAGGTAGTAGCGCATCGAGGGCCAATGCCGCAATAGACATCAGGGCAGCCATTAAGGCCACAAATTCTAACTGGGATTGCCCGGATTTTTCCATCCGGCAAAAATACACTATTGCTAAAGAATTAGCCGCCGATACAATTGAATTATAAAGGAATAATAACTATGCCTTAAAAAAGCTGAAATACATATCCCAATAACCAGTAGAGAATAATAAAGAGGAGAATAGTCATACAGCCGCAACGACCCCCGCTCATCTTTCGGGCACCCCAGTAAGCCACAATGGCCCGGATTAATTTTTGCATAATAAACTTCGGTTAGGATCTTAAAACTACAAAGAATAAGTTCATCATTTCTATGTTCGACCGTCTCCCTGAGTTAAAGATTTAACTTTGCAGGTACTGGCCATTAAAACATGGCTATGATGAAATCAAATTTATTAATCGTAATAATATATATAATTGTGGTACAATGTTTTATATAATTTTATATAAATATTTAAATTAATTATTATATCGGAGTCCGAACCCAAATGGATACAATGGATTTTCCGAATCATATGGCATATCTTCCATTTGATTTTCAACTGCCTTCATGGACGAGGGTAGTTCGAAGGGGAGTTTACCTTCGGGACTTCCATTACCTGAAATGAGTTCTAATAATGCCTTGTCGGAAATACTAAAGTGTCCTAGAACAGCGGTCGCTTCTTTACTGATCTCCGGGATCACAATGGGACGTTCGAGATAGACTGCAATGATCGTTGGCTTTTTCTTTACGATTTTCATGATCTCATCTAATTCTTCCTTCGAATAATTCAGTCGACCCTGGTGGAACATGCTTTCCGCAATTCCCTCTTTTGGCTCGAAGGGGGCCTGAAGCCTTAATATGGCAAAATCAGCATCATCGAGTTTTCTCACCACCTCAAAATAAGAAGAGGCTAGTTCTTTGTCCATATTCTCGATATAGACCTTAGACCTGTCTTTCAGAGGAAGGACATTATTTTCATTCTTTAGCAGTACGGTCGACCTGATCATGGTCTCCAGGCCAAGGGCCACATCCTCTGGTCTGGCCACCTGCTTTATAGCTTCCTCTTCATCTACATAGGGATTATCGAAGAGGCCGAGTTCAAATTTCTGTCGCAATAGCTTTCTTACCGATCTATCGAGTCTGGTTTTGGTGATACGTCCATCTTCGACCAGTTTGATAATGAGTTCGGGGTTGTCTGTACCACCAAATTGATCTATTCCGACTTGAAGTGCTTTTTCGGTCTGCGTATAAACATCGAGTTGTTCTACCCCGTGATCCCTAGGTTCCATTATATCAGCTCCGGGCCGATCAGGGTCACGAAGCACTTCCCAGTCCGAACAGACTATTCCTTTATATTGCAGGCTGTCGAGTAATAGATCTGTAATGATCTCCTTGTTAAAGGCGAAGCCCACGTCTTCGCTGGTTTGTCCCACAGGTATACCGTAATAAGGCATCATCTGTGCCGTTCCTGCTTTTATGGCCGCTCTGAACGGGATTAGATGATGGTCGAAATTATCTCCGGGATAAGTCTGCTCCTTACCATATTTAAAGTGGGCATCCCAGCCATCTTTCTGTGGTCCTGCTCCGGGGAAATGTTTGGTCATGGTGGAAACTGAAGCGGGACTAAGGCTGTCTCCCTGCATGCCATAGATGTACGCTGTCGTAAGCATAGAAGAGATTTTTACATCTTCCCCAAAAGTACCCGCAATACGACCCCACCTGGGCTCGGTAGACAAATCCGCTACCGGATTCAGCGATGTATGAAGCCCGATGGCCCGATATTCTCTGGCGGCGATTTGTGCGAATTTGTAGATCAGCAATGAATCCCTCAAAGCTGCAAAGCCTGTTGCATCGGGCCACTGAGATAGTCCTTTCATAAAAAATGATGCGCCCTTCTTCTCGCTGTGTTTTGGATCTGCACTGAAAGTAATGGGAATTCCCAAACGGGTTTGCTCTGCCAGTTTCTGTATTTCATTGGTCCACCGGGTATGATCAATTGCATCTTCTGGTGCGAGTGCGGTCGAGAAATGTGATATACCCCGACTTCCCACATATTTTTCAGGAGGACTCAACTTTGCCATCAGTCTCATAGCTCCCATGCTTTCAAGGCCTGAAAACAGGAACGGATGAAACATCTGTGAGGCTTTCTCTTCAACTGTCATCCGGGCCAGGAGATCCTCAACCCGCACATCAATATCCTCACGAGCATCCTCATAAACATCGAGTATTCCATTCTTGTTGAGATCTCTAAAAGTGTAGCCATCGTTTGTCAGAGTAGGGGCTGGACCTACTAATTTCTTCCTGCCATCGTTTTTAATTCCCTGGATTTTGATAGAAAAGAAAAGAAAGACCCCAACGATCAAAAGCAGGAGCACGACTAAGGTCCATTTGGCAATATTTTTAAAAGTTTTCATACTTTTTTTTTGATTTTCAAGGCGTCAAACTGTATTTAGTTTGGATCTTGTTATTAATAAAACCACGCTTGAGTACAGTAAGTCATCTTAAAAACTTAAAAGAGGCCATTATTGTCTGCAAAGGTGTGCAAGTACTATAATTCGAGGTGCTTTAGCACTTCGTATACCAAAAATGCCGGCCAGAATGCGGCTTTGATCAGCCCGACTACCACGCTCCAGAATCCGCTTGCCATTTGGACATAGTATACCGCAGCTCCCAGAAAACCCAGCCCATATACAACGTTAGATGTATGATGTGTATGTGATTTCTTTTCGCTTGACATGATAAAATCTTTTACGACAAAATTCAAGATCTGAAGCCGAAAGCGCTATGACAATAGTCAGTTATATTGTACTTTTAAACAGACCTCTTTAGTTCTGCCTATGAAAATACGAATTCGAGCAAATTCTATCCGCTTCCGACTCACCAAATCTGAGGTAGACCAATTGTGTAATACTGGGATGATCGAAGAAACCACCCCATTTAGAATCAAAAATTTCAGGTATCGTGTAGAGCAAAGCAGGGCAAATGATGAGCTAAGTGCCACTTTTGCCGATAATCGCATTACTCTTTATCTCCCTGAAAAATATGCCAAAAGCTGGAATATAAATGATCAGGTTGGATTCGAAAACACTATGGAGTTACCCGGTCAACAACAGTTATTACTGCTACTCGAAAAAGACTTTAACTGCCTCAGCCCCAGGGGAGAAGACGAAACCGACAATTATATAAATCCAAAAGCGGCGGAATAAATTGTTGATTACCGATTATTACCCATTCCTTTAGACTGTCTACTGCTCTTTGTCCTCCAAATCCGCCTTAGGTGGAGAAGGAGGAACTGCATACTTTCCACTCCCGACTTCTTTCATCCACCGAATCCGCCGGAGGCGGAGAAGGTTGGCGACTTCAGACATCCATCATCCATCATCAATTCTTTATTCTCCATTCTCAATTCTCCATTATTAATAATTCTTCATTACCTTTTCAAGGTGAAGCAAAAAGATTCCTTTTCCAGAAACATACTCGTTCGGGGTCCGGATACATTTACAGGGCTCCGACTGGAAAAACCCAAAGACTTTGCCGCCGGGAAAGAAGGGGTGATGGCAGCCCTGAAACACAGTCTGAAGGAAATGGGAGCCCTGCGCTCCATGCGCAGCTTGTTTAAAATGAATCAGAAAGAAGGGTTCGACTGCCCCAGTTGTGCCTGGCCCGATCCGGAAAAGCCTTCCTCCCTGGGTGAGTTCTGTGAGAATGGCGCCAAAGCCCTGGCCGATGAGGCCACTACCAAAAACGTCGGCGTAGATTTTTTTACCCGTTATAGCGTGGAGGAGCTTTCCCGCTTAACGGACTATGAACTCAACTGTTTGGGGAGATTAAGTGAGCCTTTAGTATTAAAAC
Source organism: uncultured Eudoraea sp. (assembly GCA_947258405.1). Lineage (GTDB taxonomy): Bacteria > Bacteroidota > Bacteroidia > Flavobacteriales > Flavobacteriaceae > JAHEJJ01. Next base: position 201 of record CAMYIE010000038.1, on the reverse strand, counting down.
CACATAGTGTACATTATGAGCCTATTAGCTGGGATAACGCTATAGGTTTGATCGCTGATCAGCTATCAGAGCTAGACCATCCCGATCAGGCTATTTTCTATACCTCGGGCCGTTCGAGCAATGAAGCCGCCTTTCTTTACGGTATGTTTATCCGGGCTTTCGGCACCAATAATATGCCGGATTGTTCTAATATGTGCCACG
>CAMYIE010000037.1 GCA_947258405.1 uncultured Eudoraea sp. | reverse complement strand
TCCTGGTCTTTCATATGCCCAACCATAAAGCCGAAAGAAGTCATTGGACTCTCTACAAATGATGTATCATTAGAGACATAACCCGTAAACTTATTCCGTACACGGGGATCATGACGCTCGGGCTGATAGTAAGCATACCCCATGGAATTATCTCTCCACTGACTCCCAGGCGGCAATGGTTCCGGAGCTACTGTACTTGCCGTTCCCACCCTTAGGAATTCATCGACCTTCCAGGCCCTCACTCCCTTTACATCGGAGCGTGTCTGATTCATGTCCATGGTGATCACTCTTTTCTGTGAATAGGTTTTATCCATAACATAAGCTGCTACCTGACCGTTTGGAAACCAAATAACGCCATTGACCTCCATACCTCCCGATTCGGTTCTGCTAAAATTGTCCATAAAGAACGATGAGAGGAGAAGCATTGAACCATCGCTGGAATTAACAAAGTATTTCATCTCCACGGTTTGATCGGAACCATCGGAGGAGGAGACCACCTCAGATTCGATATAGTAATCGAAATAAAAATCCCCGTTGAGTTCATCAACCGATGGATTATCTTCGGCTTCAACCCAAAGGTCGCAACAGGCCTCCCGTTCACTTAGCTCATATTTAACCTCCACATTTTCAGCCGGTGTGCCTGAAAGATGACTAGCGAAAAACTGAAAAGTTTTAATCTGGTTGCATTGGGCCTTTATTTCCACTGGTTCTTCCCAGTATTTTAAACTATTAGGATCATTCAATAGGGCATAATAAACTTTATCGGAAGATCCGCTGGGTGGATAGATAGTCACTGTATGCCTTTCCGGAATTGTGATCTCGTACAACGACATGCGTTCTGAAGGGATAGGATCCAGTTTTAATGGTTCAACACTACCGGGTACTAAAGTAATCGGGTCCTGTCTGAACTCAATATCTTCTTTTGCCGGAATATGGGTATTGCCAGAGGAATCTTCCAATTTATTGCGATGGAAATCAAAAAGAAACTCGTGATAGAGCATGTCGAACCCGATACTCCGCAGATATTCCAGTCTTGCAGAGCGCGAAGGTTTTAGAGCAAGCGCTATCATCAATTCCACTACTGCTTGTTTTCCGTTCCTCCTTGCATAAAAATACCATAAGGGATACGCCTTATATGGTTGGGTGAACTCTTTACCTTCTAAATTAAAGCGTTTAGAATGGTAGTGCTCGGAATCTACGTCCTTGTAGACTTCGGAGGCGAGATATTCGGCAACACTTTCATCGAACCAGTCATTTAAATCAAAATATGTTTCGATGTCTTTTACATTTTCCATATTAAAACAGTGAGCTACTTCATGGGCGAAGACAATACGGGCTCTTGCCCTGCTTCCAACGTTGAGACCATCGAGTTGAGAATTCATCCAACATTGATTTTCAAATAGCCAATAGGTTATAGCGGGGAATCCAGGGTTGGGACCTCCTTCAAACAAATAATAAAGATTATTATGCAATGTACCAATGGCCTCATATTCTTTGCGGGCATCGGTTATTCCTTTCATGGCATCATCGATAAGATCTCTTACCGCTTCTCTTGGATTCTGACCCCAATCTCCCGGGATAACCACATAATCCTTTCCATTGGTATGATGAAATACCCAGCAATCCTGGATTCCCTCTCCTGCTGCGCTCTCCTCGAGATAAGATGCCAGCAAATCTTTGGTAGTTCCGTCGGTTGGATCGAAAGGCATTGGGCGAAGGCCCAAATCGGAGCAACGAGATACGGTATACTGTGCGCTGAGACATAGACTACCTAAAAGACATAGTGCTATTGCTGAAATGACTTTTTGTTTCGACATGATTATAGATTTAAGACATGTAATAATCCTTATGAAAAAATCATATACCTTGATGGTATATTACTGGTGTCTGGCAAAAGGGGGAATTTATGTTAGATTAAGAATGGGAAGTAAGGTATATTAGATAAATATGAACACCACCATCAGATTATATTATTCTGACTCGGTTTTCAACATCAATTATCAACCCTAAATTAACTCTTCTATATTTAAAGGCTGAACTGAGTGAGTACACTACTGCCTGTTTTTTTACCTTTTTTATTATAACTTTCCTGTTTAACCAGCCCCACCTCTGGAGCGTACCACTCTTTAGAACTGCCACTGACTTTTACACCCATTTTCGATTCAGTGTTTTGACTTAAAATAAAACAGTCAAAAGTTCCTGCCGGAGTCGTCACAGTTTCCTCACCAATAACCTCTCGGTTGAAGATTTTTACGGTAAGCTTCATAGTGATGGGTTCCATACTGACATTCATCAAAAGATCGGCATCAGGCAGCAATTGCCCTGCGCTCAAATCATTGGGCAAGTAGAGATTGGTTCCTGTGATATCGACTTCCATATCCTTATACGGCTCCATCATTCCCGGTGCCGCCAGAGATCTGAAATCGATAGAAATTCCATCATTTTCACAGATTATTGCATATTCGGAATTCAATACCAGTTCTCCTTTTTCATCGTGCATGTCATAATAAATCACCGCTGTATCGCCAGAGGATTCCTTAACAACATAATCGATCACAGCTGCCGGATTGTCCTTTTTGTCGTAAGAGGTTAGCTGAAAGGTTGTTCCTTCTTTCATGGGGTAAAATGTACTGCAATTGCTCTGAGCTGATATAAATAAGTGTCCCAGAAAAATGAACAGTATTAATAAAGCTTGTTTATGCATGGTTTTAGATTTTTATAAACTCAACTCTGCGGTTTTGTGATTTTCCATCCACGGTATTGTTGTCGCCTACAGGTTCTGATTCGCCCTTGCCTTCTGTCTGCATGCGCGATGCATCGATATTGTAAACATTCACCAGTGCATTTTTTACCGCTTCGGCCCGCTGCTTGGAAAGGTCCAAATTTGATGCGTCGTCACCATCAGAATCTGTATGTCCCACAATATTGAGGTTCATGGCGGCCTCTTGTTGCAGTACCTGCGAGATCTGCCTTATAATACCCATCGACTGAGGTTGAATATTTGCTGAGCCGGAGTCGAACAATATTCCATTGGTAGAGATCTTTCCTTCTGAGATCAGTTTTCTTCTCAGATCCACACCACCTTGGGCAACTTTTAAGTTGGTTATGAACAAACGGTCTTTTCCATCCTTCATATATGGCAATTCAAACCTGAGTTGGTTCGCGACATTACCTTCGGGGAGAAATCGGGGAATATCGATATACTTTTTCTCATTCACCCATAGTCTAAATCGTTGTTTGTTAACGGCAATGGAAACATGAGGGCGATTCATTACGGCAGTCCTTATGTCGGCTGTAACATTATTGTTGATGCCCATTTTGTCGCTTCGTACCCGCATACCTACTGGATGGTATTGGCACAAAGGGAGGCTTATATATACATAGTTATTGCCCCACTTAAATTGGGTATCATCAGTCAATATAACTCGAAAAACAGTACTAGATGATGTTTTTTCATTGATTCCAGCAGCCAATAAATCGAATTCCACAGTGTACTCTTCGGGCAGTGCTGGAACATCAGGTATATAGAAAACATTATAACCAGGCTTAATTTCAAACCATTTCTCTGCTGAGTCGTTTAATGTGACTACCTCACCACTGCCATTGGTGTTCCATTTGGAAGGAAAATCACCAATAAAGTCATTACCAAAGTCATCAAAGAAAATTTGTTTATCTCCAGGGACAAAATCAAATTTGCTATAGACCTGAATGGTCTTAGGACCTGTTGATGGATCATTACCCGGCGCACCGGTATTTGAGTCAGAACCACTTTCCTGGCCCTTAGGATCAGAAGGCATATTTTTGCCAGTATCCCCCTGCTGTTCTTTACTGCCAGGTGCCAGCACACTATCTAGCGCCTGATCGGTCTTTTTAGCGGTTTCGTTGGCCACTTTCCTTGCTACGGTTTGCTCCGCGGCTTTTTCAGCGGTTTTACCAAGTTTTTTCAGGAGCTGGGCATTTGCCGGAAGGGCAAATATCATCAGCGTAAAAGCTATAAGAAGCCGCGAGATTCTTTTGTTTGATTTCATAATGGTAGTGTTGTTTGAAGTAGTTCTTAAAATACGCCTTATGGCGGAGAAAAACTCTAAGGACCCTGAACGAGGCTCAATACGAATTTTCTTTCAATACGTTCATTCTGAACCCTTTAATTCTTTAAGGTACGAAATAAAAAGAGTAAAGGACAGACGATTGTACGGTCTGCCTAAATTCCTGTATACCCGGAAGCGATTTTTGTACTAATGAATGGAATAAACGATGAGAGAATTGTCCTGGTCTTTAGTCACCAATTCTATATTTCCATCGTTGTCCATATCTGCAAGATCGATGTTAGAGTTCCCAAATACGGGAAAGTTCGATATGGGTTCATTGCGACTGTCGAAGAGATATACCTGGCCACTCTGAATGTCTGTTGTGCTCACATAGATCTTGTCGTAGACATAAAAAATGGTGGGTGGCAGGTAAACACCCAATTCAAGATCTCTGTTTTTACCTTTGATCGTGATGGTATTTTCATTGAGAGTCACCAGCGTTTTTGCCGTGGCATATATTCCGTGGTCTTCATTCATATTTAGGGACGATCTATCGGTTTTACCTTTTGTATCCACACTAAATAAAACACCTCCCCTGTCGGTCAATATAAATTTATTGCGATAGAGGTAAACACTATTGGAGGAAAACTGAAAATCCTGATCAACAGAGATGCGTTCTTTCCCTACCCTGTTGAGGATCTTTAAGCGGCCATTTTCGAGTTTAAAAAGAAGATAATCACGGTTTCCGACCCTGATGTGCTTTGGTGCTTCGAGGATGGGGCTTTCTGCTTCGGTATAGGTGAAACCGGTAACAACATTCCCCCTGGAATTATACATATATACCTTAGTTCCCTGGGTTACCACAAACCTGTAGCCCCTGTTCTTTTCATAATCGAATACCGCCAACGCATTGAGGTTTCCACCGGGATAGGATTTCACAAAAGGTGCAACCTCTTTCCCATTGCGATCCAGGATTATGAATTGGTCTGCGGTGGTGAAGGCCAATTGCAACCGACCGTTTTTATAGAGATCTACCTGGCTGATAGGTCCCTGGACCCTGCTTTGCAATTGTTTTTTCCATAGTACTTTGCCATCCGTTGAGATCAGGTAAAGATTGTGATTGGTGTCCTGAACTACGATCTCTTTTTTCCCGGTACGGTGATTGATCACGAATTGAGGGTCGGAGGCGATTTCATTGTCGAGCACCACCGTGAATAATGGAGCCGTTGTCCCCGACTTTCTTTCACTCCCGAGGGTATTAACCGAGAAATGGGTATGATAGTAATCTTTATCGGCCACTACCTGGGCGGTATATCCATATTTGGCTGGTTTAGCCCTATTGATTATTCCAAGGACTTCAGTTGAGAGAAAAGAGGAAGCTGCCATTTTCATTCCTCTGGCATTGGCAACGAATAGTATATTAGCCTCTCCCGTTAATCCATCGTCTACACTTCGAAATAAGGAACCAGAACTAAATACATTGCCGTTATTATAATTTCCGATAATGCTTTCAAGCAAATCTTCCTTTTCAGAGAACAGATATCTGTTATCGATGATGGTATAAAAATTTGCCTTAAAATTTTCAATAAGGGGGGAGAAAGACTTAGTGATAAAATCATTTTTCACAAGCTTTGCAATATCATAACCCTGGTAAGCCCTTCCCTGCTGGGCAATCCCATCGAGGAATTTTTGTACGGCTTCCGAATCGAAGGTGCTTAGTAATACCGCTTTTGCATTGTTCTGATAAATTATCCCGACTTCTTCCACCGATTGGAGGTCTGTATTCACCGAGTACGGGCTGTTGAAGTACGAATTCTGGTTCCTTGCAAAAATTTCAAAATCATCGAAGGTATAGGAAAGAATAGCGTCGGCCGAAGCTGAAGCTATATCCGGACTTATATTACGCACAGGGTGGGTGCCATGAAAGAGTTTTAGGAAGTTTGTCGCGGTGTCCTGAACCTTAGTCAGGCCATTTAAATATAAATAGTGCTGGGAACTGTTCAGGTCGAAGGTGATCCAATCGGTCTTAATTTTAGGTGTTGCGGTTTCAGCCGGACTCAGAAAAGTTGGTAAAAGGCTCATCGGTTTCCTGGTATTGACAAAAATTGAAGCCGACTTATCATCTGATGCTGTCTTGTACAATTCATCAAGCGAATCCTCCTTGTTTAATGATAGGGTTCCATTTTTGAATCGATCGATAAGGCTTTCCGATGTACTTATCAGTTTTATTCCATTTGTGGTCAGGGAGTGGAACTGGCCTTTTTCTGATACTGCAGGTGGCGCAGGTTTTTGGGCTATTGCCATGCTGTCCGCTGCAACGCTGTCTGGCTGTATGGCGTAAGTGATAAATAAAATATGAGTAGAATCATCTTCGAACATGGCAACCAGTGCTGTTGTGTCCGCTTCAATTTTGCTGAGCATAAAAGCCTGGTTTAGTTTTTCAATCGATTTTTCTTTGGCTATATCCGCAAGAAATCGGTTGTTTTTCAACTCGCTTAGAAAGGTATTTAGATTGTTGATTTTAATTACCAGTGCAGCGTCTTCCGGAACATAGGCGAGCAGTGGATGCTCAATGGGTTTAGAGGGACTGCATGCAAGGACGAAAAGAATAAGAACGAGTGATAGTAACCTTTGAGGCATTGACTAAAATTTGCTCAAATTTATACAATAATGAATTCATTAAGGCATGGTAAACATCATAAAAATCACTGGATCAGAAATCGAATTCCAGTTGTTCGGGAAGTAAGCGGAAACTCTTTCTATGATAGGGTGTTATCCCATATTTCCTAATTGCATCCCGGTGTTCTGAAGTGGGGTAGCCCTTATTCTTCTTCCAATTGAAAAGCGGGAACTCCTCATGTAGTCTTTCCATGTAGGCATCCCGGTAGGTCTTGGCAAGTACTGAGGCTGCAGCAATATTTTGAAACTTACTGTCGCCTTTGATGATGCATTCGAAAGGGATTTCTTTAAATGACTTGAATCGATTGCCATCTACGATAATAAATTCGGGCTGGGTGTGCAGGTCTTCCAACGCCTGGTGCATAGCCATTATGGATGCATTAAGGATATTGTAGCGATCTATTTTTTCAGGTTCAACATGACTAATTGCATACGCTATGGCCGAAGATTCAATGATCTCTTTTAGCCTCGATCGAAGGGAGCTACTTAGTTGTTTAGAATCATTAAGATCTTGTTGATGGAAGTGAGATGGTAAGATAACTGCGGCTGCTGTTACCGGGCCAGCGAGGCATCCTCGGCCGGCTTCATCGGTCCCTGCTTCCACCAATCCACTAAAAGAAACGCTGAGCAATTGAATTGAGTTTGGCACTAAGATAATTCTTAACTGCGAGAAAATCTTTCAATGATGTCTGGAAGTAATAGAATCGTGCTAAAGAAAAGCACCTTGAAACTTTCACATTAAGTTAGGAACAAAAAAATTAACTTTGCCACAGTAAGAGGTTACTATGAAATATCTATTCCTGCTGCTCTTCGGCTTCCTGGCACTTTCAACATATGGGCAGGAAGATTCCATTCCACCACCACCAGGATTAGATACCTCCCAGCTTAAAGGCAAACTTGGTAAAAACAGGTTATTTGGTGGTAAACCTGATTCTCTTTCCATCAAAGACTACCGTCTTATTTCACATAGTAGGGACACCACATCACTCGACACCGCTTTAACCGTAACAAAAGAATACAAGCATAATTATTTAAGGCGGGATGATTTTGAACTCATGCCCTTTTCCAATATAGGACGGCCTTATAATTCACTTGGAGTAGACTTTGAGAGGACTAACCTCTATCCATTACTTGGAGCCACTGCCAAACATTTTAATTTTTTCGAAGTGGAGGACATCAGGTACTATAATGTAGCGACCCCGATGACCGAGCTCTTTTTTAAGACCATCCTTGAACAGGGTCAGATACTAGACGCTTCGCTTGCTGTTAATACCTCCAAAAGGTTAAATTTCTCATTGTCTTATAAGGGATTCCGATCGTTGGGAAAATATCAATTCGATCAGGTTGAATCTAGAAATTTCAGGGCAACATTAAATTATGTTACGCTCGATGGCCGGTATCGTTTGCGCACCCATATCGTAAATCAGCAGATAGAATCTGAGGAGAATGGTGGTATTTCCCAAAAGGAATTACAGTTCGAAGATGGGAATCCCGATTTCGATGATCGTTCTAGGCTGGATGTTTTTTTTACCGATGCTGGCAACAAGCTAGATGGGAAGCGATATTATTTAGATCATCAGTTCAGATTATTCGGAACGCAAAGGGACAGTACACCGGCACCGCGCACGGCTTTATCACTTGGGCATCAGTTCAATTACGAGTCTAAGTATTATCAGTTTGAACAAGTAACGCAGAACAACTATTTCGGCGATGCCATTTTGGAACCGATAGATGACAAAGCTGTATTGAAGAAGATGTTTAATCAGTTGAGCGCAACATTTTCCAATCGCACCCTTGGACGCTTAACCGGATATGTTAATTTGTACAACTATAATTATTACTTCAATAGTATATTGATTACTCCAGAACAGACGATACCCAATCAGTTGAAAGGAGAAGAGGTTAGTGTAGGCGGGCAGTATGAAAAAGAGATCGGTAATTTCTCTTTAAGCGGTGACATTACTTATACAATAGTTGGCGAGCTAACGGATAATCTAATTAGAGCCCAGGCGCGCTATAAATTAGGGGAGAAACACGCGGTTAGTGCCGGGCTGCATATATCTTCCCGTCTCCCCGACTTTAATTTTCTACTATATCAGTCCGAATATGAAAATTATAACTGGTATAATTTTGAGAATTTTGAAAAAGAAGGGGTTTACAGCCTTCAATTTAGTCTGGAATCGCAGGTTTGGGGAAATCTTTCTGCCAAATATGCCACCTTGGACAACTATACATATTTCAGTTCGGAGGCCAGCCAGGAAGAAATCGATGCAGGGCAGGAGAATGCTTTTGTAAGGCCATTTCAGGAAGGGAACAGCGTAGATCATTTAAAGATCAAATACCAGAAGGAGCTCAAATGGAGAAAATGGGCGCTGCATAACACGCTGATGTATCAAACGGTAACTCAGAATAGCGAGGTATTGAATGTACCTACTTTCGTTACCCGAAATACATTATACTATTCCGATAAGATCTTTAAGAAGGCAATGTTTATTCAGACGGGAGTTACCTTTAAGTATTTTACCGAGTATAATATGAACGCCTACAGTCCGATTCTCTCGGAATTCTATGTGCAGAGCAATGAAAAATTGGGAGGGTATCCTATGTTCGATGCCTTTATCAATGCGAAGGTCCGGACCATGAGAATATTCCTTAAAGCGGAGCACTTCAATTCTGCCTGGACCGGATTTAATTTCTATTCGGCACCAAATTACCCTTATCGCGACTTTGTGATCCGGTTTGGGCTGGTATGGAATTTCTTCTCATAGATCTCATTATCAGAAATTTAGATAATATTTTTTATTCCTAATTAATCGGAAAGTAAAGATTCATGATTTTTTTTTCAAAACAGTGTTGTTCATACAAAAAATACGTTTTATATTTGCAGCCGCTTTGGGGGATACCTGGGGCGCATTACGGTGATTTAGGGGTTTCGAAGTAAGGGATTCCGGGTATAATCACAA
>CAMYIE010000036.1 GCA_947258405.1 uncultured Eudoraea sp. | reverse complement strand
TCCTCGTCATGATCTCCCTTCTCTGCCTTGGTAGCCGGTGTGATAATGGGTTCGGGGAAAGGATCGTTTTCCCGCATACCTTCGGGCATAGCCACTGCACATAAACTGCGTTTTCCCAAATTATATTCCCTTGCTGCATGACCCGCGAGATAAGCCCTTATTACCATTTCGACCTTAAAAGGTTCGCAAGCATAACCAACTGCAACATTGGGATCTGGTGTGGCCTGAAGCCAGTTGGGAACAATATCCTGGGTGGCCTTCATCATTTTGGTTGCGATCTGGTTCAGGATTTGCCCTTTATAGGGAATCCCTTTAGGCATAACCACATCGAAAGCAGAAAGTCTGTCGGTCGCAATCATCACCAGCAGATCGTTTTCGAATCGGTAGACCTCCCGGACTTTTCCTTTGTAGACCCCAACCTGGCCTGGAAAATTATAATTGGTCTGCATTATCGTCTGCCCCATTACCTCTTAGTTCTGGTGTTCAATATTCTTGTATGAATCGATGATCTTTTTAACCAGTTTATGTCGGATCACATCTTTATCGTCCAGATATATCATCTCAATACCCTGAACATCCTTCAGGATCAGCAAAGCCTCCTTCAGTCCTGAAATTACCCTTCGGGGAAGGTCTATCTGGCCGGGGTCGCCGGTGATCAAAAATTTTGCGTTTTTGCCCATTCGTGTGAGGAACATCTTCATCTGTGCATGGGTGGTATTCTGAGCCTCGTCTAATATCACAAAGGCATGATCGAGTGTTCTTCCCCTCATAAATGCCATTGGAGCTATTTGAATGGTCCCTGTCTCAATCAGATGTGTTAGTTTTTCACTCGGGATCATATCCCTCAGTGCATCATACAGCGGTTGCATATACGGATCCAGTTTCTCTTTAAGATCACCCGGAAGAAATCCGAGGTTTTCCCCTGCTTCCACGGCAGGACGAGTAAGAATTATACGCTTTACCTGCTTGTTCTTAAGTGCCCGTACGGCCAATGCTACCCCGGTGTACGTCTTACCAGTCCCAGCCGGGCCTATGGCAAATACCATATCGTTCTTCTCGGTAGCGTCGACCAGTTTGCGTTGATTTGGGGTCAGCGCTTTGATATACCTTCCGCTGACACCATGAACCAGAACCCCATTACTGTTATCAGAAGATTCGTAATCTTCCTTGCCGTTACTGGTAAGGATCCGCTCTATAATATTTTCATCCAGCTTGTTGTACTTGCCAAAATGTGAAGTGAGCATCTCAAACTTGTTGTGGAATTCGTCTAGTAGCTGGTCATCCCCAAATACCTTAATTTTACTGCCTCTGGCTACGATCTTTAGCTTAGGAAAGTATTTCTTAAGAAGGTTAATATTTTCGTTTTGGTGCCCAAAAAACTCTCTTGGGCTTATATCGGTGAGTTCTAAATTGAGTTCGTTCAAAGAGGGACTAGATTTTATAAATTGGGGTGTTTAAATTAATTTCCAATCGCTGTTTTTTTGCGTAATTTTGTACGACAAACTTAAGAATAAATCGGTTTGGGTATCAAAAAAAATATCAACAGCATTGCATGGCAATCATCACGCTAACTTCAGATTTTGGCCATAAAGATCATTTTGTAGGTGCCATTAAAGGGACCGTCTATAAAGAGTTATCGGATATTAGAATTGTTGATATTTCTCATTCCATCAGCCCTTTCAACATTCAGGAATGCGCATATATCTTGAAAAATTCATACAAGGCATTTCCCCAGGGCACCATTCACATTGTAGGGGTAGACTCTGAACCAACGGCCGAAAACAGGCATATAGCCGTTTTGGTAGACGGACATTATTTTATTAGTGCCAACAACGGCGTGATCAGTTTAATTACCAGTGAAATTAAACCTGACAAAGTTGTTGAGATCAATATTCCCAATCCTTCTGAAAGTTCTTTTCCAGTACTAGATATCTTTGTGCCGGTGGCATGCCATATCGCAAGGGGCGGCAAGCTGGAAGTAGTTGGTAAAGATTTCGATGAACTCAAAGAGTTGAAAGAATTCGCCCCTCGAATAACCAACGAGGGCAAAACCATTGTAGGAAGCGTAATCTACATAGATAATTATGGAAATGTGATTAGCAATATTCAACGCAGTCTCTTTGAAGCCTATCGCAATGGCAGAAAATTCGAATTACTTGCCAGGAATAAGAGAATCATCAATATTCACGACAAATACAGCGATATCATAGATTTTGGACAGGATAAAAGCAAAAGAAGGGGTCCGGGAGATCTTTTGGCCCTCTTCAATTCTGGTGATTACATCGAGTTGGCTATCTATAAAAGTGATATGAACACCGTAGGCAGCGCTTCAACCTTACTCGGCCTTGATTATAGAGATACCATAACCATTAATTTCCTTTAGATGCTGATCCGAATTGTAAAACTTACCATCAGGGAAGAAAATATTTCTAATTTTGAGCAAATTTTTGAAAAAACTAAGAATACGATTCGTGGTTTCGAGGGATGCGGGCTTTTGGAACTCTATAAGGACAGGGATGATCCAAAAGTATTTTTTACATATAGTCGCTGGAATTCAGAAGAAGATCTGGAGGCATACAGGCAGTCCGATTTTTTCAAAAATGTTTGGGGTAAAACCAAACTTCTCTTTGAAGCAAAGCCTGAAGCCTGGAGTGTTGACAGTCTAGCCTCATTAAAATAACGAATATGCGGGCCATAATTAGCAGAGAAATAACATCCTTTTTCGCCTCACCAATCGCCTATTTGATCATTGGTATCTTTCTGGTGATCAACGGATTATTCCTTTGGGTATTCCAGGGCAGTTTTAATATTTTCGATTATGGATTCGCAGATTTAAGCAACTTTTTCCTCCTGGCCCCGTGGATTCTGTTGTTGCTCATCCCGGCAATTTGTATGAAGAGTTTTTCGGAAGAAATGAGATCGGGGACTCTCGAACTGCTCTATATTTCGCCCATATCGCTTTGGCAACTTGTGTTGGCAAAATTTATTGCCGCGATTACACTAGCTATAATTGCCTTGTTACCAAGCCTGTTGTATGTATACTGCTTGTCTGAATTAGGCACTACAGAAGGGAATATAGATATTGGACTGGCACTGGGTTCGTACATTGGACTGGTGTTTCTGATCACTACTTATACTAGCGTAAGCCTCTTTGCTTCGTCTATCACGGATAATCAGATCGTTGCCTTTATCGGTGGACTTATCATCTGTTTTATACTTTTTTATTTTTCGGAAGGGCTGGCCACTTTGATCAGCAGTAGTGATTTAGCACTTTCGCTGCGGAATCTGGGATTAAAAGGGCGGTTCGATACCATGGCAAGGGGTATTCTCGATACCAGGGATATTGTTTACCTTATAAGTCTTTCATTCCTGTTTCTATACCTAACGGTTTCACAGCTTAAATATCGTAACAGGTGATGATTAGAAAAGTACTTTACATATGGCTGCCCGTTATTCTGTTAATCGGAATTGCAAATGCGATATCATCCTTTGTATATAAACGTTTCGATCTCACAGAAGACCGGCGTTATTCGCTTTCCGAAGCTGCTGAACAAACAATTAGTAAGAATGAAAGCCCTATTATCGTAGATGTGCTGCTCGCTGGAGACCTTCCTGTAGAATTTGAGAAATTAAGGGTCGAAACAAAGCTTATACTAGAACAATTTGCCGCTATTAACGGGAATATTAAATTCGATTTTATAGACCCCCTCGAAGATGAGAGTCAGGCCGAGGTAACGCTGGCACAATTGCAGCGGATCGGTCTCAAACCAGCGTCGGTTACTATAGAGGAAAACGGACGGGTGAGTCAGGAGCTGGTCATCCCATGGGCAATGGTCAACCAGGGTAATCGTACCATAAAAGTGCCTTTGCTGAAGAATAAATTGGGGGCTTCATCGGAGGAACGCATGAATAATTCCGTACAAAATCTGGAATATGCTTTTGCAGATGCCTTTGCCAAACTGGGACTGACTGAAAAGAAAAAGATCGCCGTATTAAAAGGAAACGGAGAACTGGACGATATCTATCTGGCTGATCTGCTGGGTTCTCTTCGTGATTATTACAACATAGGGGCCATTACCTTAGATTCTGTAGCGGCAAATCCTCAGTCTGTATTCGACCAGTTAAAAACTTTTGATCTTATCATGGTGGCGAAACCCACCGAGGCCTTTACGGATAAGGAAAAATATGTGTTGGATCAATTTGTGGTTAACGGCGGCAGATCGCTCTGGCTGATCGACCAGGTGAACATGGAAGTCGACAGCCTGCTTAATGAAGAAGGCCAGGGATTGGCAATTCCCATGGAATTAAATCTCGATGATTTCTTCTTCAAATTCGGAGTTCGAATCAATCCAGATCTGATCAGCGATCTTTATTTTACCCAGATTGTATTGGCCACTGGCGATGCCAGCGATTCACAATACAGTCCTGTACCCTGGTACTACCACCCTATGGTATTCTCAGATGACGACCATCCAACCAATAAAAACCTGGAGGCTTTGCGTTTTCAATTCGCCAGTAGTATAGATACCCTTGGTGAATTGTACAAAAAGACCATTCTCTACAGTAGTTCACCGCTTTCAAAAACTGATGGAACTCCGCGACTAATAAGTCTTGATATCATTGGGAACCCTCCTGATAAGGACAGTTTCCAAAATGGAAGCAGACCTTTAGCAGTATTGGTGGAAGGTGCTTTTTCTTCAACTTATAAAACTAGGGTTAAACCAGTTGAGATGATCGGTGCGAAGGAAAACGGTGGTGAGAACAAAATGCTGGTGATCTCCGATGGCGACCTTGCCAAAAATCAATTGAGACAGGGAAGACCCCTTGAATTGGGCTATGATAAATGGACCAATAACTTTTACGGGAACAAGGAATTTCTGATCAATAGCATCAATTTTTTACTGGATGACAAAGGACTTATAAACATTAGGAACAAAAAGGTAGTCATCCCGATTCTTGATCCTGAAAAAATCAAAAATCAAAAAACGAAGTGGCAGTTTATCAATATTGGTGCGCCGGTGATTCTGGTATTGATCCTTGGATGGATTTTTAATCTTTACAGGCGCAGAAAATATGGTGCGTAGCTGTTAATAAAAATCTATAGACAGACTAGGACAAATAGAATATATTTGTTTTCTTGAACTACTTCGTTGACATGGACTCAACTATCAAATAGACGCGACTAACACTATCAAAGCCAAAGAATGAAATTCATAGTATCGAGCACCTACTTACTAAAGCAATTACAAGTATTAGGCGGAGTAATCAATGCCAGTAATACACTCCCGATCCTTGATAACTTTTTGTTTGTTCTCGAAAAAAATAAACTCACTGTTTCGGCCTCAGATCTGGAGACTACTATGAGTTCCGTACTCGAGGTGGATTCAGATAATGAAGGCGTGATTGCGGTACCTGCAAGGCTGTTGCTGGATACACTCAAGACCTTTCCGGAGCAACCGTTGACCTTTTTGGTATCCGACAATAATACGGTTGAGATCAGTTCAAATTATGGTAAATACGCATTGGCCTATGCTGACGGAGCCGAATTCCCAAAGGCAGTAGAACTAGCAAGCCCCAGTTCAACTACCATTTTGGGTGATATCCTGGCTACGGCGATCAATAAGACCATTTTTGCGGCAGGAAATGATGATCTGAGACCGGTTATGAGTGGTGTGTTTTTTCAGTTTTCACCTGAGAACCTCACCTTTGTGGCTACGGACGCCCATAAACTGGTTAAATACCAGCGCACCGATACCACTGCTTCACAGGTGGCCGAATTCATAATGCCGAAAAAACCGCTGAATCTTTTAAAAGGGATACTCGCCGGGAGTGAAGAAGAAGTTCAAATCGAATATAATGAGAGTAACGCTAAATTCAACTTTGAGAATTCGGAGCTGATTTGCCGGCTTATCGATGGTAAATATCCCAATTACGACGCGGTAATCCCTAAGGAAAACCCGAATAAATTATCTATTTCCAGGGGGCAGTTGCTAAGTTCGGTAAAACGTGTTTCCATCTTTTCCAATAAAACAACACACCAAATCCGGTTAAAGATTGCCGGGGCAGAGCTGAATATATCCGCTGAGGATATCGATTACAGCAATAAGGCGGAAGAAAGGCTTACCTGTTCCTATCAGGGAGAGGATATGCAGATTGGTTTCAATTCGAGATTCCTCGTTGAGATGTTGACGAACCTGAGTTCGGACGAAGTCTCTCTCGAGATGAGCCTCCCTAATAGGGCAGGGATCCTTACCCCTGCAGACGGACTGGATGAAGGCGAGAATGTGATCATGCTGGTGATGCCGGTGATGCTCAATAACTAGGTTTTCTTTCGGAATACAAAAACTCGTTTCTTCAGGCAAAGAACAAAACCTCAGGATAGATCATAGGTTTATGACTATTCTTAAAACAATTTGGTCTGGCAGGTAGGATAAGAAATTATATTATAAACCTTTGTAAATAAGTGCCAATCGACCTTTTTTACCTCTTTTCGACGATTCAAAGTGCGCTTTAACGTTTTTTTGACATAATCCTAATTATTCACTATATTTTTATAGCTTAAGGAGTGGTGAAACAATCATATTAAATCAATTATCAAAATGAAAAAGCTAGGATTACTATTTGTTAGTTTGCTCTTCGTTTTTGTTTCCTGTGAATCGGATTCGGTTGATGAGGACACAAATGCTGTGGATCAGAATTATACTAAATCCGCATCTGTTCGTGGTGATTTGTTAAAAGAGTGCCTCGTGCTCAATGTAGACCGATGTCCTTACGACGCACAACAACCTGCTTCCAATTTCTGGTGGCCAGAAACAGAATCGGATTTCTTTAACCCTGATGGTTATTTTTCATCAACAGATGAACATTTTTTGGTATTTACAGAAAATGAAGATGGTACAGCTACCATCGTGGGATCTGTGATCAGAGGAGAGTGCGTTGTTGAAGTAAATGTGCGATTGAAAGACCGTAAATCCTGGTCTGAATGGCAAGCTGAAGGAGGTGGACACAAAAAAGAAGGATGTGCCGGTTTGGCGTCTAGCTCGGAGGATATGTCATATTATGTAATTGATGCCGAAAATAGTACGTTAACAGCCACGGGAGGAGATTGCCTTGCTGAAGGAACTTTTGGCCTGGAACAACGTCCTGATCCAAATGATGATAATACACCGAACTTCGGTGCGCATGTGGGACCTGGTGGGGCAAATTTTGATTCTGAGATAGGTGCTGATGGCTTAAGTACCTGGGGCTGGATCACCGATATCCAAACCGGAGAGCGGCTTTGGGTAATGGATTTTAATCTTAAGTTCGAATGTGAAGTAAAAGAACCGGCCTGCGAAACGGCTTTTGCGCGCGGTGATGAAGGAGCAACTTGCTTTATAGATTTAGAAGAATACGATTTCAGCAGATGGGGTTGGTCAATCGGACCACTCACTGAGGGAGATTACACTTATGATATCTACGCCGCAGCCGGACAATGTGATATAGAGAAAGGCACACTGGTAGGTACGGTAGATGTCAGCTACTCAGGTGGAAATGTCGATGTTACTTATAATATTGATGATGCATACGAAGTAGAAGAAACACACACCTATGCCGGTTACGATCCTGTTGCCTCGGATAAACAAGGCAGACCTACAGTGGCTCCAGGGCAATATACAATTGGAGAAAACCTGGAAGGAGAAATCTATGTGATTGCTCATGCCGTTGTCTGTTCAGATGATTTTGAAGGAGAAGAGGATGATGAAGAAGAAGATGATGATTAAAACCTTTTACTTTTAACTCAACAAAATAGTTTAATTATTAAATTAAAAAGGAGTATCCTAAAAAGGATACTCCTTTTTTTAGAGTCGTAAATAAATCGGTTTAGTTTGCAATATGTATATCTTAGAGCTTACTATTTCGGTATTTGCTTTTAATACTCCTTGCCATTCGAATTAGCTGGGCCATTGGAAAAAGAAGATCTTCATTGTTAATTATCAAGTTCAGAAATTGATATTTTAAAGAATATTTTTGTCCCAAATACGTCTCCAGAGGATAAATATTCCTTTTTTTTAATGATTCAACCTTTTGTTTTAAGTTTTCTACACTATATCCTGAACGTAAGAGCTTTACTAGAAAATAGAATGAGAACTGATCCCTTCTTTTATTCAGGATGTCTTTTATATCTTCACTAAGGTCATTTGGCATACTATTTACACTGTTAACATAGTTGTCCAGGTCTTTTACCATACTATAAATGGCTATGAGCAATCTCTTTTTCTTATAAGGATCGCTGCTTCGCATCAAAGAATCTGAAGATTGGTAATAGCGATGCACTGGAAAAGGAGCATATCCCATACGGTTTGTACTCAAGAGAAGCTTTAGTGTAAAGACAACATCGGCATTGTACTGATTATTACCAAACTTTATACCTTGTTGTTCCAGAAAATCTCGTCTGATCAGATACCACCAGATCTCTACTCTATGGTAAGGGTTATCCCTGATAAAATCCTGGCCGCTAAATATGTCAGGTTTAAAATTTTCGGGGATAGTTATATCATTTAAATACAGATCATCAACTTCTGTTACCTCAGTGTCGAAACACATAAGGTCCAGCCTTTCCGACATGGCAATATCAAGTAATTTACACAGACTGTTGGTGGCCAGGTAGTCATCGGCATCCAGACAATAAATATATGTGCCTTTGGCCAGATGTAATAATTTGTTTCTTGTGGTATAAGCCCCATTATTCTCTTCACAATATAAACGGATATTGGTATGTGAAGATTGAAATTGCACTACCAACTCAACACTATCATCGGTAGAGCCGTCGTCGATAATAACTATCTCAAAATCGTTTTCCTTCAGACCTTGATGATAAATACTATTGAGGCAACGCTCAATATACTTTGATGCATTGTGCATCGGAATGAGCACGCTTAGTTTCATGGTTGGGTTCTGCAATCTCGTAAAGATCTGAATGCAATTTAACAATCGCAGCCGAAACCATCGGTAGATCTCTCTTTTATGAACCCCAAACCCAGCTAATTATTGCCCTGGAATGTCGAACTAATCAACTCTTAAAGTACTTAGGAGATAAAAGGGATCGTTAAAAAATAGCTAGGTGATTCCCCATTACCAGCGCGTACGGCGTTAACTATCGGTAAAACAAATCCCAACACCCCAACTCCTATCAGCGTTAGAATCCCAAGTCCTAGCAACAGAATTGCCGGGATACTCACAATGATGTAAAGCAGCAGGCTTAATTGCAGATTTACAATGGCTTTGCCGTGTTCGTCCATCCCTTCCACCGAATTCCGGGTACTTAACCAGAGGATCAAGGGGACAATAAAACCCCCGACACCTGTAACATAATGAAGTAACTGGCTGAGATGCGTAATAACCAGCAAAGACCTGTCTTCTCGTAATAATGATTGATTAACAACTTCCATTTTTTTGATTGATTTAATGATGTACTATATATGTAGTGAATTCTTCTATTTTGTTACATCAGGCCTTCGTATCAAAACCGTTGTTCATCATTCTTGTTGAATAATGGCTATTTTTGCAGGGATATACGGCCTATGACACGAAAAGATACCATCATCGCACTGGCAACCCCACAGGGAATGGGTGCTATAGCCGTTTTACGCATATCCGGACCCCAGGCGATTAAGACGGTTTCCAATAATTTCCGAATGGCCTCCGGCCAACGCCTGGAGGAACAATCGAGCCACACCGTTCATCTTGGTTATCTTATCGATGGTGAACGTGTTCTGGACCAGGCATTGGTTACAATGTTCAAAGGACCACAATCGTATACCGGGGAGGATGTGGTGGAAATATCCTGCCATGGTTCTATCTATATTCAACGTGAGATACTTCAGTTATTTATCTCAAAAGGGTGCAGTATGGCTGAACCCGGCGAATTTACCCTTCGAGCCTTCCTAAACGGAAAACTCGATTTGAGTCAGGCTGAAGCAGTTGCCGACCTGATTTCGAGCGAAAGTGAAGCCTCTCATAAAGTGGCTATACAGCAGATGCGGGGTGGTATCAGTAACGATATCAAATTACTCAGGAGCGAATTACTGCACTTTGCATCATTGATAGAGCTGGAACTCGATTTTGCAGAGGAAGATGTTGAATTTGCCGATAGAAAAAGTTTTGAAGAGCTGATTTCTAAGATAGGTAATGTGCTTCAACAACTCATCGATTCATTTGCGGTCGGCAATGTTCTTAAAAACGGTATCCCAACGGCTATCGTGGGCGAACCCAATGTGGGTAAATCTACTTTGCTCAATGCGCTTTTGAAGGAAGACCGGGCTATTGTCTCCGAAATAGCGGGTACCACCAGAGACAGCATAGAAGATGAGATGATCATAGGAGGTGTAAGTTTCCGGTTTATTGACACAGCCGGACTAAGAGCCACGGAAGATGTTGTGGAATCGATCGGTATAAAACGTACTTATGAGAAAATCTCCAAAGCCTCTGTGGTGATCCTGTTGGTACAGGCAACCGATTATCTCTACAAAGATTCACAGGTTCATAGCAGGTTTAGAGAACTGGCCAAGGACTATCCGGATAAATCCCTGATGCTGGTACTGAACAAATCAGACGAGTTAGATGTTCACCAATTAAACCAGATTCACAATGGACTGGCAAGCGAAAAAGACCTTAACTCTGTGGTCATCTCTGCTAAAACCGGCGAAGGTATCAATGAGCTACAGCATAAATTATTGGAATTTATCGATAAGGGCATCTTACAAAACAACGAGACCGTGGTGACCAATTCCAGGCATTATGAGGCATTGCTAAAGGCGCTTGATGATATTAATCAGGTCCGAAAAGGACTCGATAGTGGTCTTTCGGGCGATCTGCTCGCCATCGATATACGGCAGGCCTTACATCATCTTGGAGGGATCACCGGGGAAATCACCACAGATGATCTTCTGGGAAATATTTTTGCGAATTTTTGTATCGGCAAATAACAAACTGATTAATTATTTCTTCAATGAAATCATTTCAATTTTATTCTCAGATACCTCTTCGTTGATTTTTGAAATGTATTCTTCCATCAACTGATTTAAAGCAGCAATCTCAGCGTCCAATTCTTTCGTAACCTCAACGAAGAATTCTTCTGCCTGATCTGTAGGTGGATAATCACCGCGTTGAGAATCTGTCATCAAAAATGCCAGTCGGTTGTTGATCCGAATACCATAGTTCAAAGGGTCTTGTCGACTCTGGTTCTTGGTCATATGTATATTGTTTTCGATAACATCCAGTTTTGACTCAAAGGCTGATAGCATGTCCAACAGATCTTTGTTTAATTCCTCCTTACCCTTGAGGTAGTCCAGGTCTTTTTTAACCGTTCTAACATCAATAATTGCCGAATTAGCCCTGCTTACCTGATCGCGTACCCTGATCAGGAAATCAAATTGTTTTTTAAAATCAGCCTCTGAATTAGGTAATCTGGGATCCTTGACCACAGTAAATACCTGTTCAGAAGTTTCTCCATTGTAAGTTAATCTTACCTTGTAGTTGCCCGGGACAGCTTTGGGCCCGGTATTTGGCGATGAATAAAACACCATGCCCTCAAAGGTTTTGTAGCCGGGGTAGCGTATATCCCAGATCAGTCTGTTCCCACCTGAGCTAACCTTTAAAGGTTTATCGGCTTCCAGATTCGACTCATCTCCATTTTCCAAATTTGAAAAGCGCTGGATTAACGAGCCATCCATTTCCATTATATCGATAGATACCGTATCTGTCTCTTGGCTATTCTTTATATAATAATTGATAATCGCCCCATTCGGATGGTTTTGACCCACCAACTTTGGATTCGGCTTTCCCCATCCGCCTGATTGCTGCATTCGGTATGCCCGATCGGGTTTAAATAAAAAGAACTTTGCATTGGCTACTTCATCTGACAGCTGGTGAAGTGGAGTTAGGTCATCGATCATCCAGAAACTACGGCCGTGCGTGGCTGCAATCAGATCGTTATCCCTCACATGCAGGTCTCGAGTAGAAGTGATAGGCAGATTCAGTTGAAATGGCGACCAACTGTTGCCATCGTCAAAAGAAACATACATGCCCCATTCAGTTCCAGCGTACAGCAGTCCCTCCCGAACTTTATCCGAACGGATGGCCCGGGTATAGTGATTGCTTTTGATCCCCCTGGTAATCACCTTCCAGGTCTTTCCATAGTCGGAGGTCTTATATAAATATGGGGTGTAATCACCAAATTTATATGAAGTAGCGGCTACATATGCTGTACCCTTTTTAAACGGACTTGGGTCAATACAATTGATCATATTGAGTTTCGGACTTATGCTCGGCGGCGGAGTGATATTCTCCCAATTTTCGCCGTTGTCTTTTGAAATATGGATCAAACCATCATCGCTCCCAACCCAAATAACACCCTTTTCTAAAGTTGATTCATTGATTGCAAAGATGTTGGAATAAAACTCAGCCCCGGTATTATCTTGTGTAATTGGACCACCAGAAGATTTGATGGTTTCAGGCAATGCGCGGGTAAGATCAGGAGAGATGGTCTTCCAGCTTTGGCCTTCATTGGAGGTAATATGCAAAAAATTAGATCCGGCATACAGCTTATTTTGATCATGCAAACTAAACTTGACCGGAAAATTCCAATTAAAACGATATTTCATGACCTCAACACCGGAACCGGCAGGATTGTCCGGCCAGATATTGATCGACCGGACTTGGTCTACCATATGGTCCTTTCGCATCATATAACCCTTATAAGTACCACCATAGACAATATCATTATTATTCGGATCTGGTGCCAGGTGGGCACTTTCACCACCAGCTGTTGGTTCCCAGTCACTTTCGGTTATACTTGAACCAGAGGTGCGATTATAGATGCGCACGGTACTATTATCTTGCTGAGCGCCATATATTCTGTATGGAAAAGAATTATCTGTGGTAACCCTATAGAATTGCGCCGTGGGCTGATTGTGATAGGTAGTCCAATTCTCTCCACCGTCCATAGAAACCTGTGCACCGCCATCGTCGGCAATGACCATCCTGAGATTATTATAGGGATCGATCCAAAGATCATGATGGTCTCCATGCGGTGCATTTTTTAGGGTAAATGTCTTTCCGCCGTCTGTAGACACCCCATAGCTTACATTCATGACATAAACCTTGTCCTTGTTTTGTGTGTCGGCGTAAATACGACTATAGTACCATGCCCTTTGTCTCAGAGCCCTGTTTTCATTGATCTTTTCCCAGCTCTTCCCTGCATCATCAGATCTGAAGACTCCGCCATTTTCAGCTTCAATAATTGCCCAGACCCTATTCGAATCAACAGGAGAAACTGTTATTCCAACTATGCCCCATGGACCCGTGGGCAAACCTTTGTATTTTGAGATATCGGTCCAGGTATCGCCACCGTCAATACTTTTATACATTTTACTATCAGGTCCGCCACTGTCCATTCGGTATCCGTTTCTTTTCATCTGCCAGGTTGCTGCATATAAGATTCTTGCATTGTTCGGGTCCAGTATCAAATCTCCGGCTCCTGCCCTTTCGCTTTCATAGAGTATCTTTTCCCAGTTTTGACCTCCATCTTTAGAGCGAAAAACACCACGAGTCTCGTTGGGCTTCCAGAGATTGCCTATGGCGGCAACGTAAACAAGATCTGGATTTGTAGGGTGTATTCGAATTCTTGAAATATGTTCAGAACCTTCCAGCCCTAGAAATTCCCAGGTTTCTCCAGCATCCAGACTTCTCCAAATGCCATTTCCAGAAGAAACATTTCCCCTAAGGGTCTGCTCCCCTTCTCCAACATAGATAACATTGGGATCGGATTCTGAAACGGCAACCGCACCGATAGACCCTCCAAAATAACCATCGGAAATACAGCTCCAGGTACTACCCGCATCGGTGGTTTTCCAGACTCCGCCGCCAGCGGTTCCCATATAGTAAAGGTTGGGATTGTTCAAAACTCCTGTCACCGTTCCGGCACGACCACCTCTAAATGGTCCGACCAGGCGCCACTGGATAGAATTGTACAAGGATTCTGAATAACTCGCTGTGTTGGTGTTTTTACTTTTTTTACGTTGAGCGTTTAAATCATCTAATGGGAATACAAAGAGAATTACCGCGAGGAATAAGTAAAAAGATTTCATAAAAAGTGGTTATTAAAGTGTTCTAAAAATAACAATAATAATCTCTTAGTATCCTAAAATGGAAAAAATGAACATTCATCTCGATAAGGTTTTAAGGTATTTTATTGCCACTTAAGTTACCCAACAACAGCTATTTAGATTAATATGACATTTGTCATGTAAATCGGTATCCAAAGCCTGTAATTTCGGACCATAATTCCTTCTATTAAATCGAAATAAAAGTATGATTATGGAGACTGCAGCAGAAATCAGAACCCGTGTATATAAATTTGGCAACAAACAGGCCGACGGAAACAGCGAAATGAAGAACCTGTTGGGGGGTAAAGGGGCTAACCTTGCGGAAATGAGCGCAATAGGAATTCCCGTCCCTCCTGGATTTACAATTACTACAGAAGTATGTACTGAATACAATAAGCTTGGGAAAGACGCTACTGTTGAATTGCTCAAGGAAGAAGTTGCCATTGCCATTCATCATATCGAAGAGATCATGGGAGCTACGTTTAACGATGCAGAAAATCCACTTTTGATTTCTGTTCGCTCTGGTGCCCGTGTCTCTATGCCAGGGATGATGGATACTGTCCTTAATCTTGGACTAAACGATGAAGCCGTACTCGGACTGGCCAAAAAGACTAAAAATGATCGATTTGCCTGGGATTCCTATCGCCGTTTTATTCAAATGTACGGTGGGGTCGTGATGGGAATGAAACCCAAAAGCAAAGAAGATATCGATCCCTTTGAGGGGATCTGGTATATGATTTTAAGGATGTTATCCGTAAACGAACCGGACTGGAATTCCCTACAGATCCCTGGGAACAATTATGGGGCTCTGTGATGGCCGTTTTTAATAGTTGGAATGGTGCCAGGGCGGTATATTACAGGCGGATGCATGGATATCCTGCCGATTGGGGCACAGCCGTAAATGTACAGGCTATGGTCTATGGGAATATGGGAGACAACTCCGGAACCGGTGTTTGTTTTACAAGAGATGCTGCTACAGGTGAAAATGTATTCAACGGAGAATACCTGATCAATGCCCAGGGAGAAGATGTGGTAGCGGGGGTTAGAACACCACAACAGATTACAAGTAAAGGAGCAGTACGCTGGGGTGAGCTTGCACAGGTAGAAGAAGAAGTAAGGCAGAAAGACTATCCTTCCCTGGAGGAAATTATGCCGGAAATCTATAAGGAACTCTACAGCTACCAGGAAAAACTTGAGAGCCACTACCGGGATATGCAGGATATGGAATTTACTATTCAGGAAGGCAAGCTATGGATCCTTCAGACCCGTAATGGAAAACGCACAGGCGCCTCGATGGTGAAAATAGCCATTGACTTGCTCAAAGAAGGTGTTATAAATGAAAAAGAAGCGCTTTTAAGAATCGAACCTAATAAGCTTGATGAATTATTACATCCTGTTTTTGATCCTACCAGATTAGACGATGAAGATATTGTGGCCCAGGGTCTGCCGGCTTCTCCAGGTGCAGCCACCGGTCAGATCGTCTTTTTTGCCGATGAGGCCGACAAGTTTAAAAATACTATACTGACCCGTATGGAAACTTCCCCTGAGGACCTGGAAGGAATGAACCTTGCCAAAGGTATACTGACAGCCCGTGGTGGTATGACTTCCCACGCAGCAGTTGTGGCACGGGGTATGGGGAAATGCTGTGTATCCGGTGCAGGTGCCCTGAAGATCGATTATAAAAATCGGGTTATGAAGGTTGATGACCGAGAGTTCCATGAAGGAGACTGGATCTCCATTAATGGTTCCACCGGTAATATCATCGAAGGGAAAGTACCCACTATGGAGCCCGAACTGAGCGGGGAATTTGCCGAGATCATGAAGCTGGCTGGCAAATATGCCAGAATGGAAGTGCGGACCAATGCTGACACTCCGAAGGATGCCCGCGCGGCACGAAATTTTGGGGCCGATGGTATAGGTTTGGCACGAACGGAACATATGTTCTTCCAGGTAGACCGTATTAAGGCTATGCGGGAAATGATCCTGGCCGATACAGTAAAAGGAAGAAAATTTGCACTTAAAGAGTTGCTGCCCATGCAGCGGAGCGATTTTGAAGCGATATTTGAAGCCATGCAGGGACTACCTGTTACGATTCGACTGCTGGATCCACCTCTGCACGAATTTGTTCCTCACCAGCTTGCGACACAGAAGGAATTAGCCGAAGACCTTCATATTTCCCTGGGGGCGGTTAAAAGCAAGGTGGCCGACCTGCAGGAATTCAATCCGATGCTGGGACACAGGGGATGCAGACTTGGAAATACCTATCCCGAGATCACAGAGATGCAAACAACAGCGATCATCGAAGCGGCCTTGAACCTTAAAGAAAGAGGTATTGCGGCAAAACCTGAGATAATGATCCCTTTGGTGGGTACCTATAACGAATATGTTGAACAAGAGAAGATCATCAAATCGACCGCTGAAAGGGTCTTTAAAAAGAGAAATGACCGCATTGATTATCTGATCGGCACCATGATTGAAGTGCCGCGAGCCGCAATAGTGGCACATAAGATCGCAGAACGCGCAGAATTCTTCTCCTTTGGCACGAATGACCTGACACAAATGACCTACGGATATTCCAGGGACGATGCCGGTAAATTCTTAAAAGTTTATCTTGAAAAAGGCATACTTACAGAAGATCCTTTTGAGGTATTAGACCGCGAGGGAGTAGGCGAACTCATCAAAATGGCCACAGCTGGCGGCAGGAGTACCAAGCCAGACTTAAAGGTGGGTATCTGTGGTGAACATGGTGGTGAACCCAATTCAGTGGAATTTTGTCATGTTTCAGGTATGAATTATGTGAGCTGTTCACCATTCCGCGTACCTATAGCCAGGGTTGCCGCAGCGCAGGCAGCATTGAAGAATGACTAAATATGGTGTGAGTTCCTAAAATTAGGGGTCTTTGAAGCGAACTTTATAATGCGAGAAGTGCTATTTTTGCCCGGACAGCCTCACTATACATGATTAGTTTTTTTACCAAAAAATACTTTCTGGTCGACTATTTAAAAAATTTTGTCGACATCCACAATCATATTCTTCCGGGAATAGATGACGGCCCCGAAAGTGTGGAGGAGTCTGTACAACTTCTCAAAGGCTTCGGGGAGCTTGGAATTAATAGCTTTATCGCAACGCCGCATATAATGCCCGATTATTACGACAATAATCCGGAAACCATAAGGGGTGCCCTGGATCTTTTAAGAGGGGAATTAGCACGACAGGGGATGCTCCATATAGCTATTGAAGCTTCAGCCGAATACATGATAGATCATCATTTTGAAACACTGCTGGATCAGGGAGAAGGGATCATCCCGATGCGGAAACAATATGTTCTTGTTGAAATGTCGTACCTGCAGCCACCACTTAACTTCGAAACGGCTATTAAAAAAGCTGCTTTTCAGTCATTTACTCCTATTCTTGCCCATCCTGAACGCTATACGTTTCTTCATAAAAACACCGGGCAATATAGGCGCTATAAGGAAATGGGAGTATTATTTCAGCTTAATATGCTTTCACTAAGCACATATTACGGGAAAACGGTACAAAGGATTGCTCATAAGCTTCTGGAAAAGAATCTGATAGAGTTCATCGCTTCTGATATTCACAATATAAGACAGTTAAAAAGAGTAAAGGAGATTCAGATTGAAAGGCGTACCTGGAAGCAACTTTTACCAGTTCTGGAACAGACTACCCGGATATTTTACTGATCAGTTTAAAGACCAGCGTCGCCTCATTTTTGACCGACCGTAGCCATAGCCGTATTTACCGCCATACCCCAGATTAGTCTCACTCACATTATTCACAACAAAAGAAAGGTTCTTAAGTTTGCCTTCTTTTTTTAGTTTTATCGGATAGCCCATAACTTTCTTCTCCGTCACGCCTGCTTTGGTTACATAAATAATCTGGTGTGCATATTTGCTGATCAGCAGTGTATCGGTAACCACCAATGTAGGAGCTGTATCTACAATAATGTAGTCGTATTTTTCGATCACTTCTTCAAAAAGAGTCCCCATCCTCTCGCTCATTAGCAGCTCTGCCGGATTAGGAGGAATTTTTCCTGAGTAGATAACATCGACCTCCGAATTATGGGCCAGCATGGTATTGATCACATCATCGGATTTCAATTTACTGTTCAGCAGATATTCAGACAGCCCCGCCACATCAGTTTTGATATTCCGGCCTAGTTTATCTACATCCTTGCCGGAAAAAAAGCTGTAGATTCTAGGATTTCGTATGTCGGCCCCAACTAGCAGCACTTTCTTCTTGGTACTGGCAAAGACCATAGTGAGATTTGAAGAGATAAAGGTCTTACC
>CAMYIE010000035.1 GCA_947258405.1 uncultured Eudoraea sp. | reverse complement strand
TTTAGTAGCAGCATCCTGAGGAAACTGAGGGTCTAATAAGTTATTTATAATGTTTGCGTTGGCGTCTGTACCAATAGCAAGGACCTGAGCGAGATCCTGGGTTTCATTGATATCGATCAGTTGAATAGCCCCGGTCTCGTCTGTATAGGTATATGTACCATCACCGTTGTCGGCCAGCGTAGAGATCGAAGTATCACTGATTATAGTGGTGTTGCCTCCTGCATCGGTAAAATCATAGGTGCCATCGCCATTATCCACCAGCGATACAGTTCCTGCCGCGGCATTGATCTCATCTATGGCATCCTGAACATTTGTGGCCGCAAGGCCGGAAATTGCATTGTTATAAGGAAGAGCAATCGCATTGGAATCGATTATATAATCTGTGCCGGCTTCATCGGTATAAGTATAGGTCCCATCCCCATTATCTGTGAGTATGGATAGCGAGGTATCACTTATTATGGTAACATTCCCACCCCCGTCGGTAAAATTATATGTGCCATCCCCATTGTTGGTCAAATTTATAGTGCCGATATCCGAAGCATTCTGAGCAATATCATTTTGTAAAGGTAAATCGTCGTAATAGGCGCCATTATCGGTGCCGGCTACTAATGAATTTCCGGCATCGGCGCTGACGATATTTGCAGAGGTGATATAGCCCACATCGTTGGTGAAATCACCAATAGTAACCTGGTTATAGTCGATCTCCGAATCCGTGACCGAATTATCCCTTAGTTCTTCGTTGCCCACTGAATCGGGTGCAAGTTTATCGGCCGTAAGTGAATTATTTTGAATATCCACAGCACTGATGCTGAAATCTACAATATTGGTACCACGGATCTGACCAACCTCAAAATTAAAATTATCGTCTGTCTGAGTGATGACGATTGTGGGTTGAGGGTTTATGACCGGATCGGCAGTGAGGGTGAGACCCAGTGTCTCACAGAGGTTTAACCAAATGGTCCCGTCGAAGAAATAAACACATTGATTGTCTATATTAAAGATCAGAGCACCTCTGAGCGGGGTGATGGCGTTCATCTGGGCGTCTGTTATCCTGGGGATTACCAGTACCCGGTTGGTGCTTTCAAGTTCGAGTACAGAGTTTGGATCGAGATTTTGTGGATTGTCACCAATCTTGATCTGCCCGAAAGCCATTTGGCCCAGACAGATACTTAAAAAGCATACTGTGAGTTTCGTTTTAAGAGATCTGAGCATGTTACTCGCTATGGGGTCCTTTCTGCTCACCATATCATATTTTTATTCCTATGGTAATTTCCGCATGCATTATTCCTGAAGGAGGGTCGATTTTAACCGTTTTATCCGGACTAACAAAAATAATACTATATCCACATTCGCCTAACTTTCTGCCCTTAAATACAAGTTTATGGGGTAAACAGACCAGAGAACCGAGCTAATTTGCCAAATTACGACCTGTGAACACTGTATTTGTAGAATATTACCCGGGATAACCACTGGCCTATTACGCCATATTAACATAAGTTTAATGGATGGAAATTTTTTTTTAAGGGTAAGAAAGCATTTCTTTATCGGAGACTAATCTAAACCCACAGCTTATTTATATGAAGCAGATTTTTCTTTTGGTTGCTTTGTTTTTGTGCAGTATGACGAATTTTGCCCAACAAGACGAACGCACGATTTTGAGGGGTAAGGTACTTTACCGCAACAGCAATGTGGTCAATGAAAATGTGATCAACAGCACCTCAGAGCGTGCGACGATCACCAACGACAATGGGGAATTTGCCATCAGGGTAAAGGTAGATGATGAACTGGTTTTCACCTCTGTAAATTATCAGATTGAAATCATTAAGATAACAGATGAGATCTTGGAACGCAATCGTCTGGTAGTAGAGGTTAATGAGAAGGTAACTGAATTAGATGAGGTGGTGATAAGTCCGGAAAATCAGCAAAAATTTCTTGAACTTCAAAACGAGGATTTCAAACAATTCGACTACGAAACCGACCAGTCTGCAGATGTTGTTAATATTGCGGATGATCCGAAGCTGAGCAGCTTGCAGGACGGTTTGAATTTTGTCAACATTTTTAAGGCTCTTTTCCTGACGAGGCAAAAAGAAGATCCGGATAATTCGCCACTGAAGATGAGCGATTTACTCCGACAGGTTTATGAAGATGAATTCTTTACCACCGACCTCAATATACCAGCCGATAAAATCGATGATTTCCTGATCTATTGCGACACACAGATGCCGCCTAAATCCCTTTTACAGCGAGCTAATGAATTTCAACTGATCGACTTCCTTGTCGATCAAAGCGAGATTTATTTAAAGCAAATTAATGCCGAAGAGTAATTGGCTGATACCCTGTTTAATTTTTACCTGTGCCTCTTCACTGGCACAAACCAACTTTACCCGTAACCTACGAGGGAAGGTACTGAATAATGGACAGGGCATTGCCGATGTTCATGTGATGAATACCAGTAGGAGCAGGGCTACGATAAGTAACGAAAGTGGGAGTTTCAATATTGGTGTTAACCTGGGAGATACCTTGCTTTTTTCGGCTGTGCAGTTTAAGAGAAAAACGATTGTGATCTCAGGTGCTATGCTCGAAAGCCTTTCTATTGAGGTACCCTTGGAAGAATTTGTAAATGAACTCGATGAGGTAATTCTCAGGCCTTTTGACCTTTCTGGTGACCTAAGCAGAGACATGGGCCAGATGAAAACAGAAGGAGTGGTCACGGCTTCAACCCTTGGATTACCCAATGCTTATGTGAAGCCACTTAGTCAGGCTGAACGGATGAAACACGAGGCCACCACCGGTGGCGGACTTGTACCACTCTTTCCTATCATAAATGCGATTACAGGAAGAACAAAATACCTTAAAAAACGAATCGCTACAGAAAATAAATATGCCAGAACCGATAGGGTCAGGGCATTTTACCCGGATTCCCTCTTTGTGAAAGAACTAAAAATCCCGGAGGCGAAGATCGATGATTTCATGTATTACTGCGAGGCGGATTTTACTTTTAACGCCATAGTTGACACACACGATCATCTAAAAATCTGGGAGTACCTCAAAGGGAAAAGTGCGCTTTATCGCGAAAATAACGAGCTCGATTAAGGCTATGGTATTAATTTTGTAGATGAGTTACTGAAGTAGCCCTTCAAAAGATTTAAGTGTCAAAATTATGTCAACTACGTTTTCTAAATATCTTTTTATCCTATTAGCCCCTTTGCTGATAGCCTCATCTCTGCACAAGTTTTATGTGAGCGTAACCAATATGCAATACGACGAATCGAACCAGGGGTTTCAAATCACTACAAGGATTTTTATCGACGATCTGGAAGATCTCCTGGAAGCACGATACGAAATCGATGCGAGGCTTGGTACAGAACAGGAAGATTCACAATCAGGGGCTTTGATAGAAAAATACCTAAGGTCTAAAATCCTTATTAAGATCAATGGAGAGTTAAAAAGATTTACTTACCTGGGCAGCGAATATAAGGACGATTTGATCATATGTTATATGGAATTACCAGGGATAGAACTTTCAGGCCTAAATGCCCTTGAAATCGAAAATAATGTACTTATGGAGCTTTTCGAGGAACAGCAAAATGTGGTTCATATCAAAATCGGAGAGCAAAAAAAGAGTTTTATCCTGGTACGGGAAAATAATAAAGGTATGTTAAACTTCTAGGGCGGTCCCACAACTTTTACCCTAAAAATCCTATTTTCGGGCACCAAAAATTCCCGTCCGATGGTTTATTTCAAGAAATTTATCACCTTTTTATTAGTTATATCTACTGCTTCTATCTTTGGTCAGCAAGCGACAGAGATGGATAGAGCTCCTGGACATTTGAACCAAAGCAAGTTCCGTCAGTTGTATCAGGAATTTGCCACACCTAATGCCTATAGATCGGCTTCAGGAGCACCCGGACCTCAATACTATCAGCAACAGGCAGACTATAAGATGGATATCGAGCTAGACGACCAAAACGCTCGTATTTATGGCGAGGAGACGATAACCTATCATAACAATTCCCCCGATGATCTCGAATATCTGTGGATACAACTCGATCAAAACGTAAGGTCGAAGGATTCGAAATCTGCACTCCGTAACGGAAATGGGGTGTCTATGGCATATCAAACCGGCCAGTTCGCAGGAGAATTTATGGGGCAACCTTTCGATGGCGGATTCAACATAGAAAATGTTAACGATGCTACAGGGAGTCCAATGCCTTATACCATAAACCAGACCATGATGAGGATCGACCTGCCCAAAACCCTTAAAAGTGGTTCACAAATTTCATTTGAAATCAAGTGGTGGTATAATATTCCGGATCACACTATTAAGAGAGCACGCTCAGGGTATGAATATTTTAAGGAAGACGGCAACAGGGCTTATGTAATTGCACAGTTTTTTCCGAGAATGGCAGTCTACAGCGATGTTGAAGGATGGCAAAACCATCAGTTCTGGGGAAGTGGGGAATTTGCCTTACCATTCGGTGACTATGAGGTTAATATCACCGTGCCCGATGATCATGTATTAGATGCTACAGGAGTATTGACCAACCGGAAAGAGGTTTTTAGTAAAGAACTGCTAAAACGCTACGAAAAGGCTAAAAAGAGCTTCGATACCCCGGTGATGATCGTCACCCAGGAGGAAGCAGAAGCCGCAGAAAAGTCCTTTTCCGAAAAGAAGCAGACCTGGAGATTCAAAGCCGATAATGTCAGAGATTTTGGATTTGCAACATCCAGGAAATTTATATGGGATATGATGGCGGTTAAGCTCGGTAACAGGAATGTTATGGCCGTTTCACTTTATCCAAAAGAAGGAAACCCTCTTTGGGAAGAATGGTCTACCAAGGCCGTTGCCAGTACTTTACAATCATATTCATCGCATACATTCGATTATCCTTATCACAAGGCCATCTCGGTACATGCCAAAAATCAGGGGATGGAATATCCGATGATTTGCTGGAATTATGGACGACCTAACAAGGATGGATCTTATTCAGACCGGATAAAATTTGGTATGATTTCGGTCATCATTCACGAAGTGGGCCATAATTTCTTCCCGATGATTGTGAATTCGGATGAAAGGCAATGGGCATGGATGGACGAAGGCCTCGACACCTTTATGCAATACCTCGCCGAACAGGAGTTTGGAAAGGAGTATCCTGAAGCCATCGGGCCTAATTCGAAATATCCCTCGCGAAGAGGAGATCCTGCCAAGATTATACCCTATATGAGCGGAGATCAGAATGCGCTTTCACCCATAATGTCGAATCCTGAAAATGTTCACAATCTAGGACCTAATGCCTATGGTAAACCTGCTACGGCACTGAATATCCTGAGAGAAACAGTAATGGGAACAGAGCTTTTTGATCACGCCTTCAAGACTTACGCCCAGCGGTGGAAATTTAAGCACCCTACTCCCGAGGATTTTTTCAGGACCATGGAAGACGCTTCGGCGGTAGATCTCGACTGGTTTTGGAGGAGTTGGTTCTATACCACCGATTATGTAGATATAGGGGTAAAGGGGGTAAGAAAATATTATGTAAACGACAAGCCTTCAAAAAAGCTGCAGGAATATTTAACGGCCAGGAATATGACTGAGGCCGATCTTCCTCCTATGATCTATCTGGCAGAGGAGGACAATGAAAATCTCGATCCTTCATTAATGGGACAGGCCCCTTCAGAGACTTCCATGCCCCTTAAAGAGTATATGATGGATTATATGACGGAAGAAGAAAGAGCTCAGGTTAATGAACCAAAATACTTTTATGAAGTGACCTTTGACAAACCCGGAGGGATACCTATGCCTTTGATCGTAGAATACACCTATGCCGATGGGACTAAAGAGCACGTTACCTATCCACCGGAGATCTGGCGCAAAAACGACGAAGAGGTAAAACGGGTAATTTCCTCTCAAAAAGAATTGGTTGGAATTGTGGTAGACCCAATGGCGGAAACGGCCGATATTGATATTACAAACAATGCCTGGCCTAAAAAAGAGCAAAAAACCGATTTCGACAGGTTTAAAGAGAATATAAAAGGGAAATAGGGCGTTATAGCCAAAGGATATAAGAGTCCCGGTTTATATCGGGACTTTTTGTTTTTAACAGTATATTTGTGAGTATGTACAGTCCTATAGCATTATTCATTAGCGGAGGTGAGATATTTTTCATCATGTTTGTAGTGGTGATGGTCTTTGGTGCCGATAAGATTCCCGGTATTGCAAAAAATCTGGGAAAAGGCATGCGTCAATTGAAGGACGCCACCGAGGATATTAAACAGGAGATTCAGAAAAGTGCCGAAAAACAAGGGATCGACACCAGTTTCACCGAAGATATCAAAAGTGAGTTTGATAAGGTGAAAAAGAATGTGGACGATGTGACAGGTACGATTAAGCGGAAATAGTCGGTTGAATGCTCAAAAAACTGTTTGAATGGGATAAAGAGGTTTTTATTTATCTCAATAAGCTCGGTATAGAAGAATACGACACTTTCTGGACGGTAGCCACCGAGATAATTTCCTGGACACCTCTTTTTATACTTTTCTTTGTACTGATCCTGATGGCCTACCCGGGGAAAGAAGGTATTTACCGGTCCCTTACCGTACTTTTGCTTTTATTTCTGGTATTGATAGCGACCAATCTTTCTAAAGATTTTTTTGAACGCCTCCGGCCGAATAACGAAGAAGACCTTCGCGAAATAATCAGAATACTTGTCCAGCCCAGGGGATATAGTTTTTTTTCGGGCCATGCAGCCACTTCATTTTCGATAACTACTCTGGTTTTTCTTTTTCTCAGGAAAAGAATGAAATACACCTGGTTGTTGTTCTTTTGGCCGATCATATTTTCATTTAGCAGGATTTATGTCGGGGTCCATTATCCTTTCGATATTCTCATTGGCACAGTGGTAGGTATTCTTTTTGCATTTTTGTTTTATAAGTCCTACCAGCGATTTATAGTACCCGACTGAAACTTAAGCCGTCTCTTACCGGTAATATAACCGTTTCCAGTTTTGGATGCTCATTCATCATCCTGTTGTATTCCTGAAGTTCTCTGGTTGCCTTATCCTTTTTGGCTGCTTTTTCAGCTACTTTTCCAGACCACAGAACATTATCGGAAAGAATGACACTACCCGACCTGGTCTTTTGAAGTACCAATTCCAGATATTTAGGATATTCTGTTTTTTCAGCATCGATAAATACCAGGTCGAAAATCAGTTCTATTTGTGGGATGATTTCGATAGCGTTTCCGGTATGTTGTACGATATTATCACCAAAAGGACTTAGATCGAAGTAACTGCGCTGCATATCGCGTAATTCCTCATTGATATCGATGGTGTGCAAGCTTCCGTTTTCCTGAAGTCCTTCGGCAAGGCAAAGGGCAGAATATCCTGTGTAAGTACCGATTTCGAGAATATTAAGGGGGTTTATCAATTTAGAGAACAGGCTTAAAACCCTGCCCTG
The DNA here is from genome assembly GCA_947258405.1 of uncultured Eudoraea sp. Classification (GTDB taxonomy): domain Bacteria; phylum Bacteroidota; class Bacteroidia; order Flavobacteriales; family Flavobacteriaceae; genus JAHEJJ01. The sequence continues at coordinate 24,641 of CAMYIE010000035.1, read as the reverse complement.
ATAGTGTCCTGTGATCATCCTTGGCTGAACGACCTTTAGATGGGTTTCTCTGGTAAGACTTTGCAGCAATTCGGGCTCTTCTTGCAAATGGTCGGTAATGTATTTTTCGAGTGATTCTGAAAGAAAATGCATTAAGGAAATTTTGCTTAAAAATAATGATTAAAGCACTACCTTAGAACATATTATTTCCTTAGTATTATGGATGATATTCGCATCAGGGAGGCTACCCCAGACGATTTGGAAACACTCCTTGACTTTGAGAAGGAACTGATAAAAGCCGAAAGACCTTTTGATGAATGTATTCGTGAAGATCCTGTCCATTATTATGATCTCCAATCGTTTATCAATGACGATGGCGTAGCCGTTATGGTAGCGGAACAGGGAGGCAGGATTGTAAGTTCGGGTTATGCCCGATCTAAAAAGGCCAGGAGCTATCTGGATCATGATAAATACGCCTATCTGGGCTTTATGTACACCGTACCGGAATTCAGGGGTAAAGGGATTAATATCATGATTATCGAATCGCTTACAAGCTGGGCTTTACAAAGAGGGCTTTCGGAACTCAGGCTTACTGTATACCATGAGAACATTCCCGCCATAAAGGCATATGAAAAGGCAGGGTTTAAAAAGCATATCATCGAAATGCGCCGGAGAAAAACTTGAGCGGGATTTCGGGTCGAATTAGAGTCCATATCGTATTTTTGAAGAAACTTACCGAATGCAGTTTCAAAACCATCTCTCTTTTGCACGCGAATTGGACCAGCAGGATCCACTGGGTAAATATCGTGACGAATTTCATTTTCCTAAAGTGAATAATCGTCCTGTAATATATTTTACAGGGAATTCATTAGGATTACAACCAAAGCGTTCCCAAGTCTTTATCGATGAGATTATGACCGATTGGAAAGATCTTGCCGTAGAGGGCCATTTTTATGCAGACAAACCCTGGTGGGATTATCACGAGCGATTGGCGAAGCCTTTAGCGGGTGTTGTAGGGGCTAAACCTGAAGAGATCACCGTAATGAATACTCTAACGATCAATCTGCATCTGATGATGGTCTCGTTTTACAGGCCAGATACAAAACGATATAAGATCCTAGTAGAGGAAAAAGCCTTTCCTTCTGATCAGTATATGATCAACAGTCAGGTTAAATTCCACGGTTTTGATCCCACATCAGCCGTTATTGAGCTTAAAAAAAGGAAGGGGGAGCATTATTGGAGGACAGAAGATATTCTGGCCAAAATAGAAGAAGCAGGAGAGGAGCTGGCGCTGGTTTTGATTGGGGGTGTGAATTACTACAATGGTCAGGTCTTCGATATGGAAAAGATCACCAGCGTTGCTCAGGCCAAAGGAGCAATTGTGGGCTGGGACCTGGCCCATGCTGTCGGTAATGTTTTTTTAGACCTTCACCGATGGGGAGTAGATTTTGCGGCCTGGTGCAGTTATAAATATATGAATAGCGGACCAGGGAATGCGTCTGGGGTGTTCGTACACGAAAGACATCTTGGTAAAACCGATATCCCGAGATTTGAAGGATGGTGGGGCACCAAAAAAGAGAACAGGTTTTTGATGAAGCCCGAATTTGAACCTATGGACACGGCAGATGCCTGGCAGATAAGCAATGCCCCGATCCTTTCACTGGCACCTTATCTTGCATCTCTTGAATTATTTGAAGAAGTGGGCATGGAGGCATTAATAGAAAAGCGTAAGCTAATCACGGCCTATTTAGAGTATATCCTGGAGGAAGTGAGCCGGGAAGTCAAAGGTAATTTTGAGATCATCACTCCCGCAGACCGGGGATGTCAATTATCTGTATTGCTTCATGGTGAAGGCCGATCGCTTTTTGAATACCTGATGAAAGAAGGAGTCATTGTAGATTGGCGCGAACCCAATGTCATCCGATTGGCACCAGCACCCTTTTATTGCAGTTTTGAGGATATGTACCGCTTTGGCCAAATCCTTAAAAATGGGATTATTTCTTAATTCTGAAATCCTTCAACTCATCTAAATGAAACTGGAGCACGCAGCGATATGGACCGATAGACTTGAACTCCTGAAAGAATATTATACAAAGTATTTCGATGCTGTCCCTAACGACCTATATGTCAATAAAAGGAATAATTTTAGGAGTTATTTTCTGAGCTTCGAATCAGGGGCACGACTGGAGTTGATGGAAATGCCCGGTATTCCGGTCAATAAGAATGATACGGTACAGGCACAACATCGAGGTATCATACACCTTGCATTTGGGGTAGCCCACCCGGATCTGGTAGACGAAAAAGCACGTCAATTACTGGAAGATGGATTTGAGATCCTCAATGGTCCCCGAAAGACAGGCGATGGCTACTACGAATTCGTAACCCTGGACCCAGATAGGAATCGTTTGGAGGTAACCGCTTTGTACCACGAATGATTGTATATTTGTGGCCTTTGGAACGTGGCTGGAAATGAAATCTCTAAAACTCATACTTACCAATCCAAGGTATTTTGGCCCTGCCTGGGTATTTGCAAGCCTGAACATCCTTTTTGGAACCTGGGCAATATACATACCATTTGTAAAAGAGGATCTTGGGATCAATAAGGCAACACTGGGAATTGCGATATTCTTTCTTTCCCTTGGGGTATTTACAATATTTCCAATAGCATCTCGTATTATAAACCGCCTTGGTGTTGGTAAAGCAACATGGATAGGCGCCATTTTGATATGCCTGACGGCGATATTCCCGCTTATCGCACCTAGCTTTATAACTCTTGTTATCGCTTTGTTCCTTTTCGGTGCTACCAATGGCTTTACTGATATTTCCATGAATACCCTGGTTACCGAGATCGAAAAAGAGGATAAGAAGAATTTCATGTCGGCTTCCCATGGCTTTTTTAGTCTAGGCGGTGTATTGGCGGGATTAGGGAGTTTTCTGATCCCTGTTTTTAACGACAGGGCACTTCATATGGCGACCGCTGTAATCCTGGTTTTCGCAATAAACCTTTTATTTCACAGCAACTATAAAAAAATTGTTGCGGCCCCCATTGAAAAAGAACCTTTTGGTTTTAAGAATTTCAAACCATTGCTTCTATTGGGCATTGTTTCTTTCATCGTAATGGGGAGTGAAGGAGCTATAGTAGACTGGAGTGGCCTTTTCCTAAAAGAGGTTAGTATAGCTCCTGAGGCATTATGGGGAGCAGGATTTCTGGGATTTCAAACACTGATGACCGTGGGGAGGTTCCTTGGGGATGCCATTAGTTCACGTATTGGTTCCGTTAAAATTGTTGCTATAGGCTCTATTATAGCCATATTGGGATATATGCTTGTACTCACCGCGCAGACCAATCTGGCGATCATTGGATTTGGTCTTACCGGACTGGGCTTCTCCGTAATTGTACCGGAGTTGTTTAGAATTGGCGGTAATGTAAAAGGGGTAGAATCTTCCCAGGGGGTGGCTTTTATAGCTGGTTCTGGTTATTCCGGATTCTTATTGGGTCCGGTGATCCTTGGTTTCATGGCAGAAAAGTTTTCCCTGAACCTCACATTTATTGCCCTGCTGGCATGTGCTGTTGTGGTATTATTGGCCACCACATTATTGCGAAGGAAAAAGACGCAATAGATTTACTGAATCAATGCACCTCGATATCGCTAAAGTATAAGCGCCATGAATTATCCTCTACTTTATGGGAGGTGGCAAGCTTTAATCCGCCTACATTCTGATATTCTTCCCAGGTAGTCGTAAGGCTAGCTTCGGGCTGGTTCGATTTCCTAAATACCCATTCACGGATTAAATAATCATCTGCATAATAGAAATCGTAAGCATCACCAGGGGTATAGCCACCTTCATTACCGTATACAATAGTAAGTTTCTGCATGGGCTCTTTGCTGATAGGTGCAGAGGCTTCAGCTTCGTGGCTGTAACTAAAATTGTCCCTATCCCAGACCAGATTAAATGGGGCCAGGAGCCAGTATCTGTCGTTGGTAAAGCCAGCATCTGCCCTAAGTGATATGCTGTCTACCGCTGTCCGAAGATATCTTATGGTATCCTTTTGCGAAAAGTTGACCACCTCGCCTGTGGAAACTTTCCATCTCCAGGTTCTTTCCATATGCGAAGTATCCCTATCTACATTGAAAGTAAAATCGAGTTCACTCACGTTTTTCCATTTATCGTATCCGTGCGCCAGGGCAATTTTGTCCAGAATGGAAATTGGTTCTTTCTCCTTTTCTTGAGCCTTATTTTTCTCGGTTTTACACGAAAAAAAGATTAGGATCGCAACTATCGGGAACAGGAATTTCTTCATCATATGGTTTTTGTCAAATATAATGCCTTTTAAAAGGTTCAGACTTAAAAGTGAGGCTTTTCTAATGGAATAAAATGATTAATTTTGACAACAAACAGAAATCAATCTATGAGTGCAAAAAAGAGCAAAGTACAGGAAACGATCGATGAGAAAATGCTGGAAGAGCGAAAGGTCTTTCTATGGGGTATGGTAGATGACGATTCGGCGAAACATGTTATTGATCGCTTGCTATATCTGGATTTGCAGAATAACAAAGAAATCCAATTATATATCAACAGCCCCGGGGGTTATGTTACTTCCGGTTTTGCGATATACGATACCATTACTTCACTTAAAAGTCCGGTTTCTACCATTTGTACGGGTTTAGCCGCTTCGATGGGCTCAATTCTGCTGTCTGTAGGTAAAAAAGGGCGCCGTTTTATCCAACCTCATGCCAGAGTCATGATCCATCAACCGAGTGGTGGTGCAAGGGGTCAGGCTTCCAACATCGAGATACAGGCCAAAGAGATTCTTAAAACAAGAGAGCTTGGGGCAGATATACTCGCCAAAAACTGTGGTCAATCCAAGGAGAAGATCATGAAAGATTTCAATCGTGATTACTGGATGAGTGCAGAAGAATCAGTAGCGTACGGCATCGTAGATGATATAATCTCCTAGGGAATCCTAATCGATAAAATAAAAAGTCCTTCTCCAATTTAATGGGAAGGACTCGTGGATATATATAGACGCCGAAGCGGAAAAAAATATATACGTTTAGGATCCAGATAAGGATCTTCCCCCGGCCGTTAAATTTCAACTAAAAAGCGAGAGATTGATTTCTAGGACTTCCGTTGTGTCATAAATTCACAATGTCCTAATTTTATTACCTTTATATGAGAATCCTCAAGGCCTAAGTGCCGCCTCATGACACAAATCATTAAAAACATTGCCATTGTCGGCTCAGGTTTAGTAGGCTCTTTACTCGCTATTTATCTGCGTAAACACGGACATCAGGTAACAGTATTCGACAGGAGGCCCGATATCAGGACGGTTCAATTTTCCGGAAGATCCATTAACCTGGCTATGAGCGACAGGGGGTGGAAGGCCTTAAGACATGTGGAAATTGAAGATCAGGTAAAGCAACTGGCGATCCCCCTCTATAAGCGGGCACTACATGTGAAAGGAAAACCCATGTATTTCCAGCAGTATGGTAAGGAGGGACAGGCAATCTGGTCAATATCCCGCGGTGTGCTGAATCGGAAAATGATCGACCTCGCTGAAAAGGAAGGGGCCAAATTCAGGTTTGAGGAAAAAGTCTGGGATATCAGTCTGCCGGAAGCCAAATTATTTACAGGGGAGACCGAAAAAGGGGAATGGCAAGAATATCAGTTCGATATAGTATTTGGTTGCGATGGTGCTTTTTCCAGGATCAGGCATAAAATGCAAAGACGCTCCCGTTTTGATTATTCTCAGGATTTTATAGATGTAGGATATAAGGAACTGACTATTCCGGCAAATGAAGATGGTACTCATAAGTTCGATAAGAACTCCTTTCATATCTGGCCGAGGGGACGTTTTATGTTCATAGCCATGCCAAATTTGGACGGAAGTTTTACCTGTACCCTATTTCTCCCTTTCGAAGGGGATGTCTCTTTCCAAAAGATCAGGACCAAACAGGATACTATTGACTTTTTCAACACCTATTTTCCAAACGTGAGTGCTGAGATCGAAAATCTCAGCCAGGATTTTTTTAATAATCCTACCAGTGCCCTGGTGACCATGAAGTGCTATCCGTGGACTTATTGGGATAAGGTCGCTCTTGTAGGTGATGCAGCCCATGCTGTTGTACCCTTCTATGGTCAGGGGATGAATGCCGGCTTCGAAGACATTTATGAACTCAATCAGCTTTTAGAACAATATGGTGCTGATTGGGAGCAAATATTTGAACAGTACCAGGAATTACGAAAACCCAATGCGGATGCCATCGCCGAATTGAGCTATAGAAATTTTATGGAAATGAGCGCCAAGACGGCCGATCCCAGATTCTTACTGCAAAAGAAAATCGAGAAAAGATTTGCGCAAAAACATCCCGAAAAGTGGATCCCTGCCTATTGGAGAGTTACCTTCTCAGACAGACCTTATTCCGAAGCACTGTTAATCGGTGATGCACAGGAAAAGATCATGAAGGAGATCATGAAACACCCCCGGATTGAAGACCTTTGGGATTCCGAAGAAATAGAACTGAAAATCCTTGAGCTGCTGGCCGAAGAGGAAAAGAACTCAATCCTTTACTGAGTCTTTCATTTCGGCACGCCTCATCGGCATACTGTCGATTAAATCAAAAATTTCCTTGGCAGATACTAAAAAGGGCTTTTTTAGTTTGATGCTCCCATCCTTACCGATAAGCACAATACCCTTAAACGAAGAGTAGGGGACCGTCTTTCCAGTCCAGTTAACGATCAGGCCATCGAGGTCGAATACTTTGTTCTTCCTCAGAACATAAACCAGGACATCGCGTTCCTGTACCGCTTTAGTATATCCTTCAAAGGCTTTGCAACAGAGGAGAACGATTATTAATGAAGCTATGGTTCTGCACATATGCTGCGAAAATACCAAAAATAAAAAAACCACCGGGAAAGGTGGTTTATATGATAGATTTTAGAATCGGTTTAGATATTGTTGAACAGTTTTTTCATTTTCACCTGTTCTTCTTCTGCAAGGCCCGCATCTACCAGTATACGACCGCTGTGTTCATCTGTTATGATCTTCTTGCGCGAGGCGATCTCCACCTGTACCTGTGGTGGGATGGTGAAAAATGAACCACCGGAAGCTCCTCTTTCAATCGCAACCACAGCAAGGCCATTTTTAACATTGTTGCGGATACGCTTATATGCCTTAACCAATCGCTCTTCAATTTGCTTCTCGTATTTATGAGATTTTTCAAGCAGAGCTTTTTCCTCCTTTTCAGTTTCCGCCAGAATTGCATCTAATTCACTTTTTTTATGCTTTAGATGCGCTTCTCGCTCAGAGAGTTTTTCTTTTGTTTCAGAGACAACCTCTTTTTTCTGCTCGATCTGGACCTTGAATTCTTTTATATTCTTTTCAGCAAGCTGAATTTCCAATTCCTGAAATTCAACCTCCTTGGATAAGGAGTTAAATTCGCGACTGTTACGGACATTTTTTTGCTGATCCGCATATTTTTTTATCAAAACCTTCGCTTCATCAATTAGATTTTTCTTTGCACTAATCTCGTAATTGACGGTTTCAACATCGGTTTTCAGTTTATCGATCCGGGTTTTCAATCCAAGAACCTCGTCTTCCAGGTCCTGAACTTCCAGGGGGAGCTCACCGCGTACATTCCTGATCTCGTCAACTCTGGAATCTATCAGCTGTAAATCGTATAGTGCCCTTAGTTTATCCTCGACCGTTACTTCCTTCTTTGTTGCCATACTTATGAATAATTGATGGGATTTGTTCTGACTTCCGATAAAGAGACTGCAAAATTAGGAATTTTTTTCTTAAGATAATCTGCCAAAAGGTTTTTTGTAAACTGCTCGGATTCATAATGACCGATGTCTAATAGTAATATTTCCTGCTCAGCTTCAAAGAACTGATGGTATTTGACGTCTGAAGTGACCAAAACCTCTGCTCCTGAATTTCTCGCCGCCTTAATGGCAAAGGCGCCACTACCCCCCAGTACAGCTATTTTTTTAACCTTTCGCCCGAGTAGATTTGAGTGCCTTACAACAGGGGAATTCATCCTATCTTTTAAAAGGCCGATAAAATCTTCTTCTTGCATAGGGCTGCTAAGATTTCCCAGCATTCCCATACCCTGATACTGGTGTCGGTTCTCCAGTGTATTTATCTCATAAGCGACTTCCTCATAGGGATGATGTTCAAACAGAGCCTTAAGAACCGCTTTTTCTGCAGATTTGGGAAAGGTCAGGTGAATCTGAACTTCTTTCTCAAAGTGAATTTCATTTTTCTTTCCCTTGGCAGGGTTCGCTTTGCTGCCGGCCATAAAAGATCCGCTACCTTCCACTGTGAAACTACAATGACTGTAGTGCCCTATTTTACCTGCGCCAGCATCGAACAGGGCAAGCCGTAGTTGTTCAGCTTCGGCTTCGGGCACATAAGTGGTGAGCTTTTTAATGGTACCCCGACTGGGGATTAGGATCTTTGGATCTTCTATACCAAGAGCCTGGCAAATAGCATAATTCACACCTACGGGAGAATTATCAAGCGCAGTATGCATCGAATAAATGGCAATATTGTTTTTAATAGCCTTTATCACGCACCTTTCCACATAGGTAGTCCCGTTGAGCCTTTTTAGTCCTTTGAAGATGATCGGGTGGAAACTGACTATAAGATTGCAACCTTTGTTCACCGCTTCATCAACTACACTTTCCAGGGTGTCGAGCGAGATGAGTACACCAGTCACTTCCGCTGAGGCATCACCAACCAGCAGCCCTACATTGTCAAAGTCTTCAGCATTTTCCAGCGGGGCCAGAGCCTCCAGTAAGTCGGTAATTTCTTTAATGATCATTTTGGGAAATATAGGCAGTCCAAAGATAAAATATTATATTTTCGTTCCGATGCATCTCCTGAGAAAAATCCTTTGGCCGTTTTCTCTCCTCTATGGACTAGTCGTATTCCTTAGAAACCTCTCCTACGACCTGGGTTGGCGAAGCGTCAAAAGTTTTCAGACACCAACTATTTGCGTAGGTAACTTAAGTTTAGGAGGAACCGGAAAAACCCCGATGATAGAATGGCTTATCCGTAACCTGTCTGCCTACGACCAGATCGCAGTATTGAGTCGTGGTTATAAACGAAAGAGTTCTGGTTTTATAGTGGCTGGGTCGAATAGCTCGGCACTGGAGATCGGCGATGAACCATTTCAGATCCACAGAAAATTTCCAGAGGTAAAAGTGGCGGTAGATGGCAACAGAAGAAGGGGCATTTCGAATTTGGAGACAGATCTCCAGCCCGATGTCATTCTTTTAGACGATGCATACCAGCATCGGAGAGTGAAAGCAGATTTCTATATTTTACTAACCTCTTACAGCAAACTTTATCCTTCAGACCATTATCTTCCGGCGGGTACGCTACGCGATTCAAAAAATCAGGCAAAACGGGCGAAAATTATCGTGGTCACCAAATGTCCTGCAGACCTTAACGAGGCATCCAGGGGATCGATACAAAAGAAACTGAAGCCAAGCAAAGACCAGGAGGTTTTGTTCTGCACTTTAAGTTACTCCGCAAAACTGGTGGGTGAAACCAAGGAGTGTTCTCTGGATGAACTTTCGAACAATTCGGTAACGGTAGTAACAGGAATTGCTTCTCCTGAACCATTGCTGCAGTATCTCCATGGATTCGGCTTAAAGACAAGACATATTAAATTTCGGGATCATCACCAATTCAAGGCGGCCGAGTTATCTGAACTGTCCAAAGAAAAAATGATCATTACCACAGAAAAGGATTATGTACGTGGATTAAATCAACTGCCGCAAGTTTATTTTCTGGAAGTACAGCATCGGTTTCTCGCCGATGGGAAACAACGGATGCTTCAAGCGCTTAAAGGCTTAAAGCGTTGATTTGTTCAATTTATGTTCCAGGATATTCTCCCCAATCTTGTGATAGAACACTTCGGGTTTAAAAGGTTTAGTAACCACGTCGTTACAGCCAGCTGCAAAGAAACTTTCCAGGCTATCATCTAGGGAGATGGCCGTCAAGGCAATAATCGGAGTTTCCTTATCGAATTTGCGAATTTCAATGGTGGCTTCAACACCGCTGATACCGGGCATGTGGATATCCATCAAAACGCCGTCATAATCACTCTTAGAGGCCATATCTACTGCTTCATATCCATTGTTGGCAATGTCGCAGCTAATGTCTCTCTTGTTGAGCATTTTCCGGGTGATCACCTGATTAATTTTGTTATCCTCTACTACCAGCAAGTGCAGACCTTTCAGATCGTATTCTTTCTCAATGATTTCGAATGGAATGTCATCCACAACACTATCCTTACTTTTCAATGTCAGCTCAAAGAAGAAAGAGCTCCCTTTCCCCATTTCACTATGCAATTGAATCCCGCTGTTAAACAAGCCCAGCAGACTTTTTACAATGGTAAGGCCTAAACCGGTACCTCCATATTCCCGGTTGATCTGTATAGAACCTTGTTCAAAACTGTCGAAAATATGTTTTTGTTGTTCTTTGGATATTCCAATACCAGTGTCCTTCACTTCAAAATATATAGTAACATCCTCTTCTACCTTTTTTACGAGTTTGGCAATCACCTTTACTTCACCCGATTTGGTAAACTTGAGTGCATTGCCCACCAGGTTCATAAAGATTTGTGAGAGTTTAAGCGGGTCGCTCATCAGGTGTCTCGGGATCGACTCGTCGTAACTGAGGCTAATTGTTGTATTGTTTTCTTTTGCACTCTGTTGCAGCGATTCGATAACCTCGGTCAGTATTTTTTTCAGGTTTAGCTCGATGGCAAGTGGTTCGAGCTTGTCTGCGTCAATTTTATTGATCTGAAGGATATCATTGATAAAGTTCAGGAGGTAGTCGCCAGAGAATTTCAAGGATTTGAGATGTTCCTTCTGGTGGTCCCCGGGATCTTCTTCGAGCAACAAATGCGTTAAACCGGTAACGGCATAAAGCGGGGTTCGCAGTTCGTGACTAACAGTAGAAAGGAAGTTTGTTTTAGCTTCCATTGCCTGAACCGCCGCATCCCTCGCCGCCTGTAGCTCACGGTTTTTGGTTTGTAGCAAGTCGTTAGTCTTGAGTTTAATCTGGTTGTTGCGATAGAGGGAAACCGCTAAGAGCGAAATAATGGTTAGAAAGGCCGAGGTAAGGATAGCGGTTAGCTCTGATCGATTAGCCGATTCACTCAGATCTTCTATTCTCGAATCCTGGCGTTTAATTTCTTCGGCCATAAACTCGAACTGTATTCTGTCGGCCGTTTTAGCTTCTGCCTTTACCTTTTCTATAGTAAAGACCGAGTCTTTGATCGCAAGGATGTTCCTGCTGTGTACTAAGGCTTTTTCATAGGACTTTAAGGTTTCATATGAAACAACAAGTATCTCATTCGCTTCATAGATCAGATTTTCCAGGCCATACTCCTGGGCAATGGCAAGTACCTGATTTCCATTTTTAATGCTTTCTTCGTAGTTCTGAAGTTCGGAATGTAACCTGGCAAGACCCATATGGGCTTTGGCCCTAAGGGCATCTTTCTCGAACACGTCGTTATTAACCACCAATGAATTGAAATTCGTAGCAGCACTATCGTACTTGTCAATACTCAGATAGATTTCGCCTTCCAGAAGCACAATATTGTTAAGAAGATTTCTGTCGTTGCTAAGTTGTCGGGCCTCATTAAGCATAAAAATCGCCTGAAAGTTATTGCCGCTGTCGAATAGCAATTGTGCCTCAATGAATTTATGCACTGACTGGCCATAAGGATATTCCAGTTCGTTTAAAAGTACAGCGGCCCGGTCCCAGTAAAAAATGGTGGTCTCTCTTTTGTCGAGGTCCAGATAAAGGCGGGCAAATTTATGGTAGCAATCGACCAGTGCTTTTTCGTTCTTTTTAGCCTCGGCAAGTGCCGCTGCCTTATCTAGTGATTCCAGCGCGAGATCGATTTGGTTCTGATTCTGGTATACACGTGTCTGATTGAAATAATATTCGATATCGTTGCTCTCCAGAACATCGTCCTGTGCATAGGTCGAAAACAGGCAACAGGCGAATAAGCAGCAAAGGAACAATAAAGCTAATCTGCTATGTATATTTCCAGATTTCACGCGCAGCATTTTGGTATTGAGAAGAGACCTCCTTTCGGTATTGCAAAGACGCTAAATTCGCTTAACCTTCTGGAACTTCTCGTAGGTTACTTAAGTTATCCTTAGTTCAAACGTTCAGGACGCCTAACTATTGTTTTCGAACAACAAATCTGAGCGTCAATTCTTACAAGATGAACGATTTTTGGGGACTTTTTGCTCAATTCAATCAAAAGTATCATTATTTTCCCAAAAATGAGAGGCTTTTTAAACATTTCCGGGACCTTTCCATCGAGTATTTCTCAATTTGTGTAGTACTGTTCAATATCATATCAATAGACATCAACTTATTGATAATAAGTATATTAAATCAAAAAATTTGTTATTATTAGAAAGATTCGGGTGACGCTGTGTATAGCCTTAGTGCTTAGAGAATATGTTTATGTGCCTTATAGGACGACCTTACCAAAGCCCCGCTTTCCACGTGCCGGAACCCCATTTCAAGGCCTATTTTTTCATATTTTTCAAATTGTTCAGGTAGAATAAACTCCTTAACGGCAAGATGTTTTTTAGAGGGCTGAAGGTATTGCCCGATGGTCAGTACGTCTACATTGGCATTTCTGAGTTCATCCATCGTATCCAGTACTTCTTCCTCCTGCTCTCCGAGGCCGAGCATAATTCCCGATTTTGTCCTGTTTATACCACTTTCCTTAAGATAGCGCAGTACATCGAGGCTTCTGTCGTATTTCGCCTGAATACGTACTTCTCTGGTAAGTCTTCGTACTGTTTCCATATTGTGTGAAACTACTTCGGGAGCCACGTCTACAATACGATCAAGGTGCCTATTTATGCCTTGAAAATCGGGGATAAGCGTTTCGAGGGTAGTTTCCGGATTCATACGGCGGATCGCCTTTACGGTTTCTGCCCATATAATAGATCCCATGTCTTTGAGATCATCCCGGTCTACGGATGTAATCACCGCATGTTTAATTCCCATGATCTTGATGGAACGGGCCACTTTTTCGGGTTCTGCCCAATCTACCGATTCGGGCCTTCCGGTCTGTACCCCGCAAAAACCGCAGGAACGTGTACAGATATTGCCAAGAATCATAAAGGTAGCGGTACCTTCTCCCCAGCATTCACCCATATTAGGGCAACTTCCGGATGTACAGATGGTATGCAGATCGTATTTTTCAACCAGCCCTCTTAGCTGGGTATACTTTTTACCTGTTGGAAGCTTTACCCGTAACCATTTTGGTTTCCCTGTGGGAGGTTTTACATGACCTGGGGCTACAATACTCATAGTTTCTTTTTGTGCAAATATACGAACAAAATAAGCAGAGGCCGAACCCCATTCCTTCCATGAAAAACTATCAGAAATCTGGTTTAATTAGCGCTACTTCTTTTTAATGATCTCTGAAAGCAACTTTTTGGCCCGGAGCAATTTTACCTTAACGTTATTAACCGGTTCACCAAGCTCATGGGCAATTCCAGCATATGACATCTCATTAAAATATCTCAGATTGATTACCCGCTGGTAGTGGGGTTTCAACTTTTTGATATGTTGAAGCAGGGTAGCCAGGTTTTGTTCGGTGATCAGCAGGTCTTCGGCTGTAGGAGCATCATCCAATACCCTGGATATCGCTTCACCATTGCCCGATTCTGTACTATCTAGTACATTTCGTTTCTGTTTACGGATAAGGTCTACGTGGAGATTTTTTGAAATAGCGAGCAACCAGGTCTTGAATTCATAAGAATCATCATAAGTGGAAATCTTATCAAATGCCTTTGAGAATGTTTGTATGGTAATGTCTTCAGCATCATTTTCATTCTTGGTCCTGGCTAGTTGGAAGCGGTAAACGTCATTCCAAAAGGTGTCCAGGAGATTGCTAAAGGCAATTTGATTGCCTTCCCTGGCCTTCTGAATCGTGTTTTTTAGTATGTCTTCGGCTTTTTCCAAATGGATTATAAGAAAAAGAGGGCTGAAAGTAATGTTCTAATAAATTTCCGGGCTGGTGTCCCTTTTGCATTCCTGATCCTCAGGGAGTTTACCGCAATAACCACAAGCTTCACCATCTTTATTAAGAAAAGGGCTTTGGCTGGCACAGGTGCCGGCAAATTCACCATCTTTTTTAGACCATATCTTTAGAGCAATACCCAGGAAGGCAAGGGCCAGGAGACCAATAGTCAGAAGGAGGAGCTTCATAATTTATGTTTGCACAAAGATACAAAATAAAAGCCCCAACATAGGGGCTTTTGCAGTTCTTTAAGTTTCTGGATCAATAGGAAATATTGGCCACGATGTTCTGTACAGTTGGGGTATCGTTACCTCCTTTTGGTTCTATAGTAATATAACCTACTGCATTCTCGGCATAAGGAAGCGCCCTGAGTTTATCTTTATCCCCCACATTGCGGATCACGCCCAGATTAACCATCTCGCCATTGACCTCGGCCCACATCTGATAATCGTAATCTTCTGGTAAATTTGGAAGTTTACGGACGTTTATGTAAGCAAGTTTTTTTACAGGATTTATATAGGCTACGGCTTTTAATTCCCTCGCTTTTTTGTTCCCGTTAACCATATATTTCTTAGTCTGCGGGTTGTTGAGTACGATGAATTGATTTCTCACATCTTCCAGCTGCTCTTTCATATCCTCCTCAAGATCTTTGATCTTATTGTTAACTATAGTGTTTTCCATTTGGAGGTTTTGACTCTGGTTCCAGAAGAAATAAGATGATCCTGCAAAAAGCATGGCCGTTACGCTTGCGGCAATGGCATACCTTCTAAACCTTCTTCTACCTACATTTTGGGCCCTGATTCTGGCGAGGATCTTGGCACGGAGCCCTTCGGGTGCCTTTACGGCATGCATTTTAGCAAATGTCTCCAGATTGTCCTGCAGCTCATTATAAATCTTCCTGACTTCAGGATACATGGTAATATACCTTTCTACCTGCAGTGCCTCCTCTGTGGAAGTAGTGCCCACCAGGTACTTTTCTAGCAAATCAGTATCCAGAAATATTCGAATCTTTTCTCTCATGTTATTGTACTTAATACCGGCAAGAGTAATAATGATGAAACTTCATAAATCTTCCTAAGCTCCCTCAACCCGATCTTTAATCTCGATTTAATGGTTCCAAGAGGAATATCCAGTTCATCACTGGCTTCCTGTTGTGTCATGCCTTGAAAAAACAAAGCATCTAACACTACCTGGTATTTAAATTCGATCTTGTCCAGATTTTCCTTAACATCCAGGAATTCGGGCTTTATACTCTCAATACCTACATTATATACGTCTGAAACATCCATTTGGATTTCCTTATCCGACTTGGTGCTGAGACTCCTTAGTTTATCGATAGCGGTATTTCGGGTAATCCTGAACAGCCAGGTGAAGAGTTTTGCTTTGGATGAATCATATGAGTCGGATTTCTTCCAGATCTTTACAAAGCTTTCCTGTAACACGTCTTGAGCAAGTTCTTCGTGTCTAACCACTTTTAAGGCGACTCCGTAAAGTGTATCACCGTAATGCTCATACAGAAGGGAAATAGCTTTTTCATTGCGCTCCTGAAGGAGTTCGACAATATGTTTTTCAAGTAACGTGCTCATCAACGGGTGTAAGAGATCCTAGAAATATTTCCCGGTGGCATCCAAGACTGTCTAAAATACCGTATATAGGTAAACGCTAAATTATAAAATTGATTGTTATTTAAGCGTTATCTCAATTTTAATTACATAAATGTACAATTGGTTATTGCACATTTAATTTTTGGTTAGTTTGGTTTGGTATAGCCCCTGTAAATACTTTTTGCAGGGGT
Source organism: uncultured Eudoraea sp. (assembly GCA_947258405.1). Classification (GTDB taxonomy): domain Bacteria; phylum Bacteroidota; class Bacteroidia; order Flavobacteriales; family Flavobacteriaceae; genus JAHEJJ01. Next base: position 8,786 of record CAMYIE010000035.1, on the reverse strand, counting down.
TATTTTATGGATTGCATAATTATCATCCCTGTTACATGATTCGATTCGAGGTAAACGATTCTCTATATTATCACCAATACGACTCCTTTATTTTATGATGTTGACCTCAGGAATCAGTTCAATGCCGAATTTAAGGTGAACATCATTTTGAATGGACTGAGCTAATTGTTGAATTTCTGCCCCAGATGCTTTGCCGAAATTAACCAGTACGAGCGCCTGATCTTTGTGCACCCCTGCATCTCCTATGCGTTTACCTTTATAGCCGGTTTGTTCTATCAACCATCCGGCCGGAACTTTAACCGTTCCATCCTCGAGTTTGTAAAATGGTGCCTCCGGGTGGTTGGTAGAAAACTTATTGAATTGTTGCTGCTTTAAAACTGGATTTTTGAAGAAACTCCCACTGTTTCCCAATATATTAGGATCTGGCAGTTTTTGCTGTCTAATCGCGATGACTGCCTCAGAAACCTGCTTTATCGTTGGTTTTGTGACACTCTTTTGTTTGAGCTGTGCTTTTATTGCCCCATATGAGGTATTTAAAACATGGTCTTTTTTTCTGAGGATCAGCGTAACGGAGGTAATAATAAATTGGCCTTTGCCTTCTTTCTTGAAATAGGAATCGCGGTATCCAAAACGGCACCCCTGCCCGTTGAATCTGAGGAGTCGCTGCGATTTGATCTCCATTGCCTCACAGCTTTCAAAAACATCTTTGATCTCCACACCGTAGGCCCCGATATTCTGGATTGGTGCGGTTCCGGTATTTCCGGGTATAAGTGAGAGATTTTCGATTCCACCAAAATTTTGGGCAATGCACCACATCACCAGGTCGTGCCAGTTTTCACCGGCCATGATTTTTAACGCAACACGACTGTCGTCTTCCCAAAGTATCCTCTTGCCCTTTATGTTGAGGAAAAGTACCAGTCTTTCAAGATCTCCGGTCAGCAACATATTGCTGCCACCGCTTATAACGAAAATAGGGGGATAGTCTTTCAGTTGCAGGGACTGCCTGAGTTGGTCTACACTGGTTATCTCGATGAAATACCTTGCCTTTACATCGATCCCGAAGGTATTGTAAGATTTTAAGGATATATTTTCTTTTACGATCAAGGATGTTTGTATTGGATAAGTGCCTCTTTGAGCAGGGCAACGGCTCGTTTCAACTTTTTCTTTTCGAGGACATAAGCAATCCTGATTTGATTCTTACCCAGACCGGGTGTAGCGTAAAAGCCTGCCGCAGGTGCCACCATTACAGTTTGACCTTTATCTTCAAAGGATTCCAGCAACCATTGTGCAAAATGATCAGCGTCCTCAACTGGTAACTCTGCCATACAATAGAAAGCACCCTGTGGTTTTGCGACCACCACATCGGGAATTTTTTCCAGCTCATCGATCAGTATATCCCGTCTTTCCACGTACTCCTCTATAACAGTGTCGAAATATTCCTGGGGCGTGTCGAGCGCTGCTTCACTCGCTATTTGTGCCAGGGTAGGGGGCGACAACCTCGCCTGTGCAAACTTCAGGGCCGTTTTGATCACCTCTTTATTCTTGCTGATCAAGCAACCGATCCGTGCGCCACACATACTATAGCGCTTAGAGACGGAATCGACTACAATAGCCTGATTTTCCAGTCCTTCTTCATTTAATATTGAAAAATGTTCACGGTCATCGTAAGTGAATTCGCGATATACTTCATCGGCAACCAGAAACAGATCATGTTTCCTGACCAAGTGCGCGAGTTTTTCAATCTCTTCTTTACTGTACAGATAGCCGGTAGGATTCCCAGGATTACAGATGAGAATGGCTTTGGTACGCGGGCTTATGTGTATCTCAAAATCTTCTATTGGCGGAAGCGCGAAATTCTTTTTAATACCGGAGACCACAGGTACTACCCTGAGTCCCATTGCTGTGGCAAAACCATTGTAATTAGCGTAAAAGGGCTCCGGGATGATAATTTCATCTCCAGGATCGGCAATAGTGCCCATAGTAAAAGAAAGCGCTTCGGAGCCTCCGGTGGTGACAATGATGTCCTGTGCCTCAATTTGGATACCCTGTTTTGCGTAATAGTAAGTCAGTTTTGAGCGATAGGTTTCTGAACCCTCTGTCCTTGAATATGCTAACACTTCAATATTGTGATGGCGCACGGCATCGAGTGCAATTTTAGGAGTTTTAATATCGGGCTGGCCGATATTCAGATGAATTACTTCCACCCCCTTCTTTTTTGCCGCTTCGGCAAAAGGGACCAGTTTCCTTATCGGAGATTCCGGCATAAGTTGCCCTTTGGTCGAAATTGATGGCATATTGTTGGATTATTAGGCAAAAATGAGAAATCATAAGCTATGAAACAACTCATAGTCAAAGATATTCCCTTGATCTAATCAAATGTTAAAATAAGTCTTTTTGCTACTAATTTTTCTTAACTTTAAGAGTCATCAAATTAAAAATGAACGGTTTGCGCGAATATCTGGCCCTTTTTCTGTTGCTCTTATTTTGGCTGCCTTTTAAAGCTGGGGCCCAGCATTACCATTTACCTGACGGAGAGAAGTACGAAAAGATCAAGTTCCAATTGGTCAACAACCTGATCATTGTTCCCATAGAAGTAAATGGAATTGAGCTTTCCTTCATACTCGATTCGGGTGTGCGAAGACCAATCTTGTTTAATCTATCTGAGCGGGATTCGATTAGCCTGAACAACGTATCTGAAATATCCATCCAGGGATTGGGAAACGGAGAACCTATAAAAGCCCTGGTTTCTAAAGGGAATATTTTTAAGATAAAAGACGTTGTTAACGAAAGTCAGCAATTATATGTGGTGCTCGACAAGGAAATGAATTTTTCCCCCAGACTAGGGATGCCCATACATGGCATCATTGGTTATGATTTATTCCGGGATTTTGTGGTCGACATCAATTACCATGCACAAAGCCTGAAACTTCACGATCCAAGATACTACAAAAATAAAGTGACTAAGAGAGATCAGCGACTACCGATTAGTATCATAGGTAATAAATCGTATGTAGATGGCTCAGTGGTAATGGAAGATGAGCGGGAAGTTCCGGTTAAACTTTTGGTGGATACGGGAAGCGGAGATGCCCTTTGGCTTTTTAGGGATTTGGAAAAAGGACTGGGAGTACCCGAAAAAAACTTTCACGATTATCTCGGTAAAGGTTTGAACGGACATATTTTTGGAAGGCGTACAAAGATCACAGGTATTAAAATCGGCAGGTTTGAATTGAATGATGTAAAAGCTGCATTTCCGGATATGGAATCCTATGCTGCGATAGTCAATTTAGGTAACCGAAACGGGAGTGTAGGAGGAGAGGTGCTAAAGCGTTTTGATATTGTGTTTAACTATTCCATGAATGAAATAATAATGCGTAAAAATGGCCACTTTGGTGAGCCCTTCCATTATAATATGAGTGGGATAGACGTACAACATAACGGGGTGAGATATATCGCTGAGAAAATTAAAGAAGCCCGGCCGGCTACAGTAGGTACAACGGCATATGATTTTGGTAATGTTCAATTAATCAAGGAAGATGTTACCCGACTAAGCCTGGTGCCGGAGATCGTTGTCTCTGGAATACGCGCAGGCAGCCCTGCCGATGAAGCCGGCTTAAAGGAAGGAGATATTATTATTGCGATCAATGGAAAGAAGATCCACCGCTACAAACTGCAAGAAGTAGTGAAACTACTCAATGAAAAAGAAGGTAAGCGTATTCAGGTATTGATAGAGCGCTATAATCGCGATCTACTCTTTAGTTTTGTTCTGGAAAACGTATTAAAATAAAAACCCCGGCAATACCGGGGTTTTTCTATTGTGAGTTATCTTAATTTCTATTTCCCATCAGTTGCCTTAACCTCTCCCTTTATTTTCAATACTTTGGTAGGGGTTGCAGCATTAGATATTACTGTAACAGCCTTACGTATAGGCCCAACACGATTTGTATCGTACTTAACCTGAATCTCACCACTGTCGCCCGGTAAAATCGGATCTTCAGGCTTTTTAGGAATTGTACAGCCACAGCTAGAACTTACCTTGCTGATGATCAGAGGCACAGTACCTGTATTCGTAAACTCAAATACACGAACACCATCGCTCCCTTTCTCTATTACTCCATAGTCGAGCGTCTCTGCTTTAAACTCAATTTGAGCAGTTTCCTGAGCACTGACGCTAAGAGCAAGTAGGCCTACAAACACTAATAAAATAGCTTTTTTCATCTTTTTTTTGGTTTTGGGTGAATCTCAAATGTAAATGATTTGCTATCAACATCCAAAATTCTTTTGTTATCTACTAACGTTACTTATTTTTGTTTCGTATTTCTAATCTGGCAAAATAATAGTGATTATAGCAGGTTTAACAGAATCTACTATGATCATTTTTTTAATTTCGATCAAACCAGTACAAAAACCGTACCATAAGATGTCCATTCCATCAAAATATGAAGCGCAAAGTGTTGAAGATCAATGGTATAAATATTGGATGGAAAACGGTTATTTTCATTCTACACCCGATTCACGGGAGCCTTATACCATTGTTATACCTCCACCAAACGTAACCGGAGTGCTCCATATGGGGCATATGTTGAACAATACCCTTCAGGATGTGCTCATCAGAAGGGCCCGTTTGTTGGGAAAGAATGCCTGTTGGGTTCCGGGTACCGATCATGCCTCTATCGCTACTGAGGCCAAAGTGGTTGCCAGACTGAAGGAACGCGGGATTGCTAAAAGCGAAATCAGCAGGGACGAATTCCTTGAGTATGCCTGGCAATGGAAAAACGAGTACGGTGGCGTTATTCTAGAACAACTCAAAAAATTAGGCTGTTCATGCGATTGGGATCGCACAAAATTCACAATGGACGATGACATGTCGGCTTCAGTGATCAGGATTTTTGTTGAATTATATAACAAAGGCATGATCTACAGGGGTTACAGGATGGTCAACTGGGACCCTGAAGCCCGCACAACCCTTTCAGATGAAGAAGTTATCTATGAAGAACAGCAAGGGCTGCTCTATTATATTTCCTACCCCGTTGAAGGAACCGATGAGCATCTGGTGGTGGCCACCACGAGGCCCGAGACCATCCTGGGTGATACCGCTATCTGCATACATCCCCAGGATGAACGCTTTGCACATCTCAAAGGTAAAAGGGCTATCGTTCCGATTTGTAACCGCAGTATCCCTATTATTGAGGATGAATATGTAGACCTTGAATTTGGTACCGGATGTTTGAAGGTTACCCCTGCACATGATGAGAACGATAAGGCACTTGGCGAAAAGCACAAGCTTGAGATAATAGACATTTTTAATGCAAATGCCACTCTCAATACCTATGGTTTGCATTATGAAGGAAAGGACCGTTTTGTGGTGCGCAAAGAGATTAGTGCGGAACTGAAAGAACTGGGACTTCTGAAAAAAACAGAACCATACACCAATAAAGTAGGTACATCTGAAAGAACAAAGGCGGTTATAGAACCTCGTTTATCGGAACAGTGGTTTCTAAAAATGGATACTCTGGCCCAACCGGCAATCGATGCTGTTCTCCAAACTGATGAGGTAAAATTCTTTCCCAAGAAATTTGAAAACACCTATCGACATTGGATGGAAAATATCCGGGACTGGAATATTTCACGTCAGTTATGGTGGGGGCAGCGGATTCCTGCCTACTATTACGGTAAAGGGAGTCAGGATTATGTGGTGGCTGAAGATGCCCTTCAGGCCCTTGAACTTGCAAGGGAAAAATCTGGAAACGACAAGCTCAAAGAAATTGATCTTAGACAGGATGAAGATGTTCTCGATACCTGGTTTTCTTCCTGGCTTTGGCCCATTAGTGTTTTCGATGGGATTCTGGAACCGGAAAATAAAGACTTTAAATACTATTACCCGACCAGCGACCTGGTTACAGCACCAGATATTCTATTTTTCTGGGTGGCCAGAATGATTATGGCAGGATATGGACTTAAAGGGCAAAAGCCTTTTGAACATGTCTATTTAACGGGTATTGTGAGGGATAAACAACGGAGGAAAATGTCTAAGTCATTGGGTAACTCACCCGATGCACTGGAATTGATTTCCCATTATGGAGCCGATAGTGTTAGGGTGGGGCTGATGCTTAGCTCGGCGGCTGGAAACGACCTTTTATTTGATGAAGCACTTTGCCAGCAAGGGAAAAATTTTGCCAATAAGGTATGGAATGCTTTCCGACTTATACAAGGCTGGGAAGTTAAGGATATACCCCAGTCAGAATCGGCCCAATTGGGCCTTGAGTGGTACCAGGCGAAATTAGCCAAAACATTGTCCGACATTAACGACCATTTTAATAAATACCGTATATCAGACGCGCTGATGTCTGTCTATAAGCTGGTGTGGGACGATTTTTGTTCATGGCTGCTCGAAATCGTAAAGCCCGCTTATCAGCAACCTATTGACAGGAAAACCTATAATGCAATTATCAAATTATTTGAGGCCAACCTTTGTATTCTGCATCCATTCATGCCGTTCCTTAGCGAAGAGATCTGGCAGAGGATTCGCAAACGAAATAAGGATGAGGCACTAATTGTGGCTTCCTGGCCCGAACTGTCGCTTGAAGATCAGGAGCTGATACCGGAATTTGAGTTCGCTACTTCTGTGATCTCGGCAGTACGGAATATTCGCAAAGAGAAAAATCTGGCCAATAAGGAACCCCTGGATCTTTTACTTATCGACAAGGAAAAACTAAGCCAGCGCTGGGATGTAGTCATCAAAAAGCTGGCGCACCTAAAAAATATTGAGTCGGTTGGTGCTGCTGTAGAGGGTGCGGTTACCTTTAGGGTGAAAAGCAATGAATATTTTATCCCCCTGGAGGGTAAACTCGATACGGAGGCTGAAATAAAAAAGATAGAAGAGGAACTCCAGTATACCCGTGGCTTTTTAAAATCCGTCGAGAAAAAGCTGGCCAATGAACGATTTGTAAACAATGCTCCGGAGAAAGTCGTAGCTCTCGAACAAAAGAAAGCTGCCGATGCCCTGGCGAAGATCGAGACACTCGAAAAGAGCCTTGCAAGCCTCGAATAATAAAAAAGTCATATCTTTGCCAGGCTTCGGGCTATTTCTAGCAATCACACCAAAGTTTATTAACATAAAAATGTCGATATGAAATTAAGAGTGATCTTCATACTGGCTGGCTTGTTATTTGTACTGGCCGGATGTTCATCCGATAAGGAATCGGAAGATGATCAGATGATGGAAGAAATGGAAGAAGTTGAAGCCAGGACTTTAATACCGGATCTGGCTTTTGAGCGTGCCTTGATCGATGAAGGGATAGACGATGTGGAAGACGGGTCGGTTTTAACCAGTGCGGTCGAACTGGTGGTAAATCTGGTACTCGAGGATAAGGGCATAACCAATCTTACCGGAATCGAAGATTTTAATGCTCTTGAAGGCTTATGGCTGGCAGAAAATGGCTTAACAGGCCTCGATGTGAGCAATAATCCCAATCTGCTCTTTTGCTTCGTTCGCGATAACAATCTGCAAAACCTTGATGTATCCGGACTTACGCAACTTGAAAAAATTGAAGCGAACGGCAATGTGTTGGTTTCCCTTGATATTTCTGATAATGTATCCTTGCAGCAACTTAGTCTGCACGACAATCTTCTGGAATCAATTGATATTTCCAATGTACCCGGAACTATACAGTTGAATACTTTCTCCATCGAGAACAACCCTCTCGATTGTATTCAGGTCAATGAAGAACAGTTGAATGATCCTCCCGTACAATGGACCAAGGATCCCGGAGATACTTACAGCCTCGATTGTACTTAATCCGGAGTACTTAAAAAGCAATTCGGATTTCCTTTAATGGCGATGACTACAGTTGTTTTTGCCCTCATACCAATATTTTATTAGGCAAAATACATTGGTTTTTCGATCCTGGGTACTCCATTTGACCATTTGGCTCTTGTTGGTTACCTTTAAGGAAAGATTTCAAATATGCATAAGCGATTACTGCTCCTGATATCGATTTTTGGCATCTACAATCTTAATGCGCAGGATATGAAAGCCAGGGTCCTACCCTCGGAAATCCAGATCACGACCGCAACATTGCCTGCTCCTGAAGGAGAGAAAAACGGTGCTATGGTCTATGGATATGATGAGAAAGGCCAACTAGTAGTTCTTAGGAAAGGAAACAACAACCTGGTTTGCATCACTGATGATCCCACCAAAAAGGGCATAAGTGTATCTTGCTATTCCCGGAAACTGGAACCTTTTATGGCCCGTGGCAGGGAACTCAACAAGCAGGGTCTTGATTTTGAACAGAAAATGAAAACCAGGGCAAAAGAGGTGGAAAATGGCACTCTTAAAATGCCCGATGCTCCGAGCATGATGTATGTCTATTTTGGAAAGCAGGAAAACTACGACCCCAATACCGGGGCATTAAAAGAAGGTAAATTTCGCTATGTAATCTACACCCCTTTTGCCACAACGGAATCGACCGGACTGCCTGACAAACCTCACGCAAAGGGTATGCCATGGCTTATGGATCCTGGGACGCACAGGGCGCATATCATGGTTGGACCTTTTTAAACCAATATTAAAGAGTTGAGGATACCTTGCAATGTTATTATTGGCCTATTCCTGGTCCTTCCCTGTCTCATCAGTGCTCAGGAAAATCCGGAGGATTTGCAGAAGCAGGAGATTAAGCGCGCACGGGCAAAGCTCGATGAGCAATTTATAGATGACTTTGAGAACGAAATGGAGCCCTATAAGGTTTTACATGCCGAACCATTGTATGTAGACCTGATCCGTGATCTGG
>CAMYIE010000034.1 GCA_947258405.1 uncultured Eudoraea sp. | reverse complement strand
AGTGTTAACCATTTACGGAAGAAATAATGAGACTTTTTAGCGTTTTACTGGCAATATCTTTTTTGTTGATGTTTGGTTGCCGCATGGCTGATAAAAAACAAGACAAGGCAGAAACCGCCGTGGTAGAGGTCTGGGAAACAGACTTCTACGATGAATTTGAAACTTTTGATCCACAAAACTGGCAGGATCAAAGGATTTGGGTAAACAACGAACTACAGTGTTATGTGCCCGATGGGGAATTTGGAACTCGTGAAGTAAGTGATGGAACACTAAAATTAAAAGTGGTGAATATCGGAGAAAAGCGGGGCTGCGATAATCTGGATAAGCATGGGGAGCAACACCCGGATACAGAATATGTGGCAGGGCGTATTTGTTCTAAGAATCGGAAGGAATTCGTAAAAGGTAAATGGACGGCCAGATTAAAACTTCACGGCAATGGTGAAGCCAGTATGTTCCCGGCCTGGTGGCTGCTCGGTGCTCAAAATAATGAATCCCCGGTTCAGGAGCCCGATGAAAATATCTGCTGGCCGCTGACCGGTTCCGGAGAAATTGACATTTTTGAACACCACGGGGATGTAAAGAAGGATCATTTTACCACCGGAGCTATTAAGAGTCAGGGCGAATGCGATAAAGGGGACTGGTGGAGCCTTCGAAAGGATTTTCCGGCCACTTTAGACGAATATCACGAGTACTCCGTAGAATGGGAAGAGAGCGATCTGGTTTATCGGGTAGATGGTGAAGAGATCTATCGAAATATGGGCGAAGGAGACAATTACCCCGAACCGATGTTTGCTATCTTAAACTTTGCCAAGATCACAGATTCACCTATGACCGGTGAATGGGTAATGGAAGTGGACTGGGTGAAACACGAAAACCGTAAATAACCAGTTCTGCTGGAATGAAAGTAATTTGCGATAATTTTAGAAGACAGTAGGCCCTGGTACCGATGCAATGATTAAGACAGCTTGTTTCTTTTTGATATTGCTCTGTATGACCCAGCTTTCGCTAGGTCAGAATATGCATGTGTCCTGGTATTCGGTCACCAATGGACTTCCATCGAACGAAGTGAGGTATATAGCCAGGGATAGCCTTGGTTTTGTTTGGATTGCAACGGATGCGGGGCCGGTTCGTTTTGACGGCACTCGTTTTGAAGATTTTTCCCAATATGTCCCGAGTCAGTATGGAAGATACTTTCACCCTACAGATGAGGGTTTACTTTTGAGTCACGATGCTGGAATTAGCCTGATTCAATCAGGACTGGATTCAACAAGAATTTCTTTGTTTAAAAAGGCCTCTATAGATCCCGGTGACATGGAGCTATATTATCCTGGTATATTTTTCGAGAGGGAAAATGGCGACTTGCTGGTCGGACAGCCTGGTGGGCAGATCCATCAATTATCATCCGGAGTTATGAATTTATTGGTAGCCAGATCCGGGGATCCTGCAAAAGACGCAGTAGACCTTCATTTTGGTGAGGTATCAGGGCAGCTTTGGGTTGCCCACAGCGATGGATCACTTTACACTTTTGATGATGTATCAAGGTCCCTCAAAAAAATGGCCGACTTTCCACTAGTTAATGATATGAAATTCAATGGCAGTGAACTCTGGATTGCCAGTGACATGATTTACAGGATACAGTTAACTGCTAACGGCAAGCAAATAGTGAGACGAGAATCTTTCCCCACCAGCCCTGGTGAAGTCACATCCATTGCTCTCGATAATCAGGAAAACATTTATCTGGGAATACGAAATACAGGGCTGTATTATTTAGATCGAACTCCGGGGAAGCCGCCCGAATTTATTGAAGTGTTTGGCAACAACGATCCTCATTCCATAAATAAGCTTCCATTTAAGAATATCCACAATATAGTAATCGATACCAATAACAAATTGTGGATATGTTCCTCTGAGGGTCTGGGTGTATTACAAAAACGTTTTTTTGAGAGTATTGGTTCAATACCCAATGCGAACACCACGGCTATCTCCATTGCAGATAACGGTAAGATCTTTGTAAACTTTGGAGATATTTATAAAGTGGAAAGAACAGATTATGGTTATACGGGCGAACAGCTTTCCACGTCTTCTCTTGGGACCATAACGGCACTGACCACGCATGGAAATAGCTTGTGGACAGGAACTAGTACCGGTAAACTATTTGAACTCAATCAACAAGGGCAAAAAGTCCGTACAATTGATCTGGAGGAAAGGGGAGAAGGGATTTTTTATCTGGCAGGGGATCGAAACGATAGGCTATGGGTAGCCCAGGCTCCCAGGGATAAGCCTTTAGTGGGTATTGGATGTGTATTGCCCAATGGAACATTTAAAGAATATGGTCCTGAGAAAGGACTTGAAAACCGAATTATATGTCTTAAAGAAACAAAAAATGGGCCTATTTATGCCTCGGGCATAGGAATAGATTCCTACCTGTACCGCTATTATCCGCAGAAAGACAGATTTGTAAATCTGAGTACTCCTTTAGATTTCTATGTAGGCCCTAATTTTCAGGTTCATGATTTTACGGTAGATGAAATGGGGGTTATCTGGCTGGCATCCACAGATGGGTTACTACGTTATGATATGGATAGGGTGACAAAGATAGATCTGGGACCAGGGTACAGCAATAAAGAATTGAAAGCTGTAGCGCATGCAGCCGATGGAAGCATATGGGTTTCTTTTGATACAGAGGGAGTACTGCTGTATAAAGACGGTCAAATCATAGTCATGCAGGAAGAAAGTGGTCTACCAAGTAAGGTAATGACATACAGATGCTTAGAATCTGATAAAGACGGTCGGCTATGGATAGGGTCTTCAGAAGGTATGGTATATTCATATGACGCCAATCCAATGCCTGGAAAAAGTAATATGCCATGGATAATTTCAATAAACGTTGATGAACAGTCGATCAAAGAGGAAAATTTGCGTATCGATCCGGACCAGGAAATAGATATAGAATATATTGCCCCCTCCTTCCAGGGATTCAGAACTTTTTTCCAATATCAAATCAATAATTCCGAATGGTCTTCTTCCAGTTCTGAAACCACACTTAATTTAAAAGGATTATTACCAGGCAGCCATACTCTGGCGTTAAGAGCAAAAAAGGAAGGAGCCTTTTTATGGAGTGAGCCCAGGTTAATAAATATTTCAGTAGTAGAGTTCTGGTATAAAAGCAAGATATTTCTATGGACCCTGGTTTTGTCTCTCATATTTATGATAGCTTTCATTTTTTGGTCCCAAAAACGCAGGTTTAAGTTGATTCTGAACAGCTTGAATCAAGGTCTGGAAGCAAAGAAGGATGAAGTTTTTAGACATGAAGCCGATCTTGTAAAGGTTCGCGAAGAAATGAAGCTGAAACAAAGGGAAAAGAAGGCCAACCTCCTGGTGCTGGAGATCATGCTCCGTTTAGTTTCGAAAATTGATCCAAATACAAAATGGGAGATAATTATGGAAACCATATCCCTGGATTTAGCAAAGTTGCCAGGGGTAGTAGCTTTTGAAATTGGCGTTCATAGAGGGAAGAATATTGAATTTGAGGGATACTCGGAGCGAGTCAGAGGATTTACATCAGCAAAAGTTCCTTTTGATCCTGGTTCTTCTCTTGCAGCTTATTGTATTACCAATGCAAAAGCTTTTATTTTCAATCGGTTATCAAAAGATACTGTAGCCTTCCTGGAGAAAAAGGATCCCAGAATTGAAGGTTACAAGGCTGCTATTAGTGTACCATTTTATATCAAGAATCACGAAGCAATATTTACAGTATATGGTAATCAGGAAGAAATATTTGACGAGTACGCACGTAAGACTTTTCAAATTTTTGCTGCCTATTTAGAACAAATCGTATAAAATTGAAATGAATCGCATCTGTCTCATTATATTGATTTTGATCCCTTTACTAGGGCTAGGGCAGGTTACAGAAACACTGAAGGTAGGGGTGGTCCACGAACCTCCTTTTGTGATAAAATCTGACGATGAATTCACGGGTTTAAGCCTTGATTTATGGAATAGTATTGCCGAAGAGGCAAATGTTAACTTTGAGTTGGTTGAATTTAATGATCATCTGGGCTTACTGAGGGCGCTCGATTTTAAAGAAATTGATATTTCTATTAATCCGATTCATGTTGATGAAATAAGATTAACGCTTTTTGATGTCACACAACCATTTTACGTCTCAGTTATTGGGGTGGCAACCTCTATTACCCAACAAAGTCAGACAAAAGTTTTTCTGAGCAACTTTTTTTCAGTGAGATTTCTGAGGATATTGTTGCTGTTGGTCCTGACAATATTTGTTTTTGGCACGGTTCTATGGCTGGTAGAACGCAGGCATAATCGTCGTCAGTTCCGTCCGGGAATTACTGGCTTGTTCGATGGTTTCTGGTGGTCTGCCGTTACCATGACTACCGTAGGCTATGGCGACAAGGCCCCAAAGACGAGAGCAGGCCGGGCTATAGCTATGATTTGGATGTTTTCTGCAATTTTAATAATCTCTGGATTTACTGCAACGGTGGCTTCAACACTTACCGTGAATTCGCTGGTGAGAAACATTGAAGATCTCCAGGATTTACGCAACACAAAAAACATTGGCAGTGTTCATGGTTCCAGTGGGGCCAACTTCTTGGGGCAAAATGATATCCAGGATTTGATATTATACGACGATGTTGAAAGCGCACTACTTGATTTGTACCTATCGTCCCGAAAACTGGAGGTGCTGGTATTTGATAAAACTGTTCTGGAGTACCTGGTTGGGGAGAAGCAACTTAAAGGCAAAGTGTTTATACTTCCCGTTAATTTCCATCAGCAATACAAAAGCTTTTTCCTGCCGAAGGATAGTGAACATCTGGAATGGATCAACCCACTTTTGGTGCGTAAGATCAACGAAAAATCCTGGCCAGAGCTACTTCATAATTACAATTTGCAAATAGAATAGAATATAGGATTCCCATATACCACCAAATTCAATTCTGGTTTCAATAAATATTGTCAGACTAGCTTGTAAAAAAAATGGATTTAGGTCATCTTAAGGCGTTTCGCCATATAATTAAGTGAGAATCCCTCTCCTGATCTTTATTGGATCCGTTTCACTAAAATCCTATATATATTCCGGTAAGTATAGCCAATACACCTGCTGCAAAACATAGCAGTAAGGGTTTCCAAACAAATTTTAGCCATTGATCAAACGAAATACCCGCCACGGCCAGAATGGCCATTAATGCACCATTGGTAGGAACCAGCATGTCCATATTTACCGCTCCATACTGATATGCCAGTACACAGACCTGGCGAGATACACCAACAAGATCCGATAGTGGGATCAGTACGGGCATCGTCATCAATGCCTGAGCGGAATAACTCATAATTGGAAAGTGAAGCAGTGCCTGGCTGCCCATCATTCCCAGGGCAGACAAACTGGGCGGAAGGCCTTCCATCGGTCTGAACGCCATATGAATTACAGTATCGAGAATCTGCCCCTTTTCAAGGAGAAGCGGGATGCAACTCGCAAGCCCCAGAATAAGTACCGCATAGGTCATTTCTTTCATACCTTCCACATACATAAAACCTGTACGGTTAATCCCCAAGCGTGCCAGTAGTCCAGTTAGTATACCCAATAAAAAAAAGCAGGCCGAAATCTCATTAAAACCCCAATCCAGAAGGAGTAATCCATAGGTAACTACACCAAAGGTTAGGCCTACCAGTAGTAATATCAGAATACTCCTCACAGAAATAGTTTCTCCAGGTGCATTCATCGGTTTTTTGTCTTCAGGATTTGCCCTGGCATACAGCCAAAGGAAAAGTATGTAAGCGACTAATGCAATAATCAAAAACACAACTCTGAATTCCAGACCTGAAAGCAATGGTAAATCGGCTTCCTTTTGTGCCAGTACAACTGCAAAAGGATTCATCGGGCTAAAAGCAGAGCCTAAGACCGCAGCACCGAAGCTCATTCCTATGGCTACAAAAGCATTATAGCCGAGGGATCGGCTAAAAGCGATTAACAATGGGGTTAATGCGATAAATTCTTCCTGCATCCCAATGGTGGCACCACCAGTGGCAAAAATAACTGATACCAACACCAGGGCAATCCAATCACGTCCTTTCAGTTGGTCTACAACCCATTGCAATCCCTGCCCCATGGCCCCGGTTTTTTCCACGATGTAGAAGCAGCCGCCGAGCAGAAAAATCAGCACGATTAGGTCTGCCCTGCTGATAAGGCCCTCGGGTATTATGAGTAAGAGGTCAAAAAAATCGAGCGCTTCCCCGTCGATCTGTTGGTAGGAACCGTTCACTACGGTCGTTTTGCCGCTAACCTGGTCGGTTATACGTGTATAGCTGCCCATCGGAATCACAAAAGTAGCCCCGAATGTCAGGCAGATGATGCCGAGCATAAGGGTAAATGCATTTGGAAGATTTTTCATGAATGGTATGGTGTGTTGGTTTTAAGAAGTTGAATGGATGGTTTGGTCATGATTAAAAGTAGGCAAAATTAAATCTTCACTTAATCAATCTTCAAATAAACTCCTCGGCTACGCTTTGCCTTTTACATCAGCTAAAAACCCATGCCTGAAGCATGGGTTTTTAGAGCTTAACTTTAATACTGGAGTCGAACTAATCATACCATAAACTGCCGTTGCTGAGATCTTCCCTTCTTTCATACATATTTCCAAAACCTTCCAGACTCCGGCCTCCGTCCGGATTTCCGCTGCTGGTGATGGTTTGTTTCATAAAATGATCACTTATCAGTGTATATTTAATAAATGGCCCCCCACCGATATATCTGGTTGGGTCGTCCAGCAGATTTCCATTACCGCCGTCGTCCTGAAGATTCTCAAGGGTTATACTGCAATCAGTATTTACTATATAGTCTCCTCTCTTGCCCGCAACTGAATTGCTTTCGGAATATCCTGGTGTATTTGAACAGTAATCACTGGTAGAAGGATCGAGATTTTGTGAATATACCTGCCCGGCAATATTGACTTCAGAATCATCTATAAAGGTCATAAATATCAACGGGCGCATAAAGATAATTTCGTAATCTAAGGGTCTGTTATCACTGGTATTCGTACAGACGCTACCTGGTGAACTTATCCCGTCAATACAACACCCAAAGGTTGTACCGGGTTGGATATGCGGATACATCGGCGCGCTAAAAAATGGAGGATTTTCTTGATTATAGGATATCCATTCCCAAAAAGTGTTTTCAAGATCGAGATTGCAATCACTTCCGCTTCCGTATCCCTCTTCAAGCGGCTTTTCAATTTTCACAGGAATTTCAAATCTATCCACTATATTTCCCTCTTCGTCGAGAGGTGAGATCGTCAATGGAAAAGTCACCGGTAAAACCCAGTTGCTCGAGACGAACTTAAAATAGAGTATACCGATCTCGTCGGTTTCTTCTTCTTCACGCAGGGTGGTTTCAATATACGAACTGGCACCGGGGACAAACACCCTGACCCCAAAATTTAGTATTGTATTCTCCGGCTTTAGAATTTTTATGCGTTTAACTATACCGGGCGTCCAAAAAATTGTATCTGAATCTATTTTCAGATCTATTGGACTTATAGCTGTGCCTTTACTCGAAAACTTGGATTCGGGCGGGGAGCCACTCACCACCTTCATATTATCGAAAATGAGACTGGCTGTTGCTTTATCGGGGTCCACAGATTGAACCTCCGGGCTTTCGGGGATATCGGAACTATCAGGTTCTTCCTGCATATCATCGTCTTTCTTACATGAGACAAATAGAACAGAGATTACCAGAAACAAGAGCGGGAAATTTCGAATTTTACAGATTAACTTTTTCATGATACTAATTTTAAGTTATATCTAAAGTTAAATCTGTAAAAATTCAGCTACCACCATTATTTAGTAAGTGGTAAGCAAGCAGCTATAAGTGGGAAAATAGGTTTATTAAGCGGTATCAGATTTTTTTTAAGGCCTGCATTAAATTGTCTTTTTTTCTGCGCGACACATCCAAATGACGGCGGCCGCTGACCATAACATATCCGCCTTCGCCTTTCACATATTTAGTAACATGAGCTAAATTCACCAGGGTCGAATGGTGTATTCTGCAAAAGTCCGATTCGGGCAATATATTTTCAAACTCCTTTAAAGTTTTTGCAACGGTTAGTTTTTTGTCGTCAGCTAAATGTAAAATGGTATAATTTCCATCGGCTTCGCAATAGACAATATCCGCTGTTTTTTGAAGGATGATTTCATTCTCGGAAGGGATCGCCAAGCGTCGTTGATTTTCCGAATTGTACTTTACATTGCTCAATAAGGATTTAAAATGAGCCGTTTTATTTTTTTGTTTTTCTTTTATCTTCAGAACGGCCTCAACCAGTTCATCTACATCTACAGGTTTTAACAAATAATCTAAGGCACTAAATTTTATCGCTTTGATGGCATATTTATCAAAGGCAGTGGTAAAAATGACTTCAAAATTTATGGTCTCAAACCTTTCCAATAGATCAAAACCTGACAATCTCGGCATTTGCACATCCAGAAAAACAAGTTCAGGACGTAGGGCATTAATTTTTTCAATTCCAATTTCCGGAGTCTCGCACAGGGCCATAATTTGAACTTTCGGACAGGATTTTTCAATAGTAAGTTTTAATCCTTCCCTGGCATCCTCTTCATCATCGATTATAATGGCCTTGATCATAGACTATAAAATTAAGATATCGGTATGAGAATATTTACCCGGGTACCTATTGCATTGTTGTTTTGGTCTTTTAAATCGATAATACTGATAACTTCTTTAATCTTTTCCTGGGTTAACAGTTTAAGCCTTTCGCTGGTAATCTTGATTCCCATGGATTTCTTTTTATGCTTACTGTCTTTTTTTAGTTCCATCGATGCTTTTCTGCCGATACCGCTATCGGTGATGCTGCATTGAAGATAGTCTTCATTTTCTTTGATTTTTATTTCAATTAGACCAGCCTCATCCTTTGGGAGCAAACCATGCCAGATAGCATTTTCCACAAATGGCTGTAGTATCATGGAAGGGATAAGGATCGATTCACTTTCCAGATTTTCATCGAGGTGGATTGAATATTTGATTTTTCCCTTGAATCGGATGATTTCCAATTCAATGTAGGCTTTAAGCATTTCCAACTCATCTTGTAATGATACATCCTGATGCTCTGAATTCTCGAGCATTAGCCTAATAAGTTTTGAAAATTTAGTCAGGTACCTGCTCGCATTATCATGATCTTCGCTTAAGATCATTTTGTTAATGGAGTTCATACAATTAAATAAAAAATGCGGATTCATCTGTGCTCGCAAAGCCTTCATTTCTAAAGTACCCAACTGTTCTCTAAAATTCGAAATTTTAATTTCCTCATCTTTTGCATTTATGGCTTTCTGGTTTTTTAATTTCTGCCGAAGAATATAAATAAGCATTCCTGCCAGAAGCAAAATAAGTATGGCACTAATCAGAATTGCCTTTTTAACTATATCCTGCCGTTGAGCCTCCTTTTCCCTTAGTTCATTTTCCTTTTTAAGCAGTTCTATTTCCTGATCTTTCTGCGCCGATTGGTATTTGGTCTCAATTTCAACCAGTTGTTTATTTTTCTCAGAATTAAACAAAGAATCCTTGATCTCAGTATATAGCTTCAGGTATTTAAAAGCTTCGCTGGAATTATTTTCAAACTCATAGAGATCGACCATAGATTTATAATTATCCAGGAGTAGAGGCTTGACATTCATTTCTTCCGCTAGCATCAGACTTTTAGTGATATAGCTTTTGGATTTATCTGTATTTCCCAACGCCAGATAGGTCTTTCCAACATGATACTGACTCAAAGCTTTGTCTTTTTTAGAAGGGAGAGTATTCCGTATTTCGAGTGCTTTCTTATGAAATTGCAAGGCCTTTATGTGGTCGTCTGTCTTGTTATTTAAGTTTCCCAAATTCTCATTAATAAAAGCGATACCATAAAGGTCATCCGCTTTTTTGGCGTAGACCATCGCTTCAACCAGATAAGCCTCTGCCTGGTTAAAGTTGTTTATCTCAGCATAGGTATTCCCCAGGCTCATTAAACTCTGCCATGTCCCGCTCAGATCGTTGATTCTGGTATTTAGCGAAACAGATGCTTCATACGATGCAATTGCTTCTTGATGCTTATCCATTTTTCGCTGAATATGACCAATTGACTGTACAGTAAAGGCCATACCCTTCGTATAATTGTCACTTTTATGGATATTGTATATACGGTATTGGGCATCCAGACTTTTTTTATAATCCCCTAAATGCCCTTGCATAACCGCAAATTGAAAGAGTCCTGATGCCATTCTTGAACTATCCCCTTTATGTTGATAATAAGAAACATATTTTTCGATATGATCAATACCCTGATAATAATTACCCTTAAACCGATTGATCACTCCATAATAGAAGTGCGATAATGCCACGCCTTCTCCATAGTTGATTTGATTAGAGAGACTGTAGATGGTATCGGCATACATTGTGGCCGTATCCAACTTTTTACGGGTAGTAGCATACGCCCAGCTTAAATCCTTATATGCCTTAATTCTTATGGTGTCAGAAGGAGCTTGTTGTACCACCAGCTTCAGGCTATCAATAAGTTTGCGGTCCTGTGCAATACAATCATTGGGAGATACAAGAGATAAGATGACAAAGAAAAACGGGACCAAAACTGTTTTCATAGTTTCAATTTATGGCAAGTGAAGCTCATTTCAAATGAAATAAATACCCATCATCAGGATTATTCCCTCGTCAAGCCAGAATCAATAAAACAAATAAACCCGATTCTTTTAAGCTAAAATGATCAGATGGCAGATTATTGAGAGCAAATGGCGCTGTTTCATGAGTAAGTGGCCGAATATTCCAGTTACAATGAAATACCTGTATTCAACAGTCGCTCATTGGTCTCACAAATATGCTTTACCTTCTACGACAAGATTAGTTTGGCCTGCGAAAAAACAATTTATTCATTAGTTCGCACCCGCACCGGATATTCCGGACGTTTCGGATACTTTGTAGGATTGTTCTTCAGTTCCTCCAAGATTACCTCAATCGCTTTTTCCAGCTGAGGATCTTTCCCTGCGATTACTTCCTTAGGCCATTGTTCCACCTCGATATCTGGTGCCACCCCTTCGTTTTCAATCCTAAAACCTTCTTCATTATAGAAGGCTACATTAGGCGCAGTAATGCTGCCCCCGTCTATATATTCAGGATATCCCAGGATTCCTACCAGTCCTCCCCAGGTGGTTTTACCAACAATTTTCCCCAGCCCGTATTTCCGGAACATCCAGGGAAGATAGTCGCCCCCCGATCCGGCGGTTTCGTCGATGATCATCACTTTGGGACCCAATATAGATCCACTTGGGGCATTGAGGTCTTTGCCATAACGGAAATTCCAACTCGACTGATATGGCCTTCGAAGGATATCGATATAATAGTCGGCTAATTGACCACCGCCATTATAGCGCTCATCGATAATTACCGCCTTTTTATTTACCTGCGGGAAGAAATAGCGTTTAAAATATTCATGCCCTGCTGAAGCCGTATTGGGAACATAAACATAGGCAACCTCACCATTGGTGGCTTCGTCTACCTTTTTAATATTCCCTTCGATCCAGTCTCTGTTCCTCAGGGATCGTTCATCGGCAACGGGAACCACCTTTACCTCCCGGGATCCTTGCCCACTGGAATTAGGCCCAACCTTCAACTTAACGATCTTACCGGCCTTATTCTCAAAAAAGCTAAATAGATTCAAGTCTGCGGTTACTTCCTTCCCGTCTACAGCTAGCAGGTATTCCCCAATTTTTACATTCACCCCTGGCTCCGTTAATGGCGAGCGAAGTTTCGGATTCCAGTTGAGTCCACCAAAGATCTTGGCAAACCGGTATCTATTTTCATTAAGCTCATAATCTGCGCCTAGTAATCCTACGTTTACTTCATCCGGGCTATGTAACTCATCCCCATCACTCAATATAAAGTGATGGCCCACGGCCAATTCACTGCACATCCATTGCAGAACTCTGTAAAGGTCGTTTTTGCAAACCACATCGGGGAGGAATACTTTGTATTTTTCCTTCGCAGCAGTCCAGTCAACCCCATGCATGCCCGGGTCATAAAAATAGTCGCGGTTTACACGCCATGCCTCATGAAAGATGTTCTCCCATTCTTTTACCGGATCGATCTTTACTTCAATCGCACCCATATTTAAACCTCCGTTCTCGGGCTCTTTCCCCACTTCCGCTACGCTCCAATCCTGACCTTTACGTAAAAGCATTTTCTTTCCATCCGAGGAGATCATATACTCATTGGTCTGCAGAATATCCTTTTCTTCACGCTCTTCCAAATCGAACATTTTTAATTGCTGCGGACTCGAATAACCGCTATGAGATTTGAAAGACATATAATAGATCTTGCCTTCTTCCGGACTGGATAGGCTATAGTAAGAACCATAAGATATCGGCAGATCGATAATCCTGTTCTGGATACCTGCCCAATCAATTTTCACATTCGCTTTTGGTTTTTCATCCTCATCTTCCTTTTTGTTCTTCCCTTTTTTATTGTCGGCCGAAGACGAAGTTTCCTCTTTTATTTCTTCCTCATCATTTTCCTTTGCCAGGGGAGATACAAGGTCTTTCTGCAGGGTGATCAAATAGATGGCATTGGTCGATTCCATATCCTGATTCGACTGATCGAACCAATTCACCACGGGACCAGCGTCGGTAGATGCGATCATATAAAGATATTTGCCACTGGGATCGAATTTGGGCTCCCTTACATCCGAAAGTCCGTCGGAGAATGCATATGATTTTTTCTGATCTATAGAATAGGCATAGGCCCGCCTGAAATTGGTCTCGGTGACCACGGTATAGGCTACCCACTTGGAATCGTGCGACCATGAACCGAAGAGATCCCGGTATGCCCCGGGAATATAAAGCTCATCAGATGCTATCTTTTCGATAGCCTTTGAACCGACATCCAATACATAAAGACTTCTGCCATTGTCTACAAAGGCCATTTTCTTGCTATCGGGAGACCAGTGTAAATAAGCATAGAACCCTGTACCTGTAAGGGGTATTTTGTTTACCAATCCGGTTTCGGTGGATTTCAAATGCAATGAATACTCACCGGATGCATCTGAAAAATAAGATATAAACTTTCCGTCAGGGGACCATGTTGGAAACGTTTCATGTACACCGGTAGTGCCTGTAAGATAATCTATGTCGCCTTTTTCTGCAGGAACAGTAACAACATCACCCCTGAAATCGAATAATGCCCGTGCACCTGATGGTGATATGGCGGCACTCCTGATATAGTCGGCGCCGGAGACATACCGACTCCGCATTTCGAGCAAGTCGGTGGCAATACCAATGGTGAGTTTACTGCTTAGCGTACTTGCCGGATCGTATAGATGCAGATACCCTGCCTGTTCATAAACCAGATCGTTTCCGTTGGCCGACAGGCTTAGTATAGGAAAGTCTTCATACTGTGTGAGTTGTCGGGTTTCCCCGCTTGGCATATCGTACACAAAAAGATTGAATTCCCCGTTTCGGTCGCTGCGGAAGTAGATCTTCTGTCCGATCCATTGCGGATGGGCATCATTTCCCCCGGTGACCGGTTTTGGGACCTCTGTTACTTCCTGGCTTGTGGTATCATAAATCCAAATACGCGATTGGGTCCCTCCACGATAATTCTTCCATTGATTAAAAACTTCATAGAGCGGATTATAGGCTATATATTTCCCATCGTCTGAATATGCCGCACGAAATCCATGTGGAATATCCAGTTCTTCAGGTCTGCCACCCTCAACAGATACCGTATATAATTTTGCATGACGGTTGGTGTGGTTGGTCCGCCTGGAATTGAAAAGAATACTTTTGCCATCAGGAGTAAAATCCCTGACAATATCCCAGGAAGGGTGCCAGGTGAGCCTTTTGGGAATCCCACCTGTTGATGGAATTACAAAAACATCTGTATTGCCGTCGTACTCGGCGCTAAAAGCAATTAAAGATCCGTCTGGTGAGAATACAGGATTGGTCTCTACGCCTTCATCTATGGTGAGGCGTCTTGGATTTGAGCCATCCCTGTTGGCGATCCAGAGGTCTTCTGCATAAACAAACGCCACCTTATCGCTACTCACTGCGGGTGAACTCAGTAGCCTGGTGTCCTGGGTGTTTTGTGCGATTAAATAAGTTGGACTTACCAGTGCCCAGGCAATGAGAGTGCTTAAAATGAACTTTGCCATAACGGAATATGATTTCAGATTGTTTTATCCAGCCAAATTCAGTCTGAAACTATATAAGACTGATTTCTGAAGTTGGTATAGTGAATAATTTACTTGATAATATTTGTAAATATGGATGTCTAAGAATCAGATCTTTTCATTATCGATTACTTCTTTGGCCGATTCTCCTTTCAGATACTCATCCAGGAACAACTTGATCTTTCCATAACCCTCAATCTCATTTTCTTTCTTGCGAAAACCATGTCCTTCATCATCAAAAATCACATATTCAACAGGGACGCCATTGGCTTTAACCCCTTCTACGATTTCATCAGATTCTACCTGAAGCACCCGAACGTCATTAGCTCCCTGGAGGACCATAAGCGGCCTCGTTACATTTTTGGTATGGAATAAAGGTGAAATTTCACGGAGTCTTACGGAGTCTTTGGAATAAGGGTCGCCCAATTCATCGTATAGCGCTTTTTTATAGCTTTCCCAATAGGGAGGGATAGAACGCAACGTGCGGATCCAGTTCGTGACCCCGAAGATATTTACACCGAGGTTAAAGGCATCAGGCTCGAAAGCCATGGCGGCCATCACCATGTAACCGCCATAGGACCCGCCTATGATACCCACTTTATCCATATCGATTATACCTGTACTTTCGAAGAAATCCTTCCCAGCCACACAGTCTTTCAGGTCCTTGTCTCCGTGATTCCTGTCGTCCATATGGTTAAATTCCTTTCCGTATCCCGTGCTGCCTCTATTGTTTACGGCGAGGATAGCATACCCCTGGTTGACTAAATATTGTATCAGGGCAAAATAACTTAATCTCGACTGCCCGCCCGGACCGCCATGCACCCATACCAGGCCGGGTACTTTGTTGTCGGCGCTTGCATTTTTGGGCTGATAATAAATGGCCGGGATCTCCAGCCCGTCGAACGATTTATAACGCACCACCTGTCCTTCTACAAGGTCCTCGCTGTTGATCTCAGGATTTAAGGTATCGGTGAGTTTCTTAAGATCTCCCGTTTCAAAATTATATACATATAAATTGCTGGGCGAGGCCGATGTACTTACGGTTAACCTGGCCATTTTCTCGCCTTTTGAGATGTTTACGGAAGTAATACTTCCACCCTCAAAAATTGGTAGCGCCACTTGCTTATCGGTACTCAGATCAAAGATTCGCACCCTTGTCTTGGCGTCTTCGTTGATTCCAATTACCCTATATTTTTCGTTCCAGGATTCGTAGGCATACCACACATCCCAATTGGCCTCAAATATCTTTTCCACTTGACCTGATTCGAGGTTTCGTCGGGCGAGATAGGTGAAATCTGAATTTTCATCGGTGGTGTAGTAAAGAAATTTATTGTCAAGGCTAAAATACTGAGGACTGTACTGAGCATCACCTTCATGAATACTTATATCGCTAACATCACCAGTAGACCTGTCCAGGAGATACATCTTTCCGTCTGCACTGGTTAAAGCCTTGGTAAGCGCCATATATTGTTTGTTTGGAGAAATCTCTCCTGCATCCAGACCTTCATCGTTCTGGTACAACATAACACTGGCTTCAGCACCCTGGTCCATCTCTGAAAGAGATAATTCATATACATCAAAAAACTGCCTGTTTCGTTTATTGGAATTATAAAAAAGGCTTTTCTGATCACGACTCCAGCCGAAAAAACCGTTGCGAACGCTATCCCCGGGGATCAGTGTTTTTGAGCTACCGTTTTCCGAAATATAAAGGCCATAATTTTCATTCCCCCCTTTGTCGAAGGTATACAGTACGCGCTCATCATTGGGAAAATAGGACTGAGCATAATTCGATTCCGTATCTGAGGAAGTAATAGGATTTTTATCACCGTTTTCAATATCGATTTCATAGACATTATAAATACCCGATTCGTTGCTGCTTACGAGTAGTTTACTTTCATCGGGTGAAAAGCTCCCGCCAAAAATATTGATGTTTTTATAGAATTGATCGATAGAATAATTAGCAAACTCTTTTGGCTTTTCTTCTTTACAGGCGACAAGACATAAGAAGAGTAATAACAAAAATGATTTTTTCATGGAGTTCGTTTTTAGTTGATGTGGATTAAAGAAGCGACAATTTAAGAAATAATGTCCGTACCGTGGGAAAATGCTTATAGTATTTGAGCCGTAGGAATGCTTCTTTCGTGGAAATTGATCTGATAACTTTAGGAGTTCCGGACAGTGCCATGATCCTGATCATTTCAAATCGCACTTTTTCTTTATAGTTTGTTGGCAATTGGACGGCTAAATTGGGATATACACATTTGGCCTTTTTTAATTTTTAAATCGAATTATTATGAAAACACTAGTCCAACTTTTATTGTCTTCCCTGACACTGATTTTTCTTTGGTCCTGTTCCTCCGATGATGGAGATGCTATCGTACCTCAGGGCCCGGATTTTAACATCAGTGAATTAGCAGGGACCTGGAATGCCACAGACCTGGTATTCTCTTACTCCGGCGAACCACCAGTACCAGAACCAAGTTCCTACGATTTAATTGCCGAGGGAGGTTCAGCAGTGGCTGTTATACAATCGAGCGGCCGATTTACACTTACAGTTACCCCTCCGGGCCAACCGCCGGAGACCTTTTCTGGACTGATGTATTTTGAAGACGGGGAGTTCTTTGCGATACAATTCGACGACGATCCACCCGATGATCCAACCTATTTTGGAGAGACCCTCGCGGGAAACACTTTTACACTCAATGGCGGCCCCGATACGGCAGAATGGGATTTTGATGACGATGGAGATGATGAACCGGCCAGCGTATTCCTGCGGTTTGTAAAAGCTTAGGTAAGAAGTTAAGGTTTCACGTATCGAATTTATTTTTATTCCAAGTCCGATTAATCGTCTAAGTTGTTGTGCAGAAAAGCCTTTGATTTTAAGGGTATCTGCCGTTTATGTTGGATAAAGGGAGATTTTTGAATTCCTAAGGTTTAATCATTGAGTATTGCCTAAATTGAGCATAGATTAGTGGAAGTTTATAATTCAGCACTTCAATAAATGCTCTCGGAGGAAATCGGATTTGGTGGTAGTTGTCATTGGTGTACAGAAGCCATATTTCAAACGCTTAAAGGCGTAAGTAAGGTTCGGCAGGGATGGATATCTATCAGGGAGGATGAGGCGTTTCACGAAGGAGTTATCGTAGAATTCAGACCGGATCAGATCCCTTTGAAAATACTTATCGAAGTTCATTTGCTAACGCACAGCAGTACTTCGGAGCATAAACTCCGGAAAAGATATCGCTCTGCGATTTATGCTTTTTCCTCAGATCAGCAAGAAGCGGCCAAAAGGATTTTACTAGACCTGCAAAAGCATTTTACCCGACCTTTGATTACCAAAAGCTATCGGTTTAAGGAATTTAAAACCTCCGCTGAGACCTTTCAAAACTATTACCGGAAAAATCCCGATAAACCATTTTGTAAATCGTATATAGATCCGAAACTAAAACTTATTTTTAAGGACTTTTCGACATTCATAAAAAGCTAAATTCAAAACGGCTTAAATATGTTTATCTTGAAGCATTATCTCAAAATGTTTTAAAAATGAATTTTTTCACTATCCCATATGTAAACAGAAAATATACCTGTTTGTTAATTGCAGTTCTTTTCGGTGCAACGGTTTTAAGCGCTCAGCAAAGTCCGGAGCAACGGCTGTTGGAGTTGGGAATTGAGCTCAAAGAGCCGTCGGAGCCGGTAGCCAATTATGTAAATGCGGTTCGTACGGGTAAACTTGTGTTTCTGGCCGGAAAGGGTCCGCGTACTCCGGAAGGTGATCTTATTACAGGTAAACTTGGCAAAGACCTGAGTGTGGAGCAGGGGTATGATGCGGCCAGGGCCGTGGCTATCCTCCAATTGGCGGTCCTGAAATCCGAGTTGGGAGATCTTTCGCGGGTTAAGCGGATCGTAAAAGTACTGGGCATGGTAAACGCGACCGAAGATTTCACCGATCATCCTGAGGTAATCAATGGATTTTCAGACCTGATGGTCGAGGTTTTGGGTGAAAAAGGCAAGCACGCCCGCGCTGCAGTGGGCATGGGATCATTGCCGAGAAATATTGCTGTTGAAATCGAATTGATAGTCGAGGTGGAAGACTGATTCCCTGGAAATATTATTTTGTTTTAGAAGTTGGCAATCCAGGTATAGCCTCAAAAATGGAAAGGCATATCAAGAGAATGAAGAGTAGAATTTATATCGAGAATTTGGTCAAGTATCCTGAGATAGGTGAACGACTTTTTAAAAAGTATTCTTAAATT
>CAMYIE010000033.1 GCA_947258405.1 uncultured Eudoraea sp. | reverse complement strand
CCTCGATGCGCCGGGAGGTGAACCTTTTCCAGTGACACCGGCTGTCAGGGTGAAGCGCATCGCCTCCTCCAGGTTCATATCTACAGGGCGCACCGCGCTGCGCGGCGTCAGCACCGCATAACCGCCGATCATGTAACTCAAGGGGAAATAGACGAGAACGCTCTCTTGCTCCCGGAAACCGTCGGGGAGGCGTTCGGGGTTCGTCTGGGTCACAAAGCCGATGACCTCCATGCCGGTGTCCCCGATCGACGCAGCCACTACCTGCTTGAATTCCGCCCTGGCCTCCGGAGAGAAATAATCGAAAAAATCGCGGATGGCCCGGTAAATCGATTTGATCACCGTACCTCGGGTACCACACACGGCCATCATACCTCTTCTGCCATACTCAGTGTAGAAGCCTTTGATTTGGCAGCAAGTAATCTATTTCAACCAGATCAATTAGATCTAACCAGCACCTGGCAACCAAGAAGGCTGTTCTTTAATACCTCATGGTGGTTTTACGGAAGTCAGGAAAATTTTGCCAAAGCGGATAAATCGAATATGCTAGAGCTAGATACAGGAGTTTATTATCCAATGGCAGGGGTTTCAAATAACGAGATCGCGGCCATGGCCAGTAGTCAGCATCGTTGCCAGGGATTTGGCCGGTTGTCTACCCGCGGATCCCAGGAGGAATATATCGAACTGATTAAGGGAGATCTTCCCTCCGACCCGGGTGAACTCTTTGAAGGAATCGATACCAGTTGGTCTCGGGTGAAAGGAGGTGATGCGGTTGGTGAAATATTGTATAAGGTTGAAAGCGAATTCGATTTTACAGACCCGGTAAAACACCTGCCACAACTCCTTCAGGCACATAAACTGGTTACTGAACTTGAAGATCAGCACTGGCGGGAGATAAAACAAGCCGAACTCGAGGTGGTAATCACTGCAGTTTGCGGACTCTATCTCGAAGCTTCTTCAGCACAGGCCACTGCCTATCCGGGTAGCATCACCGATATTAATATTGAAGCAGTAAACCGTAGCGGAGTAAAAGTCCTGTTAAAAGGCTTGCAAGTAGGCGGCAATATCGATCAGAAGCTGAATCAGCTTTTAACAAACAATGAGAAATTCACAAGTAAAGTAGTATTACCTATTTCAGAGGATGCAGCATATTCCAATCCTTACTGGCTGTCCGAACCCTGGTCTAAGGGTATGTATAGTGTAGACGATTTAAGGCTTATCGGAAAGCCAGAAAGCCCAAGTGATTATTCGGCCATTTTTGACCTGTCTATAAATGGCTATGATCTGCAAATCGAACGTCCCGTAATCCACAGATATTCCAAACCCGATAAAGGTGAACTTTACCAGCCTTTTTCTGTAATTCCAAAAGCGACAGCGAGTTTTGCAGATAAGGTCCTTGTTTTTGCCGATAACCAGAGTCGTGATATTGTCCTTACAATTACCTCACATAAAGATAGCCTAAAAGGGCAGGTAGAACTTAAATATCCCGACGGTTGGAGGGTCAAAAATCCGGTTCAGCCTATTGAAATAAGTAAAAAAGGGGATCAGAAAACCATGGTATTTAGGGTTAAACCACCTGCTGCGGAGGACAGCAATTTTATTTACCCCTTGCTTCGCGTAAACGGTAGGAAAATCAGCAAAGAACTGGTCACCATTTCCTATGATCATATTCCTGCACAATCTGTGCTTCTTGAGTCTAGAGCTAAAGTGGTTCGTCTTAACATTGAAAAATCCGGCGAACATATCGGTTATATAGCAGGTGCGGGCGACAAGGTGCCTCAGAGCCTTGAGCAAATCGGATATAAGGTACATTTAATAGACCCCCTTGATATTGAAGCAGGCACGCTCGATCGATATGACGCAGTGGTTACAGGTATCAGAGCTTATAACGTAATTGAAAGCTTAAAGTTTAAGCAGCGTTTTCTATTCGACTATGTGGAGAAAGGTGGAAACCTGATTATTCAGTACAATACTGCCGGTAGATGGGCCCCACAGCTAAAAAATATCGCTCCTTATCCCCTTACCCTGTCCAGAGACCGTGTCACAGACGAGGATTCAGCCGTAGATATTATCGCCCAGGATCATCCTGTTGTAAATTTTCCCAATCCTATAACCAAGGAGGATTTCGAGGGCTGGGTTCAGGAACGTGGACTTTATTTTCCAAACGAATGGGATAAGGCTTTTACCCCAATCCTTTCAATGCAGGATGAGGGAGAACAGCCTGCCAGAGGTAGTTTGTTAGTGGCACCTTATGGAAAGGGTCATTATATTTATACAGGTCTCAGTTTTTTCAGGGAGCTCCCGGCTGGTGTTCCAGGCGCTTACAAGATATTTGCCAATATGTTATCGATAGGTAAATCGAGTGTGGAAAATGAAAATCCAATCAAAGGTTAGTATGGAATCGAAATTCGAATGGAAACGAGAATATAGCTGGGTGTTGATACTTAACGCGCTTTATATCGTAGTCTTTTACGTGATAATGACATCTTATAGCTAGCATGAGCACACTCGATTGGTCGGTCCTTACGGGAACTTTACTTTTTATTGTAGGATTTGGTGTCTGGCGCACCAGAGGAAGTAAGAACGTTGATGATTATGTTCTTGGTGGTAAACAGGCCAAATGGTGGACCATCGGTTTGTCTGTTATGGCAACTCAGGCCAGTGCCATCACCTTTCTATCTACACCCGGTCAGGCATTTCACGATGGTATGGGTTTCGTTCAATTTTACTTCGGGCTACCCTTAGCGATGATCGTCATCTGTATGGTATTTGTGCCGCTCTATCATCGTTTAAAAGTCTATACAGCATACGAATTTCTCGAACGCAGATTTGATCTTAAAACCCGAACACTGGCAGCATTTTTGTTCCTGATACAAAGAGGGCTTGCAGCCGGGATCACCATCTTTGCCCCATCCATTATATTATCGGCAGTACTGGGATGGAATCTTCGCACACTCAACATCATCATCGGTATCCTGGTGATAATTTATACCGTATCAGGAGGCACCAAGGCTGTAAATGTGACCCAAAAACAGCAGATGTTCATCATCTTTATCGGCATGTTCATGGCATTCTTCTTTATTCTTGGATACCTGCCATCTGATATTAGTTTTAGTAAGGCAATGAAGGTAGCGGGTGCAAGCGGGAAGCTCAATATCCTGGACTTTGAATTTAACACCAGCAGTCGCTATACCTTTTGGAGTGGCATAACTGGTGGATTCTTCCTTGCCCTCGCCTACTTTGGAACGGATCAAAGTCAGGTACAGCGATATCTCTCGGGTAAATCTGTAAGGGATAGTCAACTTGGCCTGATATTCAATGGTTTGCTAAAAATTCCTATGCAATTTTTTATACTCCTGGTAGGGGTCATGGTCTTCGTGTTTTATCAGTATAATCCCTCCCCTCTAAATTTTAATCCGGCTGCTACCAATGCCGTTTATGAATCAACTTTATCTTCTGATTATAAAATACTTGAGGAGAATCACAAGTCCATAGAGAATGAAAAGAAAATGGCGCAGAATGAGTTTTCAGCAGCACTGGACCTGAAAGAGTACGATAGTACAATTGAAGCTCAAAACCATTTACTGGAGGTCAACGAAAAGGAAAAACGGAACAGGGATGCGGCCAAAACCTTGATTTCAAAAGCTGATGAAGAAGTGGAGACCAACGACAAAGATTACGTTTTTATTCACTTCATTCTTAATTTCCTGCCACGTGGACTTATTGGTCTGCTCCTGGCTGTTATCCTATCGGCAGCCATGTCTTCCACCGCCTCCGAATTAAACGCATTAGGTACTATTAGTGCATTGGATCTCTACAAACGCAACCGAAAGAATGAGTACTCCGCCAAACACTATGTAACAGTGTCTAAGACATTTACACTTATCTGGGGAGTTATTGCGATTATCATCGCCTGTGTTGCCAGTTTATTCGATAATCTTATTCAACTGGTAAATATTATCGGCTCTATTTTTTATGGAAACGTTCTGGGTATCTTCCTGCTGGCATTTTTTTTCAGATATGTTCGCGGCAATGCCGTTTTTATCTCGGCAATCATTACGCAGATCGTCGTTATTTTCGGATGGTATTTTGATTGGATGTCCTACCTGTGGCTTAATGCCTTTGGCTGCGCCCTTGTGATCGTACTGGCATTTTTTGTAGAGATCTTCGACCGTATGCATGGTCATCCCTCCTTAAAAACATAAAAAAAACCCCGGCGTTAGGGCCAGGGTTTAAATTATTTGAAATAGTGTGCTTTAAAGCGCCCCCCATTCTTTCAGGGAATCTTTATTCATTTTTACATAATCAGCGTTTCCTGCAGCCTGAGCCACTTCTAAAGACTTTTTAGCTGCTTTAATAGCCTCAGCTTTGTCGCCAAGTTCAGCATAGATCAAAGACTGCTGACGCATCATCCAGAATGCTTTGTCGTTTGATGCAACTGCCTTGTCTATCCATTTTTTAGCCTTTTCAAGGTCCCGTTTCTCGGAATAGTAATAATTGGCTGCAGCGAAGTAATCGTTACCAGTTGGTCCGCCAAACACGGCTTCTATACTTTTATCTGCCTTGGCTTTCGTTGGAACTTCAAAAGGAACTCCTACATAGGTGTTTTCCCAGATAAAACCAAGAGTTGCGCCATTGTTATGCAAGCGATCAATATTAATAGTAAACGTCTCAACAGGCATTTCCATACTATGTGCCTCGGCTGTGGCTTTGGCCGCTACCTTGCTTTCCTCCATTTCCTGTGGAGTTCCAAAACCGTTCTCAATATCATGGAGATATACCTCCCATGAAGAAGCACCTGGTTTGGTAAAAATCGCATAGGTACCCGCTTTTACCTCGGTACCTCCAAAGACAATGTCATCGGAGAATGAGATGGCAGTCCTGGCGTTGGCCCCGGTTCGCCAAATTTTATCGAAGGGAACCAGGTCTCCCATAATTGTCCTTCCCCTCATAGAAGGTCTCGAATACTTCACGGTCACTTCGGTAAGACCCACCGTCTGTTTCAGTTTTGAATCCGGACTGGGTTGTGGTACTTCCAGCTGTGAATAAGCCGAAAAAGACAACAGCACAGCACAAATTAGAATTGTAAATTTTTTCATCGTTAATAGGTTTAATAAGTTGGTATAAAGCTAAAGATAAGCCGCGTGTGCATTTGTTAACAAATACTTAAATATATAACGCTGCCTCTGGTCTAATAGGAAATAAATGCTTTAGACAGAATTTTGGTTCTCAGGTAGAAGGTCAGGTAATAAATAGAACTTTCCAAAGTTGAAATATCAATCTCATCCCGATCCATATCGCTTTCAGAAGTATATCTTATGCGCCTACCCTTTACATCGTATATCGCCATCCCAAAGACATCATCCTGAGTATTCAAAACATATCTCAAAACAGAAGAACCGAATGTTCTGAAAATTATTAGTTCATCGTCAATTTCCTCATTAGGGTCGGGATTCCCTTTGGGATCTTCGTCCGGATCGGGTATAGGGTCTTCTTCAGCCGGTGGTAAGACCTCTACCGGATCATCTTCTGTTTTCAACTTGAACAAACTAGCCGCAAGAACTACAGGCGGACTCGAATTTTCGAAGCGCTCAGTAGAAATATAATATGTATTGTGATCGACAAAGCACATACCTTCAGCTTGTCCGAATCCAATATCCAGATTTATTTGCTGCCCTGTTCCCCCAAAAGACTGGGGCCCTGGCGGATCCTGAAATCGCACCACAAAAGGTTGTAAAAACTGAGAATAACCCAGAATATATAAAATATTTGAAAATGGGTTATAGGTAGCCGCTGTAACCAATCCACTGACCATAGAAGTCCCAATATTTAAAGCCGAGTGTTCTCCAGGGCTATTCGGGACCGTATAGGCAGTTGTACCACCGCTCTTCCAGCGCTTGGTAAAAACTGTTAACTGGCCTCTGATTATGGTTATTGCTTCCGCATCCCAGTCAGAATTTGGCGTCGCAAGAAAACTTTGCTGATCTGAATAACTAAAACCAATCCAATCTGCTGTAACACTATCAGAACTGTCATAGTCAGACTTGCGGATCCTGTATATGCCCAGATCGGTTCTGTTACCATTAATATTCCCGATATCCCCAATATAAATATAGGTATCGTCCTGGGTGATATCCTCCCAATCAACATTTTCAGCATTGCTAATGCGCACTACCCGGATCTCATCACGGGAAGCAGGTTCGATCTCTATGAGCGTAGCCTCATTTCCGGAATCATTATGAGTGATCAGTTTCCCATTGTAGTAAATCAATCCCGATGATTCACCAACCGATACAGGAAGGGTACCTTCCAGCGTAACAGTTTGCTGACCCACTACTACAGGTGAGAATAGGAGAAAGCAATACAACAACTTAAGCTTCTTCATGAGGGGTTATCTGGTTATAAGGTAAAAAAATCGGGGAAGTAATTCAAAAATAGTAATCCATTGGTAAAAATAACACTACAGACAGCCCCAAATGCTAATTATCAGGTGGAAGATAAGTTGATTTATTATTTGTTTAACTATAAATCTTTTTTATTAAACAGAATGCTGTTTATTTTTGGAGGCATGAAAATTTATCGTTTACATTCACTTCAGGAATTGCCAATAAGCATGGATCAAGCCTGGGAGTTTCTGTCGAGTCCGGCGAATCTTAGTGTGATAACACCTCCTCATATGGGGTTTAAAATATTGTCTGGTGGTAACCGACCTATGTTCCCTGGTCAGATCATTCAGTATAAGGTATACCCATTCAAGGGTATTGCCACCAAATGGGTAACGGAGATCACCCATGTAAAACAGGGTGAATATTTTGTTGATGAACAGCGCTTCGGTCCCTATTCGCTCTGGCATCATAAACATTTTATCAAATCCAAAGGGGATGGGGTAATCATGGAAGATATTATCGATTACAAATTACCCCTGGGCGTGCTGGGAAGGCTCATGCACTGGCTGGTAGTAAAAAATCAACTACAGCGTATCTTCAAGTTCAGAACTACCAAGCTCAATGAAATATTCGGCTCAATACAGGGGGCGACCAGCACTATGAGCATAAAATAAGCGTCCAGGCGACTATACTGCATAAAAAGAAAGTGCAGTAATTAAGGTATTGATATCTCGCAATAAATTAAATTAACAGTATGACATCGAAAAAAAACATTCTAATGATAGGAGGATCCCATGGTATAGGACTAGAGCTAGCCAGGATTCTTATGAAGGATTATCAGGTTTATATCGCCTCCCGAACCAAAGATAATATCAGTGGGATACCGGTGACCCATATTCCTTTCGATACCTTAAAGGACGAGCTCGACCTGGATGTGCTCCCTGAAGAAATACACGGTTTTGTTTATAGTCCGGGGAGTATAAACTTAAAACCATTTAAAATGCTATCAGCTGAGAATTTCAGTGAAGACATGGAGATCAATTTCTTCAGCATGGTGCGGGTTTTAAAAGATATTATGCCCCGAATGGCAGAAGGATCATCTATGGTCTTTTTCAGTACTGTGGCTGTAGCTACCGGTATGCCGTTCCATACGAGTATAGCCGCGGCTAAAGGTGCAGTAGAGGGTTTTGCACGAGCCCTGGCGGCAGAATATGCACCAAAAGTCCGTTGTAATGTCATTGCACCATCGCTGATAGATACCCCTTTGGCATCACGCCTTTTGAATAACGATCGGAAAAAGCAAATGATGGCCGAAAGACATCCTTTAAAACGCGTTGGAAAAACCGATGATATTGCTCAATTAGCAGCCTTATTACTTTCTGATTCAGGAAGTTGGATAACCGGTCAAACTTTTGGCGTTGACGGCGGCATCTCCTCACTGAATATTACCTAGTTTGACAGAAAAAGTATCCATATTCTGGTTCAGAAGAGACCTCAGACTTCATGATAATCGAGGATTACATGCCGCCCTGACATCGGCCAATAGGGTATTGCCGATTTTTATTTTCGACGATGAGATTCTCCAGGACCTTCCTGCTAACGATGCAAGGGTCAGCTTCATACATGAAAGTCTTGGGCAAATACGCGATACTCTTGGTAAATCGTCGAAAGGATTGGTAGGAGTCTATCATGGAAGTCCTCTGGAAATTTTTGGGTCCCTCACTTCAAAATACAAAGTACAGGCCGTATATGCCAATAAAGATTATGAGCCCTATGCTCTAAAACGGGATAATGAAATTGCCGGTTACTTGGATTCCATGAATATTGAATTTAATCTTTTTAAAGACCAGGTGATCTTTGAAGAAAATCAAATCACCAAAGATGATGGTGATCCCTATGTGGTTTATACACCCTATAAGAACAGATGGAAATCTGAGTTTAATCAGGATACACTTAAATCTTGCCCCAGCGAAGACCATTTAGAGAAGATTATAAGCACAGAGGAATTACCATGGCAAGATCTAAAAGATATAGGTTTTGAAAGATCACCAATATCAGTCCCTTCATATAATTGGTCTTCCCAGCTCCTTGGAAATTATGAGGCTACCCGAAACTTTCCGGCAAGGAAAGAAGGGACATCGAGAATGGGTCCGCATCTCAGATTCGGGACCATATCGATCAGGGAGGCTATGCAAAAGGCTATAGAACAGGAAAACGAAACGTTTTGGAATGAACTTATTTGGAGGGAATTCTTTATGCAGATATTGTGGCATTTTCCCCATACTATAAACACATCCTTCAAAGCAAAATACGACAGGATTAAATGGCGTAACAATGAGCAGGACTTCGAAGCCTGGAAAAACGGTGAAACTGGTTATTTGCTGGTTGATGCTGGAATGAGGGAGCTCAACGCTACAGGTTACATGCACAATCGCGTACGGATGTTAGTAGCTAGTTTTCTATGTAAACATCTTTTGATCGACTGGAGATGGGGTGAGGCATATTTTGCGGAGAGACTGCTCGATTTTGAACTCAGTAGTAATGTTGGCAACTGGCAATGGGCTGCAGGTAGCGGTGTTGATGCCGCTCCATATTTTAGGATCTTTAATCCTTATACCCAGGCCGACAAGTTCGACAAAGATCGCGCATATATATCCCATTGGGTGCCCGAATACCAAAGCGAAGACTATTGCCCTCCTATCGTTGAACACAAATTTGCGAGGCAGCGTTGCCTGGAGACCTATAAAGAAGCCCTAAACGGCTAGTTAATAATTTACATAGTCTATAAAGACTAACAGGTCATTGCCCTTGAGGGGTAAAGACTTTTTTTGTTGTATAAACAATTTGGAAATGCTTATTTTTAGCTTTATTATTTTTTGATGACAACGAATAAAACAATCCCTACCGGAAAATCAGTTACCGAATTTCTCGAAGGGATTGTCCCGTCTGAAAAAAAGGCAGACGCCTTTCTGTTACTGGAGATGATAGAGTCGATAACAGGCGAAAAACCAACGATGTGGGGCCCCAGTATTATAGGTTTTGGGAGTTATCATTATCGATACGACTCCGGGCGTGAGGGCGACATGCTCTTAACCGGATTTTCTCCCAGAACACAGGATTTTTCACTTTATGTTGGAGCCGGTGCTGAACACAATAAAGAGCTGCTTCAAAGATTAGGCAAGCACCGTACGGGCAAGTCTTGCCTTTATATCAAGCGCTTGAGCGATGTTGATTTAGAGGTACTCAAAGAAATTATTAAAACTTCATACGTACACTATAAAGAAAAACACAATCAATAATCACTGACTTTAACTATGAAAAAAATACTATTATTTGCAGCTCTTGTTATGTTGGGTGCTCCAATAAGTGCCCAAAAAATGAAAGCCAACAAAAAAGAGATTATCAGTTCTGTTGATAGCAAACAGGAAGAACTCATTCAATTAAGTGACGCCATTTGGGCACATGCCGAAACCGCCTTTCAGGAGGCTGAATCCTCCAAGCTCCTTGCAGACTATGCCGAAGCAAATGGATTTAAAGTAGAGCGTGGAGTAGCAGGAATGCCAACAGCATTTGTTGCCACTTATGGATCGGGCAAACCCGTTATCGGGATTCTTGGGGAATTCGATGCCCTGCCTGGTATTTCTCAAAAAGCTCAACCTACAAAAGAGCCTTTGAATGCAGGTGCAGCAGGTCATGGTTGCGGCCATAACCTTTTCGGAACTGCAAGCCTGGGGGCTGCTATTGCTGTCAAGGAATTGATCGATCAGGGTAAGATCTCAGGAACCGTTAAGTTTTTCGGTACGCCAGCCGAGGAAAAATTCTTTGGAAAAATCTGGATGGTAGAAGCAGGACTATGGGATGGTGTGGATGTGAATATCAGCTGGCACCCTGGAGCCTCAACTGAAGCAGATGTTCAGAGCACTCTGGCACTGGTAGACTTTAAGGTCGAGTTTTTCGGCCAGGCTGCTCATGCCTCGGCGGATCCTTGGAATGGTCGAAGTGCATCCGATGGCCTGGAACTCTACACCACTGGTATTAACTATTACAGGGAACATATAAAACCCTCTACCCGAATCCATTATCATATTCAGGATGGTGGCCAGGTGGTCAAT
This sequence comes from uncultured Eudoraea sp., assembly GCA_947258405.1. GTDB lineage: Bacteria > Bacteroidota > Bacteroidia > Flavobacteriales > Flavobacteriaceae > JAHEJJ01. The sequence continues at coordinate 11,536 of CAMYIE010000033.1, read as the reverse complement.
GTGGTACCCGATTACTCCAAAATATGGGTAAGAGTACGCGATCCTAAACGAAGCGAAATGATGCCGGTCTACGCAAGGGTTAAAGAAATGGCCGAAGGCGCCGCCATTATGGCAAATGTCGATTACAAAATATCGTTGATATCGGGGATCTATGAGGTGTTGGTAAATCGCACCGGCGGTGAGGTGATGCAAAAAAACCTTGAATTACTGGGTCCGATCACCTATGATGAAAAGGAAGTGGCGTTTGCCAAAAAGATACAGGAGATCACAGGAAAACCTCAGGTGGGTATGGACAGTCAGATCAGACCTCTCGAGGATACCAAAGAGGATCCGGGTGGAGGTTCAACAGATGTGGGCGATGTGAGCTGGAATGTACCAAATATAAACCTCAGTGTTACTACAGCTCCAAAGGATACCCCTTGGCATTCATGGGCTGTTGTAGCTTGCGGGGGTATGAGTATAGGCCATAAAGGGATGGTTTTTGCAGCCAAAGCAATGAGTATGACGATGCTCGATTTATTTGAAAACCCTAAACTGGTAGAAAACATCAAAGCAGAATTTATAAAACAAAAAGGAAATCAGAAATATAAAGCCATCATCGACGGACCTCCGCCGATAAGCGGTAACTAATAGGTCTATCGTAACCTTAAATTGATAAATTCTACTATTAACATTGTCATACGTACACCATGGGAAAAACGGAATTGGTAAAAGAATACAAAAGCGGTGAGTTAACCGTAGTATGGAAGCCTCGTAAGTGTATTCATTCGGAGATCTGTGTAAAAACATTACCTCAGGTCTACCGACCCAACGAAAAGCCCTGGATACAGGCAGAAAAAGCAAGTAAGGAAGAGCTAATGAGGCAAATCGATAAATGCCCTTCGGCCGCCCTTACATATTATTCGGAAAACAAATCGGAAGAAAAACAGGAAACTATGAATGAAGGAACAAAAGTTGAAGTGATGGCCAACGGCCCGCTTCTTGTACACGGACAATTGGAAATTACTGCGGCCGATGGCCAGAAAGAAGTTAAGGAGCGCACCACTGCTTTCTGCAGGTGCGGAGCCTCTGCCAACAAACCCTATTGCGATGGTAAGCACAATAAGGTAGGATTTGAAGGTTAAACAGTATTGAATTGACCTATACTGGCAGAGAAGTATAATATCTATTCATAAGAGTTTCAATCAGTGTTTTTAACACATGTCTAGTAACCTTTTGCGCAAATTCAAACTCGGCTTGCCCTGGGAAACTCAGGATCCTTTTCTGTTCTGTGTTTATCATATGGATCATTATCCGAAAGGGAACGATCAAATGGGGCCGGATGCTTCCCTCGATGGTCGTATTCTCGGTAATGATTTTACAATAAAAGACGGTTGGAGGATGTATCACGGGCATCATGTACCCGGATTTCCCTATCACCCTCATCGTGGTTTTGAAACCATTACCATTGTGAATAAAGGCTATTGTGATCATTCAGATTCATTAGGAGCCGCCGGGAGGTTCGGTCAGGGGGATGTTCAATGGATGACTGCAGGTCGGGGAGTCCAGCATTCCGAAATGTTCCCTTTGCTTAATCGTGATGAAGAAAACCCCCTGGAATTGTTCCAGATATGGTTAAATCTTCCTAAGAAGGCAAAATTTGTTGAGCCACATTTTAAAATGTTATGGCACGAAGAGATTCCAATAATCAGAGAAGAGCATGCCGAGATAAAGGTTATTGCAGGCCAATGGCGCGAACAAATGGCTCCGGAGCCAGCACCCGATTCCTGGGCAAAAAATGTGGAACATAAGGTAGCTATCTGGAATATTCATATAGCACCTGGTGGTAGGCTGGTCCTGCCCAATGCGCAGACAGGAGTAAATCGAAGCCTCTATTTTTATGATGGGGATACACTAAAGCTGGATGGAATGTCAATTGAATCAGGCGAAGGTGCGGATCTTGATCCACAGTTTGAGACCTTGATAGAAAATGGGAGTGAAAAGGCTCATTTATTAGTGCTTCAGGGCCTTCCGATTTCTGAGCCTGTAGTGCAGTATGGGCCCTTTGTGATGAATACACAGCCGGAAATAGAAAAAGCTATGGAAGATTACAGACTCACCCGATTTGGAGGTTGGCCATGGCCATATCCAGATCAGGTACATGAAAGAGAAAAAGGCCGTTTCGCGCTTTATCCTGACGGACGAGAAGAGGTGAAATAATATGGACCTTCAGCAACTTAGATTACTATTCGATCTGAGTCTTTTTATACTGATCTTACTTGTTCAGATAATCATCTACCCGGGTTTTCGGTATTATAGTAAAAATGACCTGATATTCTGGCACCGGCAGTATACTAAAAAGATCTCATTTGTTGTTATTCCCCTGATGGTGGGACAACTTATCATTACCATCATTTTCCTGTTGAACAGAGCATCGCTTTACGATATTTCCGTCGCCTTATTGGTCATCGCAGTTTGGATAATTACTTTTCTTTATTTTGTTCCTGCACATCGGAAAATCTCTGATGGAACCCATAGCGACGCACAGCTTAAGCAAATGCTGCACATCAATTGGTTAAGAACCGCTATATGGTTCTTAATACTTCTGATATCCTTCCTCGAAGCAAGGATGGATTAACCGATAGAAAAACCAGGTGCTAAGAGCCCTTTAGCGGCCTCAGGGTGCTTTTTAAGATAGGCGGCTAAGAATGGGCATAAGGGTGCCATTTTTAGTTCTTCCTGCCTGATGTACTCCAATACCTTTGAAACTATCGCACTGCCTACCCCCTGCCCTTCTAAGGCCACAGGGACTTCGGTATGGGTAAGATAGATCACCCCCTTTTTATTGAGGATGTAATCCATAAAGGCAATATGATCCCCGACATGAAGTTCAAACCGTTTTTTAGATCCGGATTGGTTGTTGATCAGGAGTGTATTTTCCAAAGAAAACTGCTTCATTTACTTCTATTGATTAATTTGGTATGGGTTGAGATACTGATTTTCTGCTAATCTATGTAAGGAAGGTTATATCAGGAAACCCTTTCTATATGCGCCCCGATAGCACGAAGGCGGTTGTCGATATCCTCATAACCCCGGTCTATCTGTTCGATATTATGAATAGTGGATGTGCCTTTGGCCGATAAGGCGGCAATCAACAATGAAACTCCTGCTCTGATATCGGGCGATACCATTGTAGTAGCTTTAAGGTTTGAATTAAAATCATGGCCGATGACTGTAGCACGGTGTGGATCACAAAGAATAATTTTGGCACCCATGTCGATTAGTTTGTCTACAAAGAAAAGCCGGCTTTCGAACATTTTCTGATGAATTAACACCTCCCCTTTCGCCTGAGTAGAAATCACCAGGATAATACTTAACAGATCGGGTGTTAACCCTGGCCATGGTGCATCTGAAACAGTGAGGATGGAGCCATCTATATAATTGTGTATTTTGTATCCATCGGTATGTGCAGGGATGTAGATATCATCTTTGCGGCGTTCAATATGGATTCCCAGTTTTTCAAAAACTATAGGGATCTGGCCAAGGTCGTCCCAGCTTACATCCTTTATTGTAAGCTCGCTCTTGGTCATCGCAGCTAAACCTATCCAGCTACCGATTTCGATCATATCGGGCAACATGCGGTGTTCTGTACCTCCCAGATCCTCAACCCCTTCGATTACAAGTAAATTTGAACCGATCCCACTGATCTTTGCTCCCATCCGATTGAGCATCTTGCAAAGCTGCTGCAAATAAGGCTCGCAGGCTGCATTGTATATGGTGGTGGTTCCTTTCGCTAATACTGCTGCCATTACGATATTGGCTGTACCGGTAACAGAGGCTTCATCGAGGAGCATATAAGCACCTTTTAGCTTTTCAGCCTCCACCCCGTAAAAATGCTCTTCACGGTTGTACCTGAATTTTGCTCCCAGGTTGATAAATCCCTGAAAATGAGTGTCTAATCGCCTTCTTCCAATTTTATCACCTCCGGGCTTGGGAATATATCCCTTACCAAACCTGGCTAAAAGTGGGCCTACTAACATTATTGAACCTCTCAGGCCGCCGCCATCTCTCTTAAAATCGTCCGACTGGAGGTAGTCCATATCTATGTTATCGGCCTGAAAACTATAGCTGCCCTTACCCAGTTTTTCAATTTTTACCCCGAAGTCTTTCAGCAGGGCGATAAGCTTATTTACATCAATAATGTCGGGTATGTTGCGTACAACAACTTTTTCAGATGTCAGTAATACAGCGCATAGGACTTGAAGAGCCTCATTTTTGGCTCCCTGAGGGGTAATTTCACCGTGTAGTTTGTGACCGCCCTCTATAATAAATGTACCCATCTGAGGAGAAGTAAATTAGTAGCGTTTTTTACCGCGATTGGTATTTCTCTGTCCTTGTTTACCTTTCCCCCGGTTAGATTTTGACGCTCTAACTTTTAAGAACTGACCGGCATCTGTGAGGTTCTCACCATCGGAAGCGAGATCTATCTGACCATCGCTCAGTTCTAAAAGATGTTCAAAAATCGCCTTGTCGTCAACTGTATCTTTATTCCAGTTGAGATAACACTTTTTCATGTGGTTGGCAATCGCATATTCCAGGCCATCGCGCATATCTCCTTTTTCCCAACTGATAGCCACATCGATCATTCGCTTTATGTTATTGCCATAAAAGCGGTATTTCGGGTGATTCTGGGGATATTCCAAAGGATCGGGCCGCTGCTCGAGCACTTCTTTCAAAGGTTTTGGGAATGGAGACTCCACATCGAGTTTAAAATCGGACATGATAAAAAGCTGATCCCAAAGTTTATGCTGGAAATCAGGAACATCCCTGAGATGCGGTTGAAGGTTCCCCATCACACTTATAATGGCCTTTGCTACCTTGTTTCGCTCTTCTTTATCTTCTATAGATACCGCATGGTCTACCATTTTTTGAAAATGGCGCCCGTACTCGGGTATGATCAACATGGAACGTTCCGTGTTGTACTCTAAATTTTCTACTGGATTCAAATCAGTGTAGTTAAAAATTAATATTCGATTTGGAAGTGGTCGAATAACCTGTGCAAATTAACAAAATTATGAGACAAATGCTATATTACAACGAGATAACGCCTTTCACCGTTCCTACTTCCTTATACTTTTCGATAACCGCATCCGGATCAGGCATATTAACCGTTATCGATAAACTTGTGTATTTTCCTTTCCGTGATTTTTTTGATTCTATTACTGCCCCTGTATTATCGAAAATTTTTGTGATTTCGTTAATTTTTTCTGGGTCGGTCGGAACGATAAACTTATAAAGGTAATCTGAAGGCCAACTGCTTGTTTTGTGCAACTCTTCTTTTAATCGACCGTAAAATTCATCCGATTTTTCGGTATCCATCCAAAAGTTTTTGCAAATATACAGCTTCAAAGCTAATTTCTCGGGCAACATCCTAATCCTTATTTTTGTGGTAAATAGTTATTTGATTTGTCACCAAAAAGAATTGTAATTACCGGGGGACCCGGAACGGGAAAAACTTCACTAGTACGACATCTTGAGGAAGATGGCTTCCTCTGCTATCATGAGATCATAAGGGATCTCACCTCTGAAGCGATCAATGGTGTTGATACCGTTTCATTTGAAAGCAATCCGCTGGTTTTCGTAGATGATCCATACCAGTTTAATCAAAGAATACTCAATGGTCGTCTAGACCAGTTTCAAAAAGCCACCATGGCGCCCGAATCTGTTGTCTTTTTCGACAGAGGTTTACCCGATGTCCTGGCCTATATGGACTATTTTGACCAGAGCTATGGTCCTGATTTTATAGCTGCATGTAAGGATAACCGATACGATACAGTAGTGATTCTTCCACCATGGGAAGGAATCTACCAGAGCGACGAAGAACGGTTTGAAAGCTTTGAACAGGCCAGTGCCATACACCTGGAACTGGTTAAGACCTATACCTCCTTCGACTATAATCCGGTTAACCTGCCTTTTGGCACACTCCAGGAGCGAAGTTCATTTGTTACCGACCTGATAAAATCCATTCTGTGATCCAGGAACCCTTAAATATCTTAAAGAAATACTGGGGCCACCAGAGTTTTAGGGGATCTCAGGCCGAGATCATTGAAGCGGTGCTATCGGGTCAGGATGTATTAGCACTAATGCCGACTGCAGGCGGGAAATCTTTGTGTTATCAGATCCCCGGACTTATAAGAGAGGGGATTTGTATAGTGGTTTCGCCTTTGATCGCCCTCATCCAGGATCAGGTGAGCCAATTGAAAAAACGCGATATCAAGGCTATAGCACTAACAGGAGGGCTCAGTCAGGATGAAGTGATCAAGCAACTGGATAATTGCATTTTCGGAAATTATAAGTTCCTCTATCTATCACCCGAGCGCTTGCAGCAATCTTTGGTACAGGAACGTATCGCCGAAATGCCGGTAAACCTTTGGGCGATAGATGAGGCGCATTGTATTTCTCAATGGGGGCACGATTTTAGGCCTGCTTATCTTGAATGTGGGGTCTTACGTGATATGAAACCGGAAATAAACATGATCGCACTAACCGCAACGGCTACTCAGCCCGTTGCTAAGGACATTAGCGATCAGCTTCGGTTTCACAATTTCAGAACTTTTAAAGACTCCTTTCAGAGACCTAATATTGCTTATAGGGTTATAGCAGACGAAAATAAAAATAACCGCCTCTATAGCCTGTGTACAGCTGTGAAAAGAAGTGGCATAGTATATACGCGAACGCGTAGAAACACCCTGGAAATCAGCACATATCTGAACAAAAAAGGAATTTCGGCAACCTTCTACCACGGCGGAATGTCGAGAGAGGATAAGCAATCCAAGCTTAGGTCGTGGATGAATAACAAATCGAAGATTATTGTGGCTACAAATGCCTTTGGGATGGGTGTTGATAAGCCCGATGTGGAATTGGTAGCACATTTCCAGATACCAGACTGCCTGGAGAATTACTTCCAGGAGTCGGGAAGAGCAGGAAGAGACGGTTCGGAAGCACAAGCCGTACTGATATACGACCCAGGCGATCAACGTAAAGCCAAAGAACAATTTCTGGACACCATACCCGATGTAGCCTTCCTCAAATTACTTTACAGGAAATTGAACAGTTTTTTTCAGATCTCCTATGGAGAAGGAAAAGATCAGGTCTTACAATTTAATTTTAATGCTTTCTGTGAGGCATATAAACTAAATTCTTCCTTAGTATATAACGGGTTAAGGATTATGGATCAACACTCGGTGCTTTCATTATCCCAAAACTTCCAAAGAAGAACACTAATCCAATTTTCCGTCGGTAAAAATATACTGATGAACTACCTTGATAAAAATCGTGATATCGCGGTCTTGGTACAAAACCTGTTGCGCACTTATGGCGGGGTATTTGATTTTGAAACAAGGATCAACACCCGATTGATAGCTAAAAAATCTGCGGTAAAAGAAAACACAATATTAAAGGCGCTTGAGCAGCTTCAAAAAGATTCGATCATCAGTTATCAGGCAGGGCATACCGATCTGGAGATAACCTTCCTGGTTCCAAGGGAAGACGACACAACAATTTACCGGTTTGCACCCGAGTTAAAAGCTTTGCGTCGTATGAAATCGGAAAAACTTCGGCATATGTTCAACTATATCGAAAATACCAAACAATGCAGAAGCAAGCAATTATTGAGGTATTTTGGTGAGAACATCCTCGAAAACTGCGGACACTGCGATGTTTGTGTAGAAAAAAACTATGATTCGGATTCGGAAGCGCAAAACATCAGAGATAAAATATTGACTGCATTGGAGGGGCATGCCTATACTTCCCGTCAATTAATCGAACATTTGATGTGTAACGAACACCAGCTGCTTACAACTTTACAAAGCTTGCTGGAAGACCGAATGATAGCTGTAAATTCGAAAAATGAATACGTAAAAAGCCGATGAGAAAACTCAAAATTGTATTTATGGGCACACCCGATTTTGCGGTTGGTTCCCTCAGCAGGATTGTTAATTCGGATTATGAATTAGTCGGAGTAGTAACTGCTCCGGATAAACCTGCAGGCAGAGGACGAAAGATTTCTGAATCGGCGGTTAAAAAATATGCCCTCGAACATGCCATTCCCATTCTTCAACCGGTAAAACTAAGGGATCCTGAATTTATAGAAGAGCTCAAAGCCCTTGAAGCCAATGTATTTATAGTAGTCGCTTTCAGAATGCTCCCCGAAATAATATGGAAACTACCCGAATATGGAACCATTAACCTGCATGCTTCCCTCCTCCCCGATTATAGGGGTGCAGCCCCTATCAACTGGGCTGTGATCAATGGAGAGCGTGAGACTGGTGTGACAACCTTCTACATCAACGAGAAAATAGACACCGGTGAGATAATACTTCAGGAGGCTACCTCGATTGGAGCAAATGAATCGGCAGGGGGGTTACACGACCGGTTGATGGAACTGGGTGCAGAGTTAGTTCTGAAAACCCTGACATTAATCGCAAAAGGAGAAGTGGAAACCAAGGTACAATCTTACAGTAAGGAGTATAAAACAGCCCCAAAGATCTATAAAGACAGTTGTAGAATAGTATGGGACAAAGGTGGCACTCAGGTTTTTGATCATATAAGGGGCCTGAGTCCCTACCCGGGAGCATGGACCCGCCTGTATAATGGAGAGCAAATTTCGGAGGTGAAAATTTTTAAGGCTGATCTCCAATCCGTTAACCACACCGATAAACCAGGTAAAATTTACGCTGACAAAAAGACGATAAAAGTGGCTGTTGAGAATGGTTATATAACATTATTAGAAATACAGCTTGCCGGTAAACGCAGAATGACGGTCGGAGAACTATTAAACGGTCTAAAAATCGATAAAGAAGCTCATATGAGCTGAAGGCCCACTGTTATTGACCTGAGAGAATTAAACAAAAGAGGGTGACTTTATCAACAAACATTTCAAGTTATCAACAAAAACGCCGATTTCCCTTGATTTTACTTGCGTTACCCGCAAATCCGTATAAATTTGTTAAAGCTTTACAAAATATATAACAACAATTAATTTTTTTAAATTATGAACAAAACAGAATTAATCGACGCTATGGCCGCCGATGCTGGCATCACAAAAGCAGCAGCTAAGAAGTCTCTTGAGTCTTTCCTCGGGAATGTTGAAAAATCTCTTAAAAAAGGTGACAGAGTATCTTTAGTAGGTTTTGGATCCTGGTCTGTATCCAGAAGAAATGCAAGGGAAGGAAGAAATCCTTCTACAGGGCAAACTATTCATATCCCAGCTAAAAATGTGGTGAAGTTTAAAGCAGGCTCAGATTTGAGCGATTCAGTAAACTAATTCATCCTTTTACAATATATAAGAAACACCTCCTTACCGGGGGTGTTTTTTGGTTTCAGGACCTTTTTGTAAATTCTAATAATTATTCTATTTTTAGTTATAGCTAATTTGTTATGCTGAGTGTTAAACCCAAAAAAGGAAAACTGTTAATTGCGGAGCCAACTTTAACCGGAGATGTCTCCTTTAACCGCTCTGTGGTTTTACTGGCCGAACATAATGATGAAGGTTCGGTAGGGTTTATCCTCAACAAACCCCTTGAATATCATATCAACGACCTTATCACCGAAATCGAAGTCCCGCTTCAGGTATTCAATGGCGGTCCTGTAGAACAGGACAATCTTTATTTTATCCATAAAGTCCCGGATCTGATCACTAATAGTGTTGAAATATCGGACGGTATCTATTGGGGTGGAGATTTCGATATCACCGTCGCACTGATTAATCAGGGTGTTATCACTGAGCAAGACATCAGGTTTTTCCTTGGTTATTCAGGATGGTCGAGCCTGCAGCTCGATGAGGAATTGATGTCTAAATCGTGGATCGTAGTACCCAACCAGTACGAAAGTGATATCATACAAAAATCTACCAAGGCTTTTTGGAAAGAACATATGATAGAATTGGGCGGGGATTATCTCTTATGGTCGAATGCTCCTGAAAACCCGAGCCTGAATTAATTTAGCCGGGCCTTTGCGTTTAATTTTGCCATCAGTTTCTGAGCAACAGAGGTGCCAAATTCCTTCCTCCGATAGTGAGTTACAGGTTGAATACCCATAATGGCGTTGGTTAGGAATATTTCATCGGCCTTTTGGAGTTCGAAGGGTGAGATACTGGTCTCCTTCAATTCATACTGCGGCTCATTTTTTAGAACTTCAATCAGGTTTTTGCGAATAATTCCATTAATGCAGCCATCTGTCAATGGCGGTGTTAAAACAAGTTGGTCCTTTACAAGGAAAATGTTGCCGTGGAGTCCCTCTACCACTTGCTTTTTATGGTTGAGTAAAATAAGATTATCGACCTCACTTTCCTTAGCATAAATACTACCCACAACATTGAGAATACGATTATTGGTCTTAAGTGTAGATAATAAGCCGGTGTTTAAATAATGTTCCTTGAACAGCTCGATCCGGTAGGGCGATGTATCTAATACAAAAAAAGGATTGGCAATCTCCTCAGCTTTTATAAGATATGAAACCTCGTTGGTACTTGGGCTGTATCTGCCGCCATCTTTCCTGAAAATCGAAAGCCTGATGCGTGCAGGGGTCGAATTTAGCCCTTCAGACTCCAGTACACGCTGAACCTCATCAGCCAGGAACTCCATTGTAAACTCCATTGGGATCTCCATTCGTAATATACGCATTGAAGCCATTAATCTCAGGTAATGATCTTCCCAAAAGAATATGGTAGTACCAAAACTGCGAATGGTTTCAAAAAGGGCATCTCCATAACCAAACGCCCGGTTGGCCTCCGTAAACAAAGGAGTGTCTTGACTCACCAAAATTCCGTTATAATTGACCATAAAAAAAGCCCCGATTTTCCGGGGCCAAATATACTGTAAAACTGCTATTTTATTTAGATCCCAATACCTGCTTCAGGTCGGAAACCTGATTTTCCCATAACATTTTCGACTCTTCCGTTTCGTCTTCTTCAGCAAAATCTGTAATAAAAAGAGAAACATCCTTAGTGATCTCATCTACAATAATGCGCATTTCGAAAAAACTATCATCTTCATTTTCCTCCCAGGAGAATCTCACAAAATCGTCGTTCTTTTTCTTTAACAATTTGGCCTGTTCTTCAGAGCCGTCCCATATAAAGCTGAAAACCTCACCCCTGGAATTTACATTGTCGGCGAACCATTCCGACAGTCCGGATGGGGTAGACAGGTACTGATATAACAATTGAGGGGATGACTGTATTACAAATTCAATCTCAAACTTAATTTTATCACTCATTTACACAGGCATTAACTTCGGACAATATATATATTTAAATATGATTAAAAAATATTTGTCAGATAATATTTTTTCGGAAGTGATTTTTGAACGACTGAAAATTTACCGCTATATTTGCAGCCGCTTACGGCGAGGTAGCTCAGGTGGTTAGAGCGCAGGATTCATAACCCTGAGGTCGGGAGTTCAAGTCTCCCTCTCGCTACAGTAAAAAGGCCTCTTTTTGGAGGCCTTTTTTAATTGATAACGGAAAGGGATGAATTGGAATCCGTAATAATATACAATA
>CAMYIE010000032.1:17079-39772 GCA_947258405.1 uncultured Eudoraea sp. | reverse complement strand
TTGTGATTATACCCGGAATCCCTTACTTCGAAACCCCTAAATCACCGTAATGCGCCCCAGGTATCCCCCAAAGCGGCTGCAAATATAAAACGTATTTTTCAATTGCAACTATATTAACCGCTAATTTTAAGATTTTTTTTAGATGCTTTTATTAACTCTCTAAAAGAGAGACACCTACTGAAATCTGGTGGAAAAAAGGCTTATAAAAATAGTGGATTTTTTGGACTCCCGCAACTATTTTTTTTCTCCAGCTTCCTTATTCCATTTATTAGTGAGGGAGGCATAGTCATAATCGAGAACCGTCCTCTGGCGCTCAAGTCTTTTTGACGCGAAAGCCCGTTGTAAAATATCCTCTATAAGATAATCCTCATGAATCGATTCCGGATGATACTCCTGCTTAATACTGATGTCGAACATATTGGCCGTAGTGTTATACCAAAAAGCACGCCATCCGCTTCTGAGCTCCTTTACAAGGCTGAAGGCAGTATTTCCAGTTTGTCTGTAAATTAATTTGACCAATATCTGACCCTCAGTCCGGGTAAGCTTCTTTAACTCTTCAGAAAACTCACCTTCAATATACTTTTGAACATGCTTCGTATATTTCTTTCGTTGCCTTCTCTTTTTGATTTTGGACAACGAATCGTTGAGATCTTCCAGTCTTTCAGAAGCCAGCTTAGCATAGGGATATACTTTTATGGTCTTCCTTCTCAGAATATAATACCGCAACTTGTCCTCATAAGATAGGAACTTCAGCTTGCCAAAAATATATACTTCGTCCAGCGCGATGGATTGCTGAAAGATAGAGTCGCCCTCTATTATAATCATCTTCTCTTCGACCGAGTCGAGCTCCTTTTCTTTGACTTGGGCATCAGCCCAAATAAAAGACAACATCATACTTATGAGAACAATATTCCTTATCATCAATAATATCAAACAAATGTCTTGCCAAAATTAAAGATTAAACTTCAGAGCTGATACTAAATAAAAGTGAATATTGTTAAGTTTGTAAACCAAATATAAAAGCCATAAAATATGAAGGTCCTCAACAAGAAATCTGTTGAATTTTTCGAGAAATATCTCAACAATGCTTCCCCAACCGGTTACGAATGGGAAGGGCAGAAACTCTGGATGAATTACATCCGGCCCTATGTGGATGATTTTATTACCGATACCTATGGGACAGCGGTGGGAGTGATCAACCCAGATGCACCATATAAGGTAGTGATCGAGGGACATTCAGATGAGATTTCCTGGTATGTAAATTACATTACAGATGAGGGACTTATCTATGTGATCCGCAACGGAGGAAGTGATCACCAGATCGCTCCATCAAAATGGGTGAATATCCACACCAAGAAAGGAATCGTAAAAGGCGTATTCGGCTGGCCCGCCATCCATACACGTAACAGAAGCAAAGAAGAACCACCGAAACTCGAAAATATTTTTATCGATATCGGAGCCAAAGACAAAAAGGAAGTAGATAAAATGGGTGTTCATGTAGGGTGTGTGATTACCTACCCTGATTCGTTCCAGATACTCAACAAGAATAAGTTTGTCTGCCGTGCCATAGACAACCGTGCCGGTGGATTCATGATCGCCGAGGTAGCTCGCTTGCTGCATGAGAACAGTATAAGCCTTCCCTTTGGTTTATACGTTACCAATTCGGTACAGGAGGAAATAGGTCTCAGGGGTGCAGAGATGATCACACAGACCATCAAACCCAATGCGGCTATTGTTACCGATGTATGCCACGATACAACAACGCCTATGATCAACAAGAAAAAAGAAGGGCATACCGAAATGGGGGCCGGACCAGTCATTTCTTATGCTCCGGCAGTTCAAAATAAGTTAAGGGAGCGAATAATTGAGACCGCCGGGAAAAAGAAGATCCCTTTTCAAAGGCTTGCTTCTTCACGGTCTACGGGAACCGATACCGATGCCTTTGCCTACAGCAACGGTGGTGTGGCTTCGGCCTTGATCTCACTACCATTAAGGTATATGCATACCACTGTGGAAATGGTACATCGGGATGATGTAGAAAATGTTATTCGGCTGATTTATGAAAGTCTGCTTACTATAAAAGAAGGAGAAACTTTTAGCTATTTCGATTAAAGCTGCGGATTTTAAAACGCCCTCCTAATGGACGAGCTTGTAGATATATTAGATAGCGATGGTGCTTATACGGGAGAACAGATCATGAAATCTGAAGCCCATAAAAAAGGCCTTTATCATCCTACTGTTCATATTTGGTTATATACAAACGACGGACGGATATTGATCCAGAAAAGAGGTAGTGGTAAAAAAACTTATCCGCTGCTTTGGGATGTTTCTGTAGCGGGACATGTAGGAGCAGGTGAAAACATACTGTCTGCAGCCATCCGGGAAACCCATGAAGAAATCGGCCTTCAGATCGAAGCAGAGACCTTGGAAAAGATCGGGATATATCGATCAGAGCAGGTACATCACGAAGATTTTAAAGATTTCGAATTTCACCATAGTTTCATTTGCGAACTCCAGAAGCCTTTGAAAGACCTTAGAAAACAAAAAAGCGAGGTAGAAGAATTAAAGCTTATCCCGCTGATAAGGTTTGCAGAAGAAACCTGGGGAATGGGCAATAGTAGCGCATTTGTTCCGCACCATGGACCCTATTATAAGGAAGTGGCTATCGCTATCAGAAGCGCCCTAAAGCGATCTGATAAAAGTATCGGCCTCGCTTAGGGAATATCTGGATTGTTCTCCGCTTTCCATATTCTTAACCGTGAACACTCCCGACTTCAATTCATTTTCCCCAATGGAAACAACATAACGAGCACCACGATTATTAGCGTACTTCATCTGTTTCTGGATTTTAGCCGGATTTGGGTACATATCACATTTCACAGAAGCCTTTCGCATCGCTTTTAGCAGTTTCATTGCTTCCATGGTCTCAGCTTCCCCAAAGTTGAGAAAAAACACCTCCAAATCCCTGTTTACAGACTGAGGAAATAGTCCTAATTCTTCCATTACGAGATAGATCCGGTCTAAACCAAAAGAGATCCCAACTCCACTTATGTTATTGAGCCCGAAAATTCCTGTCAGGTCATCATAACGACCTCCTCCCCCAACGGAACCCATCTTTACGCCTTCCGGTGCCTGAATTTCAAGAATAGGACCGGTATAGTAATTTAATCCTCTTGCCAGGCTGATATCTAATCGTACTTCACAGCTTTGCATTCCGAGATTAGCAGAAGCATTAACTAAAAACTCCAGAGCATCAATACCCTCCTTACCTTCAGTACTATCAGCCAAAATATTTCTCAGGGTAGCTATCAATTCATTATTAGATTTCTGGACTAAAAATAAAGGGATTATTTCGGACAAGGTCGATTCGGGAAAACCACGCTGTTCCAGTTCAGCTCTCACCCCATCGATTCCAATTTTATCCAATTTATCAAGAGTGGTGGTAAATTCTATAATCTTATCTCCAGCTCCAAGGATTTCCGCCAGGCCCGAAAGGATCTTTCGGTGATTAAGCCGAATGATTATTCCACTAAAACCCAGATCCGTGAAAACGGCATCATAGAGTTGCATAAATTCCAATTCCTGCATCAGTGAATTACTTCCTACTACATCGGCATCACATTGCAAGAACTCCCTGAACCTTCCTTTCTGTGGCCGGTCTGCCCTCCATACCGGTTGAATCTGATATCGTTTAAAAGGGAAATCGATCTCGTTCTGGTGCATTACCACATAACGCGCAAAGGGAACCGTAAGATCGTAACGCAGTGCTTTCTGACTGATTCTTCTGGCCAGTTCCTGTGCATCTTTTTTATCATATATTTCGGGACTGACCTTGGCCAGATAATCTCCCGAATTGAGAATCTTAAAAATGAGCCGGTCACCCTCATCGCCATATTTACCGGTAAGGGTATCCAGGTTCTCCATAGCCGGCGTTTCAATAGGAAGGAATCCGAAACGCTCGAATTGGCTGCGGATCGTATTGATGATATGGTCTCTCCTGGCGATTTCTGCCGGTGAAAAATCTCTGGTTCCTTTAGGTATTGATGGTTTCTGCGCCATGAATTAAAATAATGCTACAAATATAGTTTTTTGCGTTATGACCTTGCGAATCGCCGGTTCATTCGCCGATGATTTGGTCGAACCACTGGTACAGTTCGCCTTTGGTAATAACAGCTCCCTTCCGGATCAGTTCGAACTTATCCACGTTTTTATCTTCGGAATAGGCCTTGGCCGCGGTCAGGTATTCTATAAAATCGGACTGCCAGTTTTTTTTGAACCAGCCAAATCCTTCCTTCGTATTTAAATCAATATCAGGATTCAGTACTTTGACCGAAATCAATTGCATTTCCTTTTTATCGCATCTGAACAGATGCATATGCTGGGCGGAAATATTTTCAAGGTATTCTACCTTGGTAAGAACCCCTTCCCAGATCAGGTCACTGAAAATATCGATCTCTTCCTCTGCCAATTCCGGTTTTTCTGTTTTTAGATTATCCCATTCCTCTGCCGTTATACTTTGGGTGGCCAGGAAATTTACAAATTCCTGTTGGAGCTCAACAAGCTGCTCTTCCGTAAGTCGGATGTACTTCATGCCGCAAAAATAGGAAGGCCGCCCAAAATGAGCGGCCTTCAAGACTTAATTTATTTTATACTTAAAAAATGTATCTCAACCCAAATTGCATCTGCCACCTTGAAATCAGATCGGGATTGTTGATAAATGTATTTGCCTGTGTGGGGTCGAAGCTATAGACAGGATTTCCAGTTCCGTCAATACGTACTCCCAATGGCTGAGTCGTCAGAGGGTTTTGGACCACGCCCCATTTAGAACTGATAAGGTTACCCGCATTCAGTATATCGATACTAAACTGTACGGTCTGCCTCTTCTTATTAGGACCTACGTTAAAATTGTAATCCTGCAGGATTTTTAGGTCCCAACGACTAAACCATGGACTTAGCTGATCATTACGACCAACATAGCCTCCTCTTCTGGAATTCAGATAATCATTCTGCTGAATAAACGATTCGAGGGCCGTGCGTTGAGCGGCAGCATCTCCATCGAACAGCATCTGTCCAATTTCGGCAGCGGTTGGCACATAAATGAGGTCGTTGGTAAATGAACCATCATTGTTAATATCCCCAGAATAGATATATGAGAATCTGGCTCCCTGGGCATATTCGAAGAACCCACCTATAGATGTAGCCCAGCGATCGTTGTCACCATACTGCCAGGATTTATTGATCTGTCCAACTACACGATGTTTATTTCCAAAAAGTGAAGGAGAGAGTGCTGCCGTATTAACGTTGCCTAATGCAGGATTAAGATCAAAAATATCGCTGCTGATCTCGGCTCCAAGGGAGTTAACATCCTGACTGTCCAGGAAATTATAGGCAAGGCTCACAAATAGATTATTATCCCATTGCTTTTGGGCTTTAATTGTCCAGTTGAACGACCTCCCTTTATTTACATTGGAGAAAACGTACGCGTTCGTAGCACCGCCAAAAGGACCCTGCGCTCTGTCCTCAGGTCTGTATATCGATCTGTTATCAACTCCGGGTAATGTCCCGCCCGGTGTGCCGGCACCAAAGTTATTAACTGTTGCAGCATTGAGGTCCTTGGTATAGATAATATCGGTGCTAGCGATAATACCATTTTCGAATTTATAATCGAGTCCGAAGTTGGTTCTCCAAACCTGTGGGAACTGGAAATTTGGATTAGTAGTCTGATAAAAGAAGAAATCTGTAGACTGCACCTGGTTAGCCACCCATACGAAAGGAAATCTCCCGGAGAATATTCCGGATCCTCCTCGTACCTGGAAGGTTTTGTCGCCATGTACATCCCAGTTAAAGCCAACTCGGGGTGACCAAAGTATATCGCGATCGGGAAGATCGAGACTGCTCAGTAGGATTGTGTTCCCATTTTCATCAAAATATTCAACATCGGGTGCATAAGTACCGCCATCCTGTATAAGACCTCCCTTTCTGTCGATATTCTCCTGGATCAATTGCTTGGTATTGAAATAAAGTGGTTTATCGGCACGGAGTCCATAGGTGAGTTTAAACCGGTCTGAAATATCCCATGCATCCTGAAAGTAGAACGCGAGTTGGCCAAATTCACTTTCTGCAAGCGCCCATCCGCCTGGTGTTCCAATCGGCACAGAATTATTTGATGCAAATATTCCCTCTGCATTACCTATGGCATCGCCAATCAGATCATTATCCACGGCATCGAGGAATGACTGTACATTGGGAAAATCAGCAAAAACCCCTACAGCACCGCGGGCATCTGCAAAGAAGTAAGCTCCGAGATTGAAGGAATTGAAAAATTTGAATTTTTCATACGAGATCCCCGCCGTGAATGTGTGTTTCCCAGCAAATATGTTCATATTATTACTGATCTGGAAGACATCTTGTTTTAGGCGGTTATTGATAGAAAAAGGTTCATGACCAGCTACAATTGCCCTTACACCATCCTGCTGAATATTAATCGCCGGTGCAGGAGAAGAAAATGGATTTCTGAAATCGTTGAACTTGGAGTAGCCTATCTGAAATTTATTTACCGCATTTCCATTGGAAAGGGTTGAGTTTAATTCGGCCAAATAGGAGTTGATCTCATTGTTGATCTCGTATCCTGCATTGGCAAACTGCAATGTAATGGCATCGGGTCCACGCCTTCCAATAGCAAACTCATTTGCTGTAAGATCTCTTTTGGCATCAAGAAAATTATAGATAAGTGCCAATCGGTTATTGTCGTTGATATTCCAGTCTATCTTAAAGATCCCTTTGATCGACTCCGTATCGAGCAAATACCCCTCATAAGGTCCGGTATTATAGCCCAGGGTACCTAATGCTGATTGTACAGCATCCATATCAGCAGCGCTTACCCTCGACACATTATTGCCTCCCTGACCACGGTTAGCTACGAAGTTAGATCCCAGATCTTCCCGCTTATCGCTTTCAAAATTGGCAAAGAAGAAGACTTTATTCTTTACAATCGGTCCGCCGATACTAACACCGAACTGTGTTTGTGAAAGGTCTGGAACAAAAATATCTTCGCCGTCAACTTTGCTGCCGGTAAGGTCCTGGTTTCTATAAAATCCATATACAGTTCCGTGTATTTCGTTGGTACCACTTTTGGTTACCGCATTTACAGACGCTCCGGTAAACCCCGCCTGGCTCACATCGTATGGGGCAAGAGACACCTGGATCTGATCGATTGCATCCAGCGAAATTGGTTGTGCGTTGGTTTGCCCGCCAGGGGTGGCGGCATCGAGACCGAAAGGATTGTTAAAAATAGATCCATCGAGTGAAAAATTATTGTACTGGCTATTACGCCCCCCGAAGGAATTCCCGTCTGAAGTGGGTTCTAAACGCGTAAAATCGGATGCGGAGCGTGTAATGGTAGGCAAACGGGTTAATTCTCTTCTGCCCAAGCTTGTTTCTGAACCAGTACGGTCACTCCCGAAAGTACCGCCCTGATCTCCGATAAGCACAACTTCTTCAAGTGCCTGACTTTCGCTGACCATTTGAGCGTTGTAACTAAAAGTCTTACCTAATGATAGAAAGATATCATCTCGCATCTGGTCCCTGAATCCAACATAGGATATCGTTACCTGATAGGGTCCTCCTACACGCAGGTTGAGAAGATTATAGCGTCCGTCCTCATTAGATATCACTCCATAACGGGTTCCTGTTGGGCTGTGAACCGCAACAATGTTGGCGCCGAATAAAGGAACGTTCTGATCGTCAACCACTGTTCCCCGGATATTGGAAGTTGTTACCTGGGCGGTTGCAGTAAGGGTAATGAACAATAGGCCTAGGACGGCCAAGACTTTGAGTTTCATCGGTTTGTTTTTTTGTTAGTATTATCAGGATGTCTAAGTAAATGTAACAAAAAAAAAAGAGCTATGCGGGCATAGCTCTTTACAACTTATCAACTCCTATTGATAACTACTTTTTCTCGGGTACTACCTCAAAAGGAAGTTCTACAATCACTTCTCTGTGAAGTCTGATCTGTGCATCATAAGGGCCGGTTCTTTTAATTGTTCCTCCCTTGATACTGATGTATTTCTTATCTATTTCATGCCCGTCTTTCTCCAATGCAGCCGCTAGATCGATATTCGATATAGAACCGAAAAGTCGATCCTGGCTTCCTACTTTGGCCGGGATCTTAATTTCCAGGGTTTTGATAGCTTCTTCGATCTTCCTGGCGCCTTCAATGATCTGAGCATCCTTATGGGCTTTCTGCCTTATGTTTTCTGCAAGCACTTTTTTTGCAGAAGGAGTCGCTAAAACCGCCAAACCTTTAGGAATAAGAAAATTTCTACCGTAGCCGTTCTTCACTTTTACGACGTCGTCCTTGAAACCAAGGTTCGATACGTCTTCCTTTAATATAAGTTCCATTCGATTTTCTTGTTACTTTAATAAATCTCCAACGTAGGGCATCAATGCCAAATGACGTGCCCTCTTAACGGCCTGAGCCACTTTTCTCTGGTATTTCAGCGATGTCCCTGTAAGTCTCCTTGGAAGTAATTTTCCTTGCTCATTTACGAGTTTCATCAGGAAATCTGGATCTTTATAATCGATATACTTGATCCCGGACTTCTTAAAGCGACAATACTTCTTTTGCTTATTGGTCTCGATATTCAGCGGTGTCAGATACCTGATTTCACCGTCTTTCTTTCCTTTTGCCTGTTGTTCAATACTTGCCATGGTGCCTATGCTTTAGCTTTGAGTCTAGTTCTTCTTTTTTCCGCCCATTCGATCGCGTGTTTATCTAACTTGACCGTCAGGAATCGCATGATACGCTCGTCTCTTCTAAATTCTTGCTCATAAGGCCCGATGGCTTCTCCGGGCGCCGTGAATTCGAATAAGTGATAAAAACCACTTTTTTTGTTCTGGATGGGGTACGCAAGCTTCTTAAGCCCCCAGTTTTCCTTGGAGACCATTTTGCCTCCCTGTTTTTTAAGGAAATCTTCAAATTTTTTTACTGTTTCCTCTATCTGCGTGTCTGATAGAACGGGATTTAAAATGAAAACAGTTTCGTATTGATTCATAATATCTAATAATTTTTAGGAGCGCAAAAGTAAGAATATTTAATTCGAATCACAAGAAATTGAAAAAATCTTCGTTATAGGTACTAGAATCTTAAAAATTAAACTTAACCTAAACCCTAAATGCGCAATCATCGTCATCCGTACATGATTTTAAGCAATGTTTACAATTTTAGTTGCAGTTAAACGTGTTTTTTCAGTATTTTGTCGATGATTTAACCCCACAAATCAACCACTTATGAAGTTAAGAAGTATTGTTGTTGATGATTCTTCTATGCAACGAATGGCAGTTGCAAAATTAGTGAACAATCATCCCAATCTAGCACTGGTGGCCGAGTATAGCAACGCGATAGAGGCTAAAAACGGCATCAAAAACAACGAGATCGATCTCATTTTCCTCGATGTCGAAATGCCCATTATTAGTGGCTTTGACTTGCTTGAGTCTCTCGAAAACAGTCCTCAGGTGATCCTGATTACCGGAAAACCCGACTACGCTCTCAAAGCATTTGACTACGATGTAACCGATTATTTGCACAAACCTATCACCATGGCACGTTTCGATGCCTCGGTTAAAAGAGCAGTGGCCAAATACGAGCAGATCCACAAAGTCAATGAAGACGAAGAGCATATATTCGTAAAAAGCAACTTGAAAAAGAGAAAAGTTATTCTCAATGATATCAAGTGGATAGAGGCCCTGGGCGACTATATTAAGTTGGTTACCGACGAGGCAAATATTGTGATCCTTTCAACGATGAAGGCTTTTGAAAAGCAGTTACCTCCAGAAAAGTTTCTGCGAATTCATAAATCGTATATCGTTAACCTGGAAAAGATCGAGAAATTCAACAGTAAGAATGTTGAGGTAAGCGGCAGGTCTATTCCATTGAGCCGAAACAAGAAAACTGAATTAGCAGAGGCTTTAAGCAACGTATAATTACAGGTGATCTACATCGTAGATAACCCGAACTCCCTTATATTGAGAAATAGCATGAAAGGACTGCTCAGTTCTTTTTATGCTATTTTTCATTTTTGATGGTGATACGTTCTTGGGTATTTTAACCAGTACATGTTTCAAATATTGATTCCTGATCCTTGGTACAGGAGGGTATTCAGGTCCCAAAATCCACGATCTATATTTCAATCGGAGTGCTTTGGTAAACCATTCTGCAGCTTCATTTAACCTGTTGTACTCCTTGTGTTTAAAAGTAAGACGAATGATACGATTGTGTGGCGGATAGTGATACTGTTCCCGCTCATACAGCTGTTCGGAATACATGGTATCATAGTCATTGTTGCTTACCTGCTGTAATATCCGGTGATAGGGATTATAAGTTTGGATAATTACCATCCCTCTTTTTTCTGTCCGACCAGCCCTCCCGGCTACCTGGGTCATCATCTGAAAACTCTTCTCATGAGCCCTGAAATCGGGAAAATTCAACAGCGTGTCTGCATTCATGATCCCTACCAGATTTACATGTCTGAAATCTAGTCCTTTCGTAAGCATTTGAGTCCCAATAAGAATATCGATCTCCTGATTCTCAAAATCCTGGATGATCCTGGCGTGAGAATGCTTTCCCCTGGTGGTATCATAATCCATGCGTGCAATCTGGGCTTCGGGAAAAAGTGTTAATGCCTCCTCTTCTACTTGTTGCGTCCCAAATCCCTTGGTGTCAAGGCTTGGATTCCCACAAGCGAGACAGGCCGGCTGAAGCTCTGCATGATGCCCGCAATAATGACATCGCAGCTGATTTCTGTGACGGTGATAGGTTAAGCTCACATCGCAATTGGGGCAACCCGGTGAATGACCACAGCTGGTACACTCAACAATAGGGGCAAAACCCCTTCGATTTTGAAAAAGTATTACCTGCTCCTTTACCTCCAAAGTTTCGTGAATCAATTCGATTAAACGATCCGAAAAATGCCCTTTAAGCCTTTTTTTTCTCCTGAGAAGTTTCAAATCTACCAGTTCGATCTCAGGCATCAGCACATTCCCATAGCGCCGGATGAGGCCTGCATAAGCATATTTCCCAGCCTGAACATTGTAATAACTCTCAATACTCGGAGTAGCCGAGCCCAGAACCACTCGAGCGTCATGCATGTGTGCCAGAACAATTGCCGCATCACGAGCGTGGTACCTGGGGGCAGGATCGTACTGTTTAAATGAGGTCTCATGTTCTTCGTCTACGATAATCAATCCTAATCTGCTGTATGGCAGAAAAAGCGACGACCTGGCCCCGATGATCAATTGAGCCTTAGATTTTTCGCCCATTACATTATACCAAACCTCTACTCTTTCCTGTTGATTGTAACGGGAGTGATACACCGAGATCCTGGATCCAAAATACGCCTCAAGGCGTTGTATAAGTTGCGCCGTGAGTGCGATTTCTGGTAACAGGTATAGTACCTGTTGCCCATTTTTTAAACATTCTTCAATTAGTTTAACATAGAGCTCTGTTTTGCCGGAAGAAGTTACACCATGTAAGAGCACTACCTTGCCATCATTATGGCCTTCCTTCATCGTCTGGAGAGCTGCATTCTGGCCCTGGTTAAGCCCAACTGAATCTTTAACGTCATCTCCCCCACTGTAGGATACACGATCGGTCCTGAGGCTGAATTCTTCCAGAATTCCCTTATCTAACAAAGCTCGTATTACTCCAGGCGAAACCCTGCTTTCTTTCTGAAGGGACTTTATCAGAACAGGTTTTTTCTCGGAAGACTGTAATTGAAATAAGGCCAGAATAGCCTGTATTTGCTTAGGTGCCCTTTTCATGGAGTCAAGGAGTTGTTCAAGGGCAACTTCATCATTGTAGGATTTTGCCATCCGGACATAACGAAGCATTTTGGGCTTATACTGGTCTACTAACGTCTCTTTTAGCATAATGGCCTTTAAGCGCACCAGTTTGTTCAAAATTGGCAGGACAGTTTTTTTCTCAAGCAAATGGCTGATATCATTTACCGACAGAGGGCCGCGATTTTTTAAGGCCAGCAACACCATTTCCTCCTCCTCTTCAAGTTGAATAGATTCTTTTTGAAAGTCGGCATGTAAAAGAACAATCGTCTCGCTTTCCAGTAAAAGCGCTCCTGGAACAGCCGTTCGAAATACCTCCCCCAGGGTACACATGTAGTAGGAGGCAATCCACTCCCAATGTCGCAGTTGTATTTCATTAACCGAAGGCACCTCATCTAATAGTTGATGTATTGGTTTAGCCTCATAGGCCTGTGGGGGATTACTATGGATATCCATAACCAGAGCGGTATAGATCCGGGTTTTTCCGAATGAAACGGCCACCCGCATTCCCTTGCGTAACCGATGTGCCTGGGCTTGTGTCACGGTATAGGTGAACAACCTTTCAAGCGGTATTGGTAACACTACGTCGATATAATAACTCATCCGCTGCGGCTCATCGGTTAAATCCCCAATTAAGTTTACTTCCCATCACAAGGGAATATAAATCTTGCTGGCCGTAAATCGCACGTTCTAAAAAGCTAAACTTAGTTTCTGGATAGCTATGGCCCATAAAAAAGCCAGACAATAAGTATGTCGGAAACCATTTCATGAAACTAAGTGCTGGTTTGATTCCGGCTCACATTTTTGTGTAAGTAATTTAAAGTTGCATTCAGCTCGAATCCTAACAAGAGAATAATGGAATTCAACCAAATATACACCATCAGGATGAGCAATCCTCCAAGTGCTCCATAGAGCTCATTATAGCGGGCAATTCTTTCTACATAGACCCCAAATAAGTAAGAGGTAAGTAAAAACAACAAGGTGGTCATAAGCGCACCGTAGGAAAAGAATTTAGCCTGCCGGCCTTCAGCCGTACCGAAATAATATAGGATCGCAGTGGTTAAATAAGACAATATGACGAAGAAAATAATCTTACCTATTCTCGCACCAATGATATCATTGTCTGTAAGGTCATATCCCCGTGTTTTAGCTGCCCAAACACTCAGGTAATCAAGGATATAAAATTCAAAATAAACATAGGCCACAGCTCCGATGATCAATAGTACAGAAAGTATGAGTCCTACCATAAACGCATAGGCATATTGTTTAAAAAAATTACGCGTCAGTTCAATATGGTATGAATATTCAAAACCACCAAAAATTGAACTAACCCCATTGGTCATCAGGAATATAGAGATCAAAAAGGCCGATGATAAAAGGCCACCCCTTTTCTGATCCTTTATTTGTTGATAAATCTCCCCGAAATAATCACTGGTTGCGGCCGGAAGGAAAGATTCTAGGAATAACAGAAACTGTGCATCGAAGTTTTCATTTCCTAAACTAACATAGGGGATAATAAAGGGGATCAGTGTGATCAAAAAAATCAATAATGGAAAAAGCGCCATAAATAAACTAAACGCTATAGCGCTTGCCCTGGCCGATAACGCCCCCTCAACTATGCCTGTCATGTACATCTCTATCAGGTCGTAGAGCGAGAGGCCTTCGAAAGCGGGTAGTTTTACTCTTTTCAATAGCCGAACCAACCATTTGATTACAGGGATACGCTCGAGTTTTTCTTCAATTTCTTTGGTCATTTATACCGCTTTCAGACTTAGGTCTTTATTAAATACAGAATGGGTAAGGGCTCCTGTGGAAATATAGTCTACACCGCATTCGGCATATTGCCTGATATTTTCCTCAGTTATACCTCCGGACGATTCTGTAAGACATTGTTTCCCGATGATCTTCACAGCCTTTCTGGTATCCTCGAAACTAAAATTATCGAGCAGGATCCTGTAGATTCCTTTATGTTCCAGAATTTCTGCCACTTCCTCCAGATTCCGCGCCTCTACAATTATATGCAGGTCTTTTCCAAGACGGTCTAAATATGTCTGGGTTTTCTCAATAGCCTTGCTTATTCCCCCGGCAAAATCGATATGATTATCCTTTAGCATAATCATGTCGTAAAGGGCAAATCGGTGATTCTCCCCTCCCCCGATGGTAACAGCCCACTTTTCCAACGCTCGGATTCCGGGGGTTGTTTTCCTGGTATCCAGTACCCGTGTGTGGGTACCTTCAAGCAATTGCATATAATAGGCGGTCTTGGTAGCGATGGCGCTCATTCGCTGCATGGCATTGAGCACCAAACGTTCTCCCTTAAGAATGCTCTGAGTATTGCCCTCCACATAAAAGGCTACATCTCCGTATGATACAGACTCGCCGTCATTAATAAGTATATCCAGTTTTATATCATTGTCTAGATATTGAAAAACCCGCTGGGCAAAGTCAACTCCTGCCAAAACGGCGGAATCCTTGACCAGGAGTTTTGCCTTACCCATCGCATCCGGAGGGATGCAAGCCAGAGAACTATGGTCGCCGTCTCCCACGTCTTCCCTAATACTGTTTTTAATAATGAGTTCGATCTCCCTTTGGAATTGTGCTTTGGAAATCATAAAAGGATTTTCAGATGAGCTAAATTACTAAAAACTCTATCTATTAAATAATATCCCTTTATCGAAAATAATAACTTTGAAGTATGAAGTTAAAAATACTGGCTATTGGCAAAACCGACTCCAGTGCGCTTTCTGAACTGATCTCTGAGTACGAAAAAAGATTAAAGCGTTTTGTTCCGTTGGAATTGGAAATTATTCCCGACGTTAAGAAATCGGGCAAACTATCAGCTACCGAGCAGATGCGAAAAGAAGCAGAGGCCCTGCTTAATAGGGTAAAGCCAGGAGACAAGATAGTATTACTCGATGAAAGGGGCCGCCAATATAGTTCTCTGGATTTTGCCAAATATCTCCAACAACAAATGAATTCAGGAATAAAGCAATTAGTTTTTGTTATCGGCGGACCGTATGGGGCAGATCAGCAACTCAGGCAAAGAGCGATGGATAGCTGGAGCCTATCCAAATTGACCTTTTCACATCAGATGGTTCGACTTTTCGCTATTGAACAGATCTACCGGGCGATGACTATCTTAAAAAACCAGCCTTACCATCATCGATAGGGATCAATCAATAAAAAAGGAAGTCAATCGACGATATGTCTTAAGCAAATCGGGATAGGTAATAAAAAATCGTCAGGAAGCATCTCTTTTAATAAAGCACTCTGAATTTTATGGTATGATCGACTTTTTTCAAGGCTTTGATCACATCTTTGTTATAGTCTTTATCCAGGTCTGTAATCACATACCCCACCTCTGAATCTGTGGAGAGATACTGGCCGGAAATATTCATTTCATAATGTGCCAGAACCTCATTGATATGCGCCATTACCCCGGGAACGTTTCTATGAATATGCAGGAATCGATGCGCTTTTTGTTGTTTTGGAAGTCGGATGTTGGGAAAGTTAACCGCATCGAAAGTATTTCCCGAGTTCACATAGTCCATGATCTTGTTGGGGACGAAATCCGCAATATTGCGCTGTGCTTCTTCCGTACTACCCCCGATATGAGGTGTTAGGATAACGTTGGGAAGTCCCTGGAGCTCGTTAATGTATTTTCCGTTACTCTTGGGTTCATCGGGGAAAACATCTATGGCGGCTCCCATAAGTCTGCCTTCTTTAAGCGCCTCAACAATAGCCGGAATGTCTATGACAAAACCTCTGGATAAATTGACCAGAAAGGCACCTTTCCTCATCTGATTGATTTCCCGCTCCCCAATAAAATTATGATTGGCGGGATTGTCATCGAGATGGAGGCTCACCACGTCCGATACATTGAGTAGGTCTTCCAGTGTGTCGCATTTAATCGCGTTCCCCAAAGCCAGCTGGTCGTTGATATCATAATAGTAGACCCTCATACCCATGGCTTCAGCCAAAACCGAAAGCTGCTTACCAATATTGCCATAACCAACAATACCGAGATTTTTTCCTCTAACTTCCGTGGAATGCGTTGCTGTTTTATTCCAAAGTCCGGAATGCATCTCAGTACTTCTGGGGAAAATAAACCTCATCAGCATGATGATCTGTCCTATGGCCATTTCCACCACCGAACGGGTATTGCTATAGGGGGCATTAAATACCACCACCCCAGATTTCTTGCAGTACTCCAGGTCGATTTGGGCTGTGCCGATACAGAAAGCCCCAACCACCAATAATTTATCCGCTGCATCGAGGATTCTTTTTGTGACCTTGGTTTTAGATCGGATCCCCAATACGTGTACACCCTTTATCTTCCCAATCAGCTCTTCTTCTGAAAGGCCTTTATCTACAAGCTCTACGGCAAATCCGTCTTCCGAAAGATTATCGAAGGCCGCCGGATGAACATTTTCAAGGAGCAGGATCTTAATTCGGTTTTTGGGATACGACAAGCTTCTTGGCAGGTCATTTACGAATAGAAATTCATCGAGATTAGGGGCCACATGGTCTGCATTGTCAGCAGCTTTATCACGATGCACATTTTCGGTATAGGCAAAGAACTTATGCGCTATGCCCGCTTCCCGCATAACATAATCGCTATAACCATCGCCAATTACCTGAACTTCACCCTGAAGATCTAATTGCTTTAGGCATTCGATCTTTCCATTGTGGGTCGCCAGAACATTGTCTTCGTCGAAGCCAACGATATATCCTTCTTCATCGAACCTGAAAGTATTGGCATAAACACGCTCTGATGGGATATTGAACTCTTCTACTATAGGGTCTATGAATTCTTTAAACCCACAGGAGATAACATAGATATCATCAGAGTATTTTTCGAAGAATTCCTTGTTAGCCGTTATCGATTTCGAAATTTTTTCACGCAGTTCTTTTACCAATGATGGCAGGTGATCCTGATGTGCTTTGAGCAATCGAATCCTCTTCTCCAGAGATTCCGTAAAAGAAATGTCTCCATCGATCCCCAGATTGGTAACCTTTTGGATCTCATCGATCACTTCCTCCCGGTTCAAACGACCCTGGAGGCTCATTTCAGCCAGCACATCCAGTGCTTCTACCCTTGTAAGGGTACTGTCAAAATCAAAAACGTATTTCCGCCCCACCTTATATACAATTTTGTTGTTCTTTCAGCAGGCAAAATTAGTGATAATATTCAAGGTCGATGCTGATTTGCTTCAAAAGTGCAGATGCCTAAAAAATAAGGCTGCAAAAATGCTCAATTCCTATTTATGAATAGATTTAAGTGCCGATATTAAAAACACCTAACAGGTCCGAACATAGAGCAGGCCTGCCAGTACAGCCAATCCAAAACTAAGCAAGGTGCCGATAAGAATATACTCGGTAAGTTTCCTGCTGTTGCTTTCCTTGAGGTCGTTGAAGCGAAAAACAGACTTGGCTGTAATCAGTAGTCCAATAGCCTCCCAGCGTCCGAGAATGATGAAAATAAGCACAAAAAGTCGTTCGATAATACCGATGTACTTACCAGCATTGGGCAGGGATTTATGATCGAGCTCTATCTGGTCGGACATATTTTCCAATAGTTTGCTCATGATAATCGCCGATGGGTAAGTGACAAAAACGATGGCCGTAACCAGTGGCCAGTCGATCTGTCCCCATAAAGCCGTAATGGTCTCCCAAAGATTTCCGTAGAAGGCACAAATGAAGAGAACCGCGATATGCAGCATCTGATCGATCAGAAAGGGTACTAGTTTATTTTGGAATAGTTGATTTCCATACAATTTGGCCAGGTCGATAATATAATGCGATACGGAAATGATAAGGGCGAATTTCCAGAAAGAGAGGTCCCACATTAGCAGCATCATCAATACAAAATGAATAGCGATATGGGCATAGAGAAATCCCGAACGGATCTTATTAGCCTCCTTATGTATCAGCCAACGTGTTGGTTGAAAAACAAAATCCCCAATAAGGTGCGCCAGTAATAATTTGGTAAAAATGATCATGATTCCAGTTCCTTAACGGTTTCAGTATAGAATTCTAAAACTTGTTGTACCAGTGGATAACGTGCCCTCTTTCTGCGCTGACTCACCGCCGATTGTTTGATTTTTAATTCCCCCGCCATTTCAGACTGTGTACTATAGGGTGATGCCAGTGAAAGCGCTACCATTTCGGCCGAAACCGGCGTCCAGTTATCCATGAAATCAGAGGAGAGATCGATCACAAGGTTTAAACTCCTATTCCGATGAGCATCTCCGGTATCTATGCCCATATTCTTCCTTTGGCTTTTGAGCTTATCGAGCATACGCCCCGATCTTTGGTAGGCGGTTCCGTTAGATTCACTGATCCCGGCACCCCTGTAATCCTCGTCTCCCAGGCCTATGGCAATTCGCAGATCCAGATCTTTGATCACCTTTAATCTGGCTTTGAGTTCTATGGCGATTTGCAAGGCCTTCTCTGGCGAACTGCGCAGTTGAAATTCATCGCCTCGGTATATCTCCCAATCATTTGGGGTAGCTCCCCATCCAGACAAGGTTTCTTTAAGGAGATGCATCCATTCCGCGGTTTCATGACCGGCAGAATTAATAATATCTGCTGTAAGTATAGCAATCATAAAAATAAGCTAATACGCTAATATAATAATATATAATCTAATTAACTAATATTTAGATATATTATTGTTATACCTTATAAAAATCAAAACCATCTCCTTACCTTAACCAGATACTGATCGTAGATTTGTCCGAATTTAATCCTTAGTGCTGTTTCCTCAGGTATGATCTGAAACCGGTTCATATAGGCCACAAAGCCTGCTGCAAAAAGTAAGTTAAACGCATTGCCCAGACACATTCCCCAGGCGAGTAGCAATAGCAGCATACTTAAATACATGGGGTTCCGTGTATAATTATAGATCCCGTTGGTGACCAGTACCGCTGTTTTTGAAGGCTTAGACGGATCGATAGAAGTCTTTTTAAGGTAAAATTGTAAAAGTGCTATCAATGAGATCAGAATCCCCAGAGCTATAAAAATCTTTACCATTAACAAACGTCCAAAAAAATCGAAGTACCCCACAGGCAGGAAAAAACTAAGCAGGTACATAAATCCTGCAAAGATGAGGAAAACCAAAAAGGGAGGTAGTTTCAAAACCATTGAATTCAGTTATGGGTTTTTAAAATTAGTATTTTTACCTCCACTTTTGGAATAGTTCCATAATTTAAAAAAACGCATGAAGCTGGTATTCGCCACTCAAAATCAAAATAAAATCAAAGAGGTGCGCCTATTGTTACCAGCAAAGTTCGAGCTACTCTCGTTAAAAGATATTGGCTGTTTTGAGGACATCCCGGAAACCGAACCTACTCTGGAAGGCAATGCCATTCTGAAGGCTCAGTACGTATACGATCATTATGGATACCCCGGTTTTGCCGATGATACCGGATTACTTGTGGAGGCACTTAACGGAGCTCCGGGTGTTTTTTCGGCTCGTTATGCCGGGGATCAGAAGAATTCGGAAGACAATATCGATAAAATACTATCCAAACTAAAGGGAATTGACAACAGAAAAGCCTGCTTTATTACTGTTATCGCTTTAAAAACATACAATCAGCTTCATTTGTTTAAAGGAGAAGTAAAAGGGAATATTGAACAACAACGCCGGGGTAATAATGGATTCGGCTACGACCCCATATTCCGGCCCGAAGGCTACATAGAGACCTTTGCAGAGATGAGTGTGCTGTTAAAGAATGAGATCAGCCATCGCGGCCGAGCACTTAAAAAACTTCGGGCTCATTTGCACGGGGTAAAAAGTATATAAGTCCACTTAACCATAAATGCTTATCAATACGAACAGTTTGAGCCCTTCCGTACAAAAATAATTAACCTATCTTTGCCGCTCAAATTACGCTTCATTTATATGTGTTGCGACGAGTATATACCAAAACTCTCTTTCGCTCTGTGCAACGCCTCAAATAGCGATCAGGAACTAAATAATGAATTCATTTCAAGAATTAGGGTTGGAACCAACCCTATTACAGGCCATCTCAGACCTGGGTTTTAAGGAACCTTCCGAAATACAGCAAAAGGCTATTCCACTGCTGCTAACAGAAACCACCGACCTGGTTGCTTTAGCGCAGACAGGTACTGGGAAAACCGCTGCCTTTGGATTTCCACTTTTACAAAGTATTGATCCTAATTCAAGATCGGTCCAGGGATTAATTCTGACCCCTACTCGAGAGTTGTGCCTGCAGATCAGCAATGAGTTGAGATTGTATTCCAAATATGTTAAAGGATTGAAGATTGTTTCGGTCTATGGCGGTGCCAGTATTACCGACCAGGCTAGAAATATACGCTCAGGCGCACAGATAGCTGTAGCTACACCTGGCAGGCTCAAAGACATGATCCAGCGAAAACTACTCGATATTTCCAAAATTGAGTATTGCATACTGGATGAAGCAGACGAAATGCTGAACATGGGGTTCTATGACGATATTATGAATATCCTTTCCTATACCCCAGAGCATAAACTCACCTGGTTATTTTCGGCGACCATGCCGAAAGAGGTAGAGATTATTGCAAGGAAATTTATGATGAATCCGGCGGAGATCACAGTTGGAGCAAGGAATACCGGTATCGATACTGTACGCCATGAATATTATGTGGTAGGCGGAAGGGACCGATATGAAGCCCTGAAAAGACTGGCAGATTCTAATCCAGGCATATTTTCAGTTGTTTTTTGCAGGACCAAAAGGGATACCCAGAGAGTGGCTGAAAAACTCATCGAAGACGGATACAATGCCGGGGCACTTCACGGAGATCTCAGTCAGAATCAAAGAGATCTCGTGATGGGCGCGTTTAGAAAAAATCAGATACAGCTCCTGGTAGCCACCGACGTAGCAGCAAGGGGAATCGATGTAGACGACATCACCCACGTGATCAATTACCAACTGCCCGACGAGATCGAGACCTATACTCATAGGAGTGGTCGAACAGGCCGGGCGGGTAAATTTGGTGTATCGATGGTTATCATTACCCGAAGCGAGCAGGGCAAGATTAAACGCATTGAGAAAAAGATCAATCAAAAATTTGAGGGAAAACCCATTCCCAGCGGTCTGGAGATCTGCGAGATTCAGTTATATCACCTGGCCAACAGGATAAAAAATACCGAAATCGATGAGGCGATTACCGGTTTTCTTCCGGCTATAGAGGATGTATTGGAAGGCCTGGACAGAAACGAATTGATCAAAAAGATCTTTACGGTAGAGTTCAGTCGATATTATTCCTATTACCAAAAGAAGCGTGAGCTGAGCTCAGGCTCTGTAAAATCGGACTCTGCAGATTATAATGCCAAAGGAGATTCCGTGCGCTTTTTTATCAACCTCGGTGAGCGGGACGAATTCGACTGGAAGTCTTTAAAGGACTTTCTGAGAAAAAAACTCAATCTGGAAAGGGACGACATATATAAAATGGATGTTAAGGGCAGTTTTTCATTTTTCAATACCGATACAGCTTTTAGCGGATTGGTGATGGAAACTCTCGGTTCATTTAAGCACGACGGTCGGACTATAAAGGTCGAGATTTCGAACGCCCCGGGATCAGGACGCCGATCCAAAGGGCAAAGAGGGCGAAAACGCAACTTTGATACTTCGGGACCAAAAAGAAGAAGCAAGGGAAAATCGAAAAAGTCAGGTCGCCCGAAACGGAAGCAGAAAAAAGGTTTCTATTAGTTAACAGACTATTAAAAAATAGGCCGAGGGCATAATTTTTTATTTCTTAGTAGTTTTGAGTCAGCTTTGCTATTGATGAAGAAGTTTCTATTATTATTTACTCTTTTCTCCACATTGATGGGAATGGGCCAGGAGGAAAATGACACTATACCCTCCATGGATTTTGAAGCCATTGTGCTTAATGCACAATCGGGTTCTCCATTACAAAGCGTACATGTTATCAACCTCAATAAAGTAATCGGAACCATTACCGACAATAAAGGTAAATTTACTATTGAAGCATCCGTGAACGATACCCTTTATTTTTCATATCTGGGTTTCAAATCCCAGAAAATCCGCATTACGAACGATATGTTCAAGTTTAAAGACACCAAGGTATCACTTACCGAATTGGCTTATGCACTCGAAGAAGTAATTGTAAGGCCATATCAGCTCACTGGTTATCTTGAAATCGATGTGAAGAACCTGCCTATCAATACAGCCTATCAATACAGTATTTCAGGTTTGCCGGTAAGCTACGAGGCTGGCAACAAGAGTCCCAGTGCGGTAACAAAGGTGCTCGGCGCCATATTAAATCCCGCCGATCTACTTAGAAATCTGTTTGGAAAGCAACCCAATCAGATGCGGAAACTCAGAAAAATAAAAGAAGACGATGAGATTCGGAATCTTTTAGCTTCTAAATTCGATAGAGAAACCCTTACTGAATTACTACAATTGGAAAAAGTTGATATCGACGATATACTGGCCAACTGCAATTATTCAAAGTCTTTTATCAGAACGGCCAATGACCTGCAGATACTGGATGCCATCAGCAGTTGTTATGAAGAATACAAGGTGTTAAACCGAAATTAAAACCTTACCGCCTCCCTACTTCATAAATACGTACTAAAAATTAGATTCCCGAATTTTATTTCAGCACGGGTTAAATAAATTTTATAGTTTTAGACCTTGTTCTGGTCGGCCAGATGTTGAATACCCCATATTATAAAATCGAGCCGAAATTGGATGTCCAGAACATTCCTATAACCAACAGCATATCATCATATGAAAAATCTGCTTCTTGCTAGTACCCTAACCTGCTTACTCCTTTCCTGCGTCCAATCTAAAAAAGATACGGAAGCTCAAACAACTGCAATCGCCGA
>CAMYIE010000032.1:0-17003 GCA_947258405.1 uncultured Eudoraea sp. | reverse complement strand
ATCGTTTCAACTCAGAAAGAAGTGCCTTTTGCCTGGGAAGGGGCTAATATATATTTCCTGCTGACAGATCGTTTTAATAACGGCAATCCGGAGAACGATATAAATTTTGACAGAACCGACAGCACAGGCGTCCTCAGGGGCTTTATGGGTGGAGACCTGCAGGGAATTACTGAAAAAATTAAATCGGGTTATTTCGATGAGCTTGGGGTTAACGCCCTCTGGTTCACGCCAGTGGTTGAACAGATTCATGGTGCAACTGACGAGGGCACAGGAGTTACTTATGGATATCACGGGTACTGGGCTAAGGATTGGACAGCACTAGATCCTAATTTCGGTACTAAAAAAGACCTGTCTAATCTGGTGAAGACTGCGCACCAGCACAATATCAGGGTTCTGATGGATGTGGTGATCAATCATACCGGTCCGGTTACCGAAATCGATCCGGTTTGGCCGGCCGAGTGGGTAAGAACAGAACCTACCTGCGCATTCACAACCTATGAAAACACTACAAGCTGCACGCTGGTAGATAATCTGCCCGACATCTTTACCGAATCTGACGAAGCTGTGGAACTTCCAGATCCGTTGCTTGCCAAATGGAAGAATGAGGGTCGACTTAGCAATGAACTCGATGAATTACAATTGTTCTTCGAAAGGACCGGTTACCCCAGGGCCCCTCGTTTCTATATCATCAAATGGCTTACAGACTATGTAAATGATCTCGGTATCGACGGGTTTCGAGTAGATACTGTTAAACATGCCGATGAAAAAGCCTGGGCTGAATTGTACAAAGAAGCCTCCCACGCCTTTGAAACCTGGAAGAAAAAGCATCCGGATCAGATCCTTGATGATAATGCCTTCTACATGGTAGGTGAAGTATACGATTATGGTATCAGCAATGGAAGATGGTTCGATTTTGGCGATAAGAAAGTAGACTATTACAATCACGGATTTAAAAGCCTGATCAACTTTGAACTAAAGAAAGATGCCGAAAAATCGTACGAGACCATTTTTAAGAAGTACCATAAACTCCTTCAGGGTAAACTTAAAACCAAAAGTGTGGTAAACTACCTCACCTCCCACGATGATGGTGCTCCCTACGACAAAGACAGGAAAAAACCATACTACTCGGCCAACGTACTACTTTTATGTCCTGGAGCATCACAGATTTATTACGGTGATGAAAGTGCCAGAACACTTAATGTTGAGGGTGCCGAGGGCGATGCTACACTCAGGTCGTTTATGAACTGGAGTGAACTCGACAGCCTTGTTGAAAAACAGAACATCCTAAAACATTGGCAAAAACTGGGTCAGTTCAGGAAGAACCACCCGGCGGTAGGGGCTGGTAAACATCGTCGCCTTGCCAAATCACCATATGTCTTTAGCAGAAGCTATATCAGTGGAGAATTTAAAGACAAAGTAGTGATCGGTCT
The DNA here is from genome assembly GCA_947258405.1 of uncultured Eudoraea sp. Taxonomy (GTDB): domain Bacteria; phylum Bacteroidota; class Bacteroidia; order Flavobacteriales; family Flavobacteriaceae; genus JAHEJJ01. Next base: position 15,573 of record CAMYIE010000032.1, on the reverse strand, counting down.
GGATCTCCCGGAAGGAAAGAAATCGATGTGGGTAAAAGGATTTTTTGGCAATGGCACCAAACTCTACGACACCTACTCGGAAACCGAGGTTGAAGTTAAAAACGGAAAAGTATCACTCGATACCCCCTACGATATTGCCCTGCTGGAGCTTGCTCAATAATTTTATTGCTGCGAGTGAAGTGCAATTCTATTACCTTCCGAATCCTTGAATAAGGTCATAAAACCATGCCCTCCTCCTATGGCGGTTTTTGGTTTTAAAACATGTCCATCTGTAGATTCCAGCCTCCCGAGTTCGATATCAACATCTCTGCTCGAAAAATAAATGAGTACCCCATGACTATCACTAGGTTGGTACATCTCATGCTGAACGAGTGAACCCGAGGCTCCTTTGGTATCATCGGTTGCAGGAGGAAACCACCCCATGATAAAACCACCCAGGTCGTGAACGGAGATGGAAATATCAAAAACCGTTTCATAAAATTTTTTTGCCCGGTCCATATCAGTTACCGGGATCTCAAACCATCCAACCATAATATTTTTTTATTAGGATTCCATCAACTCTTTCAGGCTCCCCAGTCCTTCTTCGAAATCTTTACCCACCATCTTGTCCATATTCATAAAAAGCATCATTATGCTCATCGGAAACTTATTGCGTCCGCTGAAACCCCAGATTACTTGGGTTTGTCCGGTATCTGATTCGTTTACCTTCAAATAAGCATCAGATTCAGACTTCCAGGGCTTTAAAAATCGTAATTCCGACTCAATTACTTCGTTTTCTACAATACGTTTTAACTCTTGTTCCCCCATTCCTACTTCTTTGTTTCCATCCCATTTGCTAATCGCACCCACCTCTCCATCGGTACCTACGAATTCTTTTTTCATATTAGGATCTCTTTTTTGCCAGGGACTCCATTCATCCTGATTTTTAAGATATTTTAGATAGTCGAATACTTTCGATAACGGTTGATTTATAGTGATACTCCGGTTAACATCATAGCCCTTGGGTGCAATAACTGCCAAAATAACAATCAGGAGCACAAGCCCTAAAACAATGTAAAGAACAGTCGTCATAAGTCTGATATTTAGTTTGTTAATACAGGATATAAGTTACGTTTTATTATCTATTCTCCCAATATCCACAGGAAATGGGGATTTCGTAGCTTAACTCTCGGTAGATCGAACCATATCCGAATAATACCTTTCAATGATCCGGTCGGAATTCTTGATAGTTTTTTTTGCCCAATCTAAACGCTTGCTCAGAATTACATCCTGGTGTAGCTGCCAGGGCAATTCGCTCTCGCGAAGTTTTGTGGCAAGTACTTGTAAAATAATAGCAACTGAGACTGAAACATTTAGACTTTCGCTGAAACCCACCATCGGGATCTGAAGTGTGTCGTCGGCTGCCTCTAAAACTGTACTACTCAGACCTTCCTTTTCGGTGCCAAAAAAAAGCGCGGTCTTTCCAGATATGTTGTATTGGTTCAGGTCTATCGCATTGGGTGACGGTGTAGTCGCTACAATCCTGTACCCCTGGCCTACAAGGCAATCGATACACTCTTCAGTACTCTTATAACTGTTTACATCGACCCATCTTTGAGCACCAACCGCGATATTCTTATCGATACGGTTCCCAAATCTATCGACAATTAGGTGAAATTGTTGTATCCCGAAAACATCGCAACTCCTAACAATAGCGCTCGCATTATGCATCTGGAACACATCCTCAGCTACAACAGTAAGGAAATTTGTCCTGAAATCAAGGACTTCCAGAAACCGTTCTTTACGTTGAGCGGTAAGGAACGTTTCCAGATATGCCAGTAAGTTTTCGTCAATCATCGATCTAATTTAATAAAAACGTAACTTTAAATATTACAATTATTATGGCGAAAAGAATTGTGGTCCTAACCGGAGCAGGTATGAGCGCCGATAGCGGATTAAGGACTTTCAGGGACGCAGACGGGCTCTGGGAAGGGCATGATGTGATGGAGGTAGCTTCACCGCAGGGGTTTGCGCACAATCCTGCCCTGGTACTCGATTTCTACAACCAGAGAAGAAGGCAATTGTTGGAGGTGGTGCCCAATAAGGGGCATACCGCACTGGTGGAACTTGAAAATCATTTCGATGTAAGTATCGTTACCCAAAATGTGGATGACCTTCATGAAAGGGCTGGAAGCAGCCATGTATTGCACCTACATGGAGAATTGTTAAAGGTTAGAAGTACAGGTAACCCCTCTGATGTTTCGAAATGGAAAAAAGACCTGGTTCTTGGAGACTGTTGTGGATCGGGTTTTCAACTAAGGCCGCATATCGTTTGGTTTGGCGAACAGGTTCCTTTGTTGCCAAAAGCGGCTGAAATTACAAGAGAGGCCGATCTGCTATTGATCATCGGAACCTCTATGCAGGTATATCCTGCGGCAAGCTTAATACACTATTCTTCTCCAGGAATACCGATATATTTTGTAGACCCCAGGCCTACAGTTTCTCCATTTGATTTTGAGAACCTTACGATAGTCGCCCAAAAGGCGGCCAAAGGGGTTCCTACTGTGGTTTCCGACCTAATTGGTAAAGCAGTCTAGTAACTTCTGCCCATTCGATCACCGCTGCTCGCTGTGCGTCTGTTAATCGTGCTTCACTATGGGTCCAGGTATATTCCCTTAATGGCATTTCCCCGGATTCTATAGTCTCGATCAATTCCTCCAGCTTGTGATCCTTCTTTTTGGCGTCGTAAGAATCCCAATTCGAAAAATCGAGATGTCCTTTCCCGTGTTCAATATGATCAGCAATCCAGAATGATACCGGGGCAATATTATTATACCAGGGATACTTGGTATTGCTGCTATGACAGTCATAGCAACTACTTTTTAATATGGCCATGACTTCTTCAGGTGGATTGGTCTCCTGCACGAAAACCTCGGTATAGGTGGATTCAGACAAGTTCTTTTCCGGTCTGATAAATTGGATAGCGAAGAGTACCACCAGTAAAAAAATTGCTATTTTTTTTAATATTTTCATCGGTTTGTAATTTCCATTAAATTGGCATTAGCGAAGATATTTATTTTTGATTTCTCGGGATAAAAAAATTTATCATATCCGAATACCCAGCCTAACCTGTACTTTGAACATCGACCAACTATACAGCAGACTCAGCTATGTGAATCACTCGCGGACCATGCGATTGGAAATGGCCGAGCTTATCTTAACAAATCCAGAGCTCGTTCGTCCCTTATTGGAAATAAGTTTCCGGTTTAACGATCCGATCTCTGCCCGCGCTTGTTGGGTGCTCGAGTTTACGGCGCGTAAAGATCTTCGTTGCCTCGACCTCCATCTCGACCTGTGGGCGAACAATCTTTCGGGCTTGCGCCTTGAATCATCGATTCGGCCAATGGCTAAAATATGTGAAATCCTGGTGTTGGAATATTATAGTAGTACTCGCACTAGCGGTCGCTCAGCATTAACTATTAAACATCTCCAACTTATCGCCACGGCCTGCTTCGACTGGCTTATCGGGACACATAAGGTTGCCCCAAAAGCCTATTCCATAACCAGCCTGTACCATTTGGGTAAGGATTTTGACTGGGTCCATACCGAGTTGCAATTGCTACTCGAGAATGAGTATTCCGAGGCCAGTGCGGCATTTAAGGCCAGGGCCAGAGAGGTATTGTCGAAACTTCGAAATCGATAGACTAAATCTAAACTAGATGCAGCTGCTCTTTCAAACTCCCGCCCTTATAAGTATCTTTGCCTTTTCTTAGCTAAAAACAACTATACTCCGCATGTCACTAAATCCCTTAAATGCAATTTCACCAATTGATGGGCGTTACCGGTGTCAGACCGAATCACTTGCTGATTATTTTTCGGAAAAGGCACTCATAAAATACCGGCTGCTGATTGAAGTAGAATACTTTATTGCTCTATGCGAATTGCCCTTGGCCGAACTTGCAGAAATCAAAAAGGAGATTTTTCCCAGCTTGCGATCGATTTATGAGAACTTTACCGAAGAAGATGCGCGCAGTATCAAGGAAATAGAGAAAACCACCAACCACGATGTCAAGGCGGTAGAATACTTCTTAAAAAAGAAGTTCGATGAACTCGGGATTTCGTCGCACAAGGAGTTTATTCATTTCGGTCTTACGTCACAGGATATCAATAATACCGCTATACCACTATCGGTAAAGAATGCTTTGAGCGAGGTATATATACCTGCGTTTAAGGCCCTTTTGGGAAAGCTGCGGGAACTGGCAGAGAAATGGGAAGATGTGCCCATGCTCGCACGTACCCACGGACAGCCGGCCTCCCCTACCCGTTTGGGGAAAGAGATCGCAGTTTTTGTAAAACGTCTGGAAGAGCAATTCGATCTTATGAACGATATACCCGGTGCCGCAAAATTTGGTGGCGCTACGGGAAATTTCAATGCTCACCAGATCGCTTATCCGTCAATTGACTGGAAGGAGTTCGGTGGGAAATTTGTTAATGAAACCCTCGGGTTGTATCACAGTTTTCCAACCACCCAGATTGAGCATTATGACCATCTGGCAGCCCTTTTCGACGGTTTAAAACGCATAAATACCATTCTGATCGACCTGGATCGGGATTTCTGGACTTATATTTCCATGGACTATTTCAAGCAAAAGATCAGGGAAGGTGAAATAGGGTCTTCTGCCATGCCGCATAAGGTGAATCCAATCGATTTTGAAAATTCGGAAGGGAACCTGGGTATTGCCAATGCGCTTTTTGAACACCTATCTGCCAAACTCCCTATATCGAGATTACAACGCGACCTTACAGACAGTACTGTTCTCCGTAATATTGGTGTTCCCATAGGACATACTCTTCTCGCCTTCAGATCTACTTCCAAGGGCCTCGAGAAGTTATTGCTCAATCCGGCAAAATTACAATCTGACCTGGAGGATAACTGGGCTGTTCTGGCTGAAGCCATACAGACTATCCTGAGACGGGAAGGTTTTCCCAATCCGTATGAGAGCTTAAAGGACCTAACCAGAACCAATACTAAGATTACCGCAGAAAGCATAGCGGTCTTTATCGATAATCTCGATGTACCTCCCAAAATTAAAGAGGAACTTAAGGCCATCAGACCCGAGACCTATACCGGTATCTAAACTGTAATACTGTCTTTCGGAGCCTATTCGCTTTTTTGGATCTGTACCCGATGCGGATAAGGTATTTCAATACCAGCCTGGTCAAGCGCCAGTTTACATCCTTCGGTTGTGGTAAAAAACACGTCCCAATAATCCTCTGGTTTGCAGAATGGGCGTACGGCAAAATTCACGGAGCTATCGGCCAATTCGAGCACCGCGACTGTAGGTGACGGATCCTTCATCACTTTCTCGTTGGAAGTGAGTACCTCCATCAGCACTTTCTTAGCCTCCCTGATATCCTCTCCATATCCGACGCCGATAACGGTGTCTACACGAATCTTTCCTTCAGCAGTATAGTTGATAATGTTGCCGTTGGCCATCGGTCCGTTAGGTATGATGGCAAGTTTATTCTCCGGGGTATTTAGTTTAGTGGTGAAGATCTCGATCTCCTTAACTACCCCGAGTTCACCTTGAGCTTCTATCAGATCCCCGATTTTATAAGGTTTAAAAATCATGATCAAAACCCCTCCTGCAAAATTGGAAAGGGAGCCTTGTAATGCAAACCCTACTGCCAAGCCCGCAGCAGCGATCACCGCAGCAAAAGTGGTAACGTTGACCCCTAAGGTTGCGATAACTATAATCACCAGCAACACTTTTAAGGCCCAGCCAGCAAAATTAAGTATAAATCGTTTTAAGGATTCTTCATAATTGCTTTTTTTCATCATCTTACCAGAAATCCTAATGATCCGTTTGATGATCCAGGAACCGATGATAAATACAACCAGGGCACCAATAACCTTAGGGCCGTATTGCCAAACGAATTCCATTATTTTTTCAAGATAGTACTGCGCATTTTCCATAAGTTAAATGTTTTGTTAGTGTTTATGCCAAAAGTAAAAATTGTGATGGAAAACAATGGGTAGGAATAAAAAAAAACCGCAAATGGTAAACATTTACGGTTTTTAAATCAAATTATTTACAGTTCAGCCTTTGAGGAACTCTCCAATATCACCGAGGTTTTCGGCATTGTAGTCTGAGGTCTGAAGTACTTTTACCAATTGGATCAGATGAGCAGGATTCATATCATCACCCAGAACGCGAATTAGTGCAAAGCCCTTATCATCGCTACTTCCATAAATGATCACCTCATCGATCGCATCTTCTTCACCCAGATACTTGATCACCCCTTTACCATATTTGGAATTCAATTTCATAAGCTCTACGAACTTATCGCTCTAAACATTCAGCTTCTTCAAAGATTCCAACGCCTGGCGCTGGGTCTTGGTAAGATTGGCCTCCTGCAGATTTAATATACTGGCAGGCACATCTAAAGAAATAAAATTCGGATTCTCTGAATTATCAACGTAGTATTCCTGCAAACTCTGAGATGTAGAGCAAGCTGAAAGTGCCAATATACCTAAAACTACGAAGATGTTGGTTATGTATTTTTTCATTTTTGATTTGAATTTAGCCCTAAATCCGCTTGTATATGGAATTAAACACATACAAGCGGGAGGCTTTGATTGATGAATAATTATTACGATTTGTTCTTGTCGGCCTGATTCAATTCCTTAGGCAGATTCATTTTTTTGGTCAGCGAACCAATTTTGGTCAGGTCTATATCCCCAGTAAGTGTCAATAATACCGTTTCTATCTGCCGGTCATTTACTTTCATATCTGTATTTTTTATCCCGGTAACAAACATCAGCAATTCGCTCACATGATCTTCATCCTTTCCGTTGCGCACGTAAAACTTAACGTTGGCATCCTTATCCTTAACCCGCATCAGTTCTTCCAATGACTCGGTTTTGAGATACTTATCCACAGTAGCCTTCATGTCTGCAGAAATCTTGGAGTCTTCTGTAATAAATACTTTTAATCCACTAAGGCTCTTGGCGATATCCATAAAATCCTTTGCTTCCGGATCATCGGTATCCACATCCATTTTTACCAGGAGGTTGAACATATTCTTGTTCACCACCACCGAACTCACTTCATCCAGATCTTCATATTTATCGAAAATCGACTGTGCAAAAAGGCCTGCCGGTAATAGGGCCAATGCCGCAATTATAATATACTTTCTCATGATTTTAATTTTTAATCGTTTTTGTAAATTTTTTGTTTTGTCTGTTCAAATTCGTTGAGATAAGCTACTTTATTGGTGCCTCGCTCTAAATTCGAAGCCAGCATACTAAGTGCCTTTCTCGTTTCATTATAGGCGATTTCCGCCTGTCTTTGTTCCTGGTACTCCTGATACTGTTCAGGGCCAAAAAATATGCCAAAGGCCAAGATCACTGCCGCTGCAACGGATATCCATCGGTATTGATACGTTCTAGGTTTTAATGGAACCTGCTTGGTAAAGCGTTCTTCCCTGGCGTGAGATAAGTAGCTGAAAAGCGGAATATACTGCTCCAGATGAGAAGCAACCTCTTCCCCGGTAAAGTACTCCCTGAGCAGGTTTTCTTCTGCCACAGTAGTCTTCGCTTCCAAATACTTGTCTAAAAGTTTTTCTATGTTACCCAATTCCATAACGATGTCTTTCTAATAATTTTTCTCTTACTGTTTTTCTCGCCCTCGAAAGCGTAACTCTTATCGCCGTTGGTTTCATCTCCAGCAATTCGGCGATCTCATCGAATTCATATTGTTCTACATCCCGCAACTGTAATACCATTTTTTGTTGCTGCGGTAATTCCTCCATGATTTTTTCCACCCAACTCAGGCTATCCTTTACTTCTAAAGACCGTTGTAACGAGGTGCTATCGTCGGTAAAATTACTATGGACCAGTTTCAAATTTCCCGATTGCTTCGATTTTAGTCGGTCCAGACAGAAATTCTTTGTCATGGTCATCGCAAAGGCCTCTACATTTTTATAGGAAGCGATTTTGTTATTTTTAGCCCACAACTTCATCAAAATCTCCTGGGTGGCATCTTCGGCTTCTTCCGACGAGACCAGCAATCTTTTGGCCAGCCGGTAGAGCTTGTCCTTAAAGGGCATTACCACATTTAAGAATTCCGATTGTGTCATACCAGGTTGTTGGGTTGTTGCTAGTACCATTCTTGGTCTCTTACAAAAGCAAGACGAGGCATCTCTATTATTGTTACAAAAAAATACATTTTGTTTGCAACAAGGCCAAGCTCATACATTTAAATCGTATAAAAAGTAGGGATTTTGGCCACTAAATTGTTGTATTATTAAGGAACCTATAACGTTTAAAATTGGAACGATATTTGCCGTATTCACTATATTTACAAAAAATTAGTTTGATGAAGAAGTATCTATGGTTGCCCCTGGCCTTATCATTTCTTTTCATATCATGTACCAAGAACGATGACGGCGTCGGTCTGGACCCTAATGGTCCTAATCCGAATAATGTTGATGCAACTACCCAGGATTTTATGTGGAAAGCAATGAATCTCTGGTATTTTTGGCAACAAGATGTAGCAGATCTTGCCGACGATCGATTTACAGGAGATGCTGATTATACCGAATTCCTGGTGAACACACCCGATCCTGCCCAATTTTTTGATCAACTTAAATTTGAAGAGGACCGCTTCAGTTGGGCCGTATCAGACTATAAAGAGCTGGTTAACTCCCTGAGTGGAGTCACAAAAAGCAATGGTTTGGATTTTACATTGTTCACCTCCAGCGACAGCGAAAGTCTCTTTGGAGTAATAAACTATATTCTACCGAATTCCGACGCATCTACTAAAGACATTTCCAGGGGGGAAATATTTACTGCCGTAAATGGCACTGCACTGACCCTTAGCAATTATAATGATCTGCTTTTTGGAGAGGAAGACACCTATACACTGAATATGGCGGATGTAGATGGCACATCGCTAACCCCCAATGGCAAGGAGGTTACTTTAACCAAGTTCGACAACTTCCAGGAAGACCCGATTTTTATCAATAAGACATTCGACATCAATGGCCATAAAATTGGGTATTTGGTGTATAATCGGTTCCTCAATGAATTCGACGAACAGCTTAATGCTGCCTTCGGACAGATGAAAACCGCTGGGATTACAGACTTAGTACTGGATTTGCGATATAATGCCGGAGGCTCAGTAAATACGTCACGCCTACTCTCGAGCATGATTTTTAGCACCAATACCAACCTTGTTTTTCTTAAGGATCGATGGAACGATAAATTGCAGGATATTCTGAGTGAAACAGATTATTTCGCGGCTACCACCAATGGCGGAAGCCCCATAAATACTCTAAATTTTAACAAGGTATATATCCTGACCACCAGAGGTACCGCTTCAGCCAGCGAACTGGTCATCAACGGATTAAATCCATACATAGACGTCTTTTTGATCGGTCGGACTACCAGAGGTAAAAATGAGTTTTCGATAACTATGGTAGACGATCCAGGACGGGAAGGCGCTCCTTATTTGTATTCGAGTTCCCGTGAGAATTTTATCAATCCAAATAATCAATGGGGTATACAACCACTTTTGGGGAGAACGGAGAACTCTGAAGGTTTCCTGGATTATACTGAAGGATTTGCACCGATGATCGATCAGCAGGAAGAACTCGGGAATTATGGTGAACTGGGTGATGAAAGTGAGCCTCTTTTATCTACTGCAATAGAAGAGATTACCGGGATTTCATCAAGAAAGGCCCTTCGCACCGGTCCACGTATGCAAATGGATTATATAACAAATTCAAAAATGTTCGATCCATTAAAAGATAATATGATCCTGGACCGGGCCATAGATCTAAAAATTCAATAGACTCTGTCCAAAAGCATTTTAAAAGCCCGTTTAATCGGGCTTTTTTTATAATGTCAGTGCAAAACCGAAACGAATATTCCTTCCTCTTGTAGAAAAGCCTATAACCTCAGTAAATTCTGTATTAAAGAGATTCTCAATATTAAAAAACAGCCGGAGTCTGTTGTCTAATATCTTATGGGCAATACCAAGTCCGAACAGCGAATATGGGTCGAGGATCACATCATTGAAACTGTTAAAATCTGTATCTGTCCTTTCGCCAGTATAAGAGTAGGTGGCCGTTGCAACAGTGTGATGGGTAAAGTTGTACCCCATGCTCGCATTGACCCTATGTTTAGGGATTCGAATGGCATTATCTCCCTTGCGTTCTGTAAATGTATAGTTGGCATTGAATCTCAAGGCATCGATCGCCTGCCAGTTGATTTCGAACTCCACTCCCTGAACGTCTATGATTTCCTCAGCATTTGAATATTGAAAACTGACATTGTCAAAAAAGACAAAATTTTCTTCTTTTCGGTTAAAATAAACCAGGTTGGTCCGCAAGCCATTATCTAATTTATATTCCAATCCTGCTTCAATTGTCCGGTTGGTTTCAGGTTCCAGGTCTGGATTGGCTCCGAATTCTCCGAATAGCTGGGTAAGCGATGGGGTGATATATGAGGTTGCATAAGAGGTGAAAGCCTTGAGATATCCCTTATTCAATGAGAAAACATAGGAAGGGTTAATATTATATACCCAGTTTGATCCATATTCCGAATGATTGTTCATTCGAAGGCCTCCGTTGATATTCAGACCGAAATCTGACGTATATACTGTGTTCAGATAGGGATCGGTAATGGTGAATTGCTCGATGGCGACAAAATCGGCCCGATCCTGTACATAGTTCAAACCCAATATAGTATAAAATTTTTCCTTCAATATATACTTCACAAAAAGATCGGCAACATAATTCCTGCCTGTAAACATCCCTGGGAAAGCGCTGAAATTTTCCGAACTATAGTCAGAATACGCTGTATTCAAAGCCAGTTCGCCCTTATTGAAAACCCATTTTCCAGAAAGCCCTATTCGTTTCTGATCGCTTTCGAAACGATATGGAGCATCCATCAGGCCAAAAGACTCATCGTAATCTGTGCTTAGCTTAGACTTGTTGGCATAAAGACGGAGGCTGATGTCATTTGCAAACTGGTATCCGAGCTGAATATCGGTGTTATACTTACTGGTAGGATCATCCTCGTTTTCCTCTGTTATGATAGACGAAAGCCCGTTGACATAGGTATTCGCAAAACCAACACCATAAGTAAAGCTTTTGAGCGTTCCACCGATTCTGGCATTGTTGTTAAACTCAGCCAAATTATAATTCTGATCTGAGGCCGATTGATTGGTTCCTATACTCGATTGAACTTCTCCACCTATTTTATCTGAAGTCGGTTTCCTGGTGGTAATATTTATTACCGCCGTAGCCGCATTTGTGCCGTACAATGTACTGGCAGCACCCTTTATTATTTCGATAGACGCTATCTGTGATGTGGATAACAACCGGAGATCATACTCTTGAGAGAAAGAAGATGGGTCGTTTACCCGAACACCATCGATCAGGATTAAGATCTGCCTTCCCCGGCCTCCACGAGCAAATACCCCCAATACTTCACCCTGCCGTGTACGACTGCCTGTAATTTCAAAGCCACTTTTTTGATTGATGATCTCCGCCACCGATCGACCCTGATTCTGGCGAAGTTCCAGACTATCGATCCTAATCACCGTTTTACCGGAATTTTCCCTTCGCAATTCGAATCTCGAATCGCTCACCACCACCTCTTCCAATTTCTGCAAATCCATTGTAGACTCCTCCTGTTGTGCAGACAGGTACGAAACCAAAGTGAAGCATGCACAGCACAGCCACAGTCTTAAGCTCATATTCGTTTAGTTCTTAAACGGGAGACGTATGTATGTTACGTGTAAACTCTTATCCCGAAAGTTTAACAATAAAATGATGATTTGGCAGGTCTCCTGACTTGCATCTCGTGGCCAACCTTCCCGTCAAATAACTATGTAGACAGTGGTATTGAAGAGGCCCTGAGTTCCGAACCAAATGGTCCGAATGAGCTTACAGTTGCGGGTACAGTTCCAGAATTTTTGTTGTAAATCGGTCCGATATTTAACCTCCGAATGCCGGAATTTCAACAAAGCACTGGATTCCCTTTTAATCTTATCAACCTTAGGTTTCTAAGAACCAGAATCGATGACGAAGGTAAACATTTTAATTTCAAGTTCCGGAAACGGTTCTTTAGTTTTACATTTGAAATTTCAATTTTGAGGTCAACTCTATGCGCCTGATGCTTCTTTTTAACTTAATTCTTATCTGTGGATGTAAATCGGAACAAGGCGCAGATAAAGCGCTATCAGATTCCTCAAATGAAGCACAGATCATATACGCAAGTGGATTTAGTCTGGCGACCCTCCCAAATGGGGTAAAAATGCTCTCGGTACATTCTCCCTGGCCAGATTCCGACACCGGGTTTGTTTACGCTTTGGTGCCAAAGCATGTAGATCCTAAAGAAATACCGGCTCCTGTTGATGCCGTAATCCCGGTTCCTGTAAAAAAAATCATCTTAACTTCAACCACACATATTCCGGCTTTGGAAGTCCTTGGTGTTGAGGATCGACTGGTAGGATTTCCAGAGACCCGCTATATCTCCTCTGAAAAGACCAGAAAGAGAATAAATGAAGGATTGGTGACCGAATTAGGCAGTAATGAATTACTTAATACCGAAGTCGCCATCGAGCTGGAACCCGACCTCATAATAGGTTTTGGTATCGATAGCCAGAATAAGGCTTACAAGGCACTCGAGAATACCGGAATTCCCGTAGTCTACAATGGCGACTGGACCGAACCAACCCCACTCGGTAAAGCCGAATGGATAAAATTCTTCGCACCTTTTTTTGAATTGGAATCGGAGGCCGACAGTATTTTTTCCGCTATTGAAACCGATTATCTCAATTCAAAAAGACTCGCAAAGTCTGCTCAAGAAAGACCTACAGTTCTCAGCGGAGCACTCTATAAAGACATCTGGTACCTCCCTGCAGGGGAAAGCTGGGCAGCCGGTTTCATGGAAGATGCCAACGCAGAATATCTTTGGAAAGAAACCAAAGGAACAGGCAGTCTTAGCCTCAGCCTTGAGTCTGTATTGGATGTGGGTTCCGAGGCAGACTATTGGATATCGCCTTCTCAGTTCAGCTCTTATGGCGAAATGAACGGAGCTAATGAACACTACTCCCGTTTTAACGCATTTCGCGAAAAAAGAGTTCATACTTTTGCTCTAACCAGAGGAAGTACAGGTGGATTATTATATTACGAACTGGGGCCCGGAAGGCCCGATATCGTGCTAAGGGATCTTATACATATTTTTCATCCTGAATTGCTGCCAGGCCACGAACCATATTTTTTTAAACCTCTCGAGTAATTGACCGAAAATAGAAAATACTATTTCCCATTTATTGCGTTGGGTATAATTCTACTGCTCAGCACATTGCTAAATCTAGGCTTAGGTTCGGTATCTATACCTTTTGATGAGGTCATGGAGGCTCTTATAGGTGGTGGTACCAGCAAAGAATCCTGGTCCTATATAATCTGGAACTACAGAATTCCGAAGGCCTTAACCGCCATCCTGGTAGGAAGTTCGCTTTCATTGAGTGGGCTACTCATGCAAACACTGTTTAGAAATCCTCTGGCAGGCCCTTTTGTGCTGGGTATAAGCTCTGGCGCAAGCCTGGGAGCAGCCCTTCTTATCATGGGAACAGCAATCTGGAGCGGATGGTTCTCTTATGGGTTCTTAAACGATGTTTCATTGGCCATCGCCTCTAGCATCGGTAGTTTTCTGGTCTTATTGATCGTGGTGCTGGTGGCGACCCGTGTAAAGGATTCTATGGCACTATTGATCATAGGGCTGATGTTCGGAAGTATAACCGCTGCTATAGTTACCGTCTTATCATATTTTACCCAGGCAGAGCAGCTTCAGCAATATATTTTCTGGTCATTTGGCACTGTAGGAAACCTAAACTGGAGCCAATTGTGGATCCTTGCTGCCAGTACTTTAGCAGGGACATTTCTTAGCATCTTAAGCCTTAAGTCTTTGAATGCCCTGTTACTTGGGGAACAATATGCAAAGAGTATGGGTGTCCAGATCAGGAAATCGCGCTATATTATTATAATTGCTACCGGAATCCTCGCGGGAGCTGTTACGGCATTTGCAGGACCTATTGCTTTTATCGGTTTGGCCGTTCCCCATCTCACAAGGCAAATTTTTAATACCACGGACCATAAAATTTTAGTTCCGGCCGTACTTATGTATGGAGCCATACTGTTGTTGCTCTGTGATACCCTGGCACAATTACCTACCTCGTCCTATGTGCTGCCTATTAACGCAATAACATCGATTATCGGTGCTCCGGTAGTAATTTGGTTGTTGATCCGAAAAAAGAAAATGATCTTTTAGATCAAAAAAATTAAATCGAAAGCTCAACTATGCTTACATCAAGAGATCTAGAGGTTGGTTATCGTACACAGCGGGAAACGATATCTGTGTCGAGGCATATAAGTTTTGATCTGTCTGAAGGAGAAATGGGCGCGATCGTTGGGATTAATGGTGTCGGAAAATCGACCTTATTGCGCACGCTTGCCAGGGTCCAGCAAGAACTTTCAGGAAGCATCGAAGTTGAAGGGACCCCTATAGACAGATTTCGACAGAAAGATTGGGCCACAAAAGTAAGTGTGGTATTAACCGAACCATTGGCAGCCAAAAATCTTAGTGTAGAACAGCTTATTGGGCTCGGACGACACCCATATACCAATTGGATAGGAATGTTATCGCGGGCCGATATGATGAAAATTCAGGAAGCTATTGAACTGATGGAGCTGGAAAACCTGAAAAGCAAAAAATGTCATGAACTCAGTGACGGGCAGTTACAAAAAGTATTGATCGCCAGAGCCCTCGCCCAGGATACGCCGGTTATTCTGCTCGACGAACCCACTACCCACCTCGATCTTTACCACAAAGTACAAATACTGAAAATGCTCCAGGAGATAGCTCACAGCAAAAAGAAAACGGTACTCTATACCACCCACGAGATCGATTTAGCGATACAACTCTGCGATAAAATCCTGATCATGGAAAAAGGACAAAATTCATTTGGATCTCCCGAAGCGTTGATCAGGTCTAACCATTTTGATAGAATATTTCCACCGGATACCATCCGTTTCGACCCCAAAACCGCATCATTTAAGATCTATAAATAATATTTACACACCGCTTGGATTTCTCGCGAATCGCTTATCTTTACTTTTAACCAGGTTAATTATATGGATATAGGTATTACATATGTTTTTATTGGGATAGTTCTTATCCTATTGGGCTATCTACTAGGTAGTTACATCTATAGACTTAAAGAGCGCTCCAGTCGTGCTGTAGGTCTTGAGCAGGAGAAATATTTTAAACAACAACTGCACAACACAGAACAGCAGCTAGAGGTTGAAAAGGAGGAAAAAGATCGACTTCGTGAAGAAAAGGAGAGATTGGGGATCCTAAATAGTCGCACTGAAGCAGAGATGGACAATCTGCGTCTGAAAAACGAAGAACAGAAAGCTGAAATTGAGAAAGTACAGCAAAGGCTCTCTAAGGAATTTGAAATTATGGCCAATAAAATTCTCGATGAGAAAAGCCAGAAATTTACCAAACAGAACAAA
>CAMYIE010000031.1:19478-43583 GCA_947258405.1 uncultured Eudoraea sp. | reverse complement strand
TAACCTTGATGGTACCTATACTATTACAGATGACTTCGGTACAGCGGTTACTATTGATACCAACAACACCGTCACCACATTAGTTGATAACGGCGATGGCAGTTTTACCTATACCAGTGAAGACGGAACCATTACCACTTTTACAGAAACCCTGACGACATTAGTCGACAATGGCAACGGCACTTTTACCTATACCAATGAGGATGGGGTTGCTACGACCTTTGATGCGAAGATCGCTACGGTAGTAGATAACCTGGACGGTACTTATACCATTACAGACGATTTTGGTACGGCGGTCACTATTGATACGAACAATACCGTCACCACATTGGTGGATAATGGCGATGGAAGCTTTACTTATACCAGTGAGGATGGTACGATTACCACTTTTACAGAAACGTTGACCAACCTTACAGATAATAGTGATGGCTTAGTTACCTATACAAATGAAGATGGTACTACCCAAACGGTGGCTAAATCAGATATCACAGATAATGCTGATGGTACTTATACATTTACAAATAATGATGGCAGTGATGTTACAATTAATACTAATGGGGTAGTAGTTAGTAACGTAATTGCAGGGAATCGAATAGCTACAATAACTGATGCTTCCGGTTCAAGTACTGATATCGATGAGACCATTACCACGATGACGGGTACTGCCGGATCTGGAAATTCCATTGGAACATATACCAGTGAAGACGCTACAGCAGTGGTGATCAATGAGACGGTCACCAGCTTATCACAGAATAATACAACAGGTGTGATCACCTATACCGATGAGGCAGCTGCCACACAAACAGCAGATGTAGTGAGTACGGACGCAGGAAATCAAATAACCGTAGGTGCTGATGGAGGATCGTTCTTTAATGGTCCAATAATCTACTCCATAGGTAAGATCAATGGTAATGGAACAGCTGTTACGATTTATCAGGCTACGGTATCGCGTATAAACGAAGGTGATTATCAAATCACATTTACCACAGCACTTTCTAACGCGAACTATGTCATACAATTAGCAACCACAGACTGTAACGGAGACTGCCCAGGTAACACATCTGCCAATTATGATGACCCCGGAATAACCTATTACGATCAGCAAACCACTGGTTTTAAAGTAAATATTGGTGATAGTGATAATGGTACAACCGCTAAAGATGATATTGACTTAGAGTTTATGTATACCGTAATGACACTGCCAAATTAATCCTGAGTGGTCATAAAATTAAAGCGATGAAAAATTCTATAATTCTCTTAATGTTTCTGATGATGACCCTGGCCGTGACAGCACAGATAGATGCTAATTCGGTTATGGGTATGCCAACGGCAACCACCGCGGAGATGACTGCCATTGCAGGTCCGGCGATTGGATCTGTTCTTTACAATACCGACGACGATTCGATTTACAGGTATACTTCCACAGGCTGGCAAAAAGCTACGGATGACCAGTATGATGACGAGGTTAGTTTACGCACAGCCACCGATGTGGATGAAGGCGGGGTTGCCTCTCCAACTGATGAGACAACTGTTGAAGAAGTGATCCAGGCAATAGCCCCGATTACGTCTAAGGCTGCACGAGTATTTTATCCGCCCTCAATTGCAATCGATGCTTCTACCAACGGTTCATTTAACGTGGATCTTTATACTCAATACACGGCTCAATTTGCTACGCCGGCCGCTTCCAGTACTGGTGCACCGGCTGCAGTTCCGAGTTATGCCGCTACCGATCTATATTATTACGTGACCTATGCAGATCCTGCTGTTTTTGACAACCTGAGTATTAATGCAAGCGGTGTTTTATCATACGAAATTGTCGGTCAGCCGGCGGATTATAATTCACTAATAAACGTCGTTTTTGTGGTGAAATAATTTATAAAAACTAATAAGAGTTTAAGGGGTTTGACATTTAAAGACATATATAGATATTTAATTCTGGGAGCCATAGTATTTTTCTTTGGCTCCGGTGTCGTTAATGCTCAGTTCCTCTTGCAAGCACCCAATGGAGGAGGTGAGAGTAATTACAGATGGTACGAAGCTTCAGATACGAGCACAGTACTCAGTACTAATTTTTTCTATGAAACCAGTGTACCTGGAGTTTACTTTGCCACCTACGATGGTACCCTATGTGGTTCAAATGCGACAGGTTATTTCATTCTTACCGATTGCAATGCTCCGGATAATCAGGTAACGCTCGACATAACGGCTAATGTCAGTGGCAGCGCCACAGTCAGTTGGAATCCGGCGGTACCAGGTGATCAAACCCAGCCAGTGGTAACTTCAACCACTACAGTGGTTCGCTATGTGGCAACGCTGACTAAAGCGGGAAACTCTATCGATCTGCCCGGTTTTACCGTGGTCTGTCTGGCACAGGCAGCGAATGTTTTTGATGATTTTTTCACTGTGGATGAAGACAGTTCTACCGTCCTAGACATTTATGCTAATGACAACAACTTGCCCACCACCGGAACTTTGACGGCTACTAATCCACCGAATGGCACGGTTAATATTAACGATAGTGGTACACCAAATGACCCAACAGATGATATTGTTACCTATATTCCTGATCCGGACTATAATGGTCCCGACACATTCGATTATACGGTATGTAACAGCCTGGGGGATTGTAGTACAGCTACAGTTAATATCGATGTACTGCCTATAGTTGATGCTATTGACGACAATGTGGCTACAGACCGCGATGTTCCAGTACTGATCGATGTACTGGCCAACGACAACGACATACCTACCGACGGCAGCATGACTAACACACTTCCTGCTAACGGCTTCTTGTTATGGAATAATAATGGTACGCCTGCCGATCCTTCAGACGACGATTTCACCTATACGCCGAATCCCGGCTATATGGGCAATGATAGCTTTACCTATACTATTTGCGATGCTCTTGCAAATTGCAGTACGGCCACGGTAAATATTCTGGTGAATCCTCCAGGGTCTGATTTGGATCTGGATGACGACGGTATTGTAAACAGTTTTGAAGATCTCAACCTCGACGGGGATAATGATCCTGCTACCAATCCTACTGATACCGACTCAGATGGTATACCGGATTATCTTGATATCGACAGCGATAATGATGGTATTCCTGATAATGTTGAGGCACAGTCTACTTCGGGCTACATTGTTCCAAGTGGAATAGACAATAATGGCAATGGATTGGACGATGCTTACGACAATGGAGGTGTAGGACTTATTCCTGTAGACACCGATGGGGATAGTTTACCTGATTATGTGGATGACGATAGTGACAACGATAATGTACCAGATTATATCGAAGGCCATGATCAGGATGGTGATGGAATACCAGATGTTGTCTTTATAGGATCGGACAAAGATAACGACGGACTTGATGATGGATTTGAAGGCTCCGTAGCAATCGATACTGATGTGAATGATGAAATGGACAACCCGTTTGATGATTTACCAAATACAGACAGTGACTCTGAGTCGGACTACCGTGACATAGACGATGACGATGACGGTGTGCCAACTGCTGAAGAAGATGCTAACGGCGACGGAGATTATAGTAATGATGACATCGACAGCGATGGTATCCCGGATTATCTAGAGCCTAATTACAGTGGAGACGATATCGAAGTATTTAATGTCGTTACACCAAACGGAGATGGTATTCACGATGTGCTGACCATCAGCGGTCTTGAAAACTTCCCGAACAACACGATCAGGATTTACAACCGATGGGGTGTTCAGGTATTCCAGACCAGAGCTTATAATACCCAGGGTAATGTCTTCGACGGAACATCAGAAGGAAGGGTAACCGTTGATAGGGATAATAAACTACCGGTGGGCACATATTTTTATATCCTGGATTATGAAAATGAGTTTGGTGAGATGAAATCGATATCCGGATACTTATATATCAATAGATAATGGGGGTTATTTTGAAAAAATATGATTTAAAGTTCGTACGTAGGTCAATAGTACTATTCATATGTATTACTTGCGGTACGTTCCAATTGATCCATGGTCAGCAGGATGCCCAGTATACCCAGTATATGTACAATACTGTCAGTATAAATCCGGGTTATGCCGGATCCAGGGGGCATATGAGTATCGCAGCACTTCATCGTTCTCAATGGGTTGGGCTCGATGGTGCCCCTAAGACACAGACGCTTAACCTGCATACCCCGGTAGGATATCGCGGCATGGGTATGGGTATATCGGTGGTCAACGATCAGATCGGGCCCACTTCAGAAACCTATTTCGATCTTGATTTTTCTTATACAATACAAACTTCTGCGGATGCCCGTCTGAGTTTTGGCCTTAAGGCCAGTGCCCATCTTCTCGATGTTCGTTTTTCAGAACTCAATCAGGATATTTCTAATCCCGGCGGACCGGATCCTACCTTACAGCAAGACATTCAGAACAGATTTTCACCGAATATCGGAGGAGGCGTTTATTACCATACCCAGAGGTTTTATATGGGCTTGTCCGTACCCAGGATTCTGGAGACTACACATTTTGAAGAGTCTTCTCTTTCCACTGCCAAGGAGCAGATAAACTTATACTTCATCACCGGTTATGTTTTTGAATTGGATGCTTTCTGGAAATTCAAGCCTACAATTTTAACTAAAGTTGTACAGGGATCTCCTCTTCAACTGGATCTTTCGGCCAATTTTATGTACAACGACAAATTTATAATGGGCGCTGCCTATCGGTGGGATGCTGCTGTTAGTGCTATGGTCGGATTTCAGATATCTCCTTCCTTCCTGGTTGGTCTGGCCTACGACCGGGAGATTACCGAGCTGGGACAGGCCGTATTTAACGATGGTTCATTCGAAATTATACTGAGATATGATCTTATCAAGACCCTGGATAACCTGAAATCACCCAGATTCTTCTAGGCATTTCCTCAATATTTTCACATTTAAGACAGGCTTAACCCTTTAAACAAACTAAAGGTCTTATTTTTACCTGGTGAAAGAAGAAGTAGTTATACTGGTAAATGAGCGCGACGAGGTCCTAGGTACCATGCCAAAAATGAAAGCTCATGAAAAAGCGGTTTTACACCGAGCCTTTTCTGTTTTTATCCTCAATGATGAAGGAGAAATAATGTTGCAGCAAAGGGCGGGCGACAAATACCATTCACCTTTGTTATGGACTAACACCTGTTGTAGTCACCAAAGGGTGGGGGAAACCAACATCAGTGCCGGCACAAGGCGCTTACAGGAAGAAATGGGCTTTACTACAGAGCTGAGAGAATTGTTTTCCTTTGTATATAAAGCACCTTTCGACAATGGTCTTACAGAACATGAACTAGACCATGTTATGGTTGGTTTTTATAGCGATCCTCCGGTGATCAACCCAAAAGAGGTGGCCGATTGGAAATGGGCTGAACCTGAAGACATCAAAAACGATATAGAGATCAATTCAGGGCAGTATACAGCATGGTTCAAAATCATATTCGAACGTTTTTATGACCATATACTAAAAAACCAATTCTCCAGATGAAAGTAAAAGTCAGCCGGAAAGCGCACTTTAATGCGGCTCATAGATTATACAACAAGAACTGGGATGATGCTACCAATGAAGAGGTTTTCGGTAAATGCAATAATCCTCATTATCACGGGCATAACTATGACTTAATCGTTAGCGTTTTAGGTGATATTGATAAGGAAACCGGCTATGTAATGGATATGAAAACCTTAAAGGACCTGATAAAGGCTGAGATTGAAGACGCCTTTGATCACAAGAATCTAAACCTCCAGGTGCCCGAATTTGAAAATCTTATCCCTACAGCCGAAAATATTGCGGTGGTCATCTGGAATAAGCTCAGGCCTCATATTCATGAAGAAAAGGAGTTAGAGGTTGTCCTCTATGAAACACCCAGGAATTTTGTGACCTATACCGGTACCTGATTGAATCGAATACTATCAGGCTTTTCTTATCGGCACCTGTAAATACAACTTATTTACTGATAAATTCAACAGGCCTGTTAGAGGTTTGCACGATCATTCATCGAAACCAACAGCCCACTTATCGCTTCCGGATATTCATAGGCCGACTGTTAAACATGCCACCTGCTAAAATTTGTAGATTTGTACCACAGATGAACATAACATCAGATTCGCTAAATAATCTGAAGAATTCGGTCAATTGAGATTATTCCATAAGATGAATAAAAACAAATTATATCCGCTAAAATTCTCCCCTATTCTTAAGGAACGACTATGGGGTGGGTCTAAGTTAAGGGACCTTCTCGGTAAGTCAATACCTAACAACCAGACTGGGGAAAGTTGGGAGCTTTCGGGTGTGCCCGGAGATATTTCAGTGGTTTCCAACGGATCGCTTAACGGGAAAGACTTACAGCAACTGATCGATGAGTACGGTGATTATTTGCTGGGCAAGGCGGTGACATCGGCTTTTGGCAGGAATTTTCCAATCCTCATAAAGTTCATCGATGCGGCAAAAGACCTTTCCATTCAGGTTCACCCCAACGACGAACTGGCACAGGAGCGTCATAATTCTATGGGCAAAACCGAAATGTGGCATGTTATGGATGCCGATGAAGATGCCAGGCTTATTATAGGGTTTAAGAAAGAACTGAGCACTGAAGAATATATTTCCAGCCTTCAAGCCAATCATTTGCCCGATTTACTTCATGAAGAGAAGGTTAATAAGGGAGATACTTTTATGATTAATGCCGGAAGAGTGCACGCGATAGGAGCCGGTGTTCTTCTCGCAGAAATTCAGCAAACCTCCAATATTACCTATCGCATCTACGATTTTAACAGGCGCAATAAAGACGGTGAGCTTAGGGAACTGCACACTCAGGAGGCATTAGATGCTATCGATTATTCTGCTGACCAGGATTTTAGGGTGAGATATAGAGAATCGTTAGGTGTATCCAATACGATGGTTCGTTCCCCTTATTTCAATACTGATTATCTGAGGTTGGAGCAAAATAAACCAATGGATCTAAAGGAGCGTTCTTCCTTTTCCATTTATATCTGTGTTTCGGGTAAAGCTGTGCTTCAAACCGAATCGGCAAAGGTGCCTATCGGCCTTGGCGAAACCGTTTTAATTCCTGCAAGCATTCATGATCTGATGATACTGACCACAGACGTTACTTTGTTGGAGGTCACAATTTGAAAATCTGTACCTTTGCAAAAATCTGTAATCATGTCCAGCATTCGAGACCTTAAGAAGGATATTAATAATGTTTTTGGCGGTATTATTGAAGCCGTTTTTATATTGGAAGATGCCAAGGAAAATCAAGAGTCCAAAGAAGGGACGGCTATTATTGAAAGCGCAATAACCGACTTTGACGAGCTGATTGCCCAGGTTAATAATCGTGATGTCGAAAACAGAAGTACCCACCTGAAAAATGTCAGAGCCGATCTGGAAAAAAAGGCAAAAGCGTTGATCACCAAGGTCAATAAACTAGGCTGAATTCCCCTGGTTATTTATTATTCCTCGGAATGTCTTGTAAGTATTCTTGGAGTTTCATGCCATATTTGGAACCGGCTATATCTGCATCCAGTGCATTGTAGATTGAATCTAAATACTTAGGATTGGCATCGGCAACTTCTGTCAGTGCAAGGTAGGGAGCAACATATGAATCGCTATTGGTCATAGCGAAATTCAGCGTGTATAGATATCCCCTTAGTAAGTTTTTATCGCTGAGTTTTTGGATCGAATCCAGGGCTGTTGAATCACTTTGAATATCAGGATCCGATGCTGCCCTGATTAATTCCAGGCTCCTGCTATGGAATTTACTAATCACCTCATTGTATTCTTCAAGTTTAAGCTGGGCTGTTGATCCCTGGATAATAGCCTTGGTCTCGAAAGTATTCCAGGAGGTATTGATAGAGATCAATCCGGGTTCCCCGAAAAATGTAATGCGGTCATTGAATTCGTTATTGTCGGCTTTTTCAAGGTACAGATAAAAAATTTCGGGACTTTCAAGTTCAGTTTCAAAACGAAACTTACCATCACCCTCAATTTTCAGAGAATCTACAGTGATCAATACCGAATCGGGCACATATTGCAGATATAAGGTGCCTTTTTTCAGCCCTTGAACATTTCCCTCCACGATCATTTTGTTCTCTTCAGGCTCGCTTCCACAGGAGCTGATAAATAAGACCAGGACGATACCGGCAATCAAATATTTCATATTGTATTCTTTGAAGCGCAAATATCGCTAAACCCGAATTGAATTCTAAACTTTTGAGGCGATTTCCATAAGCAGTCCGCAAATATAGGCCCCTGCGGTACCCACCACATAACCTAAAACGGCCAATAGTATTCCTACTGAAGCCAGGGAAGGATGGAATTCTGCAGCCACAACCGGGGCAGAGGCAGCACCACCTACGTTAGCCTGACTCCCGACGGCTAAAAAGAAATATGGGGCCTTAATCCACTTGGCAACAAGAATCAGCAGACCTGCATGAATCGATATCCAGATAAGACCTACAGCGATCAATCCCGGATTTTCGAGGAAAGTACTTAAGTCCATTTTCATTCCTATGGTGGCAACCAAAATATAAATGAAATAGCCCCCTATCTTACTTGCACCTGCGCCCTCATACGATTTCGCCTTGGTGAAAGAAAGCAATATCCCAATGGCAGTGGAGAAAACAACCATCCAGAGAAACTTAGAGCCGAGGGAAGAAAGGGCTTTCTGCTTGTTGCGGATCACCTCAAAATTATTCTCCAGAAACTCCGAAAAATGATGTCCTAATAGGTGCGATAAGCCCACGGCTGTAAATGCCAAACCTGCGAGGATAACATAATCGCTCAAGGTGGTCACCCGCGTAATGCGCTCTGTATATTCGGTTACTTTTTGTTTGAGGGTCTCGATAGATGACGTGTCCGATTTTAACCACTTATCTATTCGATCCGATTTCCCGATTCCTAACAAAATGATAGCCATCCACAGATTAGCAACTACAATATCGATCAGTACCATATCGCCAAATTTCTTGGGATTATAGGCAAATACCTCGAGCATGGCCGCCTGGTTCGCGCCACCTCCAATCCAGCTTCCCGCAATAGTGGTCAGTCCTCGCCATACTGCATCAAACCCCACTCCGCCAACAGTTTCTGGTGAAATTGCGGAAACGATCAGAATTGCGATGGGCCCGCCAAAGATTATACCTACTGTACCGGTTAAGAACATAATAAGTGCCTTAGACCCCAGATTCAATATGGCCTTCAGGTCAATGCTAAGAGTCATTAATACAAGGGCAGCAGGTAGTAGGTATCGACTCGCTACATAATACAGATTGGAATTTTCCTCAGATATGATCCCTGCCGTGGTAAGTATTGCCGGGAGCATGTAGCACACCAAAAGGGTCGGGATAATGCTATAAAACTTTTTCCAAAAACCTCTTTTAATGGAGGAGGTATAAAAAACAAAACCCAGGCATAGACAAAGAATACCAAAAATGACAGTATCGTCGGTAAGTGGTAGTTGGTTCATAAGTTTGGTGGTATTGGTATGGAATCAAATATAATGAAAATTAGCAGCTGGCGGTGCAGCTTTAAGACCCTTAAATGTTGAGCCAATAGCTGATTTTCAGATTAATTGATCGGAACCTTGGGGCAAATCCATCAACAAAATAGTTGTCGTTATAGACCAGAAAAAGATCAGACAATGGCGCAAAGCGCCATTGAAGCCTTGAATTGATGCCGAGATTATCCCTCTGGTTGCTGTATTGTACCAGAGTTGACCAAAAAATAGACTTGCTAAAAGTGATATCAAATCCCGGACTTAGCAACCATAGGTCTGCGTCGGGATAAGGATCGGGCAATCGGAGGCCATCATAATTCATGACTAGTCTCAGCTGAACTTTAGGTTGTATCAGTAGTACTGCCTGCCCTCCGAATGAAAAACGGGTACCGTTAAAAAATCCACCATAGGAAGTGTCAAAAGAATAAGAAAAAGTTTGGGCGCGGTTCGATTGGTATTCCACCCCACCTCTATTGAAATCGTAACCCTGATTTCCTGGCAGGGGAACGCCACCCTCGGTATCTGTAGGATCAAAAGGTTCTGTAAGAAAGATAAATTGATTGAAATATTCAACTTCTAATTGTGACTGATTCTGGAACTGCACTTCCCAGCCGGCCCTTACAAAACGATCGGTTTTTTGGTAATCGAGGGTAGGTCGAAAAATGCTATTGGCGAAGATGCCGAACCTGTGGTTATTGATCACATTGGAGCTGGGCCAGAAAACACGTTCTGCGCGAACAGTGGGTTTGAGAATATCGGTCCGCCGAATGAACCCGAGATCAGATCTGAAATCCTCATCCACAAATACAATATCGCTTTGGAAATTCCAATAGCGTGAATTCCAGGCTAGATTGGCACTGGCCGAATAGTTGCCTTTTTTATCACCGGGTTGGAAGGATTTATGGGCATAAAATCTTCCCACCCATCTGTTGTCGGCCGTGTTAAGGTTGTAATCGATCCCAACCACTCTATTGTACTCGTCTTCGGGTTCCAAAAACTCGTAATCACCAAAAGTCTGCCGGTTGATAAAAAAGAACCCCACATTTGAGCGTGCAAACATTTTCCGCTGTAAAACGAACATGGAATTATTGTTAGAGGGGATCTCATTGACGATATCTTCATCGGTTTGAATACTAAATAATCCCAGCCGCCAGTTTTCATCGATTTTTCCACTAAGGCGCACACCTCCTATAATTTTATTCTCTATAGAGTTATCTGCAGTATCTTTTGCAATCCCGATACGTCTGGAAAAAAATGGGTTGGCATCTCTACCATCACCAAAATTGCCAAAAAGGTCTCCGTTGTCGATAAAGAATTGTCTGCGTTCGGGAAGTCCAATTTCAAAACGGGTCAGGTTGGTAAAAATGTCATCCACTTCTACATTGGAGAAATCAGGATTTATAGTAACATCGAGGTTCATGCTATTGCCAATACTGATCTTGGCATCGCCACCTACCTGAAAATTAGTATCACTTCCATCACCCTCATAATCATTCAGTGCAATGCCGTTGACATAAGGAATTAGTGCAATTGGTGTTCTGGATTTACCCAGCGGACGCTCAAAGTTCATGTCGCCCATAAACCCGAGATTGGTCACATTCTGGTTTTGTGGGATCCTGGGCCAGGTACTTCTCTCATTACTCTGAAATTCGAAACGATAACTCTGAAACCGCCACTTGGTCTCACCTTCCGAAAATTTAAAAGATGTAAGTGGTATTGCCAACTCGGCAACGTAATATTTATCATGGATCTGGGTTTCGGCTCTCCATTTAACATCCCAGGCCGTGATAAAATTATCAAAGGAAACACCACCTCCGGCGATAAGTGCTTCTCGCCTCACACCCATGGGGTTGATTCCAAAAAGAAATGCATTTTGACCATCGTTAAAAGTGTCAAATAGTATACTGATATTATCGCTATTGCCCGCTCTGTAATCACGTTCAAGCGATGGTATTGTATAGTCGTTGCCGGGTGCATATTGAACAATGCCAATATATAGCGTTGTTTCACTCACCAGCATCTTAATATTGGTCTGGTGCTTAGCTAAAACAGAATCTGTTGGAAAATACTGTTGAAAATCCCTGGGTCCGTCGGCCTGTTCCCATATCGCTTCATCCATCGCCCCATCAATCCTGATCTCTTCGGAGATGTATTTAACCGTAAATGATCTCGGAGGGTCCTGGCTAAATCCAAGGCATGAAGCAAGTAGCAGAGAACAAATGGCTAGTATTTTGGTCATCCAAGTCGCTTTATTCAGCAACGCCAAATTTAAGGCAACTTACCGTTAAA
The DNA here is from genome assembly GCA_947258405.1 of uncultured Eudoraea sp. Taxonomy (GTDB): domain Bacteria; phylum Bacteroidota; class Bacteroidia; order Flavobacteriales; family Flavobacteriaceae; genus JAHEJJ01. The sequence goes on along the minus strand of CAMYIE010000031.1, from coordinate 31,798 downwards.
TAAATCCCAAAGTTTTATGATAAAACTAGATTCAGGGCGTTGTCTTATCCTTAAATTTTTTACTTTTTTTCTTCCTGGGATTTTTGAATAATCGCTTTAGAAAATTATCCCTTACCACGGGTTTACAATCTAGCTCATTCAATACCTGTTCGCCGGGTTTTTCGAACCTTGCAGTTGTTATCGGTCTGAATTCCGGCCTTTGGTTAAGCTCCTGCATCCACAGTGCAAATAGGGGCAGCGCTGCGCTTGCCCCCTGACCGAGCGAAGTGTTCTTAAAACCGATCTCGTGGTGGTCAAGACCAACCCAGCTGCCATGTATCAGCCTGGGGGTAATGGCTATAAACCAGGCATCTTTGTTGTTCTGTGTAGTACCTGTTTTCCCCGCAATTTCATTTTTTAGTCCATATTTAGATCTTAGTCTGGAAGCCGTACCCTTATTAACCACAGCTTTCAATAGCTCGAGCATCAGAAGCCGGTTGTGTTCAGAAAAAGCCGGGTCCTGGGGTCGGTCGCTTTCTCTTTTATGAAGCACTTTTCCACTGGTATTTTCAATTGTTTCAATTAAATATGGAGTTACCGGCCTACCATGGTTTATATAGCTGGCATAAGCTCCTACCAATTCGTCCAGCCCTATTTCACCTGTTCCAAGGGCAAGTGATGGTAATTCTGGTAATGGGCTGCGAATCCCCATTTTTTTTGCTGTTTTGATCACTGCTGGAATTCCTGCCTGCTCCATTACCTTCACTGAAACTGTGTTCACCGACCGGCTTAGCGCTTCCTCCATAGAGTAGTTGAGATAAGTCTCATTTTCCTCCGAGCTATTGCCAGGCGACCAGTCTTCCAGGTTCTTGTATTCTATTTGTTGGGCGGAAAAGTGGGTACAGGGCCCGATTCCTTCTTCCAAAGCCGCGGTATATACTATGGGCTTAAAGGTAGATCCTGCCTGTCGCCGGCTTTGAGATACATGATCGTATTTGTAGTTTCTAAAATCAATTCCGCCGATCCATGTTTTAACGGCACCGCTAGTTGGATCTATGCTGATCGATCCTGTGTTTAAGAATTTCATGTAGTGGATCAGGCTGTCGAGAGAGCTTGCGGTTGTACGAAACTCACCATCCCAGCTCGCCAGTGTCATTTCCTTTTTGACCTTCAGGCTGTCCCAGGCCTGATTTTCACTTAATCCTTTTTCCAAAAAACGCTGATAGGTCTTGGAGCTTTTACCTACTTTTTTAATCAGGGCTTTATCCGACAACCATGGAGCTGTTTTGCCATGACTCTGCTCAAAAGCACGCTGCAATGACGACATATGTTTCTCCATTACCTCTTCTGCCAGAGATTGCATTTCGAAATCAAGTGTGGTATAGATCTTTAACCCCGAGGTATAGAGATTATAATTATTCTCTGATGTGATATTCTCCTTACACCATTGCTCCATAAGTTGGCGTACTTCTTCCCTGAAATAAGGTGCTATCCCACTGCTGTGATCGTAATTCTGGTAGTTCAGTTTTAGGGGTAAACTCGCCAGGCTGTCTGCTGCTTTTGAATTTAGCGCTTCGGTTTCTTCCATGGCCTGTAGCACGATATTCCTTCTTGTAAGGCTCCTTTCTGGAAATAATCTTGGGTTATAGCGGTAGGTTGCTTTCAACATACCGGTGAGAACGGCGGCTTCCTCAATATTCAATTCAACCACATGCTTGCCAAAGAATTTGAGCGAGGCACTTTCTATACCGAAGGTATTGTCCCCGAAAGAAACAGTGTTGAGGTAATGCTCTATAATCTCCTCTTTGTTAAACACTTTTTCTAAGCGCCGGGCGATGATCATTTCCTTAAACTTATCAACAACCAGATAAAAAACACCTCTTTTTTTTCGTGGATAAAGGTTTTTGGCCAATTGCTGACTTAAGGTACTGCCCCCTCCTGAAGAATCGTCTCCCAAGAGAATAGTCTTAAAGCCTACACGGAACAGGCTTTTATAATCCACACCTTTGTGATCGTAAAATCGCCGGTCTTCAATCGCGATGAGTCCGTCGACCAAATGGGGAGGAAGGTTTTTATAACTTACAGGTTGCCGATCGTACAGATAAAACTTCCCGATCAGCACACTATCTGCTGTATACACTTCCGAGGCACGTTGATATTCAATTTCCGAAAGTTCCTTTTTGCCCGGTACAGGTCCCCATAACCCGACATATATACTAAGGATAAAAATCAATGCACAGAAAAACAGTGCAAATAATGCTCTTAACCCAAACTTCCAAAGTTTTTTTGAACTCCTTTTCATTCGATCATCCTTCTATGACTGTGCAATATGTACGTAAATTTTTAAAGTTCGATATGACTTAACAACAGATTAATGCTCTTCTATGTAATTTTGGACTAAATTTCCGGCATGAAAAAAGTGATATTTCTCTGGCTGTTTTGCTTTCAGATCTGTTCAGCATCCTCGCCCTACTGGTCCAAGACAGGTCACCGGGTTACCGGTGAGATTGCTCAGGAATACCTTAGTAGAAAAGCACGCAAAGCTATAAGCAGATTGTTAGAAGGACAAAGCCTTGCTGAAGTCTCTAATTATGCTGATGAAATCAAATCCGATGACCGATACAGGGAATTCTATCCCTGGCATTATGTAAACCTACCCCTGGACAAAGAGTACAAAGATGTTGAGCCTAATCCTTCTGGGGATATCATTACGGGGATACAAAAGTGTATAGCTGTACTTGAAAACGAGAATAGCAATCGTGCTGACAAAGTTTTTTATCTAAAGATGCTGGTACATTTCCTCGGTGATCTGCATCAACCTATGCACGTCGGAAAAAAGTCGGATAAAGGCGGAAATGATTTTCAACTACGGTGGTTCAATACGGGAACCAATCTCCATAAGGTATGGGACTACCATCTCATCGAAGACTATGGGATGAGTTATACAGAGTTGGCAAACAAACTCCCAAGACTTTCTAAATCAGAGGTGAAAAAGATTCAGCATGGCGATGTATATAAGTGGGTAAAGGAAACCCATCAGATCACCAATGATGTTTATGGAGGTGTAGAAATGGGAGAAAAACTGGGCTACCGATATAGCTACAAATACTGGCCTACTGTGGAACGGCAGTTATTAGTGGGCGGCTTGCGGCTGGCCGGATTGCTAAATACACTTTTCGGATAATTTTTTGGCGAAAGCTCGAATGGGAACTAAGAAATCAGGTCGAACGACCAGGAGTTACCGATCAACGGTCTTCAGTTAATAAACAGTCTTTGAAATTGAGTTATAAACTACATTTCAACCAGGAAATCCAGCCATTACCCGAGAGTAAAAATATCGGCATGCGATTTGTAGTTATATTAATATAGCGTTACGTATGAGGACATTAACATACGATGCCGGAATGTTAAAGGCAGTACTTAACGCAGAAAATAAAACGGTACTAAAAAATCGGTTCATAGAAACCGATTTTTTATTTGATAACCCTAAAGGTTAGGTTTATACGAGGATTCATAGGTTTTTTGGATTTTGGAATTTGATGAACCCAGTGATGCTGAGTAACTCCGCTCATCAGTAGCAAACTGCCGTGTTCCAATACTATTCTCTTCTTTAATTCTTTTCTTTTTTTGTGTCTGAGGTGAAAAATACGTTCCTGACCAAGTGAAACGGAGGCGATTACCGGGTTGATACCCAGTTCCTTTTCATCATCGGCATGCCAGCCATTGCTGTCTTTCCCGTCTCGATAAAGATTCATCAGGCAGCTCGTAAAGTTCACTTTTGCCAGTTCATCAAGGGCCTGCTTTAGTTGCTGTAATTTCCTGTCAAAAGGATGTGGTTTCATCTCAATGCCGGAATAGGAATAAGACTTTCCATTGTTTCCAAATAATGCAGTGAGCCGGGGTTGGGCATAAGTCGTACCAAAAATGCGGATATCATCCTGCTGCCATAAATCACTTTTTAGAAAGTACCCGAAAAAATCATCGGCCATGTGCTGATTGAGATAGTCGGGATAATAGTAGATATCACAGTCTGGCAGATCCAGCTTAAAACCGGAAAACTCATTTTTTACCCTCATTTAAGGATCTTTTTGAGTTCATTTCGATATTCTGAAGGGCTTTTGCCGGTAAAGGCTTTAAAAGACTTGTTAAAATGGGAAAAGTTGTTAAAACCGCTCTCCAGGCAAACTTCGGTAATGCTCAAAGGCTGTTCTGCTAGTAATTTGCTTGCATGAACCAGGCGGTATTCATTTGCAAACTGGACAAAAGTCTTGTTAGTGATCTTTTTAAAGTATCGACAAAACGAAGGGACGGTCATATTTACCATATCGGCTATTACCCCCAGTGGGATATCCTCTTGAAAATTGTTTTTTACATAATTAAAAACCACATTGATACGGTCGTTGTCCTTTACTTCGGTTTCCATTGCAAACCCTTCTGCATTGAGCACTTTAAATTCGGTCGAATGGCTTAGATCGTTCAATATATTGAGAATGGACAATAGCCGCTGAAAATCGGATTGCTCCTCCAGTTTTTCCATTTTCTCCCCAATAATTCTTTTTGTATCTCCGTAAAAGGCAACGCCGCTTTTGGCCACCTCAAATAGATCCTGGATTTTTTTCATTTCCGGAATATTAAAAAAATCATTGCCCAAAAAATCCATTTTCATTTGAACGAGGGCTTCAGACTTATTTCCGGTAAACTTATCGGTAAAGCCGCAATGAGGCAGATTACTGCCTATAAGAATCAGGTCTCCTTCGGAATAATAAGACAGGTGGCTTCCTATCTGACGTTTTCCAGCCCCACCATTTACATACACCAATTCAATTTCCGGATGATAGTGCCATATGGAATCCTTATTCAACCGGCGGGCGTTGAATTTGTTATAAGTGAACGAATTCCCGAAGTCTGGCTCAATAACTTCAAATGTCGGTTTTTGTTTCGCCATGTTTCGCAATCTTTTTTATATAAAGATATTGTTGATTCAACTTCTATGACGTTGCAAAATTACCTAATATATGTGGTATATTAACATTAACAGATTGTTAAGAGATAAATGATGATAAAATAGCATATAAATTGGAAAAGACTGAGGTTGTTTCAGGAATAAACTGCGCCTACTTTTGTCCTGAATTTATTCATTAATCTTAAAACGAACGTTATGAAAACAATTGCAAGAATTACCACAGTTACAGCATTGATGCTCGCTACAGTAGCAGGCTATGCTAACGGAACAGACTTTGTAATTTCCGGACCTCAATCGGATACGGAATTGGAAATCCTGGAATCCGCAGACAAAGGGAAAAGGATTTTCAGACAGGATGGCGATATGGTTTACCTTAACATGCTTAATCTCTACGGAGAAAAAGTGGAAATCAAGGTATTCGACAGTTCCAGGCGTATTCTTTTTAAAGAAGTAATCAGGAACGAAAGTACCATTGAAAAAGCGTTTAACTTTAAAGATGCGTATTCCGACAGCTATACTGTAATAGTAAGAGATAGCGAAGGTACTTACCGTGAAATAATCTATGTAAATTAATCGATTTTAATCTAGCAATGAGGAGGAGGGTTTTTATAACCCTCCTTTTTTTATATACCGTTTGAGCTTAAGTCTTTTCCGTTCAGGGATCGCTTCATTGGAAAGTGCCATTTGGAGTTTTTCTTGGTTTTTTTCTTTACTGAACAAAAGCTCAAAAAACTCTTTAATAGTAAGCTCGACTGGAGAACGTGATATTAAGCTTATCGGATCGCCATGACTTACTTTGCCTTCCTTTAAGATCCTTACATAAAAACCGGGAAAAGACCGTTCAATAAATTGTGCGAGGATCCCCTGATTACCGAAACGAACTCCAAGCTTAAAGCAAGGTTCTCGTGGCTGACTCACCTCCACCTCCGCAGTTCCAATCTTATAGATATCCCCAATAAAAACAGCGCTTTCATCCAGTCCGTCTACCGTAAGATTCTCTCCGAACATTCCCCAGTCCCAATCTAAATTCGGATACAAAGGTTTCCAGTACGAATACTCCTGTGAAGAAAACAGGTAACAAGCCTTGTGAATTCCACCATGTACCTTTCTGTCTGCGATGAGGTCATTCTCAACATGCTCACTCTTCAGGTAAATATGGCCTTCTACAGGGCTTTTATAGATCCCGGTGCTGATTTTATTCCCTTTCCAAAGAATTTCCCTAGAACTTGCCAGATTGGTAGAAATCACCCTCATTTTGTAAAAGTAAAAAACCAATGCTGATTATGCATTGGTTTCCAACTCGTATTTGAGATCTTTCAGTTTAATTTTCCTGGCTAAGTTTCTTGGTTAAAGTGAAACCGACAAATAAACCGATCCCGGCCATGAGAAAGATCGTCCCCGGGTAGGCTACTTCCTCATACATACTAAATGAATGTACCATAAAGGAAGCTATAAAAACTGCCAGGCCGATGCTCATCAGTAAAACGGAAAGATTGAGTAAAAAAACCTTCCAGAAGGAATAGGTTCCTCCTTGGCTCCCTTTGATGAAAATACTTGCTTCAGCGCCTTTCTCTATAAGGGCTAGGCGTTCTTTATTACGGGTGGAAAAAAACAAATAGAAAATACCGAAAATCACCACAAATAAACTTATAAATACTACTCCTACCATAAGAATGTTTTTTAATTGATTAAAAGAACTTATATGCTACTTGGACGACAGAACTTGTCGTTGGGTTACAACAAATGGATTTTTTTTGTAACCTCCAGGGGTAAACAAGCGTCTTATACTATGATGAGCTGCTTAACCGACCAGGATATCCTAGTAAAAGTTAGGGCAGGGGACACCGCGTCGTTTTCCTTGCTGGTGGATCGCTATAAGTCGATGGTCTTCACCGTTGCTATGAAGATGATAAAGCAAAGAGAAGATGCCGAAGAAGTGGCCCAGGATGTTTTCCTGAAGGCATTTGCCGCTATTGGTACTTTCCGGGGCGATAGCAAGTTATCAACCTGGTTGTATCGGATTACTTATCATAAGTCACTGGACTTTTTAAAAAAGAAGAAACGCCGACCCTCAATCGAATCCATCGATATCTCAGAACGTTACGATATTGGAGCCCTGGATCGGCAAATGAATACTTTGGAACAAAATGAACGTAAGGAATGTATAAACGCAGCTATAGATGAATTAGCAGAAGAAGATGCTGTACTGATCACATTCTTTTATCTCGAAGAACTCAATTTAAAGGAGATAGAACAGATTACCGGACTATCTTGCAATACGATTAAAGTGAAGATCTTCCGTGGGAGAAAACGACTCCTCGAAGTACTTAAAAGAAGGCTTGAACCAGAAATAATTAAAGAATATGAAGGCAGAACAGGATAAGAAAGCCGATGAATTTATAAGTAAATTAATGGCAGAGGCAGGCCCTGATAAACCCTCCGACCGATTTACCCAGTCCATTATGGAGAAGATTGGACAAGAACAGTCACACTCGTCGGTAACCCTCTATAAACCCCTGATATCGAAAAAGGCATGGTTGCCGATTTCCATCGTGATATTCGGTATTTGTTTTATTTTTCTAAAAGGCGATTGGAAAAAGGAATGGCTGGAGTTACCTGTTCCTTTTCTCGATGAGATCGCTGGCCTGTTCCAGCCAGATAGATTTGATGCTCTAATAATAATGGACAGTATCAATATTTATCATACCGTATTGTATGCATTATTAATACTGTCCATCTTCTTCTATATCCAGATTATCTATCTGAAAAGATATCTCTGATATTCAATCAGTTACTTAATCATCTGGTAACTTCTCTGGATGAACTGCGTAAGTTCCTCCCCCTTAAGCAGGCCTTTTGAAAGCCTGGCCAGGTCGAGCGATTGATTTATTAGTCGTTCCCTTTTCTTGGCGGTTTTTGTATTGAGGATCTCGTAAACGAGCTCGTGATTAGTATTGACGACCAAATTGTACATGTCGGGCATATTTCCCATACCGAACATTCCGCCGCCGCCGCCAGTGCGTTGCATATCCTTCATCCTTCTCATGAATTCGGGTTCAGTGATGATAAAAGGCGATCCGGAGCTGTCCATCGGCTCCATCTGAATGGTATAACCCTTGTCGGCCAGAACTTCCTCAATATTTGTTTTGAGCTTGTCTTTTTCTTCATCTGAGAGCTTACTGATCTTCGTGTCTTCCTTTTTTATCAGGTTGTCGAGATGGTCTGCATCTACCCTGGCAAAAGACAGATTCTCTTTTGCGGTCTCCAGTTTTTGCAACAAATGTGTTACGATGGGACTGTCTAGCAGCAGCACTTCAAATCCCTTCGCTTTAGCGGCCTTAATATAGCTGTGCTGTTCCTCTTTGTCGGTAGCATAGAGCAGTACGAGTTTATCATCCTTATCGGTCTGGAGATCTTTTACCTTCTCTGATAATTCTTCAAAAGTGAAATATTGTCCATCTACCGTAGGATACAGGGCAAATTTCTCTGCTTTTTCAAAGAATTTTTCCTCCGAGAGCATACCGTATTCAATAACGATCTTGATATCGTTCCATTTCTGCTCAAAGTCCTCCCGATTCTTTTTAAATAGTGAATTGAGTTTATCGGCTACCTTTCGGGTAATATAGGAAGAGATCTTTTTTACAGCTGCATCGGCCTGAAGATAAGACCGGGAAACATTTAAGGGTATATCAGGTGAATCGATCACACCGCGGAGCATAGTGAGAAACTCAGGCACTATATTTTCCACATTATCGGTGATAAATACCTGATTTTGATATAGTTGAATCTTGTCTTTCTGAATGTTGATATCATTGGTCAGTTTAGGGAAGTACAGAATCCCTGTAAGGTTAAAAGGATAGTCGACATTCAGATGGATATGAAACAATGGTTCCTCGAACTGCATGGGATAAAGTTCCCGGTAAAAAGAACTATACTCTTCGTCTTTCAGCTTTGCCGGTTTCCGGGTCCAGGCTGGTGTGGGATTGTTGATAATATCATCTACTTCTATGGTAGGTGCCGGTTCCTCCTCTTTGGCCCCTTCGGGTTTTGGCAATGTTTCTGTACGGGTACCAAATTTGATCGGGACAGGCATAAATTTGTTGTACTTCTGCAACAGTTCCCTGATCCGACTGTCTTCCAGGAACTCAGTGGAATCATCTGCAATATGAAGGATGATCTCAGTGCCGTGCGTCTCTTTATTGCCCTTCTTAAGGCTAAATTTGGGTGAGCCATCACAAGACCAATGCACCGAAGGTTCATCTTTGTAGCTCTTGCTAATGATTTCGACCTTATCGGCCACCATAAAGGAAGAATAGAAACCAAGGCCAAAATGGCCGATGATGCCGGAATCTTTATCTGCGTCCTTATATTTCTCAAGGAATTCCTCTGCGCCGGAGAAAGCCACTTCGTTAATGTACTTCTTGATCTCTTCAGAGGTCATCCCGATGCCCTGGTCTGTGATGTGAAGCTTCTTTCCTTTCTTGTCGACCTTCACTTCTATTAGAGGTTCTCCAATCTCAACCTTAGCCTCACCAATTGAAACAAGATGTTTTAGTTTTAGGGTTGCGTCTGTAGCATTGGAAATCAATTCCCTCAAAAAGATTTCATGATCGCTGTAAAGGAATTTTTTAATAAGGGGGAAAATATTTTCCACCGAAACGTTGATCTTACCTGTAGCCATTTATATTTATTTTTAATTACCTCCTTATCAGGACAAAAAAAATACCATACTGTCTTTAGATGACAAACTGGCATATAAAGACATAATAATCTGCAGCACATAAAACTTTAACAAAAGTTTTTGTTTAACAATATACATTATATCTTACACATTTACTATATTTGAATTGTGATTGCGATAGCTTAAAGTTGCTATGAAAAAGCTTTTTTGATTTTTGTAATCAGTTTGTTTATTAATTGGTTAGGTTGTTTGAAAACGTGCTTTCCCTCGAAAGCACGTTTTTTTTTGAGTTTAATTTCTCTTTTAATTAACAAAATAATGTTTATTAAATATTAAATTTGTTTCAACATAATATCATCATATCATGACGGCAAAAAGTCAGAAAAAAATAGATTTACGGGAGGTTTTGATCAACCGTTATATGAACTATGTTCTAGAACAAGGTCATCCACCCACCAATATTTTTAAGTTTTGTAAAGAGGGTAAGATTAAAGAAGAAGATTTTTACGCTAATTTTGGTTCGTTTAAAGGATTACAACAGGCTGTCTGGGAGGCATTTCATGACAATACAATGGAACTCCTTCTAAAAAATAAGGAGTTTAGCGAATTCAATAGCAAGGACAAGTTGCTTTCTTTTTTCTACACTTTTTTTGAAATGCTGACGGCAAATCGCAGCTATGTGCTCGCCGTTGCTGATCATGGAGGATTAATGGACAAAGCCTCGGAATTTAAGGGCTTGCGTAAGAAGATCAAGCTGTTTGCCGAAGACCTCATAGTAGCAGATAACGACGAGAAGAGCTCCAGGTTGGCGCAACGCAATGTCCGTGTTTTTTCAGAAGGAGCCTGGTGGCATTTTATGTTTTTATTTAAATTCTGGATGGACGACAACTCTCCGGGATTTGAGAAAACCGATATGGCCATAGAGAAATCCGTCACAACCGTTTTCGATTTATTCGACAACACCCCCCTTGAAAATATTTTAGACTTCGGAAAATTTCTGGTAAAAGAAGGCTTGTCCTAGTCTTGTGTTAATAAATAAATGTCTATGAATACTATTGATAAAATACCGACAGGAAAAATAGGCAGGGCAGGCAAACTGGTCCGAACCGGAGTGAAGGTTGGAGGCAATTATGTTAAGTATTACAGCAAAAAACTGGTGAATCCTGATTTAGATAAGGAGGAGCTCAATGAAAATAATGCCGAAGATATCTATAACGGGCTCAAAACTCTAAAAGGCAGTGCTTTAAAAGTAGCCCAGATGCTGAGTATGGAGAAGAATTTGTTGCCAAGAGCATATGTGGAAAAATTCTCACTGGCTCAGTTTTCGGTTCCCCCGCTATCGGCCCCACTGGTGCGCAAAACTTTTAAAAAGTATTTTAAAAAATACCCCGAAGAGATATTCGACCATTTCGAACAAAACTCCGTAAATGCAGCCAGTATTGGCCAGGTGCACAGGGCAACAAAAAATGGAAAGGAACTGGCTGTTAAGATCCAGTATCCCGGAGTAGCACAAAGTATTCATTCAGACCTCGCCATTGTAAAGCCCATAGCCTTAAAGATGTTCAATCTTAAAGGTCAGGATACCGATAAGTTCTTTAAGGAGGTAGAGGCTAAGCTACTCGAAGAAACAGATTACCAACTCGAAATAGAAAGAAGTATCGAGATGTCTGAATCATGCAGCGTTATCCCAAAACTGAAGTTCCCGGTGTACTACAAGGAACTTTCCAGTGAAAGGATTATCACTATGGATTGGATGAAGGGAGTTCATCTGAGTAATTTTACAGCTTCCGATTTTGATGCTGAACATGCACAGGAACTAGGGCAGACCCTTTGGGACTTTTATATGTATCAGATGCATGGTTTAAGGAAAGTTCAGGCAGATCCCCATCCGGGTAACTTTTTGGTAAGCGAAGAGGGCGAGCTGATCGCCATAGACTTTGGTTGCGTTAAGGAAGTTCCGGAAGAATTCTATACCCCATATTTCGAGTTGGCTAAAAGGGAAAATCTCGAGAACGACGATTTATTCGAGAATACACTTGCCGAACTTGAGATACTTACCGATTCCGATTCACCGGAGGAGAAGGTATTCTTTAAGGCCTTATTCAAGGAAATGCTCGGATTATTTACCACACCTTTTCACAAAGAGGATTTCGATTTTGGCGACCCGCTTTTTTGGTCTGAAATAGCCTCATTAGGAGAACGTTTTGCCCGAGACGAGCATATTAAAAAAATGAATGGAAACAGAGGTTCTAAGCATTTCCTCTATATCAATCGCACCTTTTTCGGACTCTATCATCTTCTTCACGACCTGGGGGCAAACATCAGGGTAAACCAATATCAGAAATACATAAAAGACGCACCTAAATAGAAGACCGAGGACAATAATTTTAGTTATCTTAGTTCTTACAAATGGGTGTATCGGGTATCTGCTCGTTTCATCAACAAGCACAAACCTAACTATGTATAATTCAAAAATTACAGGTCTGGGATTTTATGTTCCGGACAATGTGGTTACCAACGATGATCTTTCCAAATTGATGGATACCAACGATGAATGGATCGAGGAAAGAACGGGTATTAAGGAACGGCGCCATATTATAAAAGGCGAGGATACAACGGCATCCCTTGGGGTGAAAGCTGCTCGAATTGCTATCGAAAGGGCAGGGATCGACAAAGATGATATAGATTTTATCGTTT
>CAMYIE010000031.1:0-19444 GCA_947258405.1 uncultured Eudoraea sp. | reverse complement strand
GATTATTATTTTCCCGGCCCCGGTGTGTTGGTACAGAGAGATCTTGGAATAAAGACCGTTGGTGCCGTGGATGTCAGGAATCAATGTTCCGGATTTGTTTATGGGATTTCACTGGCCGACCAGTATATCAAGAGCGGGATGTACAAAAACGTTCTGGTGATTGGCTCAGAAGTTCATTCTACTGGTCTGGATATGACGACCAGAGGTCGTGGCGTTTCTGTCATATTTGGTGATGGGGCAGGGGCAGTTGTCTTAAGCCGCGAGGAAGATAACACTAAAGGAATTCTTTCTACGCATCTGCATTCTGAGGGTGAACATGCAGAAGAACTATCCTTGATCGCACCCGGAATGGGAAAACGATGGGTGCTCGACATTATAGCAGAGAACGATCCGGAAGATACTTCTTACTATCCCTATATGAACGGCCAGTTCGTTTTTAAGAATGCCGTGGTCCGTTTTAGCGAGGTGATAATGGAGGGATTAAAAAAGAATTCATTAGACCCATCCGATATAGACCTGTTGATCCCTCACCAGGCCAACCTGCGTATTGCTCAGTTCATTCAGCGAAAATTCCGTTTGAATGATGATCAGGTATATAATAATATCATGACCTATGGCAATACTACTGCTGCTTCCATCCCGATAGCCCTCACAGAAGCGTGGGAAAAAGGCATGGTGAAAAAGGGAGATATCGTAGTCCTGGCCGCCTTTGGCAGTGGATTTACCTGGGGTAGTTGTATCATTAGATGGGCTTAACATAATATTTCTAATTATGGCTCAGCGATTCGAAAGACTTACCATAGCGCATATTGAGTTTATCAAAAAGCAGAAGGTATTCTTCGTCGCCACGGGCATGGGAGAAGGCAGGATAAACCTGTCACCTAAAGGGATGGATACTTTTAAGGTCTTGGACCCGGATCGAATTCTATGGTTAAATCTTACCGGCAGTGGAAATGAAACCGCCACCCACCTGCAGTATAATGACCGTATGACCATAATGTTTTGTGCCTTCGAGGGGAAACCCTTAATTCTCCGGCTCTATGGATCTGCCAGGGCATATCATGAACGAGACGATTTTTGGAAAAAGAATATTCATCGTTTCCCTGAGATTTCCGGCAGAAGGCAGCTTATCGAACTAAATATTCAATTGGTGCAAACTTCCTGTGGTATGGCGGTACCTTTAATGGAATTCAAGCAAGAACGCGACCTCTTAAAAATTTGGGCTGAGAAAAAGGGTAAAAAAGGGCTCGAGGATTACTACCATCAAAAAAATACTACAAGTTTAGATGGTCATCCTACTGGGATTTTCGATAATAGTAAATAGAAAAACCCCGCGCTCCGTCAACAGAAGTTATCCGCAAACGGAGGCAGGGTTTAAGCAGACATGAGTTTTAAGAGTTAACCAACCCATCCTCTGTAATAACACATATCGCTTTAATTATAGGATTCCGCCACTTTCACTTTTGGTATTGGAATCCCTTCTTTTTCGCTTAAGTGCCTTGCTCTTGCCACTACCAAATCGGTATGAAAAACCAACAAACACATTCTGGCTTTCCCAAAAGAATTTTCCATTTTGAGGAAAAGGCCGACTTCCTTCAAACGAGAAATTCATAGTATTAAAAATATCGTTGTAATTGGCGCTCAGGGATGCCTTTCCATCGAGGAAATTATAGCGCACTCCGGCATTAACAAAATACATTGGATCCACATCTACCTGAATGGTCCGGTTTTGCCCCCTGTAAAATCCAAAGAGCTGGAATGTTAGTTTTTTATTTACGATAAAGCTGTTGTTCATTCTAAAATTCCAGGCCGTATTGTCTACCTCAACTTCATCCTGTACAATATCTTCTGGGCCTGCTGTAGCCGTATCCTCTGTAAGTCGTTCGGTGACTCCCCTTTGGGTTTGGGAATATAGATCGAAACTGGCATTAAAATTCCACCATTTGGATGGTTTATAGTTGCTCGAGACCTCTAGGCCATAGGCCGAAGTATCGTCGAAATTATCATAGGTAAGGATGACCTTGTTGAGATCTGTACGATCGATTAGCAGAGCCCGATTGATCTCATCTTTTACAGATCGGTAAAAAACACCTGCCGTCAGACTCCCATTTTTAAACCGCCTTGTATAATTGGTTTCGTACGACATGGTGAACTGTGGTCTCAGGCTGGGATTGCCAAAGGAAGAGATCAAAGGGGTAGCCCATTCCCTGATCGGGTTCACCTGCGATAACCCTGGCCGGTCTACTCTTCGGCTCATGCTGATCTGGAACTGATTCTTATCACTGGGATTATAAGTCACAAAAGCCGAGGGGTAAAATTCAGTATACTGGTCTGTAAAGGCCCGCACCAGATTGGTATCGGCTTTCACTTCCACATCTTCCACCCGAACACCGGCCTGATAAGACCACTTCTTATAGTTTTGTCCAAAAGTGACATATGCGGAGTAGATATCCATATCATAGACAAAATCTGTACTCGGTGTCGGAATCAGGTTGCTGCCAGAATCGAAAGACAATCCGGTAGATTCATAATCGATTTGTGTTTCGAATATCCTGGCTTCCAAACCGGCTTCTACCTTACTGATCGAATCCAAAGGGTTTACATAATCGAGATTTACAAACGTTTGATTTCTTTCAGTATCTACAAAATCTGTATAGTCGGGCAAAGGGCTGGCACCGGTAAATCTGAATTCTGAGACCTCATCGTCCTCGAACAAATTGTGGTCTACTTCCAGTTCAATACTATGATCCTCCTTGGCGAATTCCCATTTATAATCAAAATTATATTGCTGACTGTGGTTCGAATTGTCCGGGTTGAAAAACTGGGTTTGATTTCTGGCAGGGTCATCAGCATAGCTGACCTCGGTGGTACCATCGGCCCTTCCGTCAAAATAGTTCTGATTGGTAAAGAAAGACATGGTGTGTTTATCGTTGATAAAGAAATCCAAACCGATCTTGAAGAGATTAGATTTATTGTTGTTCAAAAATTGAAATTCCTGTAGTGAATTCTCATCCGGGCGATTGATAAAACCATTGTTCACATACTTCCCGATGTTATTCCCATAATTTCCATAGATATTGAATTTTCCTGAGCGGTAATTCAGGTCGATGGAGCTGTTGAATTTGGCCTCCTCACCGTAAGTAAGACCGGTATTGATATTTCCATTAAAACCGATATTGGCATTTTTATGGAGTATTATGTTGATGATGCCGCTCATACCTTCGGGATTGTACTTGGCCGAAGGGTTGGTGATCAGTTCAATTTGTTTTATGGAGGTCGATGGTATCTGCCTTAGCAATTGCTCTACCGGAACGTTGGTAAGCTTACCGTCGACCATTACCCGAACGTTGGAGTTCCCGCGAAGTGTTAACTGACCGGTCTGCTGGTCGATATTGACAGAGGGAATGTTGTTCATGATGTCTGATGCCGTGGCACCGGTAGTAGTGAGATCTTTACCAACATTTACGACTTTCCTGTCGATACGTTGTTCTATGGTTGTTCTTTCAGCGACCACTTCAACGCCGCTCAGTTCTTCTGCCTCCTCGTCGAGGCTAATCACACCCAGCTCCAGTTTTTTATTTTGTTTGGAAATGGTCACCTGGCGAGAATGGGTTTTATAGCCGATAAACTGTACTTCAAAGACAAAGGTGCCAACAGGGAGTTTTTTGAGTTCGAAACTTCCGTCTTCGAGTGTTATTGCACCTGATATAATGCTTCCGTCTTCAACGGACTTGAGCACGATGGCTGCGTAGGCCACTGGGAGCCCAGAAGTGGTCTCAACAACCTTGCCGTTAATCGCACCTATTCCTACATCTGTGATCTCGGGATCGGGGTGGGCATGGGCATGTACAGACCAAATAAGGGTCAGGGCCCAAATGGCGTATTTCATGATTGCTGTTTTTTGATTGATAGATGTACTAACCTGACGATTTTACCAGGAAGATGTTACCACAGTAAAATCTATTAACATTTTTTTAACATATCGATGTCTAATAGTAATACTTCCTATGAGGTAATTTGCGAAGCAGTTCTGGAAATCGGGCGGGAAGCGTTGTTGTCGGCAGAAACATGCATGATATTAATATAAAACCCCGACATCCTGATAAAAATCAGGAGCGGGGTTTCTTTCATTGATAAACTATACTAAACACTAACCATTAACTATAAAAAATATAGAAGTATCAATGACTATATGTAGATTCCGTACCCCCAATAGACGAAAAATTTTAAAAATCGTTACGCTATTTAACACAAAATTACACATATTAACAGACTTTAACTGGAAATAAAAAAATGAAAAACACATTGGTTTTCGGAGCATCTCTAAAACCCCATCGTTACAGCTATGCAGCCATTCGTAGTTTAATGTCACAAGATATATTTACCACAGGCTTCGGGCCCGTAAATGGTAAAATTCATGGTGCGGTGATTTCGGATAATATACCCGAAAACGAAGTATTTCATACCATTACCCTATATATGGGTGCAGAAAGGCAAAAAGCTTACTATCAAAAGATAATAAATCTAAACCCCCAGAGGATTATTTTTAATCCTGGAACTGAAAACCCCGACTTCTACAAAGTGCTTGAAGAGAATTCTATTATGTATGAAGTAGCCTGCACCCTTACCCTTTTGGCGACAGGTCAGTATTGATTTTTCGCTCCCTGAGGAGGTAGAGTCCTATAAAAGTCAGCAGACCATTCAATGGGAGGAGTTCATAGCCGATGGAATATCCACCTAACATCTCTATGGGTAGATTGGCCAGGCCGATGATCATCAGTACTGCTGTTATTGCGATGATCCAAACGTAAGAATCCCTTATCTGATACTTTGTAAAAATTCCGAAGGAGAACAGACCGAGTAATGGCCCATAGGTATAAGTGGCGACGGTGAGCAATCCGTCTATAACATTCCTGTCTAGTATATATTTAAATGCGATGACCACTATAACCAGCAGTAGACTCATCCCTACATGTGTTCGCTTCCTTATTTGTCTTTGTCTTTCCTCAGGCTGTTTGTCGATATCCAGGAAGTCGACACAAAATGAGGTGGTCAGTGAGGTAAGTGCGCTGTCGGCACTACTGTAAGCCGCAGCGATTAGCCCCAGGATAAAGGTCACCGCTACCGTCATGCCAAGACCGCTGTTTAAAGCTATTTCGGGAAAGAGCAGATCGGCTTTGGGGCGACCATCCATAACTGGCAGGCCTATATTCATCTTCTCTGCATATATGAACAACAAAGCTCCCAGCAGCAGGAATACAAAGTTTACGACGATCAGCACCAGACTGAAACTGACCATGTTTTTCTGAGCATCGCCAAGATTTCTGCAGGTAAGATTCTTTTGCATCATATCCTGGTCGAGACCGGTCATACAAATGGTGATGAACATACCGCCGAGGAAGGATTTTACAAAATGGTGTTTTTGGAAAAAATTATCCGTAAATAAAACCTGATTATAGGTTTGCAGTGCTTCAGAGTCCATAAATTGAGCAAAACTCCAGTTCAGTTTATCATTGATGAAGTAAATGCACAGCACTACCGAGAGCAGCATAAATAGAGTTTGTAAGGTATCTGTCCAGACAATGGTCTTGATACCACCCTTGAAGGTATAGATCCAAATCAATAGTATAGAGAGGATAACCGTGAGCTCAAAAGGTACTCCCCATGCATCGAAAACAAATTGCTGAAGCACTATTGCCACCAGGAAAAGTCTGAAAGAGGCTCCTAAAACCCGCGAAATAAAAAAGGAGATGGCCCCCACCTTGTAACTGACCACCCCAAATCTTTTTAGGAGGTATTCGTAAATGGAAGTTACATTAAGTCGGTAATAGATGGGTAAGAGTATAAATGCTATGACAAAATATCCAGCCAGATAGCCAAAGACTACCTGCATATAACTGAATTGGGAACTCTCAACCCAACCCGGTACCGAGATAAAGGTGACCCCAGACAACGAAGCCCCTATCATCCCAAAAGCCACTAAATACCATGGAGATTGTTTTCCTGCCCTGAAGAAATCGGCATTGGAATCATTCCTGCCGGTGAAATATGATATGATCATCAGTATAAGGAAATAACCGCCGATCAGCAGCAGGATATGGGAGGGCCTCATAGAAATAAAATTCAGGCGCAAAGTACAAAAACTTAAAACATTATGTAATTTTGCACTTATGGAATTTTCGTCCAAACTCCTTGAAAATGCGGTCTATGAGATGTCTCAATTACCTGGGATTGGCAGAAGAACCGCACTCAGACTTGTCTTGCATCTGTTGAGGCAGCCCGATGATCAAACCCATAGGCTTTCAGCTGCCCTGGGCAACCTAAGAGATCAAATCAGGTTTTGCGTCAATTGTCATAATATATCGGACACAGAACGATGCGAGATTTGTGCCAGTCCTAAACGAGACGAAGAAGTAATCTGTGTAGTGGAGGATATTCGGGATGTACTGGCTATCGAAAATACAGGTCAGTACCAGGGGCACTACCATGTTTTGGGAGGAAAGATTTCGCCAATCGAAGGAATAGGCCCACAGGACCTCAATATCGAATCATTGATCACCAAGGCAAGACAGGGAAAGATCAGCGAGTTGATTTTTGCATTGAGCTCTACCATGGAAGGGGATACGACCAACTTCTATATCTTTAAACAACTCGAGGGATTGTCCTTTAAAACTTCAACTATTGCGAGGGGAATAGCTGTGGGGGATGAACTCGAATACGCAGACGAGGTAACTCTGGGACGGAGTATCCTCAACAGGATACCTTACGAGAAATCCTTAAGGCCCTCATAGGCGGTTGGCCGCATAATGTTTAAAATAAAGGGGGTATTTTTAGTATTTTTGCAAATTAATAACCGGAAACAACGCTTTAACTAACAAAATGGCAAAATTCGAATTGAAATTACCACAAATGGGCGAAAGCATTGCAGAAGCAACGCTGACCTCCTGGTTGAAGGAGGTAGGAGAAGCCATAGAAATGGACGAAGCGGTATTCGAGATCGCTACGGATAAGGTAGATTCTGAGGTTCCAAGTGAGGTGGAAGGTATTTTGACCGAAAAACGATTTGAAGTAGACGAAATTGTCAAAGTTGGTGAAACCGTTGCTGTAATTGAAACGGTGTCTACCGGAAACGGTCAGATCGAAACCGCAACGGAGGAAGTTGTCGAGGAAGTCGCAGAGCCCAAATTTGTAGAGGAGGTTGAGGAAACAGTTGAAGTGGCAAAGGAAGCCATGGAGAAGCCTTTGGAAGATTATGGCAGTTCGGAACGTTTTTATTCCCCTTTGGTGAAAAATATCGCCAAAAAGGAAGGTGTTACGATGGAAGAACTCGAAAGCATCGCAGGAAGTGGCAAAGAAGGGAGGGTTACAAAAAACGATATCCTTGCCTATCTCGAACAGGGTAGGAGCTCCCAGCCAAAAACAGTTGTGCCGGAAACCATACAAAAACCCGAAGCTGTTAAGGAGGTGTCCGCTGCAGAAATTGATCAGCCTCATGAGGTAAGTCGTGTTCAGGCCAATGGTGAGGACGAGGTAATTCCGCTTAGCCGAATGGGCAAGCTGATCGCCAAACATATGACTGAAAGTATTGCTACATCGGCACATGTACAGAGTTTTATCGAGGTAGATGTAACCAATGTGGTGAACTGGCGAAATAAGACTAAGGATCTCTTTATGGAACGGGAAGGGGAAAAACTTACCTTCACCCCAATTTTTATGGAGGCCATCGCCAAGGCCATTAAAAAATATCCGATGATTAATATTTCTCTTGTCGGGGATACGGTAATCAAAAAGAAAAATATCAATATCGGGATGGCTGCAGCACTGCCAGATGGTAATCTCATCGTTCCGGTAATAAAGAATGCAGATCAGTTGAATTTGGTTGGTATGGCCAAAGTGGTTAACGACCTGGCCAATCGTGCCAGGCAGAATGCATTAAAACCAGATGAGATACAGGACGGCACCTACACCGTTACCAACGTAGGTGGTTTCGGCAGTGTGCTCGGGACACCGATCATCAACCAACCCCAGGTAGGTATCCTGGCTTTGGGTGCGATTCGTAAGGTTCCTGCCGTTATTGAAACCAACGAAGGTGATTTTATCGGCATCCGCCATAAGATGTTCCTGTCGCACAGTTATGACCATCGTGTGGTAAACGGAGCCCTTGGAGGTATGTTTGTAAAGACGGTTGCAGATTATCTGGAATCCTGGGATGTAAACAGAGATATCTGATACGGATCGGAAAACTTCAGGACCACCTACTTCTAAATATTGTCTTCCTGCTAAAAAATTGTGTAAAACATGGACTTGAATCTCAACAAACCTATTTGCTTTTTTGATCTCGAAACTACCGGCACCAATGTGGCCAAAGACCGTATTGTGGAGATCTCTATTCTCAAGGTATTTCCCGATGGGAAAAAGTTGAGTAAAACCTGGCTGGTAAACCCCGGAATTCCAATTCCTGAAGAAGTCATCGCCATACATGGTATTTCAAATGAAAAAGTTGCCGACCAACCCCTTTTTAAGGCTATTTCTAAGGAAGTTTACCAGATGGTCAAAGACAGCGATCTTGGTGGATACAATTCCGATCGGTTCGATATTCCCTTACTGGCGGAGGAAATGTTGAGAGCTGAGGTCGATTTTGATATGAAAAATATGGTTTCGGTTGATGTACAAACCATTTTTCACAAGATGGAAAAACGCACGCTCGAGGCCGCTTACAAATTTTACTGCGACAAAGAGTTAAAAGAAGCTCATAGTGCAGAGGCTGATACACTAGCCACCTATGAGGTACTGCTATCACAATTAGACCGTTACCCTGAGTTAGAAAATGACATAAAAAAACTTTCGGAGTTCTCCAATCGGAAGAATTCGATGGATTTTGCCGGATTTATAGGAAGGGATAAAGAAGGAGAACCGATATTTACATTTGGAAAGCATAATGGTAAAAGGGTGGATGAGATCCTGGACAAGGAACCCGGATATTTTGGGTGGATCCTGAATGCAGACTTTCCGCTCTATACCAAAAAGGTGCTCACGCAAATAAAGCTTAATCGGCTAAACAATAAATTGAGTTAAGCGGCACCAGTTATGAAGATCATTTGCATCGGTCGGAATTATTCCGAACATATAGAGGAATTAAAGAACGAACGACCTGAGGAACCCGTAGTTTTCATAAAACCGGATTCGGCTGTACTTCCCCGGGAACAGGATTTTTATATACCCGAATTCACTAAGGATGTTCATTATGAGTTGGAGGTACTGCTGAAAATAAAAAAGGTTGGCAAGCATATAGATCCCAAATTTTCAGCTAATTATTATGACGAGATCGGTTTGGGGATCGATTTTACGGCCCGAGACCTCCAATCGGTCTTAAAAGCCAAAGGGCTGCCCTGGGAAAAAGCCAAGGGATTCGATGGTTCTGCAGTTATCGGCAGGTGGGTCCCTAAAACCAGGTATAGCGATATTAATAATATCGATTTTACGCTCTATAAAAATGGTGAAACGGTGCAACAGGGAAATACTTCGTTGATGTTGTGGAAGATAGATGAGATCGTTTCCTATGTTTCAAAATATTTCATGCTTAAAAAGGGAGATGTTATTTTCACCGGAACCCCTGCCGGGGTTGGTAAAATACAACCAAATGATTACCTTTCGGCTACGCTCGAAGATGAAGAATTACTATCAGTAAAAATTAAATAATGATATACAGTCTGGATAAGTTACAGGAAATGGCGGCTGGGGATGAGGATTTCGTCCATTCGGTGATCACGGTCTTTTTGGAAGAAGTTCCAATGGACTTGGAAGCCCTTGAAAATGCTATAAGGGAAAATGACTTTGAGAATGTCTATAAACTGGCACATAAGATAAAACCAAATGTAGATCTGCTAGGAATGGAGCAGACCAGGGCTACGGCCCTGGAAATAGAGACGCTAGGTAAGAGTTCCGAGAACAGTCAGGAAATTGAACTCAAATTTCCGCTGCTAAAGAAAGACGTACTACAAGTAATTTCGGAGCTTAAAAAAGATTTTGATTTCTGATGTTTGCAGAGATCATCACCATTGGCGATGAGATACTTATCGGGCAGATCGTAGACACGAATTCGGCCTATATCGCTTCGGAATTGAATAAAATTGGTATTTCGGTCTTCCAGATTACCTCGGTCCAGGACGACAGGGAGCATATCCTTAAAGCTTTTGAAGAAGCGGAAGAAAGGGCCGAAGTGATCATCATAACCGGGGGATTGGGCCCAACCAAGGACGATATTACCAAGAAGACCTTATGCGAATATCTTAATGATTCGCTGATTACAGATCCCGGGGTCCTCGTCCATGTAGAAGAACTCTTTGAAAAATACATCAGCACCCCGATCTCAGAGGTCAACAGGAGGCAGGCCCTGGTACCTTCAAAGGCCAAAGTTCTGCATAATAAATACGGTACGGCACCAGGTATGTGGATAAAAGGTAATAAAGCGATATTCGTTTCATTGCCCGGGGTTCCCTTTGAGATGAAACAATTGATGCACCGGGAGGTGATTCCTAAGCTGGCCGATTCTTTTGACCGGCCATTCATCCAACATAAAACATTGATTACTTTAGGCCTTGGGGAGAGTGCGATTGCTGAGCGGATCTCAGACATCGAACTAAACCTTCCTGCTTCTGTGAAACTTGCCTATTTACCGAACCTTGGAAAAGTGCGGCTGAGGTTAACGGCCAAAGGCCGTGATAAAGATCAGATCACCGACGACGTTGACCATGTGGCCAGGCAATTATATGCTACTATCGGCGATCTTATTTACGGCGAAGAGGAACAGGGTTCTGTCGAAGTTACACTAGGTAAACTTTTTACAGAAAAGGGAAAGACATTATCTACAGCCGAAAGTTTTACCGGCGGTAAGATTGCGGAGCAGCTCACCTCTGTACCAGGTGCTTCTGCCTATTTTAAGGGCAGTGTTGTGAGTTATGCCACATCGGTAAAGATCGATGTGTTGAGCGTCCCGGCAGAGCTGATGGAAAAACACTCTGTGGTTAGCGCCGAAGTGGCGATGGCCATGGCAAAGAATGTAAAAGGGCTTACGGGTTCGGACTTTGCTGTTGCGACCACGGGCAATGCAGGTCCAACCAAAGGGGATTCCGATGCCGATATAGGAACGGTATTCATAGCCCTGGCGACACCGGAGAAAGTTTATGCAGAAAACTTTACTATGGGGAACCACAGGACGCGGATTGTACAGAAGTCGGTTCACATGGCGCTTCAGATGTTGCAAAAAGAAATCCTAAAATTCTAGGAAAGATTTTTGTGATCCCATAAAAATGGTCTAAATTTGCAGCCTGTTAAAATTCAAGTAAAAGGTAGTACAATGTCTAAAGTTTGCGAAATTACAGGTAAAAGGGCAATGTTTGGTAATAACGTGTCATTCTCTATCAATAAAACGAGGAGAAGGTTCGATGTTAATCTGTCCAAGAAACGTTTTTACATTCCTGAGGAGGATCGTTGGATCACTTTAAAGGTTTCTGCAAGAGCATTGAAAACTATCAATAAGAAAGGAATTTCCGCGGTTTTGAAGGAAGCCAGGAAAAATGGTATAATCAAGTAAATTTGTTGCAATGGCAAAGAAAGGCAACAGGGTACAGGTAATTTTGGAATGCACGGAGCATAAAGCATCTGGCAAACCCGGTACATCTAGGTACATCACCACCAAGAACAAAAAGAACACACCAGACAGGATCGAGATGAAGAAATTCAATCCTATCCTGAATAAAATGACCGTTCACAAAGAAATTAAATAAGGAGTCATGGCAAAGAAAACGGTAGCATCACTACAAACCTCTTCAAAGAGACTGACAAAGGCTATAAAGATGGTAAAATCTCCTAAGACAGGGGCTTACACATTTGTTGAATCCATCATGCCTCCGGAAATGGTTAACGACTGGTTATCTAAAAAATAACTTTTCAACCCAAAGATTTTTGGCCGCTGTTGTTCACCAATAGCGGCTTTTTTATTTCTTATCTTTGCAGGACGATTTTTAGGATATGGGCTTATTTAAAAAAATATTTTCCGATAGTAAAAAGGAGAGTTTAGACAAAGGTCTGGAGAAGACCAAGACCAGTTTTTTTACCAAACTAAGCAAAGCCGTAGCGGGAAAATCGAAGGTAGATGAAGATGTTCTGGATAATCTTGAAGAAGTACTGGTTACTTCTGATGTTGGGGTCGATACTACATTAAAGATTATAGAACGCATTGAAGAACGTGTTTCCCGGGATAAGTATATGGGAACAGAGGAACTCAATTTAATCCTTCGGGAGGAAATCGCCTCCTTATTATCTGAAACTAATTTGGGGGAAGAGAACGAATTCAGGATACCTGAAGAACACAGGCCATATGTGATTATGGTAGTGGGTGTTAATGGTGTCGGCAAGACCACTTCCATCGGAAAATTGGCTTACCAGTTTAAGAAGCAAGGCCTTAAAGTGATGTTTGGTGCAGCAGATACCTTCAGGGCTGCCGCCATTGACCAGTTGGAAGTTTGGGCACAAAGGGTCGACGTGCCAATAATCAAACAGAAAATGGGAAGCGATCCTGCTTCTGTTGCTTATGATACCTTGAGCTCTGCTTTGAGTCAGCAAGCAGATGTAGTACTGATCGATACTGCCGGAAGGCTGCATAATAAGGTTAACCTGATGAATGAATTGGGAAAGGTTAAACGGGTAATGCAAAAGATCATACCCGAAGCACCTCACGAAGTTTTACTGGTACTCGACGGTTCTACCGGTCAAAATGCTTTTGAACAGGCAAAACAGTTCACTAAGGCTACCGAAGTGACTTCACTGGGTATTACAAAACTGGATGGTACTGCTAAAGGTGGAGTGGTGATAGGAATATCCGATCAGTTCCAGATTCCTGTTAAGTATATCGGGGTTGGCGAAGGTTTAGAAGACCTGCAGGTTTTTAACAAATATGAGTTCGTAGACTCCTTTTTTAAATCAGAACAGTGAGATCGTGGTTGTACGTTTCGGTCTTTTTTATTCTCACTGGTCTTGAGGCACAAATTACCCACCCGAGAATAAGCCCTAAGGCCATCACACAACAAGAACTGGGACTGGCTAAAATAAAAGTCAACTATTCCAGGCCCGGTGTCCGGGGTCGGCAGATCATGGGTGATCTGGTTCCCTACGGCCGGATTTGGAGGGTAGGGGCTAATGAGTCTACAAAATTTACAAATAGTGCCACACTGTTTATAGCAGGCAATGAACTTTCTCCCGGAACCTATGCGCTATATGCTTTTCCACAAAAAATGGAATGGGAAATTGTTTTTCATGCCAACACGGAACATTGGGGTGATGGGCGTAATGATTATGATGCCGAGGAAGACGTATTCAGGATTAAGGTTGTTCCTGAAGTAACAGATACTTTAAAGGAGAATTTCGACATCAGATTCGATAAAATAGAACACAACAGCATGGACATGATCTGGGAATGGGAGTATACACGCGTAACAATCCCTGTTGAGGTAGATACCCATTCTCTTATGCTTTCCGAAATTAGCAGACAGATCAAAGACAATCCTACGGCACAAACATTCTATGAAGCCGGTCGTTATTTGCAGGAACAGGGTGAATCTCATCAAAAGGCCCTGGAATATCTCAACAAAGCCATAGAAATAGGTGGAGATACTTATTATTTCCATCGCGTGAAATCTCTTCTTGAGGCAGAGCTTGGAAAGTATGACAAGGCGATACTGTCTGCCCGTAAATCTATGGAGCTGGCCGAATCGTTGGGAAAAGATGAGTTCGTAAGGATGAATCGGAAAAATATCTCACTTTGGGAAGAAATGTTAGAACAGAATTAAAAGAGCCGACTATCGGTCGGGCTGATCAATGAGGACAAAATCGCTTAAGAAAAATAAGATCAATGTTGTAACACTCGGATGTTCCAAAAACGTATACGATTCCGAGGTACTTATGGGACAGTTACGTGCCAACGGAAAGAATGTTGCCCACGAGGAAGATGGAAATATCGTTGTGATCAATACCTGTGGGTTTATCGATAATGCCAAGGAGGAAAGTGTGAACACCATACTGGATTTTGTAAAAAAGAAGGAAGCCGGAGCAGTAGATAAGGTTTTTGTTACCGGGTGTCTTAGTGAACGATATAAACCCGACCTAGAAAAAGAAATTCCGGATGTCGATGCCTATTTTGGAACCAGCGATTTACCTGCCCTGCTGAAAGTGCTAAAGGCCGATTATAAACACGAGTTACTTGGTGAAAGGCTTCTAACCACGCCGAAGAGCTATGCGTACCTTAAAATCGCCGAGGGATGCGACCGGCCATGTTCCTTTTGTGCCATCCCCTTAATGCGCGGGAAGCATCGAAGCAAACCAATCGAAGATTTAGTCACTGAGGCCAGCCAACTAGCTAAAAATGGAGTAAAGGAACTGATTCTCATCGCCCAGGATCTTACCTATTATGGCCTTGATCTATACAAAAAAAGAACCCTGGCCGAACTTTTGAAAGCACTGGTAAAGGTAGACGGGATCGAATGGATACGATTGCATTATGCATTCCCCAGCGGTTTTCCACTCGACGTTCTTGAGGTTATACGGGAAGAACCCAAAATCTGCAACTATATCGATATTCCATTGCAGCACATTGCCGATCCCATCCTGAAAAGCATGCGAAGGGGCACCACAAAGCAAAAAACAAATGGCTTACTAAAAAAGTTTAGGGAAATGGTACCGGGTATGGCCATTCGAACAACATTGATTGTGGGCTATCCGGGCGAAACGGAAGAGGACTTCCAAACCCTCAAGGAATGGGTCCGGGAGACCCGTTTCGATCGATTGGGATGTTTTACTTACAGCCACGAAGAGAATACGCACGCATACTCACTTAAGGACGATGTGCCTGAAGAAACCAAACAAGACCGTGCCAATCAGATCATGGAGGTCCAGTCGCAGATTTCCTGGGAACTCAACCAGGAAAAAGTAGGCCGTGTGCTAAGATGTCTTATCGATCGCAAGGAAGGCGCTTATTTTATTGGACGGACCGAATTCGACTCACCCGATGTAGACAACGAGGTATTGATCGATGCATCGGCCTTTTATGTGAAAACTGGTGAATTTATAGATATTGAAATCACCGAAGCCACCGATTACGATCTCTACGGTCGGCCAGCTTAATTCTAAAGGTAAACGTTGGTGATCAGGTTTTGAACCGTTGGGTGCTCGCTACCACCAGCGGGTTCTACGGTTATGTTCAGTGACTCTGCTTTTTCGATGTAGCGCAGTGGAATATACTCATGCCCATCGGGTAACAGACCCATATTGATCATCTCACCTTCCACATCGGCCCACATCTGATAAGCCCTCTCCCGTTCCAGGGGAACAAGTCCCAGGCTATTCACGATAACAGTTTTGCTTTTATGATTGACATAGGCAGTGACCCTTGATTCCGGTGACTTTTGGTTACCCACCAGGTATAGCGGGATGGCTTCAGGATCGTTTATCGTGGTGTAGCGTTCTCTTGTGGAGGCATATTGACGCTCAAGACCCGACAGTCGTTCCTGTAGTTGATTGGTTTGTACTTGAAGGTTGTTGAAATCGTCTAACGAACGCTGCCATTGTACATAAAGCCAAAATGAACCCAATGCAAACAAAGCCGCCAGGCTAGCCGCCACCATGAGTCGGCCCGACTGCAATGTCGAAGCAGATCCCGAGGCTGGTGAACGGGAATCAGTACGTTCTTCTCCCAGTGATGTTCGCAGCCTTGCCTTGATATTCGCAGGAGGCTCGATGGCGTTTTCCTTTCCTATTTGTTCAAAATCGGCTTCGAGTTCCTGCATATGTTCTTTTAGGGCTTCGTCTGTAGACAATACCTCCAAAAGCAGGTTCTCCTCTTCTATGGAGAGTGTTCCAAGAATATACCGTTCTAATAGTCCTTCTTCTATGATTTTCTTCTTATCCATTAGCCAAAACCTCAATAGCTATTAAAATAAAATACAATTCTGAGCGAATCGTTCTCAATTTCAAAAGCGCTTGTCTGATATACGATTTAAAGGTTCCTAGTGGGACATCCATAATCTGATGCGCTTCCTGATGTGTATGCCCCATGAAATAGACCAGATTTATCGCTTTCTGATGATGGGCATCAAGTTTTTTTATCACCCCGTATAACTGGTCGGAAGATTCATTTGACATATCATCCTCTCTATCCTTATATACACTCAAATCTTCTTGTTGGATGAGCGGCGATGACTTTCTTAAGTGGTTCAATGTGGTATTCCTTGATATCCGATAGGCCCAAGTGTAAAATTTACCCCTATCGGGCTCGTAAGTGTCAATCTTCTCCCAGATTCTGATAAAAGACTCCTGTAGGAGATCTTCAGCAAGCTCTCTGTCTCTGCACATTCGCACAATAACACCAAAGAGAGCACCGGAGTATTTGTCGTATAGTGGAAACATGGCATTTTTATCCCCACTCTTCAATCTCTCAATAAGAAATAAGTCAGTCGTTTCTTCACCCATAGCGTTGTTAAATATATGATAAAATTCAGCTTTGCTCATCTCAAGGGATATTCTGAGTGTAAATAGTGGTGAAAGATTTTATAATTAACAATAGAAACTAAAAAACAAATCATGAAAAAATTGCTCTTTTTATTCGTTTCAGCAGCTTTCCTTTTAGGAATAAACGCTGTAAGTGCTCAGAAGAATTCTAAAAACATTGTAGAGATTGCTGTTTCGGTAGACGATTTCAGCACACTCGTAACCGCATTAAAAGCAGCCGATCTTGTTGGTGCGCTGCAAGGCGACGGACCTTTTACAGTATTTGCCCCTGTAAATGCAGGTTTTGCAAAAATCGATTCCGATGCACTTAATAGTCTTCTGCAACCCCAGAATAAGGAAGAACTTTCTGCGATTCTTACGTATCATGTAGTTGCAGGGAAGGTAACTGCTGCGGATGTGGTAAATGCTTTAAAAAGTGGAAACGGAAAGGCTGAACTTACAACCTTAAACGGTGCCAAGCTAACCGCTGTTGAAAAAGATGGAGGTATCTTCCTCATGGATCAGAACGGAAATTACAGCAAAATTGCTAAAACAGACGTAATGGCTTCCAATGGTGTTATTCACATCATCGAAGATGTTGTGATGCCATAAAGGACTAACATACAAATATCAAAGCACCGCAATGCGGTGCTTTTTTTTTTGCTTTATTGTCGCTACAAATTAACAAACTCAAAGGCTGCCATCGGTACAGTGCGAAGATCTATTTCCCTTTCATGCAGCAGAACACCATGTTCCAGATAAGCTTTTAAATTGGTCAGCCAAAAGCTCCACCCGTTACTACATCCAACATGAATATGTAGTTTGCTCTCCTCATCGGTTGGAATATTGTATTGTTTTAATGACACAAGAACAGAATCGTTTTTGGGGATCAATTCTACTTTAACCTTAGATTTTCCTGCGAAAGTGAATTCGAGCATATCCTTGCCGTTGGCCTCTAAGACAGTACCTTCCTCTTTGCCATCCCAATTATGCCATCGCCAGATATAATCATCGCTAGCCTGGATAGCTTCAGAATCAGGGCGTTTGCCTTTCTTGTTTTTGGTAAAAATCGCTTCCCTTAAGAACCAGGAACACAATCCCTCCGAACTGGCCCAGCACCAGTACAGCTTCTCCAAAGGGGCTTTGATATAGATCTTTTTGGTAAATGAATGAAAGTTCAGTGTTTCCATAGTGCTTATTTTCTTTGTAATTCGAATTGATGTATCTCTCTGCCCAGTGCCGCCAAAAAAGGAATACCAATTGAATCATATTCATACTGGTCGTCATTTAAGACCTGATTGTTGTTAACCAATAAGGTGGCGGTGACTATAAATTCAATATTTTTCCCTTTATCCTGTATATAGGCACAATCGGTCAGTGTTCCATAGGCATAACCCACTTTGTTGTAGATCTTGACCGTTTCGGGCATCCTGGATCTGGAATCCCCATAAATAAAAAACTTGCCGAAGCTGTCGTAATATTCATCTTCTGCATAACCCCATTTTCTTGGTGGGGACGACATGGCTTCGAGTAAAATCGATCGCTCTTTTGGCCCCAGGCTAAAAATTTCTTCGGACTTGTATTGCTCCGGGAAGATCAATCTTTTCATAACTTCCTGTTGTGTTGACACGGGATAATAGTTTTTTAGACTGAAATCAAAGGGTTCCTCAATCAATTCATCGCCAGACAAATAACCATTACCTTTTTGGATATTCTCTAGTTCGAGGGATGCCAGGGATGCGTTTATAATAGGTCCCATCTGTGTTGTAGTACTGTCGTTGAGGTAAACGATCAGGGGGCGGGTGGTTATATCATCTGCATCTTTGGTAGACAGGCGATGCGCGATTCTGTGCGGGCCTATACCTTTTTCCCCCAGACCCCGATTGATAGCATCTTGTCCCAGGAATTCGAATAAACGGTTGTTCGCGTCGTTGTCACTAGTGGCGAAAACCTTTATGACTTCTTTTTCAATAGTGGTTTCGAGGGTATCACCTTCCACATAGAAACGTGTATCTAAAGATAAATCGTCGACCTGTGAAATTTTCTCCAGGACCAACACGGCAACAGGTAATTTTACGGTACTGGCAGGGTAGAAATAAGCAGAATCATTCAGGCCAAATTCGAAATCGCTGAACCGAATTTTGTCGTTAGCTCTGTCTATCCTTGTGTAGAGTATCTGAAGTTCATGGTGATCTATATTATCTACAACCTTCCTGATTGCCGGCTCTTCAGATGTATTAAGTATATGGTTAAGAGGATGAGGTATTGCTTCTTGATCGTTATTACAGCAAACAAATAAGAATGTCCCGATCAATAGGGTCAGTTTTGTCTTTATTGATTTCCCGGACCACATGAAAAATTATTTAACTGATAAGGATGCTTACACATCAAGCGAATTCCTCATAAACCTCTCCCCGGTGGGGGATAAGCGCATCACGGACCCGTATCATATCGTTTTCTTCCACCACCATAAAAGCGATACTATGGGCGCTGCTAAGATCTTTAAAACCTGTAATATTAATCGGAAGATCTTCAGCGAGTATATACTGTTGCAAATGCTTTTCGTGGTGACGTGCAATTTCACTGGCCTCCGGCCCCCTGAAATCCCATATGAGTTTGATTTTACGGTTCACAATTCTATGTTTCATCAACATTTACCGATTTACCGGTTTCGGCAAACGCTTTAAAGTCTTCTAAATATTGGCATGACTGTTTTTTGAATGCTCCCGGCATAAAAAATCCCATGAGTTTCATAAAGATACCGGAAAATTGAAATTCGGATTCCGATACCCACAAGGTTTTATTATTCTCGATATCCTTGAAATAATTTTTCTGAATATTGTGAACTCCCTTAGCGTCGTAGGTGGCGTGAAATTCGTAAGGCATATTCCTTTTGATGATGGTC
>CAMYIE010000030.1 GCA_947258405.1 uncultured Eudoraea sp. | reverse complement strand
CGGAGTATCCCAGGGCCATTCCTATATTTTTAAGCGCATTTCTCCTTTTCATCAGATATTTCCTTTTTTAAGTTCCTGGGCGGCATGATTGGCTGCTCTGGCAGAGAAAGCCATATAAGTCAGCGAGGGGTTAACACAGGATGCTGAAGTCATGAATGCCCCGTCTGTTACATATACATTTTTTACAGCATGTACCTGATTATAGCCATTGAGTACAGAAGTTTTGGGATCTCTCCCCATACGCGCTGTTCCCATCTCGTGAATTCCGATACCGATCGCCTTGGGGTCGTCGTAAATCTCTACCTCTTTTAAGCCGGCTTTAGTAAGCATATCAAATGCCTGTTCTTTGATGTCTTCCCGCATTTTCCACTCATTTTCCTTAAACTCGGCGTCAAAGGTTACCGTTGGCAGGCCCCATCCATCTAGCTTATCATAGTCCAGTGTCATCCTATTATCCTGGTAAGGGAGAATTTCACCAAATCCAGACATTCCAAACTGCCAGCCTCCTGGCTTGAGGATTGCTTCTTTTAGGGATTTGCCAAATGAAAGTTCGGCCACGGTATCCTCCCAGTCATTTCGGCTGGCGCCTCCCTGATAACCATAACCTCTTAAAAACTTATCTGTATCAGAGGAGCCTCCAAGGTTTCTGAATCTGGGGACATAGATACCGCCAGGTTTCCGTCCTTTGTAATATTTATCTTCATATCCCTCAAGTTTTCCTCTGGCGCCAGACCCCAGGTGGTGGTCCATGATATTGCGGCCCAATTGGTCTGAATCGTTACCCAACCCATTGGGAAACCGATCCGATTTAGACTGCATTAAAATTGCAGTAGAAGCGATGGCCGAAGCACATAGGAAAATTACCCTGGCCTTAAATTCAAATGTCTCTTTGCTTTCCCTGTCGATTACTCTGACCCCTGTAGCCCTTTTGGTATCGGGGTCATACATAATCTCGTGTACCACGGCATCGGGTCTAAGCGTTAAATTTCCTGTCTGCTCTGCGGCGGGCAGGGTTGAGGAAAGACTGCTAAAATATGCCCCGAAAGGACATCCACGCATACATCTATTTCGGAATTGACAGCGTACCCTTCCTTCAAATTTCTTGTCGCTATTGATATGGGCCACCCTGCCAGCGGTGATCACCCTGTCTTCAAAATGCTCACCTACCTTTTCGCGGACATGTTGTTCCGCACAGTTTAATTCCATCATCGGCTCGAATTGCCCATCGGGCAATTGTGGAAGGCCAAGCAATTCTCCTGTGACTCCAATATATGATTCCACTTTATCATACCAGGGTGCAATATCTTTATAACGGACGGGCCAATCCACTCCATGACCATCCATGCTGTTTGCCTTAAAATCCAATTCACTAAACCGGTAGCTATGCCGACCCCAGGTGATAGACCTGCCGCCAACATGATAGCCGCGCATCCAATCGAATCTTTTAATCTCGTTATAAGGATGTTCCAAATCATTCACAAAAAAGTGGTTATGCTCGGGTCTGGTGGTATATCCGGTACGGGCCTGTTTTAGTTGTTTGGCCTGCTCTTCTCTTGTTAATTGCCCCTGCAGTGGAAAGTCCCAGGGGTCCATATGTGCAGTTTTGTAATCTTCTATATGCTTCACCATAGGTCCTCTTTCCAACACCAGGGTTTTCAGACCCTTCTCACATAATTCCTTAGCAGCCCAGCCTCCACTTATACCAGTGCCCACTACAATGGCATCGTATGATTCCTGTTCTTCGTTGTAATAGAATTTACCCATGAAATCGAATTATTTATTTTATAGAAGTCTCAAATATAAAATTAAATTTCTACATTTAACCGTAGTGGAAAATGCAGAATTTCTACATTTTATATTCTTTGATTGAATTTTTGCGAAAGGTAGTATCTGCCTGATTTAGAGTTATTCGTCAATGTTTTTCTATAACTAACTACTAAGAGTTTCTCAAGCATTATCACATGAAAAGAAAAAGTTTTGTACGCTTTGGCACTTTAACCGTAATGGCATTAATCCTTATGGGAAGCTATAGCTGTAAAGAGCAAAAAAAAGAAGAAAAGAAATTAGTGGAAGTTGAGGCTATGAGTGAAGCCAAACCTTTTTTTTCACTTTCCCTGGCACAATGGTCTATGCATAGAATGATAAGGGAAGCAGGGGCCGATCCCTACAGTTTTGCCCAGAAAGCCAAAAATTGGGGATTTTCAGGCTTGGAATATGTAAGTCAGCTATATGCAACTGAACTGGAAGCATCCGGATATTCACAAGAGGCGATGGACTCTTTTGTTCAAAGGTCTAATGAGGAAGCACAAAAGCATGGCCTTACCAATGTACTCATTATGATAGATGGTGAAGGAGACCTGTCTCAGTCCGATTCTAAAAAAAGGCAGGAGGCTGTAGAGAACCATTACAAATGGGTCGATGCCGCTGCGGCGCTTGGGTGCCATTCCATTCGTGTAAACCTATCTGGAAGCAATGATCCGGAGGAGTGGACAGCTAATTCAGTGCAAGGTCTCAGCGCTCTGGCTACATATGCAAAAGATAAAGGCATAAATATCCTGGTGGAGAACCATGGTGGCCTTTCCTCCAATGCCGCCCTTCTGGCTAAGGTAATGGAGACAGTTAATATGGATAATTGCGGAACCTTACCCGACTTTGGAAATTTCTGTATCCGGCGGAAAGTTCCGGACGATTACAGCAAAGGCTGTGCCGAGCAGTACGATTTTTACCAGGGTGTAAAAGAACTTATGCCGCATGCGAAGGCGGTGAGCGCCAAGTCTCACGATTTTGATGCCGATGGCAACGAAACCGAGATCGATTACGTAAAAATGCTTGAAATCGTAAAAAGTGCCGGGTATACTGGATTCATCGGGGTGGAGTATGAAGGTAATAAGTTAAGTGAAGAAGAAGGTATTATTGCCACAAAGAACTTGTTGCTCAGTGCCGCCAAAAATCTCCCTTAAAGGGTCTTAGGTGTATGAAGTCATTTTTAAATCAACTCTTCGACTACAATTTTAACTGTAACAAGAAGCTTATCGATGAATGCCATAAGTTAGATAAGATACCTGATAAAAGTGCAACCCTCTTTAGCCACATTCTCAATGCTCATCATATTTGGAATTCCAGGGTATTAGGTTCGGAACCCCTTTACGAAGTTTGGCAGGAACACCCACTCAAAAATTGGGGAGATATTCATTATGAAAATCAGCGCAGTTCCTTCGAGATTATTACCAATACAGACAACTTTGAAAAGAGGATCGATTACGAGAACGCGGAAGGCCGATTAATATCGAATACCTTACAAGACATCCTATTTCATATTATCAATCATTCCACACATCACCGTTCACAGATCGCAATGGATTTCAGGAATGAAGGAATTGAACCTCTTAAACTGGATTATATTTTCTACAAACGCTAGTCATTACTGCCATGAAAATCAGGATTCAAATCCAGCTTTCCGTAATGATGTTTCTGGAATTTTTTATTTGGGGAGGTTGGTTTGTCACCATGGGAATATATTTGCCCAACACCCTTAAATCTACAGGAGCAGAAATTGCAATGGCCTATTCCTCTCAATCCTGGGGAGCTATAATTGCCCCGTTTATCATTGGATTGATTGCCGACAGATAATGTACCAGATTGCAAATACCACAGATTTTACTGTGTTTTTCCCTTATGTCCTCGGGTATATGATAATATACATGCCAACACTGGCATTGGTGAATTCTGTCTCATTTAATCAGATGGACAATCCTGCCCAACAATTTGCAAAGGTCAGGGTCTTTGGCACCATTGGCTGGATTGTCTCAGGCCTGGTAATTAGCTATTTTTTTATGTGGGATTCGGAAGCCAATGTATCTCAGGGCGTACTGAAAAATACATTTTTAATGAGTGGGATAGCTTCGTTGCTGTTGGGCATCTTTAGTTTTACATTACCCAATACACCGCCTTTATCTTCCAAGGGAAATAAAGTATCTATCTCTAATATTCTCGGACTTGATGCCCTTAAACTTTTAAAGGACAGAAATTTTCTTTTGTTCTTTATCGCCTCTGTTCTAATTTGTATTCCATTGGCATTTTATTATCAGCATGCGGGTCAGTTCCTGGGGGAAATTGGTGTGTCTAACCCCATTGGAAAGATGACTATTGGCCAGGCTTCTGAAGTAATTTTCATGTTGTTACTGCCATGGTTTTTTACCAAATTCGGTTTTAAGAAAACCATTCTCTTCGGGATGCTCGCCTGGACCCTGAGATACTTTCTATTTGCGCATGGGAACGCGGATGACATGGTATTTATGATATTGATCGGGATTGCCTTACATGGTATTTGTTATGACTTCTTCTTTGTCTCAGGGCAGATTTATACCGATACTAAAGCCGGGATGAAATATAAGAGCTCCGCCCAGGGCTTGATTACCCTGGCCACCTATGGTCTGGGTATGTTGATTGGTTTCTGGATAGCCGGCCAGGTTACAGACATGTACGCGCTGGGGGAAAATGAACATAACTGGTACAGTGTCTGGAGGGTACCCTCAATATTTGCATTGGTCGTAACATTAGTTTTTGCCGTGCTGTTTAAGAATGAAAAAATTGAATATAAAAAGTAGTTGAAATATGCCAAAGAAAATAAGACTGGCGATATTAGGAGGCGGAGGTGATTCGCTCATAGGAGTATTACATCGGGTGGCGTCTCACATAAACGATAATTATCAGATCGTTAGCGCTGTATTTACACCCGACCCCGAACGCAGCATGGACTTTGCCAGGGAGATCGACATACCTACCAACAGGATCTATAAGGATTTTGATACCATGGTAGAGGAAGAGATGAAATTATCCCCTGAGGAGCGGGTAGAAGTTTGTGCGGTCTTAACGCCAAATTTCCTCCATTTTCCAATGGCCAAAAAACTGCTCGACAATGGATTTCACGTGATTTGTGAAAAGCCTATGACTACCACACTGGAGGAAGCCAGGATCCTTCAACAGGCCCATCAGAAAGCAGGAACTGTTTTCGCCCTCACCCATACCTATACCGGATATCCCATGGTAAGGCAGATGAGGGAGATGATAAAGGCCGGGGCCCTTGGCAAGATCCACAAAGTAGACGCCAGTTATTACCAGGGTTGGATAAATCCTGTAATCCATGA
This sequence comes from uncultured Eudoraea sp., assembly GCA_947258405.1. Classification (GTDB taxonomy): domain Bacteria; phylum Bacteroidota; class Bacteroidia; order Flavobacteriales; family Flavobacteriaceae; genus JAHEJJ01. Next base: position 24,135 of record CAMYIE010000030.1, on the reverse strand, counting down.
TCCGGAGGTTCGCAAGACAGTTTGGCGTCTGGATCCCAAAAAGGCAGGTATCAGTTCATGTATGGGTGATATTGGGGTTCATGCTTTTAACATGATAGAGTATACAACCGGACTTAAAATTAAATCTGTGCTCTGCGACTTTAACTACCTCTACGATGACAACCTGATGGATGTTGACGGTACGGTACTGATCCGTATGGGAGAACATATTAAAGGGTTGATCCGTAGCAGTCAGGTTGCCACAGGGGAAGAAAATGCATTAACGATCAGCATCTACGGGGAGAAAGCTGGTTTCCGTTGGGAACAGGAAAATCCGAACTACCTCTATATGACCAGCGATACCGAAGCGCTGAAAGTACTTAAACCGGGACACGCCTATAATAGTGACTTGTCTCTCGATGGCACTAAATTACCTCCCGGACATCCTGAAGGTATTTTTGATTCGATGGCTAATATCTACCTGGGGGCGGCCCGCGCTATTCGCGGGCAGGAGTACAATAATGGCGAATTCCCAACTATTGCAGACGGTGTCAGGGGAATGAACTTTATCGAAGCCACTGTGCACTCACACAAAGGGGGGAATATTTGGGTTGATCTGGAATAGAGCAGGATAAACCCTATTTGTTATAAACCTTTTCAAAAATCTCACAGACTACGATCATACTGTCTGCCGGTTTACGTCCGAAAGGCTCGAGTTCCCTGGTATAATATTCCCAATGAGACTTTTTCCAATAGTCCAGAGACTTATTGCCCTCACCTTCAATTTTAGCGTAAGATCCACGGATACTGAAAAATGGTTTTAAACGAACCGCTACCGTACGAACTATACATCGGGCATTGCCTTTCCAGTCTGTAATGATGGTGAAATCACCAATTTTTGGAAGCCGCTCCTTTCTTAGTTGAAGCCCCAACAGGGAATGTGAGGTGGCCCGCTTTGTACCTTTTAACACCAATTTCAGGCATTGATTGGCTTCTTTTTCATTATCACAGAAATAGGTTACTCTGGGCTCATCTGCAAAGGCGTATTCCAGATTTGAATCTAGAAAGTCGCCCCATAAATCTCTGGCTGAAGCATTATCCATTTACGCTGTGGAATTTGTTTTTGTGAAGTTTTTGATTGCTATAATAACCAGCGGCAAGACAGGTGTCAACCTTAAAAGCTGAACTCAATAAGATTCACCTTTGGCAACTCTTACCCTTAGCCTTTACTATTGGTCTTTATTTCTTTTCTATTTCCTATATTTATGACTTACCTGTTAAACAAATCGTTTCGGTATGCACGCTTAAATATAGGGTTTAATTATGAAAACCAATCAATCCGTTGAACCTTAATCGAAGAGATCAAAATAATGAGAACTATTAAAGGTCCTGCTGTATTTCTTGCTCAGTTTGTTGATAAGAAGCCACCATTTAATTCACTTGACGGGATGTGCCAGTGGGCCTCCGATCTGGGTTATAAGGGGATCCAGATCCCTACCTGGGAACACTTTCTTATCGACCTTGATAAGGCTGCGGAGAGTCAGAGTTATTGCGATGAACTAAAGGGAAAAATCAATTCTTACGGATTGGAGATCACCGAACTATCCACCCATCTCCAGGGACAATTGGTAGCGGTTCACCCAGCTTATGATCTTATGTTCGATAATTTTGCTCCGGATTCAGTAAAGAATAATCCCAAAGCAAGGACAGCATGGGCAGTTGATGTGGTAAAGAAAGCAGCCACAGCCAGCAGGCGGTTGGGAATCACAGCTCATGCAACCTTTTCAGGGGCCCTTCTTTGGCCTACCTGGCATCCCTGGCCCCAAAGACCTCCTGCACTGGTGGAAATGGGATTTGAGGAGCTGGCCAAACGCTGGATGCCTATTCTCGACCATTTCGATCAGGAAGGGGTTGATGTATGTTACGAAATCCATCCGGGCGAAGATCTTCACGATGGGGATACTTTCGAACGTTTTCTGGAGGCAACAGGAAATCACAAGCGGGTAAACATCCTATACGACCCAAGTCACTTTGTACTGCAACAACTGGATTATATCACCTATATAGATCACTACCACGAATTTATAAAGTCCTTTCATGTAAAGGACTCTGAGTTTAACCCCACCGGCAAAAAAGGTGCTTTTGGGGGCTATAACGACTGGGGTGATCGTGCGGGGAGATATCGTTCTCCCGGCGATGGACAAATCGATTTCAAGACGATCTTTTCAAAACTTACTCAATACGGTTGCGATGTTTGGGCTGTTATGGAATGGGAGTGCTGTATTAAAAGTCCGGAACAAGGTGCTCGTGAAGGAGCGGTGTTTATCCGGGATCATATCATCGAAGCGACTCAAAAGACATTCGACGACTTTGCCGGGGGTGAGACCGACAAGGAAATGCTTCGAAAAATACTTGGGTTATAATTATATCAAACGAAATACATGAACATTCCAATTGGAATTCCCTTTTTACCTTTATCTTTTAACTAAAAAACAGAATTTCCGAAAACGCAAGTATTTAAGACCAGCAAGATCAGGAAGGATTTGGTAAATTTCAGACCAGAAAGATCGACCTGTAAGAATAAGGGGACCAGGTTGCCTTTCGCAAAATCAAAATCAAAGAATTGTAATATGAAATACATCATTTTTTTTATAAGCCTCAGTCTGATCTATTCTTGCCGTGAGGGTGCTGAGGACACTGTCGATAAAGAAAAGATCGATGAGAATGTAATTATCCATGAAGAGTACCAGGGGGAATCCCCAGAGGTTCCGGAAGCCACAGAGTTTTATGAGCCGGCAGTACCAAGAGTATTGCCGTTTGCCAGCAATGGTGTGCCCAGCGACGCCATTGTACTTTTCGATGGAACTAGTTTGGAGGCATGGATAAGTTCGGGCGATAGTACTGCAGCCGACTGGCATCTGAATAAGAATGGAACGATGACGGTAAAAGATCAGGCCGGGGATATTGAGACCAGGCAGCATTTTGGGAGTATACAACTCCATTTAGAATGGAAATCTCCGGAAGAGATTCGAAGGGAGGGTCAGAACAGGGCAAATAGCGGGGTCTTTCTCTCCGGTTTGTACGAAGTACAGGTATTGGATAACAACGACAACGATACTTATGTAAACGGACAGGTGGGGTCGGTGTATAAGCAACATATTCCCCTGGCAATGGCTTCTGTTCCCAGTGGAGACTGGAATACTTACGATATAATTTACCATGCCCCCGAGTTCAATGAGAAAGGACAGAAGATCAAATCAGGAACTATAACAGTGATCCACAATGGTGTCCTGGTACAGGATCATGTGGAAATCAAAGGGACCACAGAATATATTGGATGGCCCAAGAACCCTGCACATGGTAAGGGGCCGCTAAAATTACAGGACCACAGAGACGATAGCCGTGTGAGTTATAGAAATATTTGGGTGCGGGAGCTCTGATAACCAGAATTCCAAGATCACCAGAATAGAAATAAGCAAATAAGAGATATGATCCAATCGATGACTGGTTTCGGGAAGCATGTAATTCAACTTCCGACAAAGAAAATTACTGTTGAATTAAAATCGCTTAACAGCAAAAACCTCGACATCAATGTAAGGATGCCTTCGCTCTACCGAGAGAAGGAATTAGACCTCAGGAGGATCATTGCTGAAGCTTTGAAACGCGGTAAGATAGACTTTGGCCTTTATGTTGAGATTACCGGCGATGAGACAAGCTCGGAAGTCAATGAAGGTGTGGTAAAGCAATATATGAAGCAGTTGGGGGCGATTGCAAAAGGAGACGAGATCCATTTGCTGGAAATGGCGCTTCGGTTGCCGGATGCGCTAAAGACCGATCGGGATGAGATCGATGAGGAGGATTATAAAGTTATTGTTGATGCCCTAAAAAACTCCATTGAGAAACTCAGTGCTTTTCGCAGTGAAGAAGGACAGGTACTGGAAAAGGAATTTCAGGAACGAATTACAGAAATGACCGATTTATTGAATCGTGTAAAGGAGATGGATCCGGAGCGTCTGGCAAGTATTCGCCCGCGTTTACAGAAGGCGGTGGAAGAATTGAAAACCGAGGTCGACGCCAACCGATTTGAACAGGAATTGATGTACTATCTCGAGAAATATGATATCACCGAAGAAAAAGTAAGGTTACAGAACCATTTGAACTACTTTACCGAGACCTTGAGATCGGCTCAGTCTAACGGAAAAAAACTGGCCTTTATTTCGCAGGAGATCGGCAGGGAGATTAATACCATTGGGAGCAAGGCCAATTATGCGGCCATGCAACAATTGGTGGTCCAGATGAAGGATTCACTCGAAAAAGTTAAGGAACAAATGCTAAATGTACTCTGATGAAAGAGGGCAAGCTCATCATATTTTCGGCTCCTTCGGGCAGTGGAAAGACCACCATTGTGCGTTATCTGTTAGATCAACCAGAGTTAAACCTGGCCTTTTCGGTATCGGCCACCTCCAGGCCACAAAGAGGAAAAGAAAAAGATGGGGTACACTACTATTTCATGTCGACTTCGGATTTTAAAAGAAATATAAAGGAGGGTAACTTCCTGGAGTGGGAGGAGGTATATCGCGACAATTTTTATGGTACCCTAATGAGCGAGGTGAAACGCTTATGGAGTGAAGGTAAGAATGTGATTTTCGATATCGATGTGGCTGGCGGACTCCGAATTAAGAAGAAATATCCAGATCATACCCTGGCGGTATTTGTTAAACCACCGAGTGTGGATGAACTCAAGATAAGGCTTAAGAAAAGAAGTACAGAGAGCGAAGATAAGATCAATATGCGGATCGCCAAGGCCTCTGTAGAGATGGCAACCGCTCCGCAGTTCGACAAGATTATAAAGAATTATGAACTCGAAGAAGCACTCAGGGAAGCCCATCAACTGGTCGCCGACTTTGTAGGCGTAAAGGAGGAAAATTTACCTACGGATGAGGATTAGGATATCGGCGGATCTGATGGATGTATTTAAAACCCCATACTGCGATTGAAGAAAGTCGGTTTATTTTTTGGAACCTTTAACCCTATTCATATAGGACATCTGGTGATTGCCAACCATATGGCGGAATTTACCGGTTTGGATGAGGTATGGTTTGTGGTGACACCCAAGAGCCCTTTTAAGACCAAGCAGACATTATTAGACAACAATCATCGGTACCAGATGGTATTTGAAGCTATAAAGGATTATCCCAAACTCAATGTCAGTAACATCGAGTTCGATATGCCTCAACCCAATTATACCATCGATACGCTGGTGAAACTGGAGGAAAAGCACGGAGCAGGGTTTAGATTCTCATTGATCATGGGAGGAGACAATCTTTTAAGTTTTCATAAATGGAAGAACTACGAGGTGATCCTGGAGAATTATGGGATATACATTTATCCGCGGGTTTCCGGCAAGCCTCTGGAATCCGATTTGCTATCTCATAAGAATATTCACCTTACCGAGGCGCCGATTATGGAGATCTCCTCGACTTTTATCAGAAAGCAACACCACAAAGGAAAAAATATACGCCCTATGCTGCCCGATGCGGTATGGAAGTATTTGGACGAGATGAATTTTTATCGATAGGGGGTCAAAAGAAACCCCGTTACCTAAGCAACAGGGTTTCTCTGATCATAAGATCCCTAGAACCTCAAAAAGGGTTATAGATAATCTCCATCTTCATTCATCTTCACTCGCATGGTCTTGTCGCCATTTTTTAGCTTGAGTTTATATACCTTTTTGGCACCACGATTCTCTTTATAGGTAACCCGGTATATATCCTTCACCGGTTCCCAATTAGGGAAGCGGCTCGCCAGGGATTCACGTACGGCTTCGGGAAGTCTTATGTTATCAAATTTTTCAATCGTCCTTAAGATTTTTCCATCAGGATCGTAAACGGCCACCAGCTTTCCATCGGGGATATAAAAGGAGACGGTGTAAAAATCAAAGTCATCCTGATAAAAATCCTGCGCCTGAATATCATAGGCAGCAGCCTTGCGTTCCAGCATCTTTACAGGGATAGCAGCATCCTTGTTGTCGGTCTGGTTGAGGTACTTGTAGTTAACGGCGGTAACTACAACTTCAGATAGTTGTTCTACCTTAGTAATTTGTGAAAAGACTTGGGTGGTTAGTCCAAAAATGAATAAACCTAGAATAAGCTTTTTCATGATATTTAGAATTAAAATTTACGAATATTATCAGGGCTCAAATTCGCTCACAAAACTACTTGTCAGGGTCCAATGGTCCTATGATTAAAGTCAGTTTACACCCTTAAAATTTGGTTAAATTTTTCGTTTGATTCAAATGTTGACAGCCCTTGAGAAACGGTGCTCTCAAAGGGTAATTTAGGGGGATATCAAAACATAAAAAGGGTGCCGTTTTACTTAAACGGCACCCTTCTGGTTACCTGTGATTATGCGCAGGTGAAACCTGGTTTATATACCTACAGGAATTCTCCTTCATCAGACATCTTAACTCTCATGGTCTTATCACCATTTTGCAGTTTTAATTTATAGGTCTTGGTGGCACCCTTAGATTCAGAATAGGTTACCCGATAGACATCGCTTACCAATTCCCAGTTGGGGAATCGCTCAGCAAGCGCATTATTTACTGCTTTGGGAAGTTTAATATCTTTGAATTTCTCTATGGTCCTCATGACTTTACCGTTGGCATCATAAACAGCTACGATCTTTCCATCAGGAATAAAGAATTGAACGGTGTAAAAATCATAATCATCTATATAATAATCCTGCTCCTGTACGTTAAAGGCAGCGACTTTGCGTTCCAGCATTTGGACAGGGATGGCGGCTTCCGAGTTGTCCATTGCATTCAAATACTTGTAGTTAACCGCCGTTACAACTACTTCAGTTAACTCTTCTACCTCAGTGATCTGGGCGAATACCTGGCTGGTGAGGCCAAGAACTAACAAACCAATTATAAATTTTTTCATAATACCAGATTTAGTTAATGATAATTTTATTCGATTTTATCAATTGAATTATATAAATGTAGGAAATGGATTTCTCTAACCATATGATCTTGATCAGGTTATATTTATCGGGGATTCCCTTTACATATAGGGCATAAGGAGATTGATGAGGAAAAGAAATCGGGCCTACATTCTTTACATTAAATTAACATTGCATATATTAGGAGTGTCACTAGACTGGAAGTAAAATGACGTACGGAATTACCGATTTTCTGCAATTGATTGGGGCGCTTGGACTATTCCTTTTTGGAATGTCGTTTATGAGTGATGCCTTGTTGCGTCTGGCAGGGAACAGAATGCGATCGATCCTGTCTACGATGACCTCCAACAAGTTTCTGGGCATTTTTACCGGATTCCTGATCACTTCGGTAATCCAGTCTTCATCAGCAACAACTCTGATGGTAGTCAGTTTTTCCAATGCCTCCCTGCTTACCCTCCCGGAGGCCATCAGTGTGATCATGGGTGCGAATATAGGGACTACCGTTACCGCCTGGTTGATTGCAATTCTTGGATTTAAGGTGAGTATGAGTTCCATAGCGCTTCCTTTAGTAGGCCTGGGCCTGTTGATGACATTCGCTAAAAAGGACAGGCTGAAATACCAGGGCGAATTCATCATCGGATTTGCACTGCTTTTTATAGGGCTTCAGTTTTTAAAAGAAGCTATGCCCGACATCAACGAACATCCCGGCATTTTGGAATTTCTTCAAAATTACACAGATTCAGGATTTTGGTCGGTTTTGCTTTTTCTTCTTATTGGGACTTTACTCACCGTTGTGATCCAGTCTTCAAGTGCAACCATGGCTTTAACACTGGTGATGACCGCCGAAGGCTGGATTCCCTTCGACATGGCCGCAGCGATGGTTCTGGGAGAAAATATCGGAACTACGATTACCGCGAATATCGCGGCTTTTGTGGCCAATTTCAGGGCCAAACGCACCGCCCGTGCACATTTGATCTTTAACCTTATCGGGGTGGTTTGGATGTTGGTTTTTTTCTATCCATTCCTGAGGTTGATCGATTGGATCACGCAGCAAACAGGGGCCAGCTCCCCATATCTTACCGCGGCTGCTATTCCGATAGCTATATCGATATTCCATACCGTCTTTAATATCACTAATACTTTTCTACTCGTTTGGTTTATCAATCCAATAGCCAAGCTCGTAGAGCGTTTGGTGCCTGAAAAGGCTATACCGGAGAGGGCCATTGAAGAACCTAAGTTTCTCAACAAAAAAATGCTCAGCTATCCTGAAACGGCAATAGCTTCCCTGGAAAAAGAATCCAAGTATCTCTATAAAAGAGCCATATTTAAGATTGTGGCTCATGCGTTGAATATCCATAGAGATGATATTAAATCGGAGATCAAACCCAAAGAGGTGATCAAGAAATCAACAGAAGACTTTGGGGTCGATGTACGCGACCTTTATATGAGGAAGGTAAAGTCGATCTATGGTCAGATTATTAGGTTTGCCGTTCTAACACAAAGTTCCCATAAACTAAGCACCGAACAAAACAGGCGAATTGCGGAGATTAAACTTGCCAATAGAAAAATGGTAGAGATCATCAGGGATGTTTTGGAACTGAGCATGAATGTTTCCAAATACCTTAATTCAGACAACCCGCATATCCAAAAAACGTATAATTCATTCCGGAAAAAAGTAGTCAAGGTACTCAGAGTAATCTATTTATTCCGCAAGGATAAAGAAAACGAACTCCATCATAAGAAACTCCTGGAACTAAAAAATGAGGCCATGGAAAATATCTACCATAGCAATCGTGAAATCGATCGTTTGATTAGAAAGGAACTCATCAGTACAGATATGGCTTCCTCTCTGGTGAACGATTCGGATAATCTAAATGATCTGATAGAAAAACTCATTGAAGTAGCTGATATCCTGTATGGTATTATGGATCCTTTGCTCAATGTCCCGCATGAGGTTCTTCAGCCGGAAAAAGAAAAGGTGGCCTAGGAAGAAACTCCAGGACCACCTTTATTATATTCTATTACTTATACTCACTATTCTACAGTAGCGGGTTCTATAGAACTGTCGTAGCGCTGGTAATACTGCTCCAATAAATTCATCGTAGCAGTAATCAGGTCTCTGGTTTCGAGTAAGAGTGAAAAATACAAGGTTGTATTTTTTGGACTGGACTCCTCCGTGCGGGTTCTGGCTACTTGCATATCAATCTTTTCAGAGACCATTTTGTACAGATCTTGTTTGCTTTTCAGGATTTCTCCTATTTCTTCAAAAGAACGTTTGTCAAAAGCCTGCTTGGTCTTGCTGAACAGTATTTCCAATTGTTGGTTGATCTCCGTAAGTTCTTTGAATTGATTGTATTTAAGCTTTTTATGATTATTGTTGATGTGCTTGTGACTTATTTTAGTAATATACTCAAGGCTCTGTGTAATATCTGTGAGATGCCCAAGGATATTGATATAGAGGTTGCTCGCTTCCACACTGTTCTCATCGAGATTTTTTATGAAATAAAACAGATGATCCCTCAGATCGTCAATTTCAGTAGAAAGCTTGCCTACATTGTTTTTATTTTTCTTGAGCAGATCCAGGTTTTGTTTAGCCAAACCGTCTATACTATTCCTGTATAACTTACTGCTTCTCTTAATAACATTCGATATGTTTTGTGCACTCTCTTCGATTACACCTTGTACTGAACTGCTTTCAGATCGAAACAGGCTGTCTTCTTCGCGTTGTGCAGACGCTCTCTTTTTATGTGAAATATAATTTCGGGCGAGTAAAAGAACGGCTACAAATAACAGAATAGCAATGGCTGCACCTTTACCAAAACTGATGATCGATAATATAGTTGCTGCAGCTAAAAAGGCAATAATGGCTGTCATAAACCAACCTCCAATAACATTAAGAACACCGGCTACCCGGTATACGGCACTTTCGGTACCCCAGGCTCTATCCGCCAAAGAAGTACCCATGGCGACCATAAAGGTTACATAGGTTGTTGACAGGGGCAATTTATAAGACGTTGCTATAGAGATCAGAATACTTGCCACCATAAGGTTTACCGCTGCCCTTACCATGTCGAATGCAGGTAATTCATGGGTTTTCCCCTTGGGTAATCTGATCACATTTCTTGTAAATCGGGAATTAACTCTATTCAGAATGGGATCCGGAACCACTGTATTAGTATATCTGGAGATCATCAGGGTAAACCGGACTAGATTTCTCGAAAGCATATTCGGTTGAAAACGCTCTTTGGATTCTCCGGCGCGGGCAAGATTGATTTCTGTTTCGGTTACATAACGTGCTTTCTTAGACAGCCAGAGGGTAACCACCATTATGAGGCCTGCAATAAACAATAGAAGCGTAGGTGTCGGTACTTTTGTAGACATTACCTCCATACTGAATTCAGTAGCCGCTACTCCTGATACCGACCAGGCTTCATAGGACTGGTAGGCCGCGATCGGAACGCCTATAAAGTTTACCAAATCGTTACCGGCAAAGGCAAGGGCCAGGGCAAATGTACCCACCCCAATAATGAGCTTGTAGATATTTATTTTGGCCAGACTGATCAATAAATAGGATAAGGCCGTCCAGATCACCAGACTTATGGCAACAATCACCAAAACCTGATCTTCTAAGAAGTCTTTAATCGTAACCCCACCGATAAGATCGAAGGTCTCACTGGCATAAGGGGTACCTTTGATCCCTTTCATAAAAATGAAATAAGTAATCGCAGCCAGGGCTATACCTCCGAATAAGGCACCTACCCATTTGGCCTTTTTTTCAAAATTATAAGTCAGTAGTACTCGCGATACCCATTGGACTAGTGCTCCAATAGAAAAGGCCACCACCACCGATAATAGGATACCCAGAATAATTTGAACGGCCTTTGTAGTATTGATATAGTTTACCACTTCGCCAAAACTGCCTCCATCTGCAGCAATCTTGATAAGTGCCATGGCCACAGCGGCTCCCAACAACTCAAAGACGATAGATACGGTTGTGGAAGTTGGCATTCCCAGGGTGTTGAAGAAATCGAGCAGAAGAATGTCTGTGATCATTACCGCCATGAAAATGAACATAATTTCATTGAAATAGAACTCGCCCGGATTGAAGATTCCCTTACGGGCCACTTCCATCAATCCGCTTGAAAAAATGGCACCGCAGGCAATACCCAGGCTGGCCACAATCATGATCGTCTTGAAAGAGAGCGCCTTCGAACCCAGCGCTGAATTCAGGAAGTTGACAGCATCATTACTCACGCCTACTACCAAATCTGCAACAGCCAGACCGGCTAGAGCAATGACCATTATCAAGTAAAAGTTTTCCATTTGTGTTTTATGAAATTAATTGCTAAATATCTGAAGTTACATATTTTAGGGTGTTACCTAAAGGTTATTTTTAGACTTTAAAAATGAAGGTCCATCTGCAATCTGAACAAAATAACATCTACGGCATTTTCGAGATCTAAGTAGCTAATATCGGACTGCACTTTTAGTTTGTGACCTACGATATATTTGGAAACTCCCAATGTATACTGATCGGAAGGGTCCCTGCCAGTAATTGCCTGATCGAGATCAATACTAGAGTACCTGCCACTTATAGCCCAGTTACTCGGGAATACGTAACCTGTAGCCAGATTTAAACCATTGCCCACCTGAACGATATCTCCTGTCTCTGTACCATCTGAATTTTTGGCAATCGGGTCATCTGCATCTCTGTTGGCAAATTCGCCCATAAATGATAAACCTCTGTATTTAAACATAGCGTCTATAAAAACTGTTCGAATCGTCGTCTCGTACAAACCAACATCATTAAACATAAAGTCACCCAGATTACTCCTTGTGCGTACGGCATTCGAATTTAAATCGAAAGTACCCGCAAGCAATAATTTAGGGGTTTCTTCTCTATATATATCGGCGCCAATATAGTCGCCTTTCTTTTTAAACTTCCCAAAAGGTAATAATTCCAGGCGTCCTGTATATTGATGACCACCTAAATTTCCCTGAACCACATTTCTGCCCTCACCTTGCGAGATCGCTAATTTTTCCCTCATTAAAAATTTATCGGAAAAATCTATATGGTGTCTGAGCTGAATTCCCATATCACGGTCAATGTTAAATGTTGCATTGAGCAGCGAACGATCTACCAATTGCAGATTACCTGAAGAGATAACTCGTTCTATATTCCCAGGCAATTTCGTCTGGCCTACCCAAAGCACAAAATTTTCGTAGAAGTTCCACATGACTACAGCATCGAGTATGATCCTCGGTGCATTTCGTGTAAATTCCGACTGGCCGGCAATATCCCTGTTGGTAAGACCTAATTCAAATTTATATTTTAGTTTCGGAGAATAGGCAAAACCGTCAAATTTTAAACGCGCCCGACGTATCAATGCATTAAATTCAGGATCTACAAGTCCACCATCCGTTTCCTTTTCCCAGGATCCAGTACTTAAAAATTGCATCCGCATGCCGAACTTCATGCTCCAGGTGCTGTCCTGACCCATAAGGTTAAGGACTCCTTTACCAAAAGGACCGGCATTGTATTCTTGACTATACGATAAAAGTGAAATAAGCAGGGATAACCCCAGTAAGGATAGTTTGTGTTTCATCTAGGTTAGGCTGTAGTTTTTGTCGCGACTAATGTACCAAAACCTATGTTAATTTAATGTTTACTTAACATTAAAAAAAAACTGCCTTGGCCAAAGGCAGTTCCGGATTTCAAAAGATTTAGTCGACAAAAACTAACGCCTCTATGAAATACCTGTGTGGTGTTTAAACACAATTCAAAGATTGACAATGATTTTGATCTCAGTGTCAATAGAATATTAAGAAAACATTAATGATCACCAAGGTGTAATAAAATGTAATATACTTAATCACAAATATTTACGTTTATGATGTAAACAAAAGGTTATGTAAAAGTTGCCTAAAGGTTACTAAAATCATATCTTTAACCTCAAGTTTCACCCTTAAATACACCAATATGAAAAAGGTAGTTTTATTCTTAACGGTTGTATTCGCTTTTTCACTTGTCCATGGACAGGATCGGATGGTGCAGAAACTCAATAAGGATACCAATCTGATAGAAGCCACCTATTATCACGACAATGGGTTGATTGCCCAGGAGGGCACATTCAACTTAGACGGGAAGCTTCATGGAGAGTGGATAAGTTATGACGCCAGTGGCGAGAAAATCGCCTTGGGTTCTTATGAGAATGGTCGTAAGACCGGCAAATGGACTTTCTGGTCTGGTGACGCAGTGAAAGAAGTGGAATACAACAACAACGCCATCGCCAGTGTTGATGGGGTTGAGAAATCTAAGGGTCTAGTCGACAAAAATTAAATCGTAGCAATACGAGATTGATACAAATCCCGTCCAGTAATGGATGGGATTTTTATTTATCTGCAGGGGAGGAAATTTCTGAACGCATCGTTGAATTAGCAGACTCGCTTTCCATCAGTATGGCACTAACGTTTATGGTGTTAGCAAAAAGAAGCTCTTCCAAACGATAAGTTTTGTTGTCTTCTATTGTAAGCAAGACTTCTTTGGATCTATATCCCGGATAGCTTATCAACAGCGTATAGCTGCCGACTTCGATGTCTTTCAGTTCAAAATTTCCATGGAAATTTGTATGGGCAGTTTTTGAAGTATTTTTTAGGCTGATGTTTGCAAAGTGCAGGGGTTCGTTATTCAACTCCCCATCTTCTATCTTTCCCATGATACTAGCCCCTTCCTGAGCCAAAGACAGTGCCGTGGTTAATAACAATGATGCAATCAGGATATATTTCCCCATTATCTTGGATAAGTTTCTATGCAAAAATGGAATCCTCATGTAAATTGAAGGTTATGCAAAAATTAAACTTATGCGTAGTCGATTCAAATTGTCGTATAAAAAAAAGCCCCTTGCAAAGGGGCTTTTAAAGGAATCATTGATGGTCTAGTTGATGCCAACGGTCCATCCTGCGCCCCAGGATGCGACATCTGTTCCAGTCCCGTTTCCATCACCAGAGATAAAATCAGCCTCGGTAAAGGTATATCCGGTATCGTTTTTCAATTTGGTAGTCACGTTATTGAAGGTTACATCGGTGACGCTAAGCAGACCATCGAGTACGCCTTGCCCGGTAGGATTGTCCCCTGTATCGCCATCAAGATCGAAAGCTTCATCAAAATCGGTTATCACTACATTGGTGAATATCCCTTGAGTACCTGCCCTCAACCTGATAGCTTCGCTTCCATCATTGGCGCCAATTACGGTGACGTTGGTCACAGTAGGTGCAGAATATGTTCCGGTTTCGTTGCTGAAATCGGTATTATAACCGTCGCATTCGAAAGCCTTGTCGTGAGAAGCTCCGTGTTGTACATAAATGTTAGTAAGTGTACCTGTAAATCCTTCCGTCCAGTCGATAGAATCATCTTCTGCATTAACTACGGCGATATGGCTGGCATTCACGGTTCCTCCAAAGAACTCCACTCCGTCATCGGAACCTTCAAAGATCTGCACAAAATCTACAGTAGTACCGCTACCTACCGCATACATAGACAAACCGTTTAATTCGGCATTGCCGTCGATGGCGCCACCGGCATATTCGATCCTGACATATTCCAGTGTACCGGAATTGTCGTTGTCAACATTCCCACCGTATGAAAGACCACCTACCTCCGAAGTAGCTGTGTCTGTGGAACCAGCCGCGGTAGAATTGATAGAGGCCCTCCCGCAAATCACTAATCCGCCCCAGTCGCCCGCAGAAGGCGATGATGAATTTGAGGTGAGAACGATAGGGTTTGTTCCAGTACCGGAGGCATTAATTCTTGCTCCCTGTTGAATGGCGATATAGGCATTGACACCAACAGGTTGTGCTCTTACTGTAAGCCCGGCCGGGATAGTAAGGGTGGTCCCATCGGCCATCAATACCGGGCCGGTGATGAGATAGTCCACACCAGACTCCAGTGTCAGGTCTTCTGTATATACTCCACTTAGGTTAACTACCGTATCTCCGGGATCTCCACCACCGTCACCTTCATTGATGGTGGTATTGTTGGTTACACTGTTGTCATTGATAACAATCTCTGGAGTATCCTTACTTTCACAAGCGGTCATCAACACAGCCGCCAGACCAACTATTAATAACTTGTTTTTCATGTTTCTCAGTTTATATTAAAATTTATATTTCAGGGTCAAACCTACATTGACCCCAAGGGTGTATTCTCTAATAATAATGTCGCCGATACCGGTGTTCTCCCTGATCAGGGAAATTTTGGGATCAAGCAGGTTACGCGCATTCAGGTTGGCTTCAAAATGATCTCCGATCTCATTCTTCCAAACAAAATTAAGCGTGGGCACGGCTTTTTCTACGATATTGCCCAGGCTTCCTGCACCAAGGGAAAATATCCTGTCGGAGAAATATGAGAAGACCAGGGTTGCTTTAGGCCGGTAATTCTTAAATTCGGGGCTGTAGTTCAGATCGGTATTGATAATAAAAGGAGAAGCCCCTTCCAGCTTGTCCGAATCACGGTCGAAGGATGTCCCGAAAGTAAATCGGTCTCCGGCAGGGATATCTTTTAAATCCTGCTTTGTATAGGTATAAGCTGCATTCAGACCCATCGAAAGAACCCCAATACCATTAACGTTAGACAGAAGATTCTTCCGGAACTCCATTTCCACCCCATAGATGTCGGCCTGATCTCCTGTCCTGAAATAGCGTTGTGTACCGGTGGCATCGGCTGCTACAACCCGGTTTACAGGATCTTTTATCGTCTTGGCAAATGCTGCCATCGATAGGATTTCGCCCTGATCGGGAAACCATTCGTATTTAAGGTCAAAATTATAAATTTTCGAATATGTAGGGCCGGTACCATCTAATCCTCCCAGTAGATCGGGGTTACCTCCTATACGCAAGGTCACCGCTTCGTAGACAAAAGGGGCAACTTCTTTGAATTCCGGGAAAGAGGCTGTATTGCTAAAGGCAAACCGGAAGTTCGAGCTTTCATTTACAGCATATCGTACATTCAGGCTGGGAAGAAATATATTCTCGTATACCGTTCTGAAACCAGGATCGTCAGGTCTGATGTTGATCACATCGTATTCCACATCCTGACTGAAAGACTCCATCCTTATCCCCGGGATAAAACTCCATTTTTCGCCCGCGATGATTTCTGCAGAAGCATAACCACCATGAATATCCAGATTCCCTGTATAGGTATTTTCCGGAAGGCCTGGCCGGTTTACGTTCCCGATCTCGTTGCTGATAGGATTTAGTACGATCAGATCCCAAAGCCCGCTACCCGCAGGAATATTAATATTCTCTACGTTGAATATTGAATTGAGATTATTCACATCGGTTACCGGAGTGTTGTCTCGGTCAACAATTCTATAACCATATCGGATACTTTCGAATCTTCGTTCTTTTGTACGTCCGTTGTAGCCCAGGTTAAGTTTTACCTTGTCGGAAAGGTCGTAGCCTACATTTATATAACTGTTGAGCTCGTCGTCTTCAATACTCTGAAAAAACCGCTGATTGTCGAAGGGAATGTTGGTATAAAAAACTGGGTTGGTTGCCGGATCTCCATCCAGGGCAAACTGGTAATTCTCCAATGTGATTCTTTTTCGGTCTGGTTCATCAGAAAACACCTTGTTGTAACCGATGCCCCAGTCTACAGAAAGTCTGTCTTCAAAGTCATGCGTTCCGTATAGCTGATTTACAAAGATCATATCCTGGTTGAACTGCACATTCATCACATAAAATCCACGGTCTGTATCAATAATAGCATCGCGGTTGGTACCCTCTCCATTTATACCATAGTACCCTACAGCATCTGTGGCACTATTGATAAACAAGGAATTAAAATTCACTTTATGGTCGGTATTTATACGGTAACCGATATTCGCCATAGCAGTAGTCGCTGTTCCATAAGCGTACTCCCGTACATTAGGGAAATCGACTTTTAGCACATTGGTGAAATCTGTGGCCGGTCCTTCCCAGATCTGATACCCATTATCAAAACCTGCAGCTCCAAAGAAGCTTAAACGCGATTCTTCACCAAAGGAAAATGAGTACCCGCCTTCTATAGCCCCGGATAGATTTACAGGATTCATGGCTCGTTGAGGATCCACCCCATGGGCTAAAACCACGGCAAAAGGATTGCTGTCGTAACGGTTATAGAATCCAAAGTCACTGGGTCCCTCACTTCTGAAAAATTCCTGTCCGGCCGCATTTGAGTTCAATGCTGACCCCAGCGACACTTCGAGGTAACCATCACCGGTATAGTCTTTCGAATTGATATTTACATTTCCCGCTGCAAAATCTCCATAGAATGCGGTAGAATAGGCTTTGCTCACCGATACATTTTCGATAATGCTCGCGGCGAAAAGATCGAGATCGATATTTTTCTTATTTACATCGTTAGAAGGTAGAGAAAGACCATTCATTGTGGTATTCTGGTACCGGTCTCCAAGACCTCTGACGTAGACATTGCTGGATCCCTGCTGTTTTGAGATCCCCGAAATTTGGGCTACCGCTGAGGCGGCATCATCGATACCTTTAAGCTTCAGGGCTTCGGCCCCGATAGCTTCTTCAATCACCAGGGCATCTTTTTGTTGCAGCAGCAGGGCCACCTCCGAATCGTTTCTTGTTGATCTGGTGATTACCACTTCATCCAGTGATACACTGCCGGCCCCTAATCCTGTATTTACCTCGGTGTCCTTACCGGCTTCTACAACTACATTGGGTATTTCGAGCGTCTTGTAGCCCAAAAAGCTATATACCAGCGTATAAGTTCCTGGTTCTACTTCGGGAATTTCATAAAGTCCGTCGAAGTCCGAGGTTGTCCCCTTTGCAGTACCCTTAATAAGCACATTGGCAAATACTAATGGTTCATTATTAGCATCTTTATCGGTGAGCTTTCCTAAAATACTGCCTGTTTCCTGAGCGACAAGCCATCCGGACAGTAGTATTAGAACAAAAGTGGTAAGAAGTCTTTTCATTAAATGGAACTCTTATTTCCGACGCAAAGAACGATATGAGAAGTAAAGGTCATGTTACCCCTGTATTAAACATTTATTGCTTTATGGTTAGTTCTATGTTAAGAGATTCATAGCCTGAAAATGAGGAGTCATTTTTTGGGCGATGAGGCATGTACAAATGATGTATCTTGTGGCAAAATCTTAAACTAATGCGTTGGGCATCGCTACTTTCTTTAAAAAGATTTGGTGACCTGGAGAAAAGGGTTCGCAAGGAACAGGATGAAAGCCGTTTGGGTTTCGAGGTAGATTATGACCGAGTCATCTTTTCTTCGGCCTTTAGAAGCTTGCAAGACAAGACTCAGGTGATTCCCCTGTCTAATACCGATTTTGTGCATACCCGGCTCACCCACAGCCTTGAAGTATCTGTGGTTGGCCGAAGTCTGGGCAGGATATCCGGTCAAAAGATCATATCGAAACACCCAGAACTATATGAACTCGGACACCGCCCAAACGATTTCGGGGCGATTGTCGCTGCGGCAGCACTGGCACACGACATTGGCAATCCACCCTTTGGGCATAGTGGTGAGAAAGCTATTGGTGATTTCTTCGAGCATGGTACGGGCAAAGATTTTGCAAAATATTTAGACGAAGCCGAGTATCAGGACCTGGTTAGTTTCGAGGGGAATGCCAATGGCTTCAGACTGCTCACAGGAAACCGTCCGGGAGTACCCGGTGGATTAAGACTGAGCTATGCCACCCTCGGGGCATTTATGAAATACCCAAAGGAATCCATACCAGTAAAGCCGAGCCGTCATATTGCGGATAAAAAATATGGTTTCTTCCAAAGTGAGATAGCTGCATTCGAGGACGTTGCTCATGAGCTGGAATTACAGGAACGACATCATGGGAAGAAGAGAGCCTATGCCCGTCATCCATTGACCTATCTCGTAGAGGCTGCAGATGATATTTGTTATACGATCATCGATTTTGAAGACGGTATTAACCTTGGTCTTATTCCGGAGGATTATGCCCTGGAATATCTAATTAGACTCGTCAAGGATAAGATCAATACCAAAAAATTCAATGGACTGACGCTTATGCAGGATCGACTGAGTTATTTAAGGGCATTGGCCATCAGTACACTGATAGGGGAAGCGGTCAACATTTTTGGCACGCATGAAGATGAGATCCTGGATGGCACTTTTAACACCGGTCTTCTCGACAGAAGCCATTATCAGGCTCAAATTGATGATATTATTAAGCTGAGTATCGATAAGATCTACCGTTCTCAGGAGGTGCTGGAAAAAGAGATGGCCGGATATAAGATTCTCACCGATATTCTCGAAGCATCTTCAACTGCCCTGATCAATACAAAAAATGGCAATTCTTCAAATTACGACCGACTGATGTTACAAAGCCTTCCGGAGGAATTTCGCACTACCGAAGGATCGTATTACGAGCTATTGTTAAATGCCAGTTGTTATGTGGCCAGCTTGTCGGATGGTATGGCCGTGCATATTCACAATAAGATCAGCGGGAAACTGCTTTAAAAGCTGTAGACCAGTCCAATACCTAAAATCTGCTTTAACTGAACCCGGGCACCTCCGGAATTGATCACGGTTCCATCGTCGGCTACTACCCGATCAAATTTAATATCGTCATCATAGATAATGTGGGTCCCGAGGGTAGCTTCAATAAAATCGTTGACAGTAAAATTAAAGATGAGTTCCCAATCTACATCGATATTACCAAAAGATCTGATATAGTCTGTATATAGACTTAATGCGTGTTGCAGGGTAACATTTTTAATGATCTCCTTTTCCCAATAATTGGTAATCAGTATACCAAATTCTACAAAAGTCTGCGCACCGGGCACCAAAACATTTCCTTCATCATCGAGTATGGCCGGAGTAACACCAAATGCCCCCTGATTAGCCAGATTTTCATCCAATACAAAGGTGGTTTTAAAGGATGTTGGCGACATGTAGACATTGAATTTCTTACCCTTCGGAATATATGATGCACCGCCTCCAATAAAGAAATAACCTGGTGCCATAAATCGTGAAATAGGAGTGGTTCGGTCGGGATAATTAAAACCATCGGTGAATTGTGTATTGAACTTGCCTTTAACCGAAAAATACCAGGGGCTAAGTGTATCCTTTTGATATCCAAAAGTGGAGCGCAAGCGTATGGCATCCTCAGTTTTACGCGGCTCTCTCCCCTCCTGTGTGTTCCAACCGTATCGAAGTGCCAGAACATTATCCCATTGGACATGTCTGAATTTATAGTTTCGCTCAAAATCGACCCTGCCAATGGCGGAAACAGAATTATCGCCACCGGCATTCCAATTCACAAATGCCGCCTCATTAAGTATGAAATTCACTTTGTTCACTTTAGTCCAAAACGAAGGGACCTTGAACTTTCTTTTCCTTCTGGTAAGCGGTTTTGTGTCGGCAAAAGAAATCCATGGATTGCTAAGTATCACGCCCCTGGGAACAATTTTGACACTTTTCTGTATCTCCCTGATAACTATCGTATCTACGATGGGTGGAGGCAGACTATCTAGTGTGAGTGTGTCAATCGATACCGGTGGGGGGATACTGTCTTGTGCGTTGGAGCTAAGGCCTGTTATCAATATCACCGAGGTGATCAATAAAGTATTAATCCTGCGAAAAAAGCTCATTTGGCTAAAATCCTGAATAGGTATTGTTGGCTATTGATATCCTGTAACCAGTTTAAAACTATGAGCAAAAGTACTTTAAAATCATTTTATCAGATAAATTGAAATTCATGTTTTGTTGTATTTTTGGCCAATGGAGTTTCAGCTAGACGACACTTACTTCATGAAAAAAGCCCTGCAGGAAGCGGAAATGGCTTTTGATAAAGGCGAAGTACCTATTGGGGCGGTTATTGTAGTGCAAGAACGCATTATTGCCAGGGCACACAATCTCACCGAGCAACTTACAGATGTAACAGCGCATGCGGAAATGCAGGCCATAACCGCGGCAGCCAACTTCCTTGGAGGTAAATATCTGTATCATTGCACTCTTTATGTAACGCTTGAACCTTGCCAGATGTGCGCAGGGGCACTTTACTGGAGTCAAATTCCAAAAGTTGTATTTGGAGCCTACGACCCCCGGAGGGGTTTTAGTTCAATGGGCGGACAATTGCATCCGAAAACAGATATGGTAGGGGGTATCCTCGCTGAAGAAGCTTCAGATCTTTTAAAACGCTTCTTTATCCGGAAACGGAATCTGAATTGAAATCCCAAAATCGATCTATGTTAAGGCTAAGGCTAAGGCAAAGGAGGAGGTGTACCGTTGGTAGTTGAAGTTTTAGCTAGAAAAGTGGTTCTCGATACATTTTCTTATCGCGAGAACTCAAAGAAAACACTCGAACTGACACCCAAATCCATCTAGCCGTCATTTCGAGTGAAGGCGCCGAAGTAAATTAAGCGGCTTTGTATCGAGAAATAAGACTGAAACTGCAATAGTGAAAAATAAAAACCCCGATCATTTGATCGGGGTTTTGAGTTACTCAAAATAAAATATTCTTATCCGATAAGCTGCACCTGAGCTGCAACTACTCCCTTTCTACCTTCTTCTTCTTGGTATTCTACTTTGTTTCCTTCCCTCAGTTCCAGACCATTCAGAGCTGTAACATGAACAAAGATGTCTTTTCCAGTTTCGTCGTTGGTAATGAACCCAAAACCTTTGGATTCATTAAAAAATTTTACTGTACCAGTCATTAAAATTAAATTAAAATATACATAGTATAAAGGTAAAAGATTTAATCATATCGTTTTGAAAAAAGGGCAAAAATTATTGATTATCAGAGTTTTTGTCCCGAGAACTCCTCATTTTTCGGATGTTTTCCTCGGTCAGCATATAGTCCTTCATTTTCTTTCCCCTACTGTAGGTAAGTAGAAATAATGGCATTGCGATCAGGAATAAACCCAGCGTGCCAAAACCAATAAATTTATGGGCAACTGAGGGCTCCTCCTCGAGATTAATAAAACCATACGCTATGGCTGATAATGAGGCCAGGGTGATTATAACAATAATATACCTGATGCTAGTCTTCATCTTCTTTGGTAAAGTTAATCAACTCTGTCCTATAGGCGGTCATCAGTTTAGATTTAGAGATGAACCCCAAATACCGGCCATCTTTGATCACCGGGAGATTCCAGGCACCGCTGCGCTGAAATTTGTCCATGACCTCCTGCATACTATCTCCTTCGTAAAATATGTATTCGGGGGCCTGATGCATAAAAGACTCTACCTTAATTTTGTCGTACATGGCTGAATCGAACATAAATTCCCGAATATCATCGAGCGTTACAATACCTACCAGGGCCTGTTGTTCATCCAAAACAGGAAAGATATTCCGCTTGGACTTAGACACCGAATTATGCAACATTTCTCCCAGGGTCATATCCCGACTGATAGTGATAAATCCTTTTTCCAGTACATCCTGCAGGTTCATAATCGCGAGTACCGACTTGTCCTTGTTATGGCTGATGAGCGCGCCTCTTTCAGCCAGTTCCCTGGTGTAGATGTTGTAGCTAATGACATTTTTAGTGATGAGGTAGGAAATGGAGGCGGTAATCATTAGGGGTACGAAAAGCCCATATCCTCCCGTAATCTCAGCGATTAGAAAGATAGCCGTTAGAGGAGCATGAATTACGCCCGCGATCAGTCCTGCCATACCCACCAGAGTGAAATTACTTTCATTGACATAGAACCCAAGTCCCGAGTTATTGACCACCTTAGCCAAAACATTGCCCAGGGCACTTCCCATGACCATTGTAGGTATAAAGATACCTCCGCCCCCGCCTGCAGCAAAAGTGGTGGTCATAGCTACTGCTTTAAAGATGGTAATGCCGAAAAGGAGGGCAATGACCACCCATATATTTTCTTTATAAGCGTCAAATGGGGTATTCCCCAGGGCTTCGATATGTTCACCTTCGAGAAGATGATTTATAAATCTGAATCCTTCACCGTAAAGTGGCGGGATAAAATATAACATGGCCCCAATGGCCAGGCCACCGACCAGCAATTTATATTTCGGACTACGAAAGCGCTTAAAGAAATTTAGAATACTGAAATACATACGGGTAAAATAGATCGATGCTATTCCGGTACCGGCACCCAGTAGTATATAGAACAAAGTATCCTGAATATCGAAGGGCTCAACAATAGAGTAATAAAACAGTGTTTCATCGCCAAGAAAAAAGTAGGAGGTAAGCACCCCAGAAATGGAGGCCAGCAATAATGGTAAGACCGACAGCATCGTAAGGTCGAGGCTAAATACTTCTACAGCGAATATGATAGCTGCGATGGGCGACTGGAAAATAGAGGCAATAGCACCGGCTGAGGCGCATGCGATTAAGAGCGATCGGGTCTTAGCGTTTATATGAAATAGCCTGCCAAAATTAGAACTAATTGCCGCCCCTGAAGCCACTGCAGGTCCCAGAAGACCGACAGAACCACCAAATCCTACAGTAAGGGGTGCGGTGATCAGTGGAGTATAGATCTGTTTTACATTTAAGATCCCTTTTTTGCGTGAAAGAGAGAAGAGAACCGAGGAAACTCCGTGTTCGAGCTTTTCCTTGTGCACATATTTTACATAGATAAATACAAGCGTAAGCCCTATAATTGGAATTATAAAATATAATTGATAATCAGAAAAGATGATCCCTTTCTCGAGCAGTGACTCGATAAAATAGGTGAGGTTCTTCAGGGTAACAGATGCAAGTCCTGCTAAAAAGCCAACAACCACGGAAAGAATCTGCGTAAAGGTTTTGTTGGAGATGTTTTTATACCTCCACCGTAAAAAGCGTTTAAAGACTCTTTTTAATTGGTCGGTCATGCAATTATATCGGTTTTACCGAACCCGGCTTTTAACTTTCATCAGTCTGTTGACGATGGATCGAGTCTGATATGTAATTCCTTCAATTGTGCTTCATCCAGGGGAGAAGGGGCATCGATCATAACATCGCGGCCGCTATTATTTTTGGGGAATGCGATAAAATCTCTGATGGTTTCCTGTCCGCCGAGAATAGATACAAGCCTGTCGAGTCCGAAGGCAATACCGCCATGAGGGGGTGCGCCATACTGGAAAGCATCCATCAGGAAACCGAACTGTGAATTGGCTTCCTCCTCGGTAAACCCCAGGTGTCTGAACATGATTGCCTGGGTTTCCTGGTCGTGGATTCTTATAGAACCACCGCCAATTT
>CAMYIE010000029.1 GCA_947258405.1 uncultured Eudoraea sp. | reverse complement strand
GATAAGTAAATATCCCATCCTTGTGGCCTGAAGGAAGAATAGAAGACTTTCTCCTGAGCTTGAGATAAACTTCCGAATAATATAAGAATGACAATAAGTAAAGTTGGTTTTTTCATTTATATTAATCTTTTGCTAACGGTCAGGTATAGGCTGTCGTTTTAATACTGTTTATACAATGCCAGGTACTGTTATTTTGATATTTATCATTTCCATCCTTTACAAATAAATTAGTAACACTGTGTACTTTATTGTTTTTATCAACCACAGAATTTTGTTCATTAGTTCCCATACGGGCCATACCCATTAAATGTGCCATATTTCTCAATTCATATTTCTCAGAGCTGACCGGGAATTGTTGGGGGGGGGAAATTTTTAAGTTAGCTAAATTTTGGCAATGAGTTATAAACTTTGTTGAATACAGTTTTCAGAATATGGATAATTCAGATCTGGTTGTAAATTCTTCCAAAAATTTCATCCCTTTAAGCGAATTCCCTTTTTTATTCAATTTTGGACTCCAAACAGCAATCGCATATTGATCCGGATGTATGGCTATTATGCCTCCTCCAACACCACTTTTTCCCGGAAGTCCAACTTTAAAAGCAAATTCTCCAGATTCGTCATAAAAACCACAAGTCTGCATTAAAGCATTTATTCTTTTAGATTGGCTTTCACTCAACACTGACCTGTTGGTTTTTATATCACGACCATTATTGGCTAAAAACAAGAACAATTCTGAGAGTTCTTTACAGCTCATTTCCAAAGAGCAAAGGTCGTAATAGAAATCAAGAACATCAGAGGGGTCATTTTCAATTTGTCCATATGATTTAATGAAATTGCATAGGGCTACATTTCTATACCCTACATTTTTTTCTGACTGGGCTATTATATTAGAATATTCCAGCGCTGGATTTTTGGAAATACTTCGAACAAAGTCTATAAAATCTTCTTTGGGATTCTTTAAATTGCTTACAAGTATATCTGATACCACGATTGCACCTGCATTTAAGAAGGGGTTTCTGGGAATACCTTTATCAGCTTCAAGTTGCACAAGGGAATTGAATGCCGTACCCGAAGGTTCTACGCCAACCCTTTTCCATATTTCAGCACCAACGAGGCGATAGGCCAGAACTAAGGCAAGTACCTTTGCGATACTCTGAATGGAAAATTTATCATAACAATTACCAGTACCGAAGTTAATCTGATTAATTGTTGATATGTGCACTCCAAAATTTGTTGGATCAACTTTGGATAATTCAGGAATATAAGATGCCATCTCTCCGGGATCTTCTGTATTCTTGATTTTTAGGTAGACATCTCGGATTAAGTTTTCAAAACTCATCTGTTTAATTTTATTACACACAACGGTCAGAATAAAGCACGTTTTAATGCGATTTATTCTTTGCTATAAGCTTTTTGTCACACCAATACCAGAGCGCATCTTCACTTCCAGGTTCATAGGGAGCAAATTTGTAGAATTTCATCCCAACTTTTTCCATTACTCTGATCGACGCTTTATTTTCTTTCAATGCAATTGCTATTATCTTTTTTAATTTGAGTGTGTCAAATCCATAATTTAAAATCGCACGAGATGCCTCTGTTGCTATACCTAATCCCCAATATTCGGGCAATAATCTGTAACCAAGATCAATTTCATCAAATTCTGGCAGATATGCCAATCCTGCCCAACCGACAAATTGCATCCCATTTTTTAAATAAGTAGCCCACCTTCCATATCCATACTTCTCATAGTTGTTAATTCGCGTCAATATTGCCTTTTCTATTGCTTCAATAGATTCGACAACAGGTTCCCCAGTATACTCTTGTACACCTGGATCGGAATGCAACTTAAATAGTGCTTCTTTGTCATCAAGAGTGATTTCTCTTAATAATAACCTTTCTGTTTCTATTATAGTTTTCACTTTATTGCTTATAACCGGACTTTGTTTGACTCGTATGCCCGTTTAGGGAATAATATCGCATACACTTTGTTGTGGTGCGTTTTCAATTTTCTTCTTCATCGATATGGCCTTTGATTCCTCTCCATATTTATAAACCTACAGTAAGCCTTCCATCGATTTCCGAACATCCTTTCCTTTATAAATTGCCTGAACCGCAAAAATATATTCCTTTACAAATCTTTCATTTTCAATCAAATCGCCGAATATTTCAGATAGATTCAAGAACGCTTTCCAATTGCCTTGGGTGTCCTTTGCCGCTTGATGTAATTCGTCTTTTTGGACATCAATGATTTCAAGAGTTGCACCATTGTCATCAAGGTTTTTATCACTGTAATAGCACCATGCCGCTAAAATAAAAGTCACATATTCTATGCTTCCGCCATTTTCTAGATTTTCTCTTAAGGTTGGAATTAAGAACTTAGGTAACTTCGCAGAACTTTCTGAGCAAATACGACTAAGACTGTCCTTAATATTTGGATTAGCGAATCGTTCTTCTAAACTATCTTTGTATTCTTCAATATTAATGCCTTCAACCTCGCCCAAAATTGGTGTGGCTTCTTTGTCCATAAACTGACGCATAAATTTTGAAAAAACTGAGTCCTGCATGCAAGCGTCAATTGTAGAATGTCCATGTATCGCACCGGGAATACCCAGAACAGAATGGCCTGCATTGAGCAAACGGATTTTCATTTTCTCATAAGGTGTAACATCAGGCACCAATTGAACGCCTAGTTTTTCCAAAGGTGGTCTGTCATTGGAGAAGTTATCTTCGACAACCCATTGAATAAAAGGTTCGCAGACAACGGGCCACTCGTCTTCCAGATTGTGCTCCTTTTTTAAATAATCAATAATTTCGGAAGACGTTCCAGGCGTAATTCTATCTACCATTGAATTCGGAAAACCGACTTTTTTTTCTATCCATTTAGCCAATTCCGTATTTTGCTTTTTGGCGAAATCCAAAACCATTTTTCGGATCATATCACCATTATGCTGAATATTGTCGCAAGATAAAATGGTAAAAGGCGGCAATCCATCAGCACGTCTTTTTCGGAGTGCAGCCGTCAAGTAGCCATAAACTGTTTTGGGATCGTCAGGATGTGCCAAATCGTGTTGAATATCAGGATTTTCAAAATTAAAATCGCCTGTGGTTGGATTAAAATTATAACCGCCTTCCGTGATGGTTAGTGATACAATTTTCGTATCAGGATGAGCCAGTTTAGCAATAACAGTCGGAGGGCTTTCGATCGCTAAGAGAAATTCCGTTATCGCTCCAATGACTTCACATTCTACTTTCCCGTCGGAACCTTGGGTAACCAATGTGTATAAGCAGTCTTGTTTATCTAAAACATTCGCCATATTTCGGTCGGCTTCTCGCAAGCCTACCCCACATATTGCCCAATCCATATTTCCATGTTTTTCTAACAATTTATGAATGTAGTAGGCTTGGTGCGAACGATGAAAACCCCCTACGCCAATATGAACAATTCCCGTTTTTAACTGCTCCCTGTCATAATTTGGGTATGAGATTCGCTTCGCTAGCTGAGGAAGATTCTTCTGCTTTAATTCCATCTCTGCTTCTGGTTAATATTAAGTGCCACTTTTTCTCTTGTTTCTTCTCATAGCCCAGTATGCCGTTACAAAATAGGTGATGGTGCAAATGAAGCCATAGAAATAAAAAGTTTCCCTATTGATGAGATAGTCATTTTCTGTTTTACTGCCAAGCAATACCTTAGCTGCCAATACCAAGGTAATGCCTAAGGCGGTGACGGCTACAATTTTCAAGGTTTTTGTGAAAAAAGATCGATCCTTTTGCGCGATAGGTTCTTCAGCAGCCAGTTTTTGATGGTAATCATTTACCAATTGATTGAACTCTTTCTCCTTGGCTTTGGCTTGAGGATAGGCCTTTTTAGCACCATAGCGACCCGCTAGAAATGTGTAGACGATAATGGTGAAAAACCAGGTAGGGATGAATAGGTAAAAGAAGGACATGACATCCAAATAGTTCAGACCAAAACCAAATACCAACCCCAATCCCCAAGAGGCAACTGCAGGCAGACTGTGGAGATAGTCCTGGTATTTTGACCAGTAGCGTGTATATCCAATTCTTGGAAACAACTGATGTTCGGCAAAGACAATTGCCCCTACGGGAACCACTAACAAACCAGCATATGTAAGTAGAGGAAGAATTTGAGAGAACACAAAGGGAAAACAAGCTATAATGACCATTGCTATTCCAACCACCATGGTTGTGTTTCTACGGGAAAAACTGGTAAATATGGCTTGTGCGGCCAGGCCTGCGCGATATAAATTGGTTATGGCAGTTGTCCAACCCGCTACAATGACAATGACAAAGCCAGACCAGCCCAAGGCGTAATAAGCCACATCACCTGGGTCTAGTTCCACAATCGTTTTTCCCAATATAACGGCAGCACCAGCTCCCATAATACCAGCGGCAATCCAGGCGATATAATGACCAAAGAGCATACCGGTACTGGTTGCCAATCCGTAAGACTTCTTTTTGGCGAATCGAAGCAAGGCCATATCAATCAATCCAAAATGTGTAATGGTATTTGCCGCCCAACCGAAACCTATGACTTCCAGGAGTCCAATACCCTGTTGTCCATCACTGTTCACCCCGGTCCAAATCGACTGATTTCCTAGGTCGATAAATTCAGACCATCCACCAGGTAGTGGTTTATCCAATACACTTAATGACAACGCAGGCAATAATACCAGAGCTCCACTGGTAAACATGGTAAAAAGCCAGGGAGCACATATACCTGAAAATTCAGAAACTGCATTAAATCCGTAAATGGCGACATATACGACTACCAAACCGACCATAAAAACAATCAATACAAACCAGATATTGGTGGGATACCAGTTAAGTTGGGCAGGGATATCAAATGCAAATCGGACCGCTGTGGCCGAAACCGTAACCATTGCCGCTGATATGACCGTAAATATCAGCACATTTGCCCAATCGTATAAATAGGACATTTTTTTCCCGGCAATTTTTTTGAGATAGGTATAAAGGCTCAGTCGGGTCTCAACCGCAATTGGTGATGTAATCAAGGTCCAACTAAGCACAGCAAGAATATTACCAATAAGCAAGCCTATAATTATGTCCATGGTCTTGGCCCCCAGAGCTACAAAAGTTGCTCCTATGACAAATTCCGTGGCGGCTACGTGCTCGGCAGCGTATAATCCTGCAAAGTGTGTCCAATCATGAAGTTTATGTTTAGGGATAGGTAATTGTTCCTCGTGTAATTTTTCCAGATCGGAAAAGTTGGTTGGTTTATTCATATGCGTTATTTCTGAAGTTCGTTTTTTGACTCAATACACCACAACGGTTAGTCTATGAAAAGAAGGCGATTTCGAAGAACCAAATACTTGGCTAAGTACAAAACTTCATATGAGCTAAACCTCTTGAATTTACTTTTGTTTTGCCGATTTTCTATATAGATTGTTATAGCCATGTTCATTTATTAAGGTTTTATTAATCGAATTAATTGTTTCGAAAATTAATTGTTTGAAGAGCCCTTGGCGCCATTTGTATTTTATGGGTTTTGGATTTCAAAGTGAGCTTCAGCTCGAGGGGTTCTGTGGTTCTATTAAAGACAACCAAAGCAATGGATCCATCGGTGTTTATTGCAGCTGTGTATGCAATTCCCTTCATTTCTTCCCCTTTCACTCCGATTCTGTGTGCTCCAGGTCTTATGAACTTACTAAAGTGGCTTAATAAGTAATAGAGAGGGGTATAAATCACCTCGTCAGTAACTGGGTTAATCAGTACTGGTGCACTATTAAAGTTGTCGTAAGGATTTGGCTGACCTTTATTGCTAAGAATCATACACCATTCAATGTATCCTTGAGCTCCGTGATTCAGATCTGTGATTATATCGTAAGCGTAGGTGTCGAAAGGCACAAAAGTACCAGCATAGTCAGTACTTTCCCTCCAATACTGACCTATTGGATCTTTAATATCGATATCAATGCTCGATTCAGTATGAATGATCCCTTTATCCGGCCAAGTTGTTCTCAAAGAGTCTAGTGCTTCTGCATACCAATTATTTTCTTCAAGTTCAGAGTTAGCGTACCAGTGAAACCCCGTGCCCCACGCGTATTTAGCTGCTTCCAGGTCGTTGTATGTAGCCGAAACATAATTGTTCATCGTAGATTTATTATGATCATATATTAGTACACGTAATCCGGCATCTAAATCATCAATATTCAGGTGGCCATCTTTAACAAGTTGAGGCCCTAAATGATCCCTTAAAAAGTCCCGACCTTGCTCAGGAGTTAACCCATTACTATCCCAACGAGCATCATGTGCGTGAAGAGGTTCATTCTGAGGGGTAATACCCCAAAGTTCTATTCCTTGTTCGGCATAGGCACTTACAAATTTTGAAAGATATTTTGCCCAAAGTCCATAGTATTGAGGCAGTAAAGTGCCATTAGTCATTTCTGAAGTCTCACCAGTTTTCATCCATGAAGGAGGACTCCAAGGTGAGGCAATGATACTGAAGTCTGCGTCTTT
The DNA here is from genome assembly GCA_947258405.1 of uncultured Eudoraea sp. GTDB lineage: Bacteria > Bacteroidota > Bacteroidia > Flavobacteriales > Flavobacteriaceae > JAHEJJ01. Next base: position 36,049 of record CAMYIE010000029.1, on the reverse strand, counting down.
AACACTTTGCGCTTCTCTTATCATTGGGATGATATCATAATCAGGTTCGATCAACTCAATACCCCTTACCTGATCATTTTCTTCACCAGTAAAACCTTTCATGTCTTCATTTATACTAAAAGTAGAAAGACTTGTATCACCTGATTCAATATAAGTGTAGTGATTATTTGAATAATCGCTGCTATTGATGTGTGTTCGCGTAAGTGAAAACCCAGCACCTTCTGTTGGGCTGAAAAGACTTGTTAATACTCTCTTGCGAAGTGTTTCGGGAATGGTTGCCAGGTTCCATGCGGAGGATTCGGTAAAAGAAGCCCCAAAACCAACATACTCTTGAAATATTTGGTCAGACTTAATCAGTAAACTAATTACTTTGCTTTTTCCTACTGTTTGTGTCGTTGGATTTGTTGTAATTAATTTGAGATTGTCTCCAGATTGCGAAGTTTGATATACATCAACTACGTAATCATTATTTTTAGGAGAGCAGGAGTAAATCAAAATTAGTATAGTTAGAATGTGTAAAAGAGTAATATTCGGTTTCGATAATCTAAACATTAATTGTTAATTTATAATGGTTGAATTCATTCTATTCAAGGCAGCTAATTTGCTATAACGCCCTGGCTGTGACTTGGCGAGCCATTTGAACCGGAATCACTTTAAGGATTTGTTTGAGAATAAATTTAGGGAAAACTCTTGGTATTAATTACTCAGCCCCGCTGAATTATGGGAGTTGTTGCGCTTAGTCTTTTTATTTTTCAAATACTATCAGTCTATATCCAGTTTCGGATTTATGTCTGCTTTGATGCTCTTCAAAAGTGTACTTGAATTTCTTGTCAGCTAGTCGGTTAAGTTGTTTTTCAAAGTCGATTACTTGGTTTAGAATCTGAACTTTCTTTCCTGTGTCCTGAATACAAACTACAACTAAACTTCCTTTTTTGATTTTCGAGATAATTTTCTTGATTAGTTCAACTTCTTTTTCCCTGTCCTTTTTAGCGAAATGAAACATGCTGTCGAGAAGGATAATATCGAATTCGTCAAATTTGTCAAAAGCATAGATGTCTTCAACTCGACCGACCAAATTCAGATTTTCATCTTTTCCGGTTTGGTTCATCTGGTAAATCCCAACTTTTGAATTGTCAATTCCTGTCACAGCATAGCCAAGTCGAGCTAACGGAATTGCATCTCTACCTTGTCCACATCCAAGGTCTAGCACTTTCCCCTTTTTAGGATATTCAGCCAAAAACTTAATAAGTTCTGGATATGGTTCTCCGAACAAGTTTTCAGTCTGATAGTATTTATCATAGGTTACGGGCATTTCATTTTTTCTACATTACAAAATTCAGTTCTGGATATATTTTACTGGTTGCCAAGCAGCTAATAACCAGTTCCCATCTACTTTTCGTTGTACTTCCAAAAATCTAGTTGTGAATTCCAGCTCTTCACTTTTGTAGATAACTTTAACATCGATGAAACCGGTTAGAACAGCTGTTTTTTCATAAATCCGGACAATTACATCTCTAGGAACAAACGATAAATAATCTATTCTTTCAGTTCTTACGGTTTCAATAAATCCTGTTTTTGTTTCTGTCGAACCTTTTGTGTGTCCATAAGTAAGGTCATCAGCAAGTAAGCTTTCAAGTTTTACAACATCGGAATCTATCATCGCAGTGAACCTAGCGGATTGTTGTTTAAGAATTTGTTTTTCTGCAAAATCAATATTCTTATTCTGTGCAATGGTAAATTGACTAGATATCAATAATAGTATTCCATATAGCTTAAGTGATTTCATAATTCAGGTTGAATAATTTTTTAGCGTAATTTTATACAGAGCTATGTTTTATAACAGCCCTGGCTATGATTAGGCCAGAATCATTTTTAGGATTGGTTTGAGTTAAATGTAGGAAATCTTCTTCGTATAAAGCACTAGCCCCCGCTGAATTATCGGCGTTGTGGGCATGCGTAATTCAATCTTTTATTGGACTAAATTTTGATTGCCTTTCTCATTAGGTTGATTTTCTATTCCAAAGCCAAATTCTGAAATAGTTCCAGCATTATATTTGTCGAATTCCAAGTAAAGATCCGCAAAGAGTGAGTTCTGATCGCGGAATGGTTTGCAACCAGGTTGTTCAAAAAATTGAGAAGCTTCTTGCGCAAATATTTTCCATTCTTCGGTTGGTAGGTTGCCTCTCTTGTAAAGCTTGAAAAGTTTCCACCATTGATTTGCATAACATCTAAGAATAAAATTAAACTGAACAATTTCTGTTGATGTAAGTGTATCTGGTTTTTGACATCCGCGATCAAGTAAAGAGGCAAGTTCAGGATGGCTTGCTACAACCACGTTTATATCGTTAAAGCCGGTCATGGTACTTTCATAAGTTGATGTAGCTACTGCTGCTGTATTTTGCTTTAGCTGTATTGCCAAATAAATTAGAGTAATTAATACTGCTAAAGCTCCAATAATTTGACCTATTGCCGAAATAGCTTCCCAATCCATCATAACTCTTTCCAATTTAATTATTTAACTAATTATGCTTCAACACCCCTGGCCATAATTTCGTCAAGCAAGTGCGTGATGAATTACAGGCGTTGTTGTTTGCTGTTAGATTTAATTATACGTCCGCCCAATTCAATGCCAAAATAGATTTGAACAGGGACACTTAATACCCAAGCTGTTCGAAACCATATTGCTACAGGTTTCAAGGGAACAAATGCAGCATATAAATCTATTGATAATCCAATCAGGAGAAACGATATTATTAGAACTAGAGCCTTTTTTCTGGCAACAATAACCGCAACACATGGGCCAATAACTCCTGCAATAAATGCTGAAGATAACATTCCAATTTGCTGCGTTAAGCTAAAGGGCAAGTTGTTAGGTCCCCAACTTATACCGGCGGCATTCCATAATTTGGTCAACATAAATTGAACCAAGAAGACAGCTAGAACTCCCAACAATATTGCTAAAAAATATCTTATGGATCTTCTCATTATTAATAGCGCTCAACGGCCCTGGCTATAATTTCGTCATACCACTGGCGTGATGAATTAAAGGTGTTGTCGTAGCCAGTTTATTTACATTCCCTTACCGAGAATTTTATCACATAGATCAATCCACCATGGCCAATTACCCATAGGAGCTATGGCTAATGAATAAAATGTAACTCCTATTAAAGCAAATAGGTAAGATCTGTATACTTTCTTCTCTTTTCGGTAATCCAAAAAAATCATATATGATAAAGGGATGATAGTAGTCACAATTAAACATATATAAACGGATTCTATATATGTGATAGGAGGATTGCCCTCATATGCAATTAGTAAAGGAAAATATACTAGTCTTGCCGTAGCTGGTAATAAAATCCAAAATACTGTAGATATGAGCCATCTGGCATGCTTGTCTGTATCTTTGGCATTCCAAATCCCATAGACTACACACATGCTAAAACCGGTGAGTGCACATATGTCGCCAAAAGAAAAGCCGTACTTCAAGACATCTGGAAGAAATTCATTAACCACTTGATATGGCATTACCAGTAGTGCTGAACCCACAACACCACCTGCAAGGAGAATACCAATTATACCTAATTTCCTATGATATTTAGCTGGTTTATTATGAATCAACCATGGCTGAAGGATTACAAGGATATACCAGGCAGTAGCTGTAAGACCGTGTACATGTTGGCGAAATGGGGCTTCATTGAACTTACTCCAGTAGGAAAGATAGAAACCGGCCCATGTTAAAATGAATGGCATCAATAACCATAAATGCGCTTTGGGGAACAATTTGGGCTTTATTTGTTCATCCATGACTAGTTTATTTAGTTGGTTACAACGGTCTCGGCTACTAGTCGTTGCGGACTGTCTGCCGTAACCCAAGCCTTTTTATAAAGCTACGAATTTATGTTTAGGAAAGACATAGCAATGGATTATAGGTATAGTTAGCGGGCGAATTACTAAATCTGACTGACCTAATTAAAAAATCCATAAAGAATTTCAAACTCATTAGGGAACTATATGTACACATGAAGATTAGCTCCTGATCATTCCTGAATGCTACAAAGAATGACCAATTTACTACACAGCTACCTCTATTGACATAATAATCGGTTCCAATACCGTATGTCTATCTTTCGCTGCCTGGGTATTCGGGTCCTTCATGATAGCTCCAAGTTTTTCCATATCAGTTACCTCCATGACCAATACTACTGATTTGGGATCATCTTGATCCTGAAACGTTTTAAAGCTTGATACGGCAGATTTAAATATATTCACCCTGTCTTCATGACCTCTCAGCCATGTTTCAATATTACCTACTTTGTGTCGAACTACTAATGTTGGCATAATTTTTTGATTTAGTTAAATTAAATATAAGAATGTAGGATCTGTAAAACTAATCTTAATAGGCTTGACCAAAATTTAATTTCGTTTCGAGGTAAATTTCAATAATGAAGCCTAACGGTCTTGTATATAGCACGTTTTAGTTTGTTATATACATTGCTGGCTTTAGTTTTTTGCAAATTCTATTAGTGGTTTCACATTTCCATTATCGGCTTCTCTCAAAGCATTTATATACTCCTTTCTTGTTTCATTCGCTTTAACCATTTTTGATTGGTGCCAAGTAAATATATCTTCATCAAAAATAGACTCCATAATTATATCGGCCATCATTCTGGAATGTCTTCCATTACCATTAGGGAAACAGTGAATTGAAACTATTCGATGTTTGAATCTTATAGCTATTTCATCAGGTGAATAAGTATTATTTTCAATCCAATATTTTGTATCGTCCAGTAAGTTTTTTAATTCAATGCTTATTTGGACCCATGAGATGCCAATATTTTTTTCAGACTTGCGGAATTCTCCAGCCCACTTCCATACATCGCCATACATTTTTTTATGTAAGTCTTTTACAAATTTTTCAGTCAATATTTTCTCAGGTTTTAATTTAGCATGTATAGTCCATTCTACAGCTTTTTCAATGTTTAACTGTTCAAATTCATCCAGTTCTCCTTGAGTTGTAATCGACTTGATTTTCAGACCTTCCTTTTCTTCTTCATTTAAAGGGGTCTGGCCTTCTTCATATTTTAGTTCTAATCCCATAAAGATTTCCTTACCTCCCTTTTTATTGCATTAGCAAGGTCTTTAATTGTTTCATTTATTTTTTCATCTCCAATTCCCTGGTCCTCTAATTTCATGTTTTGATTGGTCCTCATAACTATTTTTCGGGCCAACTCTTCTGATTTTATACTGACTAAATTGTCAATGGACCCATCATTTGGAACAAACCCATAAACAAATTTCATATCCAAAGATTGGCCTACATCTCTCAATTTGTTAATGGTTATTTGACCTGATGCTTCTCGTTCTTCAATCTTTTGTATAGCTCCTTTAGTCATTTTAAGTTTGGTCCCTAACTGGTCCCGAGTCATATTGAGAGTAGTTCTAATAGTATTTATCCACCCTTTGGTTGGGACCAGGACCATTGCTGAATCTTTAAAGTTCTCTAATTTTTGGTCCAGCTGTTCTATAAGGAGTTGTTTTTTGTTTCTCATCGTTCTTTAAATAAAATACGTATATGTATAAAAATATCAACAAAAGTATACAAATATGTATAAAAAACAAAACAAAAGAGTACTTATATGTATAAAAAAATTATAAAAAGCATACTAATAAGTATGCTTATGAATGTTAAAAAGTACTTTAAAAATTGAAGCCAACGGTCTCGGCTATGAATAGTTGTGCAGTGCCTCAGACGACCCTGAGCTTGCCCAAGGGGAGAGGAAGGCAGAGCAACTTATCCGCCTAAAGCGGAACACACCAAATTGAAAATCCGCTAGTCCCGATAGCTATCGGGATTAGGAGGGATTTGCGTTGGCAAGGCGAGCCGTTGAAACCGGAATCATTTTCAGGATGTGTTTGTGACTAAATGTAGGAAAAACTCTTCGTATTAAGAACCTGCGTAAGCTAAATTATAGGCGCTGTTGTGTGCAGGCTTTTAGCTTTTCATCATGTCCACGGATTGTATGAACCAAAATTCCATATGTGCCCCTCTGGATCTTGACAACTGTATCCTCGACCACCATAATCCTCGTCTTTTATACCTAATATTATCTTTGCTCCACCTGTAATCGCCTTTTGATAATGTTTATCTATTTCTTCAACAACAATATATGGGGTTTGTGTATTAGATCCATTTAAATCTTTTGGTGTCTTTAAGAATTTACCATATTCATTATCATTTTCAGACCCTAACATAATCATAGCATTACCAAACCTCAACTGGGCATGGACAATGGTTCCATTCTCTCCTGGGACTACTAAATGTTTTTCAAATCCAAAAGTTTTACATAACCATTCGATGGCTTTCAAGGCATCTTTGTATCGCATTGTTGGAATTATAACAGAACCGTTTTGTTCCATTTTATTTCAATTTTGTTATTGTTTTTAGCTTGCACATAACGGTCTTGTATAAGATTTGTGGCGACTTAGCGGCAGAGCCGCTCGCTCGGTTTTATCCGATAGACTAATTTACAATAAATGGGGGAGTTGTAATTCTAGCTCAATTTGAGCCATTAATTATATACGATGAAACCCACGTTTCGATATTGGCAAGATAATTAGAAACTAAGTACAATAAAAAGCTCAAAGAATCTGATTTTGAATCTATGGGCCAAGAATAATAATGTCTCGGATTAAGGAAGAATTTGTTTGTTTTTTACCTCAATTCTTTGTTGGCATACGTTTTATGATTTAGAACATTTCTAAATATTTAATTTTGCTTTAGTGCTTCATCAACATTAGTGATTGTTTCTACTTCTAGAATTTCCATCCATTTACCACTTTTGTTTATATAAACTCCTGATCCTAATCCACTAAAGGCCGGACCTTGACCCATTGGAAAAACTTTCCATTTAAAGTTTACAATTACTACGTTTTGTGATAGATTTTCGAGTTTTAGTTCGGGAATCTCCATTCTTACATCGGGAAATTGTTGAAGCACATTCTCGAAACGTTCTCGTAATGCATTTTGCCCAAAATAATTGCCATCGGTTCCATACATCTTAATTTCTGGCGCAAAATTGGCAAGAAACATATCAAGATTTCCTTCATTCAATGCTTCAATTGAAGATAAATAAAGAACCCTTACAGGATGATTCTCTTCAGTATAGTCATGATTATTTTCTTTAATGTTCACATTTTTACAAGCAAAATTTGGAATTAATACCATACTCAATAAACTAAAAAATACTATCGTTCTCATAATAATTATTTGTTTGCTAATCTGGTTGGGCAGTCTCACCCAATCCAATTAAATTCAAACTCAAGTAGCAATAAATTAATGAGTAATGAAACTAATTTATGGTAAGAGGTCATAGAATCAAGTGAGTTATATCTGAGCAGATGTGAATGAATTAAGACGGGAAAGTACCTGGTGGAAAAGAATTTAAGGCTAGCATTATTTTATTTTAATGATACCTCTAATAATGTTTGAATAACTTTTACTGCTGGTAATAGGAGCTAGGTTATTGGCAGAAAATTCAACAATATATCGGCCATTTATGTAGGGCTTAATTTGCCTGATATGTTTTTTATTTATTAAATATTTTCGATGTATTCTCGAGAAGGTACCTTGCAGCCTTTTTTCAAGAAAAAGCAGTGAATAGTCGCAAAGCCTTTTATTACCGTTAAAATCAAACGCGAAAGCATAATTATCATAGGCTTCAAAATATACTATTTCCGTTGTAGGGATTAACAGAATATTATCTCCTTGCTTTACCGGAATACTTGATGTTATATCTTGGGATTTGGGTATTTTCTGATCAGGGGATTCTTCATTTTGTGATTTCAATTTTTTTTCATCAGATGTGGCATTGTTCCCTTGGAAAAGATGATTGTTCTGAAATAAACTAAATCCTAGAACACATGAAATTACCCCATTAAAAAGATACATTTTGCCAGCGGAAAAAGGCCTATAAGGTTCACTTTTAAAAATTAGTGATCGTATTAGATGTTCAACTTCTGTTGCAAATAGGCCTGCAAAGATTAGTAAAAAGGATAAAAGCAAATACAATTTCCAAATGGGTATAAAAGTCATCTTGAACCAGGGTTTATTCGAAGCTATCAAGACCGTGGTATAACCAATGAAGAAACTCGTAGATAGAGATTGAATAATCCATTGGATTAAATTTAGCCCACCATTCATAATGAAATTGGCAGTACCTATTCCACAACCAACTAGTACAATATATGGTAAAAATCGGTTTGCTTTTTTTAGTTCAAATTGGACGATCATTTATATTTTTTCTGTTTCTAAAAACTAAAAACTAAAAACTAAAAACAAATAAGATAAGTTTGGAATGTATGCCAACGGCCCAGTATATGGCCCGTTTCAATGCGCTATATACCTTGTTGGCAAACGTTGATCTTCTCAGTATTTTCGATTCAATCTTTTTAAAATCGCCAGGAGCCATGTTTTATTAAAAAATGCTTTGATTAGACCGTACTATTATAAGAGTACAAACAATAATCGAAATACAGATATTCAGTACAAATATTGATGCTTTCGTCTTATAAAGTATTTAGTCATAGCTTATTTGGGTATTGGTAATGCAGATTGTTTAAAGAGCAGATCAACGCGCACCAGTCCTTTGGGAGCACCTGCAGGTCTTTCCACGTTTAAATAGCCATGGACAGCAAGGGACATATCCATCTTGAACAAATTGAAATTATTGCCTATACCCCCTCCTAGAGGAACAAGCCATCTTTGTCCACGTCCAGCATTCCAATTGGCGGTAATAATCGGATTACTTGTGAAGAACCATTTTGATCCAAAGGGGCGACGAATCAATCCTCTTATTATCATCTGGTTCACTTCACCTCGTTCTGAGTCACCGGCATAAGACCATAAATTACCCCCAAGGAAATTAATCCTCCATTTTCCAGGATTGAAGCCTATCCTAAGAGAAGGACCTATGGACCACTTACCGCTACCGAAACCTGGATTGGTTGCCAGAGGTATCCCCATGGCAAAGCCGAAACCAAAAATAAATTTATCTGAATTTAATGCTGGTAAAAAGGTTGAAATATTGATCCAATCTCCCAAGCCGAAGGCTTTTTCTCCTATTACCGCGTCGGGATTACCTGGAAACCCGGGCCTTCCCCCAGGTGCATCGGCAATTACTGCAAGGGTAAGGTTATGATATTGCCACTTTTCACCCAGTGGCACTGTAATTAGCGGAAAAAAACGTCCAATTAAGGCATTTCCAGCGATAGCCCCAAAGTCATAATCAAATTCAAAGGGCATCACAAAACCAACTTTCTGCTTAGTCTCAGGTTCCGATTTGGATCGATCCTGAGCCAGAACTGGGGCTCCAACTAACAATAGTAAAACTAGACTAAGGGATGTCTTTAGATTCATAATTCTTTTGGCTAAGTGAAAAACTAATTTACAGAATTATTTCTTACGCGTTCTGAGTTTCAATTGCATTTTTCGGATTTTGAACCCTGCTCATTGGCATCTATTATTGCAGGTGGAATGAAATCATAAAACCCGCGACTCCCAAAACAATAGCGATTGTGTTCTCATAATATTGCCAAATTAATTCTCCTTAAAACTGCTGAAAGAGGGAGTTAGAATATATGACTATTATCAGCCTTTCTTGTATAACCATATTATATTCAAAGGATTAAATCCTGTCATATTTTTGAATAATCACTGAGAAATGATTGCCAACGTCTTCGTGTATGGTTAGTAAGGAATTTCAGCCGAGCGCTTGCTTTTGGATGAGCCAGACACTAGTCTGGCGAAAATTCCGCGGAAAGAAGCGAGAGAGCTGAGCTAGCGAGAAACTTTCCGATTATTTGATTTGTTTAAAAGTAAGAATATCTCCTGATTTTATCCACTACCTTATTAACTATACACGTCTTAAGTTTGATTCTCTTTAAATTGATATACTAATCAGAAAGAACAAAAGAGAGGATCAAGGTCAATATAGCCATTGGTATGCATAGTTGTTTCTTTAATTTATTCGAGTCTTTTTTAGGCATGAGATAAAACTGGGAACATGCTTTGATTGTTTTTGAAATAATCTAATTTGTCCTTAATTACAAATAGAGTATCTTCTTTTTTTAACAAACTTTTTTGGTAATCGGCTTCATCCAATGGGGTAAATCCCAATATTACTTTTTTAGTAGTTTTATCAGTCATTAATTGAATTACATCGTTTAGTTTAACCCGTTCTTTTGAAAATACATCATTCAAGTATAACGTGTCACCTTCAATTTCTGCAATAATTGCAGTATTGAGTTCTCTCAGGTAGTAAATACTGTTTTTCTTAAATGACAGACAATAAAACATAACTAAAGATGTATTGTTTCGCATTGATATTTTTGATATTGGATTTGATTCGTTTATGGTTTTTATCAATAATTCCTTATCATATTTATCATCTATATTAAGCTTTCTTAATGATGATAAAGTTTTAGGAATGTTTAGGGGTTTTGAGTATTGGTATTCATCTACAATTTGGAAATTAAACTTCGGATAGAAATCAAGAACACTTTCGTTTGCAAAAAGATATATAAAATCAGACTGTTCTTTCCATTCGTTTATTGCTTGTTCCAAAATGAACTTGCTAAGTCCCCGATGTCGGTATTCTTTGTCCGTCATAACAGTACCAATTTGAATACCCAACTTTTTCTCATTTTCGATAATAAACTCAATTTTACTAACTGAAACATTGGATATCACTTTATTATTGTGCAATATTGAATACGGGATATAATTGTCACCCCAGTAACCATTTAGATACCATTTTTCGAAATTGAATCCAAATGTAGCTTCTGTCAATTTATTAAAACTTGCTCTTATTTCTTGGTCATGTTTAAAATTTCTAGCAATTCCATAAGTAATATTATTGAGTTTTATAAGCTCCATCAATTTTTAATCTAATTCTCTAAACCTTCCTCTAATTGTGCATAACCTCGTTATATAAATACTAATATAACTTATTATCCTTTAAGGTTTTGTGAAAAGGGAAGCTGGAGTGGTTTTTCGTCTGAGGAGAGTTGACGGGTTACAGCTTCTTCAAGGGGGCTGCGGATACGAAGCAGATGTTTATTAGCATCCCCATAAATAATGTATTAGGCCGCATGCTCTTTGCAATAAACACAACCATAAAATAACCACTCCTGAATGAGGATTTTAAGGACTGCGTATTAATCAGATCCAGGGTCGAAAAAATGATATTTGTCATAGGTAATGCTTCTGCCAAAATGGAAATTTGGTATCGGTTTTGAATTCAATTAACTTGATGCCGCAAGTCATCTTAATACAAAACGATCTGCATGCAAATAGATGCTAAAATTCCCGAAGGAAAACTGGAAGAAAAGTGGCGTACCTATCAGGTAAAAAGCCAGTTGATCAATCCGGCAAACAAGAAAAAACTCAATGTAATTGTAGTGGGCTCCGGACTTGCCGGCGCCGGAGCAGCGGCCACCCTTGCCGAACTAGGCTATGATGTGCAGTGCTTTTGCTATCAGGACTCAGCACGCCGCGCGCATTCTGTCGCGGCACAGGGTGGGATAAATGCCGCTAAAAATTATCAGCACGATGGCGATAGCGTCTGGAGGATGTTCTACGACACCCTTAAAGGGGGCGATTTCCGTTCCAGGGAGGCCAATACCTACCGACTCGCAGAACTCTCTGCTCCGCTGATAGACCACTTCACACAGCAAGGTGTTCCGTTTGCTCGTGAATACGGTGGAGTATTGGTGAACCGGAGTTTTGGCGGGGTTCAGGTACAAAGAACTTTTTATGCCAGGGGACAGACCGGGCAACAGCTCTTACTGGCAGCATATTCACAACTATATAAAATGATTCGCGCCGGAAAAGTTACCATGCGGCCAAGGACGGAAATGCTCGATCTGGTCGTGGTAGATGGTAAGGCAAAGGGTATTGTTGCCAGAAACCTTGCCAATGGCGAAATACAGCGCTACGCCGCAGATGCAGTGGTACTGGCTACGGGAGGCTATTCGAGAGTGTTCAGACTCTCTACCCTCGCCATTGGTTGTAATGGCTCAGCTATATGGAAGGCCCATAAACGAGGAGCTTTATTTGCAGCGCCGAGCTTTACCCAGATCCATCCCACCGCGCTGCCCCAGTCTAGCGAAGCACAGTCCAAACTTACCCTGATGTCCGAATCTCTCCGAAACGATGGCCGGATTTGGGTACCTAAGGACAAAGGTGACCAGCGTAAAGCCAACGATATTCCGGAAGAGGAAAGGGATTACTACCTCGAAAGACGTTATCCCAGCTTTGGAAACCTCGCCCCACGAGACATCGCTTCCCGTGCTGCCAAAGAACGAATCGATGCCGGTCATGGGGTAGGCCGACTTAAAAATGCGGTTTATCTCGACTTTAAACATGCCATTGAGCGCCTGGGGCTCGAAACCATCCAGGACCGCTATGGCAACCTTTTTAATATGTATAAGAAGATCACCGGGGTAGATGCTTATAAAGAACCTATGCAGATTTCCCCGGCCGCACATTTTTCTATGGGCGGACTCTGGGTAGATTACGAACTTATGACTACTATCCCAGGCTTATATGCCGTAGGGGAGTGCAATTTCTCCGATCATGGCGCTAATCGCCTGGGGGCAAATTCCCTGTTGCAGGCCAGTGTGGATGGATATTTTATCCTTCCTAATACCATCAATAACTACCTGGCTTCTGAATTGAAAAGCGAGGCGGTAAATACAGATCACGCAGCTTTTGCTGAGGTTGAAAATGAAGTAAAAGGGCATATAGAAAGGCTTTTGTCTGTAAATGGCAGTAAAACTGTAGATCATTTCCATAGGGAATTGGGTAAGGTGATGTGGCAGGAATGTGCCATGAGCAGGAATAAAGCCGGACTCGAAAAAGCGATATCCCGGATCGAGGAAATCAAGGCGGACTTCTGGAATGATGGAAAAGTAACCGGCAAGTCCGATGGTATCAATACCGAATTGGAAAAGGCACTGCGACTGGCAGATTTTATAGAACTAGGGCTGCTGATGTGTACCGATGCATTGGAGCGGGAAGAATCCTGTGGGGCTCATTTCAGGGAAGAGTACCAGACAGAAGATGGGGAAGCCGTTCGCGTAGATGATTCTTATTCTTATGTGTCGGCATGGGAATACACCGGGGCGGGATTTAAACTCCATAAAGAAACCCTCAAATTTGAATTTGTGAAACCCACTGTAAGAAGCTATAAATAAGAAGAACGTATGAAAGTTACTTTCCGAATCTGGAGACAAAACGACACGGATGATAAAGGTGGATTTAAAGAATATGAAACAGATGGCCTTAACGAGGATATGTCTTTTCTGGAGGCTCTAGACCATCTAAATGAAGAGTTAGTACTAAAGGGCGAAGAGGTGATCGCCTTTGAGTACGACTGCCGTGAGGGCATATGCGGACAATGCGGCGTATTTATCGACGGCCGGGCCCATGGTCCACATGCAAATATGACGACCTGCCAGCTCCATATGCGAAGTTTTAATGAGGGGGATGTTATTACCGTAGAACCCTGGAGGGCTACTTCTTTCCCGGTTCTTAAAGATTTGATGGTAGATCGTTCCGCTATGGATCGTATTATAGAACAGGGAGGGTTTATCAGTGCCAAGACCGGTACAGCACCCGAAGCCAATGCCATTCTGGTGGGCAAGGAGGTGGCCGACAAAGCTATGGATGCTGCAGCCTGTATTGGATGTGGAGCCTGTGTGGCCACCTGCAAAAATGCATCGGCAGCACTCTTTACCTCTGCCAAGATCAATCATCTGAATGCACTGCCACAAGGAGAACCAGAGGCTTATCGCCGGGTACTCGGGATGACAGAACAAATGACTATGGAAGGATTTGGAAATTGCTCACTTACAGGAGCCTGCGAAGTAGAATGCCCTGAGGGAATATCCATTTCCAACATCGCCGAAATGAATTCATGGTACCTGAAAGCCAAGTTGTTTGGTTAGGTAACTTGTTCAGGTACTGCTCTTTTTTTCCGATCTACCCACCAGGCCCAGAGCACGATGATCCACATCAGGTTGGCCGACCATGCCACAGCAGCAATACTTGGAGGTGGAGGTCCTGTTAAGTTTACCACATGAACGATTAGTAAAAAGGCGATTAGAGCCCAATAGGCGATCTTTCTGGGAGGATTACCAGCTCTAAAATACCAATAGGCACCCAGAAGAAATATAGCGAATTCAACTACAATTGCTGCTGATGGGTAATTCCATAATCCCAGACCAAGTTTCACCTCGCTAAATGGCGTAATAGGAAGATCGGGTCGATGGGTGATCAGGTCGAGCACCCAATGGCTCAGAACGAGTCCGGCCAAAAGCCAGGATCCCTGTTTATTTTTGGTAAATAACCAGTAAACCAGTGCCAGCAATAACCCCCAAAGTACTGCCATCAGCAGGCTATGAGAATATGGGTAGAATTCGAAATTTAAAGGGGTAATTGCGGTGTTTCCCGGATCAATACTTAAGTGTTCAATCCCGAGCAATACAAATATGGGCCAGATAAGGTCAAGGAATTGTACGGCGATAAACAGCATAGCCAGCGATGGAAGTTTTGCAACTTTCCTCGCCGCCAGCCCTATTGCGAAGTGTCCTATAAACATTGTGTTGGTTGATTATATTTCTTTTGAATGTAATAAACAGGAAATAATTATAACTCTTCACTTTTCCCCAGAAGTATTGCTTCGCAAACTTCAGGGTCTCCGCTACTGACGCTCGTCTACTCGGTCAGTATTTTCAATACGCTCCGACATTCTCCATCATCCATTCTCCATTCTATTGTTTGCTGCTAATAAACGGCTCATGATTATACATCGCCCGCCAGATTTTAAGTGAACCATCGGGTTGCCGTTTAAAGATGAACATTGTTTTGTTGCGGAACTGTGCAGGACGGCCTGCTCCTTTGGGATAATAGGTCCCGTCTATTTGTCCGCGTACAAGTACGATTTCTTCGTAGCTATGCAATTCAAGGATCTTATGTGTTTTTTCAGAGTGGCCGTGACTGTTCTGCTCCTCAAAGTGAGATTTAAGGTTCTCCTTGCTGGAAATAGCCTCCTGGCCAGGGGTTAAATAGACAAGGTCATCGGACCATAGTGCTAATTTATCTCCCATTTCCGATTTATGGTCGTCCAAAACCGTAAGCATCTGCTCTACGTGTTCCTTGTCGGTCTGCTGTTCTGTATCCAAAGCGTTTTGCGTATTGAGCTCTTTGGTCTCATCTTTGTTAGATGTTCCTTGTGCAGAGAGCGGTTTGCAGGATGTTAAGATAAGCAAAGCTATCCATAGGAAGGCCCACTTCGATGACCAATTAAGTATATTGAATTTCATGATCGTATAGTTTTTAATTACAGTATTTCCTTTATCAATAATCCTTCACAGATCGTGCCAGGTAAATAACCTTTGCAATATAGTTCATCAGAACATAAAAGCCCCGTAGGATTTCCCCGGGGCTTCTAATCGATTGTAAGGATACTATGGTAGTATACTATCCAAGAAAGGGATAACGATAGTCTTCCGGGCTTACAAAAGTCTCCTTGATAAGTCTCGGGCTTACCCATCTCATAAGGTTTTGAGCCGAACCGGCCTTATCGTTGGTTCCCGATCCTCTTGCACCACCGAAGGGTTGCTGACCTACTACAGCTCCTGTAGGCTTGTCGTTGATGTAGAAGTTACCAGCACAGTTTTCAAGTACTTTCGTAGCCTCATCGATTGCGTATCGATCGGCGGAAAAGACAGCCCCTGTTAATGCGTATTCCGAGGTGGTGTCTACCAGTCTCAATGCTTCAGACCAGTCCTTGTCTTTGTAGACATATATGGTGACTACCGGTCCGAATAATTCGGTCTCCATGGTCACATAGTTTGGATCGGTGGTCAGGATAGCGGTCGGTTCTATAAAATAACCTTTGCTCTTATCATAGCCTCCACCGGCAATAATTTCGGCATTCTTATCCTTTTTAGCCCTGTCGATATAACTGGCTAGCTTGTCAAAAGATTTTTCGTCGATCACCGAGCTTACAAAATTACTCATGTCTTCTGGTGTACCGGGAGGATTTATAGAAGCGAGATCTGTTTTTAAATACTCCAGGGTTTTCTCCGCTTTAGATTCGGGCAGATAGATCCTCGAGGCCGCGCTGCATTTTTGTCCCTGGAACTCAAAGGCCCCACGGGTAATAGCGGTGGCCACCTGTTTTGCGTTGGCAGTTGGGTGGGCAATGATAAAGTCCTTTCCACCGGTTTCACCCACAATCCTCGGATAGGTTTTATAGTTACCGATATTATCGCCAATTTGTTTCCAAAGGCTATTGAATACCTCTGTAGAGCCGGTGAAGTGAATACCTGAAAAATCGGGATGGGTTAACGCTTTTTCTGAGATCATAGCCGAATTGCCGGCTACCATATTGATTACTCCCGGAGGGACTCCAGCTTCCTTAAAGACATCCATAATCACTTTGGCCGAGTACATTTGGGTAGAACTGGGCTTCCATAGCACCACATTCCCCATCATGGCCGCACTGGAAGGCAAGTTACCCGCAATGGCTGTAAAGTTGAAAGGTGTGATGGCATAGACAAATCCTTCAAGCGGACGGTATTCCACCCGGTTCCAGATACCTTCTGCGGAATCGGGTTGTTCGCTATAGATCTGGCTCATAAACTCCACGTTAAACCTCAGAAAATCGATAAGCTCACAGGCGGCATCGATCTCAGCTTGATGTACGGTCTTGCTCTGACCGATCATGGTGGCTGCGTTGATCTTTGCCCTGTACGGACCGGCAAGGAGATCTGCCGCTTTTAGGAAGATCGCGGCCCGCTGTTCCCATGTTAAAGCGGCCCAGGCTGGTCTTGCCTGGAGCGCAGCTTCAATAGCCGCATCGATCTGTTCTGCTTCCGCTAAATAATAGTGGCCAATAATGTGTTTGTGATCGTGCGGAGGCGATATAGGCTTGGTGTCACCCAGGGTTATTTCGTGTTCTCCTATAAATAAAGGGACTTCCGTTTTGCTCTTATAAAATTTCCTGTATTGCTGCAGAACTTCCTCTCTTTCCGCGCTACCCGGAGCATAACTTTTTACCGGTTCATTTACGGCAACCGGGACCTGAAAAAAGCCTTTGGACATGGATGTGTTTTTTTAGATTATTTGTGGGCGCAAAGATAGTTAATTAGAAGCTTTTTTCGGCGGTTATTTACTGATTCTTGATTGTTGATTGCTAATTGTTAAGACTTAAATTCAGAACCGATATCAGATGGTCATGGAGGGATCTCCATTTTTGGTAGATTCCTAAACTCAGAAGCTTTTTTTTCAGATTAATCATCATTTCTTGCCTTAAGATATTTGATGTAACCATGTATAGAATGGATTGCCTCATTAGTAAGTTTAAGCCCCTCTTCAATTTCTGCTCTATTCACTGTTTTCTCATCAACACAAATTATAAGATCGTCTTTTAGCTCAAAAAGTGAACCACGACTGATCCGGCAAAACCGCATATTATCCTTAAAATGAAACCTGCCGAAACCTTCTGCAATATTTCTGGTCGTGGACCGGGCGGCCCTAATGAGGTTAAAAGTTAAATCTCTATCATTATTATCAATGTTTTCTTTGACAAAAATCACAATCCAAATTCGCGCTTTCCTGCACTTTTTCCAACAATCAAGCTCTTCGAAAGATTTATAAGTCGGCATTTTAATTAATATTTCCTAATCAACAATCAACAATCAACAATCAACAATCAACAATGAACAATGAACAATTATAACAATCCCCAGTGCACATATCATGCAGCAGCGGTACTCAAAAGTAGTCGGAAGCTAATAAGTGTATCGAATTCTAGTTAAGTGCAAAGGGCGCACTGAATTTAAAAGGAGGTATAAAGACCTTGAATTTTTCTGTGGTAGCGAAGTTTACCATATTATAATGGCCTTTCATTGCACCGATAGGCGAGGCGAGCAGGCATCCCGAGCTATAAGTATGAGATTCTCCCGGGCGGATAACAGGTTTCTTACCAATCACCCCTTCCCCGTCCAGAACTTCATAGTCGTTCAGTGCATCATAGATCTTCCAGTGCCTGGAGGTAAGCTGAACTGAATCCTTACTCTGATTTTCAATGGTGATAGTATATCCGAAGGCAAAGTGCATCTTGTAGTTCTTGAAGAAAGTACCCTCAAAACTTGTGCTCACTGAAATCTTTATGCCTTTGGTTACCTGAGTGATCATTTGCTGAACCGTTAGTTGCAAGGCAGGGAACTTAATCCTTGCCTCTTGCTAAAATATAAAATTCGCCGCTAGGAATCTGAAGTTTAACACTTGTTTAAATTCCAATGCGACCATATACCCTAGAATCTGTACCGGGCTTTCCACGATTTGAGAACTTCTCAAGATCAGGCAAAACATTCCGGTTGTAAGGGCTAAGATAAAATAAGTGGGCAGATTGCAAAAAAGCAGCTATCAAAAATCGTCGAAAGTGCTTATTTTTCTGACGTAGACTAAGAGCAATTGGATGTCAATTGGTGATATTCTCTGAATTCCCCGCTCCTAGACCGATAATGCTGTCGTACAGGTCACCGAAATTCCGGTAATAAACGAGTACCAGGTATTGGTTTTCTGTAAAATGGTGATTACCACAAACCGTGTTGAGTTCTATGTTTCCGTTTTCCCTTTTGATGGCATATTTATAGTTGTAAAACCCCTGTTTGAGCTCGATAATTGTCTCCAAATTGCCATTCTCTTCGTTATAGGTCATCCTGTTGAGGTCTTCCAGGGCGTAGTTGTTAAACTTACCAAATACATAGACCTCATCGAGCCCGATAATTTCCGTATAGGGCAGGCTAAAATGCACCGCTGAATATTCCGCTTCACGGCTTACATCCTGGCCCTGAAGGGTCCTGAGTTCAAAATCACCGTTGATATCGGGGTAGTAGGTATATTCCTTCTCACTGCGATAGATGTCGGTAAAAAGATAGTGGTGGTAAATATCCCGGTATTCAATACGATTGATTCGAGAACTGGGTCTGCGCAGGTCGCTGGTGTCAAAATTTTGAAATTCATTCCCTCCTGAAAATACGATCTTATCCGCATACCGGTATTCAAGCAGATCTCCCTGGGTAAATTGGGGAGGTACATTGAATATGGCGGTAGGCCAGTGATAATTCTTCAGTACAGCAATTTTTACTTCTTTCCTTGGGTTTACTAATTGGAAGTTGGCAGCTCTAATGGTGATCTCTACCAATTGTTCGGCATTGAAAACATCAAAATTCCTGGAGCGTTTCAGTGCCACACCCACACCCACAAGTTCCTGGTAGACCACAAATCGTCTGGAGAACTGTAATTCGTTATAGCTGTTGTATACCTCGATAA
Organism: uncultured Eudoraea sp.; assembly: GCA_947258405.1. GTDB lineage: Bacteria > Bacteroidota > Bacteroidia > Flavobacteriales > Flavobacteriaceae > JAHEJJ01. The sequence continues at coordinate 16,644 of CAMYIE010000029.1, read as the reverse complement.
GGTAGTTCCCGCTTACTTTGGGAGCAACTGCGATATTAGGGATCCGTAGACGATAATGCGAATAGGGTTTAAGGGTATTATAACTATTTACATAATCTATAATGCGCTGGTTATCAGATCCTACAAGGTATTGTGATTTCAGCAGATCCGATGGTGTCCAGTCGTAGTCACAGTGGATAATTTTATAGTAGTAATCCTGCTCGTTGGCAGTCATGTCATCGAATTCTAGGGTGATGGTTTCCCCCAGTTGTATTATAGGGAACTGGTCTTCAGTCGGACCCTTGAATATTATCGATTTTATATTATCGGGAGGATTTACCTCTTCCTGTACCTGGCCGAATAACGGCAGGGTAAAGAAAAAGATCCAGAATTGTTTAATGTTAACAGGCATTTCAGCACAATTTTTCAGGCAAAGGTAAACAAAATCATACCCCGGCAAATTCCTATCGATGTACGACCCATTTTTATAGTCAATAATTATGATTACTTTCTTTTAAATGCTATTTTTGTCCGGTATTTTTCTAACCTAAAGGTCACCCTGATATGTCTGAAAATCTCCGCATTAAGAAAGGTTTGGATATCAACCTTGTCGGTGCCGCAGAACATACTACTTCCAAAGCTGTAACCAGCAATGTTTATGCCATAAACCTCCCCGACTTTTATGGGATGACACCCAAGATGATGGTCAAAGAAGGAGCAGAGGTTAAAGCCGGAGAACCTATTTTTTACAACAAAGATACCGAAGAGATGATCTTCGTTTCCCCGGTTAGCGGGGAGGTAGTAGAGATCCTTCGGGGCGCCAGAAGAAGGATCCTTACTATTAAAATCCTTGCCGATAAGGAGCAGGAAGTTATTTCTCACAATCCACTGGATTTAGATCATGCTTCGAATGAAGAGGTACGCTCCTTTTTATTGAAAACCGGCTGCTGGCCTTTTTTAAAACAACGACCCTACGACCTGATCGCCAATCCAGAAACCACCCCAAAGGCAATTTTTATATCAGCCTACGGAACGGCACCTCTTGCCGCCGATATGGATTATGTTCTTCAGGGAAAGGAAAAAGAATTACAGGCAGCTATAGGTGCTCTTGGGAAAATGACACCGGGACTGATCCATGTCTCTATTGGCAAGAATAGCGAATAAGATCGACCCCATCAACAAAGGCGAATTGGTGTGGACCCTCTCACCACAAGACCTGGTAATAATCGGGGAATGTCTTTTAACGGGCAGGTTTAACGCAGAACGTACTGTGGCTCTGGTAGGATCGTCTGTTAAAGATCCACAATACTATACCACCAAAATCGGGGCAGAGATCTCTACTTTCCTTTATGCCAGTGGCGTGAACGAAGATCATTTCAGGCTTATCAATGGAGATGTCCTAACAGGATCGAAGGTTAAACCCGATGGATATTTAGGGTTTTATAATTCTACAGTAACCGCAATCCCAGAAGGAGACGATTATGAATTTTTCGGCTGGAACAAGCCTGTCTTCGATAAAATATCGAATACGAGAGCACTTACTTTCAGTTGGTTGCAACCCAGGAAAAAGTATAAGCTCGACACCAATACCAACGGTGAACACAGGGCATTTGTGGTTACCGGACAATACGAGGAGGTATTTCCACTGGATATTTATCCACTCCAGCTTCTAAAGGCTTGTATGGTGCAAGATCTTGATGAGATGGAGCAATTAGGGCTTTACGAGGTAATCCCTGAGGATTTTTCACTCACCGAATTCGTGTGCATATCTAAACAACCTCACCAACAGATCATCCGCGATGGTCTGGACTTACTCCATAAAGAAATAGGTTAAGTATGAGAGACAAGAGACTAACTTTTAAGAAAAGACTACATATTCTAAAGCACCATTACAGGGGCAAAAAGATGGCTCCGGCTTTCAATGCCTTCCATACTTTTTTGTTCAGTCCGAATGACACAACCCATTCAGGCGGACATGTGCGTGCGGCTGACGACCTGAAAAGGACAATGAATACCGTGATCATGGCGTTGATACCCATCCTGGTATTCTCCTTTTTCAATACGGGTTACCAGCATTATGCCGCTATTGATGCAGCAAATGGTATTCCCCGTACACTAGACCTTTTTGGTAACTTTTTTACATGGGAAAATTTCTGGCTAGGTTTTGTTCAGGTATTGCCCTTGGTAATTGTTTCCTACGGGGTAGGGCTATTGATAGAATTTATTTTTGCGGTTATTAAGGGCCATGAGGTGGAAGAAGGCTATTTGGTTACAGGGATGTTGGTTCCACTGATCGTTCCTGTAGATACGCCGTTGTGGATGCTGGCCGTAGCCGTGGTATTTGGTGTAGTGATCGGTAAAGAAGTATTTGGGGGAACAGGAATGAATATTCTTAATCCGGCCCTTACCATCAGGGCATTCCTTTTCTTCGCCTATCCTACCTGGATGAGTGGCGACAAGGTTTGGGTACATGGCGCAGTAGATCGTGCCGGTACAGCAGACGCGATTTCAGGTGAAACCATCCTTGGGTACCTTGCACAAAATAACGCCAGTGAATATGCCTATTCAACCTCCGATATGTTCTTTGGTTTTATACCAGGATCGGTAGGTGAGACCTCAGCCTTTCTATGTTTGTTGGGTGGATTATTTCTGATTTTCAGCAAGATTGCAAGTTGGAGAATCATGGTGAGTGCCGTTATAGGATCGTTGGTTATGGGCCTGATCTTTAACGGCGTAGTAGATGCCGGAATTATTGGAGAGACCAGCAAGTTTTATGGTTTGATGAGTTTCGATTTCTGGAAGCACCTAATCGTTGGCGGACTTGCCTTTGGTATAGTCTATATGGCCACAGATCCGGTGACTGGTTCCCAGACCAATCGGGGCAAATGGATCTATGGCTTTTTAATCGGTTTTATATCTGTGATGATCCGGGTATTCAACCCGGCCTATCCTGAAGGTGTTTTCCTGGCTATTCTCCTTATGAATGTCTTTGCACCTACAATAGACCATTATGTGATCCGGGGAAATATAAAAAGACGCATGAAGCGAATGAAGAATGCATCTGTTTTTGCCGGCCCGGGAGAAGGCAAAGAAGAAGAACTTAAAGTTGAAACAGCATAAGTATGGCACTCAATACAGAAAAAAACATCTACACGGTATTATTTGCAGCCCTTATGGTAATTGCAGTAGGATCTGTCCTGGCATTTGTGGCCTCAGGACTTAGCGATAAGATTGCCGAAAATGAACGTTTCGAAAAGCAGCAGAATATTCTCTATGCCATGGGAGTTAACGAGAATCCGAATGAAGGTTCTGTGAGTTTTATACCCACTACCGTGGTGGAAGCTGAATTTCAAAAATTCATTACAGAGCAGTGGGTAATCGAAGGAGAAGATAGATCACAGAACGAAGAGGCGTATCTGATAGACCTAAAAAAGGAGATCGCAGCAGCGAAAAAGGGACAAACACCAAGGCTTCCTGTTTTCATCGGGGAAAAGGACGGTAAGAAATATCATATCCTGCCCATGTATGGAAAGGGTTTATGGGATGCCATCTGGGGCTTTATCGCTTTGGATGAGAACTTGATCGTACAGGGAGTGTATTTTGATCATAAAGCCGAGACACCAGGACTTGGAGCTAATATCAAGCAACGATATTTTATGGACGATTTTATCGGGGAGTCCCTGATGGATGGTTCCCGATATAGCGGTATTTCAGTTGCTAAAGGGAATAACGACCCTCTGAACGAGAGAAAAGATGATAACGCGGTAGATGCCCTTGCTGGTGCTACCATTACAGGAAACGGGGTTTCGGCCATGATCCGGGAAAGCGTGAATCTTTATAAACCATATTTAGAAACCATAAGAGAAGATTAAGATGGCTCTACTTTCCAAGAAAGATACAAATCTCATATTAGATCCGCTTGCAGATAACAATCCGATCACCATTCAGGTGCTGGGGATATGTTCAGCACTCGCGATTACCGCAGAACTCCAGGCCTCCTTGGTGATGGCACTTTCTGTGATTTTCGTACTTGGTGTGGGTAATGTGGTTATTTCCCTGATGAGGAATATTATCCCTTCCAAGATCCGGATTATTGTGCAACTAGTGGTCATTGCGACACTGGTGATCATTGTAGACCAGGTACTGAAAGCATTTGCTTATGAACTGAGTAAGACCCTTTCTGTATTTGTAGGACTGATCATCACCAACTGTATTATTATGGGCCGTTTTGAAGCCTTTGCATTGGGGAACAATGTCTGGAGATCTTTCCTCGATGGTATCGGAAATGCGCTCGGTTATGGGGTGATACTTATTATCGTTGGATTTTTCAGGGAACTTCTGGGTTCGGGAACGCTTTTTGGTATCAAAGTCCTCGGCGATCCTGTTACGAAAACCGGACTTTATGCTACAGGTTACGAGAACAATGGATTCATGATCATTCCACCTGCAGCTTTGATCGTTGTGGGAATTATTATTTGGGTACAACGTTCAAAGAATAGAACATTAATCGAGGAAAATTAAAAACCATAAGCGATGTTAGAGCATATAGAATTATTTTTCAGATCGATTTTTATAGATAATATGGTTTTTGCCGTCTTCCTTGGGATGTGTTCCTATCTGGCGGTATCAAAGAAGGTAGCAACAGCTGTTGGCCTTGGTGCGGCGGTGATCTTCGTGCTCGCTGTTACCGTGCCCTTGAACTGGCTCCTCGACCAATACATTCTAAGAGACGGCGCCCTGGCTTGGCTGGGACCTGAATATGCAGATTACAATCTGAGCTTTCTTTCCTTTATTATGTTTATCGCTACTATCGCAACTATGGTGCAACTTGTAGAGATTGTGGTGGAGAAGTTTTCACCTGCCCTTTACAATTCGCTGGGCATCTTCCTGCCGCTGATTGCCGTAAACTGTGCCATCCTCGGAGGATCACTTTTTATGCAATCAAGGGAAATTGAAACACTGGGCTTGGCGCTTAACTATGGCGTGAGTTCCGGGATTGGTTGGTTTTTAGCTATACTGGCTATTGCAGCAATACGGGAAAAAATCCGTTATTCGAATGTACCGGCACCACTTAGAGGTCTGGGAATCACCTTTATCATAACGGGATTAATGGGGATTGGCTTCCAGAGTTTTGGTGGAATGCTTACAGGAGGCGATGAGGCCGCACCTGCTCCGGAAGAAACTACGGTAAAGGCCGAAGACGAAAAAGAAAAGAAAAAGAAAGAAGAGATCGACGAAAAAGCGGTCTCGTATAACGATGTTATAAACAAATAAGCATGATGTTAGTCAGCACACTGGGAACCATTCTTATCACTGTAATTGCTTTTATGGTTCTGATATTGTTACTCGTAGCCCTGCTGCTTTTTACCAAAGAAAAGCTGGCTCCTTCCGGACCAGTGACCATCACCATAAACGGTGAAAAACAGGTCCAGGTACCTTCGGGAAGTTCTCTATTGTCTACGCTCGGGAACCAGAAGATATTTCTTCCCTCGGCCTGCGGTGGAGGTGGTACCTGTATTCAGTGCGAATGCCATGTGGTTTCAGGTGGGGGAGAAGCCTTGCCTACAGAAACACCTCATTTCTCTAAAAGGGAGCTCAATGAGGGCGCACGACTTGCCTGTCAGGTTAAGGTGAAGCAGGATATGGATATCACTATTCCTGAGGAAGTATTTGGTATAAAGAAATGGGAAGCTACGGTAGTTAGGAATTATAATGTGGCGTCTTTTATCAAAGAATTTGTAGTACAGATCCCTGAGGATATGAACTACAAGCCAGGAGGTTATATCCAGATCGAAATCCCGCCTTGTGAGATCAAGTATGCCGATGTTGATATTACTGCTCATCCGGAAGAACATGAAATCCCAGACAAGTTTCAGAACGAATGGGACAAATTTAATCTTTGGCCTTTGGTGATGAAGAATACAGAAACCGTAGAGCGTGCATATTCTATGGCTTCTTACCCGGCAGAAGGCAGGGAAGTTATGTTAAATGTACGTATTGCCACCCCTCCGTGGGATCGAGCCAAGAACGGATGGATGGATGTTAATCCGGGGGTAGCATCTTCTTATATATTTGCACAAAAACCAGGTGACAAAGTGATGATTTCCGGACCCTACGGGGAGTTCTTTATCAACGAATCGGAATCTGAAATGCTTTATGTAGGTGGTGGTGCCGGGATGGCACCAATGCGTTCCCATCTCTATCACTTGTTCAAAACTCAAAAAACAAACCGGAAGGTTAGCTATTGGTATGGAGGCCGTTCTAAACGTGAATTGTTTTATATAGAACATTTCAGGGAGTTGGAGCGAGAATTCCCTAATTTCAAATTCTATTTGGCACTCTCCGAACCACTGGAAGAGGACAATTGGAAAGTGAAGGAAAATCTCGATGCACCCGGTGACGGCTTTGTTGGATTTATCCATAATTGTGTTATCGATAACTATCTGGATCACCACGAATCACCTGAAGATATAGAATTGTATTTCTGTGGCCCGCCACTAATGAACAAGGCCGTTCAAAAGATGGGCGAAGACTTTGGGATACCCGATGAACATATCCGTTTCGACGATTTTGGTGGCTAGAGCAGGTGTTATAGGTTGATTAGGGCATTTCAATTTCCAAACCCGAAACCCAAAACCCGAAACCCGAAACCCGAAACCCAAAACCCAAAACCCTATTAGTTAATTGGCAAAAGTAACAGCATTAACTGAACAGGAATTACACAACCTTGCGATGAATATTGTGGGAAGGCAACTCCAGGAAGAGGGGTATGAGTTCATGGGCGTCAACAGCAAACCCAGAAAGAACCCACAGTTTGTGTGCTTTAAGGAAAAACAACTCTATTTCATTGTAGTACGAAACATTCCTTACCCTGAAGATCCCAAAGTCTTTGATCGTCAACTGATGGAAAAAATCAAAGAGCATGCCCTCCGGCACGAAGCGAAAACCTATTACGCCGGTGTTGGTCTTTCGAACGCCACAGACAGGAATTTGCCGGTATACCTCAATGAGCCTTATATTGTGGATTATGACGGACTTGTTGAAATTACCTAGGGCGATTTTTATAGTTGCGTTGGCAATGTTGGTAACGGTATGCCAGCCCGAAAGGGAATGGATCAGGAATGTAGCCGCAGGTCCTGCCCTGGGGACCAGTTATAGCATTATATATCTCACAAAAGACCCCCTTGACCTTCAATCTGATATAGATTCAGTTTTTTCGGTGATAAACCAGTCCATGTCTACCTATATCCCCGACTCGGATATTTCCAGGATCAACAATGGGGATACAACTATACAGGTAGATCATATGTTCCGAGAGGTATTCGATCTTTCCAAGGAGGTGCATGATGAAACAGATGGCTATTTTGACCCTACAGTTGGTGTACTTGTAAATGCCTGGGGATTTGGTCCGGGAAAAGGTATTGAACTCGATAGTAGTCGGATCGACAGCTTGTTGGATTATGTTGGCTTTAACAAGGTAAGGATAACCAATCAGAACAGGGTGCAAAAAAAACTTCCTCAGATCCGTTTTGATTTCAATGCCGTGGCTAAGGGTTATGCCATAGATCGATTGGGCCGGATGCTCGAAAAGTACGATATAGATCATTACCTGGTTGAGGTTGGTGGTGAGTTACTCGCGAAAGGTGAAAATCGTCAGAAGAAAAAACGCTGGGTAGTCGGGATAGACGATCCCGAGGTCACGGAGGGACACCGACTAAAACGGACTATATTTCTAAAGGACATGGCAATGGCCTCTTCCGGAAACTATCGGAAGTTCAGAGTAGATACGATCACCGGTGAGAGATATGTACATACCATCGATCCAAAAACAGGGTTTACCAAGAACTCAAAAGTACTCAGCACCAGTGTCATCACCTCAAATTGTGCCCGTGCCGATGCCTATGCCACAGCATTTATGGCGATGGACCTGGAAGAATCTATGGAGATTCTAAATGAAGTAAAAGACCTGGAAGTATATATTATATATATCGATAAAGAGGGGAATACCTTAGAATACATAACCGAGGGTTTTGATGCCCTTTTAGTCTTATGATTTTTTTACCAGTGGTATAATCTCTCCTTTAGCCAGGCGATACCTTTCCACTTCTTCCACTGACATAGAGGTGGTAAGATCTACTTCTTCGACTGTAAATCCGATGGAGCGTAGTTTATCAAAATAGTCCCGCCCATAGATCCTGACATGATCGTACTGCCCAAAGATCCTGGCCCGATCTTTTTTATCCGTTATACTGGGATCCTCGAAAGTTTTGTCGCGTTTCAGGTCTTGTGGAATCTGAAAGACTCCCCAGCCACCCGTGGCCATTACCCGGAATAATTCTTTCATCGCAGCCGAATCATCTTCTATATGTTCCAGTACGTGATTGCAAAGGATTACATCGAAAGAATCAGCTTCAAATGGCAGGTTGCAGATATCTGCCTTTACATCGGCCAGGGGTGAATCCAGATCGGTGGTAGTGTATTCAATATTTTGCAGCTTCTTAAACCGTTGATGAAAGGCTTGTTCGGGGGCAAAGTGCAATACACGGGCAGAGCGGGTGAAAAAATTGGTATGGTTTTTTAAAAACAGCCAGAGCAATCGGTGGCGTTCCAGGGACAGGGTAGAGGGGGAGAGGACATTCTCACGAGGGTGCTCGTATCCATAGGGCAGGAACTTTCGGAATTCTTTGCCGTCAATAGGATCTTCATACCTGGAACCGCGTAAAAAAAGAACCAGCAGCGGCCGAAACCAATAGCTCAGCCTGATCAGCAAGGGCCTGGGAATTAAGTTCAATAGGTATTTGAATATCTGCTTCACAAGTTTAAAATTACACAGAGTTACACAGAGCTAAAATTAGTTGCACAGAGGTTTATTGGTAAAACGCTTAATCCCGTTTTTTAGTAAGGAGGTATGAAAATTAATTAGCAGTCCTAATTCAAAACCACCTAGTTTTAAATATGTCAGAATTTGAGCACTATGAACATCTGTAAAATACTCGACAGTTTTTAATTCTATTACAAACCGATTCTCCACAAGCAAGTCGATTCGATAACCATGATCTAACTTTACCTCTTTATACACAATAGGTAGCGGCAGTTCTTTAATTACCGTTAAGGACTTTAATCTAAGCTCGTAGTATAAACACTCCTGATAAGCAGATTCCAATAGTCCGGGACCTAAACTTTTATGCACGTTTATTGCCGAACCAATTATGATTTTCGTTAATTCATTGTCTGTCATGTAATTAACATTCTTAAATAGTCATTTGATCTCCATTTTACTCTGAGTACCTCTGTGAATTCTCTGTGATCCTCTGTGTTTTAGCTTTTTGACTATAGATGCTAATGTCGCGTATTTCGCCGCAATTCCCATGCATTTTTCGGAACAACTATTAGTGGTCTACAGAACCAGCTTTTGTTGCCGGAATTCGTCTTCTTCATTGGACACGATTCCAAGTGCATCGTATATGTACTGGAATGTGGAAAGAAGTTCGGGTTTGCCATCCACTATAGCGACATTGTGCTCGAAATGGGCACTGGGTTGTCCGTCCGCAGTGAGTATAGTCCAGCCGTCGTTGAGTTGTTTTATTCGGCGGGTACCCATATTGATCATCGGTTCAATTGCGACAACCATCCCTTCCTGAAATTTTTTCCCACGTCCTCTCTTGCCATAATTAGGCATTTCCGGTGCTTCATGAAGTTTTTTACCAAGTCCGTGACCCACCAGTTCGCGTACTACGCCATAACCATGGCTTTCGCAATACTGCTGGATGGCGTAACCTACATCTCCCACCCGGTTTCCGGACCGGAATTGGCGAATACCTGCATAAAGCGATTCTTTGGTTACCCTTAGCAGTTTCCTGACTTTATCGCCCACCTCACCCACTTCAAAGGTATAGGCATGGTCTCCATAGTACCCGTTTTTTAGCGCACCGCAATCTACCGAGATGATATCTCCTTCTTTTAAAGGTTCTTTGGTGGGGATACCATGAACTACCTGAGCGTTAGGGCTCATATTAAGTGTGTTAGGAAAGTCGTACATACCCAGAAATCCGGGTGTCGCACCATGATCACGAATAAAACTCTCGGCCAGGCCATCCAGATAAAGCGCATCTACTCCAGGTTTAATCTCAGCGGCCAGCATTCCAAGTGTCTTAGAGACAATCAGCGCGCTTTCTCGTATGAGTTCTATTTCTTCGTGAGATTTCAGCTTTAACATAATCCGTAAAAGTAATGTATATGCTAGACCAGGCTTTTTCGTGTCATCAGTTCTGGCTGATCTATTCCCAATAGCGCTAATATGGTGGGTGCGATATCGCCTAATACACCATTTCTGACCTCTTTTACATCGGGATCGACCACGATAAGCGGAACCGGGTTAGTGGTATGGGCGGTATTGGGAGAGCCATCGGGGTTGAACATGGTATCGCAATTCCCATGGTCGGCAATCACCAGGGTGGAATATCCGTGTTCAAGTCCGGTTGAGATCACAGTGTTGGCACAACTGTCTACCGTTTCACAGGCCTTAATCGCAGCAGACATCACTCCGGTATGGCCTACCATATCAGGATTGGCGAAATTCAGGCAGATAAAATCTGCTTCGCCCTTTTCCAGTTCCGGTACAATAGAATCACGCACCTCAAAAGCACTCATCTCTGGCTGCAGGTCGTAGGTAGCTACTTTAGGGGATGGGCACAGGATGCGCCTTTCTCCCTCGAAGGGAACCTCACGTCCACCGTTAAAGAAAAAGGTGACGTGTGGATATTTTTCCGTTTCGGCGATACGAATCTGTTGTTTACCGCTAATAGCCAATACCTCTCCCAGGGTTTGCTGAATATTATCCTTACCATAGATCACATCGATCCCTTCAAAAGTATCATCGTAGTTGGTCATCGTCACATAGCGCAGGTTGAGCTTGTGCATATTGTGCTCGTGAAAATTCTTCTGACTGAGCACCTGAGTTAGTTCTCTTCCCCGATCGGTTCTGAAATTAAAAAAGATCACCAGGTCACCATCTTTTATGGTAGTAAGAGGTGCTCCTTCATCGTTGACCTTTACGATTGGTTTTAGGAACTCATCTGTTACATCCTCATCATAACTCCTTTGGACAGACGATGGAATATCAGTGCTTTTTTCCCCTTTACCATGTACAAGGAGGTCATAGGCCAGTTTTACACGTTCCCACCTTTTATCCCTGTCCATAGCGTAATATCGACCCACTACAGAAGCGAGTTGTGCATTTTTATCTTTACAGTAGGCTTCAACATCTTCTAAAAAGCCTTTACCACTTTTAGGATCTACATCCCTTCCATCTGTGAAGGCATGTACATAGGCTTTCTTGACATCATAATATTCGCTGGCATCCAGCAGACCTTTCAGGTGATTGATATGGCTATGAACTCCGCCATCACTCAGCAATCCTAGGAAATGGACGGCCAGGTTATTTTTACTTGCATGTTTTAAGGCATCGGCAAGGACAACCTCATCCTTCAAACTGTTATTCTCCACAGCCAGGTTGATCTTTACCAGGTCCTGATAGACTATCCTTCCGGCACCAAGGTTCATATGGCCTACTTCACTGTTTCCCATTTGCCCTTCCGGCAAGCCAACATTTAGTCCATCTGTCTGCAGCGTAGTGTGAGGATATTTATCATAAAGCGAATCGACAAAGGGAGTATTGGCATTGTCGATAGCAGAGACTTTGGGATCTGGAGAAATTCCCCATCCGTCTAAAATCATCAATATAACTTTCTTGTTCATGCTATTATCTTTTCACCAAAAAGTTCAAAAATACTATGAAATGGGAAGGATTACTACATTTTCGACTCGCTTTTTTTCTTTTAGCCGGTAATAATCCAGTGTTAAAAAATTAACGGCCCGGCAGTTAGTCTTGTTAAACTTTAGTTATATAAGTGTTAATGGTGAAACAAAACCGCCAAAAGGCCGTCTATCTTTATATAACTATTATTCATCAATTAAATCATTTCATCATGAGAAAAACAATCCTAACTGCAACCGCCCTTTGTTTAATGGCGGTAACCGGCATTTATGCCATTTACAATTCAACTGTTACCGAACCTGTTTGTGAACTCACTGCTTCGGTGAACTACGATGTAAATCCATTTTGTAAAGCGATTATGAAAGGCGACGTAGACACCGTTAAGAAATTGATCGAACTGGGGGCCGATGTTAATGAAAAATCTGTGGGATTAACTCCTGCCATGTTTGCAGCTCGTTACAACAAAGCAGAGATTCTGGAAATTCTTATCCAGGATGGTGCAAATCTGAAGTTAAAGAGCGACAGAGGGTATACCGCGAAGAAATACGCAGAAATGTCTAATGCAAAAGAAGCATTGGAAGTACTTGAATCCGCTATGAGAAGTTAATCGGCGTTTATTCATCAAAAAAAGAAATCCTGACATAATCGTCAGGATTTTTTCATTCTAAACTGTTCTCGTAAAAGAATTTAGAAATCAAATCCGGTAAAGGCCCTGTACATAAGGGCGTAAAATGCCATAATGAGCATCATTGCACAGAAAAAGGAATACCCTTTAAGCAGGTAGACCAGTATTTCTGGTTTACAATCGTCAAATGCATCAAAATAAAGTTTCTTAAAGTGTAATAGTGTTCCCATATAGTTTCATTTTCAAAGAAATCAAAGCTATAAGGGCTAAATTGGGATAATGGTCAGATTTGGATATAAATCAAATATATAAAAATTCGTTCAAATACCTATTTCATCTTGGGAATGGAGGTCACTCCTGCATTCCACCGTATTTTTTGATCGCTTGTCGGATTTTTTCGATACGGTTATCCGGATCGGGATGGGTGCTCTGGAATTCAGGCACACGATCAGGGCCTGCTGCCTTTTTTAAGATCTTCATTACCTGGATCATTTCTTCCGGTTCATAACCCGATTGGATCATAAACAGTACTCCGAGATCATCACTTTCCAATTCGTCACCCCTTCCGTTGGTTAATAGTGTATTCTGACCGATACCTGCCACAATACTGCCGGAATCTGCTCCTACCGAAGCACCCATGGCTACTGTTTTCCAAAAATTGGTTTCTGCTATTCGTTCGGCCGAATGCCGACCAATAACATGGCCGATCTCATGGCCGAGGACTCCCGCCAATTGAGATTCATTTAACTGTTTGAACAGGGCATAAGTGATAAAGACCTGACCACCCGGAAGGGCAAATGCGTTAATGGTCCGGTCGTCTGCCAACAGATGAAATTCGTACTCATAGGGTGTTTCTCTGGCAATACTGTTAGTGACCAGCCTCGAACCCACGGCATCAACCAGGGTTTGAAACCTTTCATCTGGGTAAAGACCACCGTATTGCTGTGCTATTTCAGGTGCACTCTGAAGACCGATAGCAATTTCCTGATCAGCAGACATATTTATATTCTGTACACGGCCGGTATAAGGATTCGCTTCTTTGTTGCTGCAACGTTGCACCAGTGCAAAGGCTACAATAACAAGACCTATGAAAATCCGGATTTTCCAGCTACCTCTTCTCATTCTAACAGTGGACAATTAACTATCCGTCAAAGTACAAAATTGCTACAAGAGTTCTGGATTAATATCTAAAATATTGTCGGTGATATAGGTTTTAATGAAGCCGGTGGTAAAGTGTTTCAACCCTTCAAAATCTTCCTTATCCAGGTAGTGCATTATGTTTTTCTTCCTAAATTTGGTGAGCATTGGAATAGAAAGTGGAGCATAGCTGTAATGCCAGGGTTCATATTTAAAACCTCTTCGTTTAGGCTCGTCTGTATAGACCAGGTAGAAACCATAATTGTTAGCATTTTTATCCATCCAGGCCTTTAGGTTGGAATAAGGTCCGCCCGATTCAAATTTTTCAGAAACCAGAACGTCTCCTTCTTTTCCTCCCCTTTTATCGACAATGTCGATTTCCGTACCCCAATGATGCCTGCTGGTACCTGGAATGGTAGAGTATTCAATGATCTTATCTATGGCCGCCAGCGGCTCCAGACCTTCTTCAGTAAATCTGTCGTATTTGCTTTCAAAAATTTCAGCCTGGCGCTCAAAACTCCTATAGCTCGATACTACTTCTATTTCAATACCCTCTTTAAGAGCAGCCTGGTACATTTCAACAAAAGCATCATGAGCTTCTTTTCTGAGGTCATAACCATCACCATAAAGCTCTATATCGGCTTTGCCCATCAGTTCAATCATGTCGAATTCCTGTTCTTGAGCGATGGTAAACTGAGGCAGGAGACTCAATGCAATACCGATCAAACCTCCCCTTATGACAAACGATCTTCTATTCATAACTAAGACACTTTTTCATTATTATAACGCCAAAACAGCATCAGCAATATTTCAAAAATAAGGCCAAAATCATAAATTATGGTTTTATAATTCAAAACACACTGCTATAAAGAGTATTTGATGCTATTCCAGACCATCTGGCTTTATCAATTTGAAATGTATAAATAGCCCTGATGTTTTTGCCTTAGATCGTGCATGGTAAGGATGTAGAAATAGACACCAGATTCCAGTCCGGAGCTCTGTTTAATAGCCGTTTCACGATTCGAACGGCCGTCGAACTCATTTCTGTAGTTGTCTTTGGAATACACCATGACTCCATATCTGTTAAAAATCTGAAGTGAATTGTTGGGCGATTGAGTGATACCGTCCAGTTCGAGTATATCATTTTGCCCATCACCGTTAGGAGTCATAAAATAGTTGTCTAATTCGATGGTATCGAAGGTTTCAAGAGCATCATCGTTTCCGCCAATCGTAATGATTTCATATTCGCTTGGGGTAAAGACCTCTGAGGTGATCGAACCATAATCTCGGCCGCCTTCTGTGGCTGTATTTCCAAGATTAACCCACTGATTTTCACTCTTGCTCCAACCTACCACCTTTAAATCACTAAGGTATTCCGCAATGCCGGGAACATTGCTATATACGTCCCAGGTGAGGGTTACTGAAGACGGAACATCTCCTTCCAATCGCCAGAATTCTTTGTCGCTAATCGACATATACTGAGAGGCTTTTGTGCCGGTGTTGAATGTCTGATTAAGGCTAGATGTGTTATTGGGATCCTCAAAAAAGTAAGCGCATTTTGCCATTGCATTGATCGCTACAGATTCGAGGGTGAGTGGTCGCAGTCTGTCTTCATTCCCTACAGGGAACATGAAATTATCTTTATTTGTAATGGCAGCATAGCCATCTACCTTCGATAATCCGCTTTCACCGGTATAGAAACTGTAATCCATAAAATTGGAGTAGATACTCGAGCCTGTACGAGGGGTGATGATATTACCGTAAACCAGGTTTCCGTTGTTATTTACCCCTACCGAAGTTTCAAGGATTAACCCGTTCTCCACCGCCACTTCGGCATCGTAAAAAACAGGTGTAAATGCACCTGATATGGTAAGTTGACGAACATCGTTATAGAAACCAATCATGCCCATATTCTGATCGAAGGTTCCATCGTTGATCAGGTTGAGGTGGAAGCCTACATTAGCAGCATCGTGTACCTGCACATTACCATAGTTATGGAATGCCTCCTGTGCATTAACCAACGGGTAAAACCCTATGGCAATTAGTATATAGAATATGTTCCTGTTTAGAAGCATAGGTAATTACTAATTAAGGTCGCCTTCTTAAGAAAACTGCGACACGCGCATCACTTACATTTCCAGATTCCGTCACAGTGCGGAAACCAATACTTGTACCGGCAGGGATCGCCACAGGACTTGCTAAGATCTGTGTATAAACCATATTATTGGCATTACCACTTGCAGTGAATGTGAATAGATTCGTATTTGTATTCGAATCGGTAACAGCCATGGTAACCGTATCCGATCCCCCATTAGCATCTGCATTAAAGCTTACAGCATAAGCTTCCCAAGCTTCGGGAAGCGGAATCCCGATTTGACCAGTAGCTCCATTACCAAATGACCATTCCAGCTGGTTATTGGCCAGACTCCCATTTTCTTCTGCCCAAATCACAATTTTTTCGTAGGCACCATAATAAGCTCCGCCATCAGAACCTACGCTGATAGAATTATTCGCGTCTGTGGATACTACGTTAGCTGTCTGATTTGCAGCAGCTTCGTTCGTATAGGTAATTACACCTGTAGTTGTGTTTTGAGCAAGAGATGTATTGGTTTCACTTACAGAACCACCTCCGTTGCTTAACGTTATTGTAGTCCCTGCTTTAGACAAGGTCTGTAGTTCGTTGTTTGGATCAGCATCAGCGTCATCTACACTCAAGGCAGCGAGCTCCGCATCGGTAGCAAGACTACTTAAATCTGCTACTGCAGCACTTCCATTTTCAATATTAATTGTTAGATCGGTTCCAGACAAGGACGCACCAGTCAGATTTTGGTTGTCGTTGACCCCGGAAACAGACAGGTCAAAATCATTACCAGATGAAGTTATTACAACCGAGGCATCAACTGAAGTGATATTTTGTATTTCGTTGAGAGGATCGGCATCAGCATCGTTTACGCTAAGCGCAGCGAGCTCCGCATCGGTAGCAAAAGTACCATCCAGATCCTGGGAGATTGTTCCACCAGCATCGGTCACCTCGATCGAAGTTCCAGTAAGTGCAATCCCTGTATTAAGTTCATTGTTGGCATCGGCGTCAGCATCGTCAACCAATGAAGATAGATCGGTGGTAATG
>CAMYIE010000028.1 GCA_947258405.1 uncultured Eudoraea sp. | reverse complement strand
CAGGAAAAAAGACGGATTCAACTATGGAATCGCTCGAAATGATCCAAAGAAACGGTAATAACCTAATGCGCCTGGTCAATGAGATGTTGGATTTGGCAAAAATGGAGAGTGGTAATATGGATCTACTCTTGATACAGGCCGATATTGTATCTTTTGTAAAATACCTCTGCGAAAGTTTTCAATCAATTGCCAAAGAATCACAGATTGAGTTTACTATATATTCAGAAATTGATGATCTGTATATGGACTTTGATGCTAGTAAACTTACTACGGTTATTTCCAACCTATTGTCAAATGCAATCAAATTCTCCTTGCCTGGTGGAAAAATAGTTGTGCACATTAATAAAGTCCATGATAAGAAGAGAGAGTTTCTTTTTATTAGAGTAAAAGACGAGGGTCTTGGTATCTCGGCTGAAGCCTTACCTCAAATTTTCAATAGATTCTATCAAGCGGATGCTTCAACTTCACGCAAGGGTGAAGGAACTGGCATAGGTCTCGCTTTGACGAAGGAATTTATAGATCTGATGGGCGGTACCATTAATGTTAAAAGTAAAGAAGGACAAGGAAGTGAATTTAATCTGCATATCCCAATTACTAATAATGCTCCAAGAACTAGTGATTTTATTTTCCCTGTTTCACCAGAATTGTACAACAATAGCGAATGGCGCAAAACACCTGAAGATTTTTTGGTGGGTGACAACCAATTGCCTTTGCTACTAATAATAGAGGACAATGTTGACGTGGCCCATTATCTTAAAAAATGTCTTAAAGAGAAATACGATATTTTATATGCCCCAGATGGTATTATCGGAACGAAGTTGGCCTTTGATAAAATACCAGACATCATTATATCGGACGTTATGATGCCCGGCAAGGACGGCTATGAAATTTGTTCCACTTTAAAATCAGATGAACGCACGGATCATATTCCCATTGTCTTACTCACAGCTAAAGTTACCCAACAAGACCGTATTATAGGACTTTCACATGGTGCGGACGCTTACTTAGCTAAACCATTTAATAAAGCTGAACTTTTTACGCGTCTCGATCAATTAATCTTATTGCGTAAGAAAATGAAGCAGAAAATAGAAATGGACGGTTTTGGGTCTTTTTTAAAAGGTCGTGCTGCAAGTCCTGAATCGAAGTTTCTTAAAAAAACCATTAAACTCATCCGAGAAGAAATGACCAATCACTCATTTGGATCTCGACAACTTGCAGATAAACTGGCACTAAGTGAGTCGCAACTATACCGCAAGTTAAAATCAATAACTGGTAAGTCTACAGCAATATTCATACGGTCTGTTCGATTACAAAAAGCGAAAGAATTGATTCAAACTACGAATAACAACATTTCGGAGGTGGCTTACGACACGGGTTTTAATGACCCTTCATGGTTCAGCAGGGTCTTTAAGGAAGAATTTGGTTTTCCTCCAAGTGAATTACTTAAATAATTGATATCCAATTATTTAATGCCAAATTATTTTTCTACATGCAATAATAGTACTAGTACTTTTCATTTGACTCACAGATACTACACTCATTTGATGAAATAATCAGAGTTGCTTGCCTGATTTAATTCTACTATTGAAATGCGATACGCACCTAATTAGTATTAATTTTTAAATTATTTATCATGAAAGCACTTGTATCCGGTATGATTTTTTTAGGCCTTACCAGCCTTGGATTTGCACAAGAGAACACTAACGGTATCCAGACCGTAGCATTGGAAGCCATCACTGTATCGGCCAATGCCGATTACATTAAAACTGTAAATGATGCACGTACGCCAGAAGTCGTAAAAGCACTTCACCTTAAGGCGGCAAGTTTCGACCCTACATCGGCTAAGGATTTCGATCCTAAAGAGAATAAACCTTATGAGGCGGTCTTTAAAGCAACCAATGGTAGTCTGATTGCAGCATACGGCCCAAGCGGCGCCATCTTATCCAGTCAGGCTAAGTTTTCTAACGTAACCCTTCCCGTATCTGTACGTGAAAAGGCATTTGCCGATAAAGAGGGATGGGAAATGAAGGGCAACCATTATATGTCGACCTACGTAGACAACACATTGGTAAAACTGCGATATAAGATCCATTTTGAGAACGGTAATCGCAGCAAGAGGATGATCCTTGATCTCCGTTAATCTGCGTGCTTTTAAGTAGCCCGAACCTCCGGAAATTCCGGGGGTTTTTTGTTAGGCTATTATCATCCAAAAGTGCATGTGGTATGATCATTGGATAAAATCCATTGATATGGCTCTGGGATGTTAGATCACAAAACCCTTAGGCAGGGTAACGCCTTTTTTGATCACCACGATCCCACTACTGACACAATAGAGGTCTGTTTCGGTATCTTCCAAATGACTGCCGCCATTGATACGTACATCGTCGCCTATCCTGCAGTTCTTATCTATGATGGCATTTTTGATAAAACAGCGCTGGCCAATACCCATTAGAACCTTAATATTTTCTTTTTCAATAGACTCCAGGGTTTCATAATAATCACTTCCCATCATATAGGTATTGATCACCGTGGATTCATTGCCTATTCTAGACCGGATCCCGATA
Source organism: uncultured Eudoraea sp. (assembly GCA_947258405.1). Classification (GTDB taxonomy): domain Bacteria; phylum Bacteroidota; class Bacteroidia; order Flavobacteriales; family Flavobacteriaceae; genus JAHEJJ01. Next base: position 25,625 of record CAMYIE010000028.1, on the reverse strand, counting down.
ACCGAGCGTTCAATTTTTGCGGCACTAACGATACATCCCTCGGCGATAACGGCATGGTTCATTGTAGTTCCTGAAATTTTTGAAGTAGGAAGCATTCTTGCCCGGGTATAAATTCGCTGACTCTTGTCGAACAAGTCAAACTGTGGTATATTATCGGTCAGTCCCAGATTGGCCTCAAAGAACGAATCGATATTCCCAATATCCGTCCAGTAACCCTCATACTGATAACTCAGCGTTTTGTGTTTGTTGATAGACTGTGGAATGATCTCCTTGCCGAAATCGATCATATCCGGCTCGTTCATCAGCTTGATCAGCAGATCCCGATTAAAGACATAAATCCCCATCGACGCCAGGTAATATCTTTCCTGAGCTTTCATCTCATCACTCACTTCAGATTTCCAGTTGAGTATTTCTTTGGAATCCGGTTTTTCAGTAAAGGAGGTTATCACGTTGTTCTCATCGCTTTTTAGTATGCCAAAGGCCGTACCGTCTTTAGCATGAACCGGTAAGGTGGCTATGGAGATCTCCGCATCATTTTCAATATGTGCGTTGATCATCTGGGTATAATCCATCTGATAGAGTTGATCTCCGGACAAAATCAGCGCATATTTAAAATCGTGGTTTATAAAATGGTGCATGCTCTTTCTTACAGCATCTGCGGTTCCCTGGAACCAGTCTTTACTGGCAATGGTTTGCTCTGCCGCCAGCACATCCACGAAGGCAGAACTGAAAAAACTAAAGTGGTAGGTGTTTTTGATATGTTTATTTAAGGAGGCAGAATTGAACATGGTTAAGACAAACATTCGCTTTATTTCCGAATTGATGCAATTGGAAATGGGGATATCCACCAACCGGTACTTTCCGGCAATGGGGACGGCAGGCTTTGATCTTTGTGCGGTTAAGGGGTACAATCTGGAACCCTGTCCGCCGCCTAGTATGATCGCTAGTGTATCTAGATTTATCATGGGAGTTATATTAGGGATTTATACAATTCTTCAACCTGCTGCGCAATAGCTTTCCAGTCGAAATGGGTCTCCACGCGCTGCCTTCCTTTTTTTGCCATTTGGTCTCTTAAGTCGGGGTTTCGCATCAGCTTGTTGATGCCATCGGCGAGATCCTTTGAAAATTTATCGGGGTCAATGGGTTCGAACGGGGCCTCATCCTGTTGGATCACCGGAACAAGTATTCCGGTTTCTCCTGCTACCACTACTTCCTTAATGCCACCTACTGCGCTGGCCACAACGGCGGTGCCACAGGCCATAGCTTCGATATTTATAATTCCGAAAGGCTCATAGATAGAAGGGCAGCAGAATACAGCGGCATGCGAATACATCTGTATGATATCTTTTTTTTCTAGCATTTCGGAGATCCATACCACATGGTCTCTGGTTTTGCTTACCTTGTCTACACATTCCTTCATTTCCCTGCCGATCTCCTCTGTATCCGGTGCACCGGCACAGAGGACTACCTGTATTTCAGGATCCATAAATTTTATGGCATTTACTAAATGTATGATCCCTTTTTGCCGGGTAATCCGACCGACAAACAATACAAAGGGTCTGGATGGGTCAACCCCATATTTTTTGAGGGCAGAGGTATTTTCGGTGTACACATACTCTTCCAGGTTGATACCGTTGTAGATGACGTGTATCTTGTTTTCATCAACATTAAAATGCTGCATCACGTCCTCTTTGGTCTCTTTGGAAACGGCGATGATGGCATCTGCCATTTCAATGGCGGTTTTCTCGATCCAGGAAGATGCATCATAACCCCGGCCGAGTTGCTCTCGTTTCCATGGGCGCAAAGGTTCAAGGGAGTGCGTGGTAACCACTAGTGGGATCCCGTAGAGTTGTTTTGAAACGATACCCGCAAATTGTGCATACCAGGTATGGCAGTGAACAATGTCGGCATCGGCATTTTTGGCATTCATAGACAGACATGTACTCAGGGTATTGAGGACTGGTTTTAATTTGCCGTCGGTATGCTCAAAATCAGGGTCCTTAAAGGAAAATCCTTTGACAGTCAGATTATCAGAACTTACCGCCTGGTCCCCAAACGACCGTACTTCCACTTCTATAAGTGCCGATAGTTCGTTAGCCAGATATTCAACATGAACGCCAGCCCCTCCATAAACGTAAGGTGGAAATTCCCTGGTATAAAAAAGTACTTTCATAGGTATGTTCAGTTCCGGTTTTAATAATTATGATGCGACTGGATAGCTTTGTTCCGATGGGAAAATCTTCCGGTAGTTAAAGAACCTAAAATATATTAAATAAAACAGTTCTTTCCGGTGAAATTTTAAACTTTTTTCACCTACAGGAAATGTTTCCCGCAAGCCAGCCTGAAAGAAACACTAACTGGCTTTAGAACATGCTCGCCTATTTGATTCGCTGTACAACAAAATACACCCTATTTACAACATATGTCTATGATTTATAGCCTTTCAAACCTAGTTCTATTTGTCGTCATTTTTTCTTTCGATACATTTCTCGATCTGAAGCGTCTAATAGGTGGTAATGAGGTTGGGTTTTGAGTTCGGGATGTAAGGTTTCCTGTTATTAATTTCTTACTGACCCACTATTTCAAAACCTGAAACCTGAAACCCAAAATCAACTTTTTTTTTTGCAATAAAATTTTATTCCCTCGTCTATAATAATGAAGGGCCTGAACAAAGGGCGATTCCATGAGAGAGAGCACCGACAATTACAATAAACTGATACGTTTTTTCGACGCTGAGTACCAGGCCCTGAGAGCTTTTGTGAATTCGAGGGTAGGGGATACCACCGATCGTGATGCAGAGGATATCCTGCAGGATGTAGCACTCAAGCTCTTTTCGAGAGTAGACCATTTGAGTCCGATCGACAATATCGCAGGCTTTGTCTACCGCTCGGTGCGGAACAGGATCATCGATACGATGCGGACAAAAAAGCAACGTCTGGATCTGGATGAGCAGATGGAAGGCCCGGTGGCAGAACTGGCAGAGCTTTTTTACGGGAATGGGGCCTATGCCGATGCAGATGAGCTAAAAGAAATCCTTAAGGAAGCACTGTTGAAACTAAAACCGGAATACAGGGAAGTGATCATGGCGATAGATTTTGAGAACCTCAGTTACCGCCAGCTTTCTCAGGAGACCGGCATCCCGCAGGGAACTTTAATGTCACGCAGGCACCGGGCACTCTCGCAATTATTAAAAGAATTTGAAAACAGAAAAAAGAATAATAAATATTAGAAGTTATGACAAACAGACAAATGCATGAAGCCCGGATGGAGGGTTATATAGAAAAGAAGGTTAAAAAGATCGTCAAGGTCATCTTTATAGGGATTTTTGGAGCCCTGGCCATTACGGCACTGGCACTATTGTTTGGATATATAGTGATGTTATTGTGGAACTGGTTGCTGCCGGCCATCTTCGGATTGGGTACTATTACTTTCTGGCAGGCAGTGGGTATTATTATCCTTGCTAAACTGCTCTTTGGTGGATTTGGAGGCGGTGGTAGATCCGGACGCCGCAAGAAGAACCTGGAAAAAAGGATGAAACACCGACTTAGAGAACGTTGTTCGGAGACCGGTATCCGCGAATGGAGGCACTATGACCAGTACTGGGCAGAAGAAGGAAAAGCAGCTTTTGAGGCTTATGTGGAGCGAATGAAGATAGAAAACGGAAGTGAATAGTGTCCCGATAGCTATCGGGAGTGATGAGTGAAAAGTGGACGGTAGACGGTGGATGCGTGTCATCCAAAGCTTTAGCGACGGATGGGCAGACGGTTGATGTTGGTGGGAAGTAGGCAGTAGTAGTAGGCAATCGGAGGATGTAAATTAAAGTTGAAAGATGCTTGTCCACCGTAGCCTGAGCGAAGGTGGGAAAGTTGAAAATGAACAATCAACAATTCAATTATTGTCAGACCATGCAAAACTGGTTCTCGATACAATTTGTCTCTCATTTCATTCGCGCCAAATCACTCGAACTGACAACGGTGCCAATAATGTCACTTCGAGTGATCCGACGAAGGAGGATTGTATCGAGAAGTGATACGATGTAAGTTGCGGAAGACAGTCTTTTGGTACGCTAATAATCAACCCTCCTTCTCCGTCCCGATAGCTATCGGGGCGGATTCGGACGGGCAGGCAATCAACATTTCAATTATTGTCAGACCATGCAAAAATGGTTCTCGATACAATTTGTCTCTCATTTAATTCGCGCCAAATCACTCGAACTGACAGCGGGGTTATCAAAAAACCCTTCAAAAGGTCACTTCGAGTGAATTTTCTGAAGCAATTCTTCAAGGGAAAAAAACAATCAGCAATCAGCAATAAACAATTGTCACAAATCGGACTTCGGACTTTTTATCCTAATTTCGGGATTTGATCAACCAGTACCTTGGCCTGAATGGAATCCCGTAAAGAAACCGCACTTATTATCGCCGCTTTTTTTTCGATCTATGTGATCTGGGGGTCTACCTATTTGCTCAACAAGATCGCAGTGGCACAGCTGGAACCACTAATGCTGGCGGGTATTCGCTTTACCACAGCCGGACTCCTGATTTTTGGCATTACAGTGATTTTGGGCCAGAGTCTAAAAATCAGCAAACGGCAATTGATCAACACCGTTATAGCTGGCTTCCTGTTCCTGAGTTTCGGGAACGGGATCGTGGTCTGGGCCCTGAAATTTGTCGACAGTAATTTTGCGGCCCTCGAGATTTCCGCACAACCGCTGGTGATCCTTTTGATGATGTGGATCCTGCAGGGACGGAAGATCAGGCCGATGTCGCTTATCGGGGTGGCGCTGGGTATTATAGGAATCTATCTCCTGGTGAGTCAGAAATCTATCCTGCAACAGGAAAACAGCTGGCTGGGGATCCTGATGATCTTTTCGGCCATGCTTGCCTGGGCCTATGGGAGCCTGTTTGTCGGCCGGGCCGATTTTCCCAAAAACTATTTCGTCAACACCGGTTACCAGATGTTTACCGGCGGGATCGTGCTGATGATCTTTAGCCTTTTATTCGGGGAAAAATGGATAACACCCGATCTGTGGGCTACCGAAACCCTATGGGCGATGGGCCTGCTGATAATTTTTGGCAGTATTGTGGCCTTTACCTCCTTTAACTTCCTGCTGACCCGTGTTTCACCAGAAAAGGTGGCTACCAATACCTATGTAAACCCTATCGTAGCTATGTTCCTTGGCTGGTATTTCTTAAATGAACGAATCACGGGTCAATCGATCATCGCAGCGATCATACTGCTTACCGGGGTTTATTTTATTAATACTAAAAGTGATTTTTCCGGAATGCGCAGGTGGTGGAGACGCGGGGTGTAGAAATGGAAAATTGAAAATTGAAAACTGAAAGGTTAAAGTTGGATGATGAAAAAGGATAATGGAAAATGTCGCAGCGTATTGAAAATAATAACCGAGTATAGCGAGCGTCAGTAGCGAAGACCCTGAATTTTGCGCAACAATAGTTCAGGGGAAGACGGATAAGGAGATGAAAGTTGAAAGATGCTTGTCCGCCATAGCCCCGATAGCTATCGGGTGCGACGGCGGGAAAATTGAAAACTGAAAGGTTAAATATGGATGATGGATGATGGAAGTGGGGAGCTTGCAGTTATCAGTACCTCCTTCTCTTCCTGCGGCGGATACGGAGGACAAAGAGCAGTATGCAGTTCAAATTTGTCAAATAGGTTCTCGATACAATTTGCCGCTCATTTAATTCGCGCCAAATCACTCGAACTGACAAGGGTGTAAAATGAAAAGTGTCCCGATAGCTATCGGGAGTGAAAGATGAAAGATGAAAAAGGGTAATTGAAAATGGAGAATTAAGAATGGAAAATAACAATCAGCAATTAACAATTAACAATTTTCAAGAGTATACAGTAGGCAGTTGCAGTTGACAGTAGGATTGAAAACTAATAATCAATAATCAGTAACCAACAATGAACAATCCTCCCTCAGAGATGCAGCACCAGATACCAGACCGCAATGATAAAAAGGAAGAACAACCCTACGGCAAGGAGGTAGATCGACTTGTTCACGCTCTTGAATTTCATGGCCGCGATCTTGGAATTGATATAGATCTGCTGACCGAGCTGGTCGAACAACTCCACCTCGTTCAGGCTGATATTATAAAATGTTTTGGAAAATTCATTGATACTACCATATTTGGTGATCACGTCCTGGAAGAAAAAAATGTTCTTATCGAATTTGGTCTCCATACGGGGCATAAAACAACGGATACTAAAATAGATGGAGCCTACAGTTGACAGTACCCAAAGCGCTAAAGGAATATAGATAAGGACCCGATCGGAGGCCTCAGCCAGCAACATTTCCACATTCTGGTAGATCAGGTTTAAAAGAATCCCGTAAAAAGAAAGGATAAGTCCGGCTTTGATCTCCGAAGCGCGGATCAGTGAAAAAACGTAGTTGATACTGCCCCAATAATGGTCTACCAGTTCTTCTCTGTGGCCTTCTTTCGAATAAGGGGCTATGGACTTGGTTGATTTATCGGGATCCTGGGAAGATGACATTTTAAATAAAGGGTTAAGATTGATTTCATCGAAAGATAATCAAATAATCTAACCGGTTTAGAATTTCCATCGACCCTCAAATAAGAAATCTTGGAATACAGAAAAACAATTGATAAATTATCTGCCAATTTTCAATGAAAATCTAATGGTATGGCTGAACAGCATCCGGAAATAAGTCCGGCCGACATTTTATATATTCTGGAAAATCCCTGGGAGAAACTACAGTGGGAGTGGAAACTTGCCAACGAAGAGGAACGGCAAGAAACACTAAGGTTTATTCAGCACCGTCTTAAAATGGCAAAACAGGGCGGGTATTCCAAAATATGGAAAACGCCCAACGATGAACCATTGGCCATATTCGGGGGGTTTAAAGTTGAGGATAAGAAATATGAGACCTTCTTTGTATCGAGCAATCATATGGAGACCTATGGAATGGAGTTAAGTTTCGACTTGCGCAGAATAGCGAGGGAACTAGTGCCGCTATTTAAAGGGTGTAGTACCGGCCAGTACGCCAAAGCAGAAGATACTGATAGAATTTCATGGTATCGGTTTCTTGGGTACAAACACAAGCCGGAAAGTGATCGTGGTAATATGCAATATTTTGAATATGCTTCTCCGACCAAATGAGTTTCGGTAAAGAATTAGATGTATTCGGACAAAAAATCCGCTTTTAAGAATATCCATCCTTCAATTGAAAGAAAAAATACTATCTTTTTACCGATAATAAAATCAACAACTAACTAAACCATCAAAATTATGAGCGGAGGAAACTCAACCCCAACCCCAGTAGAATATACTATTACACTTCATGTGACATGTGCTGAAGTCACCAATCAAACTAAAGATACTTGCTGCAATTTTGGACAATCATCGGGCACCAATGAAGAATTCAATATTAACGTAGCCGTCGGGGATAAGATAAAATGGAAAGGGCAATACGACGGACCGGCTACCACACCGACTCCTGTTATCAATATAACAAAGATTCAAAAAGAAAGGGATTCCGAGATATTTGGTGCACCCAATGGGGTCATTCAGGGAAGTGGTTCACCAGAGACCGTAGAGGGAACAGTTCAAAGCGATACTTCAGGAGAAGACGAAGTTTATACTATATTTTTTAACATAAACGGGGGGCAACAATTAAAAATTGATCCGAAGATTACGGTTCAGCCAAGAGCATAACTATGCGTATTAGAGGAATAGCCTATTTTGTTATGATAGGTTATTTTTTTCTTTGCAATTTCTTCGTAACTGCTCAAGATCAGAGAGTAGCGGATAGTTTATCCATTGTTCTTCAAAATAATGAGCTAGATGGAGTTGTGAAGTTGGAATTACTATACAATCTCTCATATAATGAGATTAGTGATTTTGACTTGAAATTGGAATATGCTGAGTCACTGATTGCGTTATCTGAACAGAATAACAATCAGGAGTATTTGTCTTATGGGTATTTTCAGAAAGGAAATGCTAAACAGTTCATCGGTAATTTAGAGGATGCCATTACAGCATATTTTGAATGTGCAGAGGTGGCAAAATCCGCTGACTTGATACCGGTTGAAGGAAGTGCCTATGGTGCAATAGCCGACATCTACGATATTTCCGATAATCATGAAAATGCAATGCTCTACTACAGGAGAGCCATCAGTACACTACGAAATACTAGTGATACCTTGGCATTGGCTTCTTTTATTCTAAATGCCGGTGACGCTTTACTAACTAACAAAAACTATGATTCTGCATTAGTCTATTTTAATGAATCAGGTGAACTTTTTCGACAGCTTAATTATTCCGTAGGCAATGCCTTTAACTTGGGCAATATAGGCATGGTCTATGCCAGTACCGGTCAACACGATTTAGCAGAAAAAAACATCAATGAAGCAATCAGTATTTTGGAAGAATCAGGTAGTTATCGTCCAATTTGTGATTATCTCATTTATATGGCTAATATTTATTTAGACCGGGATGATTTAAACAGTGCACTGAGTTATGCCAGTCGAAGTTTAGAATTGGCAGAGTCCTATGGTCTCAAAGAGCAGATCAGCAATGCCAATCTAAAACTTTCAGAGTTGAATCAGGTCAATGGAGATCTGGCGGCTTCTTACCGTTACTTTAAGGACCATATCATTTATCGCGATAGCGTAAAGAATATTGAGGCGGTACAACAAATGGCCGATCAGCGCACCGAATTCGAGGTGAGTCAGAAACAGGTGGAAGTAGACCTGCTTAACGAACAGAAACGTACCCAGCGGATCATCGCTATCGCTACCGCTATCGCTTTGGCATTGATTGTGGTGCTGGCCATCGGGCTGTATCGCCGGAATACCTTTATCAAAAAGACCAATGGGATCATCGCGGCGGAAAAGGACCGCTCGGAAAACCTCCTGCTCAACATCCTGCCCGAGGAGACCGCACAGGAACTAAAAGAACACGGTAAGGTAAAAGCCCAGAAATTTGAATCGGTTAGCGTGCTGTTTACCGATTTTAAAGGCTTTACTAAATTTTCGGAAAAACTGGATCCGGAAGAGCTTGTAGAACGGGTGGATTTTTATTTTTCCAAATTCGATGCCATTATGGAGAAACACGGACTGGAAAAAATTAAGACTATTGGTGATGCCTATATGAGTGCTGCCGGTCTGCCATTCCCTATTGAAGACCATGCTGCACGGATGACCAGGGCAGCGATTGATATCGTCCGCTTTGTTCAGGAATCCAAAGACGATCCGGATAACGACCAGGCGCATTTCGATATCCGGGTAGGCATCCATTCCGGGCCTGTAGTAGCCGGGGTAGTGGGCACCAAAAAATTCTCCTATGATATCTGGGGCGACACCGTAAATGTGGCCTCGCGTATGGAATCCAATTCCGAACCCGGAAAGATCAATGTCTCCGAAAACACTTATCAACTCATTAAAGAGGAATTCGACTGTAGCTTCAGAGGAGAGATAGAGGCTAAAAACCGGGGTAGCCTGAAGATGTATTTTGTAGAAGAGGGTAAAGTGAATGGATAATGGAGAATGGATAATTAAAGTTGAAAGGTGAAAGGTGAAATTTGAAAGGTGCTTGTCCGCCATAGTCCCGACGGCTATCAGGGGCGACGGCGGGAAAGTTGAAAATGGAGAATCAACAATGAGTAATTAACAATCAATAATTTACAATGGTCCGGAGTCCGAGGCCTTAGGACAAAATTAATAAGCGGGATGTTGGGTAATGGCCCACTTCCCACCTCTAACCTCCAACCTCCCACTTACAACTTCCCTCACCCATATTCCCTATATTCGTATTTCCCACTTTTAATACTCACACCGATGAAACGCAGAAAATTTATAAAGCAGACAGGCATGCTGTTGCCGGCGGCTATGATGCCGGTTCCCAACTTTGGATTTAACTCCCGCAGAAAATATAAAATGGGCTTGCAGTTGTACACTGTTCGGGATGCGATGGATGCAGATCCTGTTGGAACCCTGCAGAAAGTGAGGGCGATGGGTTATGAAGATCTGGAACTCTATGGTTTCGATGGGGAAAAAGAAGAGTATTATGGCTATTCGGCCAAAGATTTTAAGCAGATACTAAACGATGCCGGACTGACCACCTCCAGCTGTCATTACGGACTACCCGCTTTTTTTGATCAGCCTGAAGCCTATCTGATGGCCTATGTGGAAAAATGCATCAAAGGAGCCCATATTTTAGGGCAGAGATATATCACCTGGCCCTGGCTCGATCCGAAATTCCGGAATATTGAAAGCTATAAGAAGCTGGCCGGGATGCTCAACAGGATAGGGGAGCGGGTACTGGCCGGTGGCCTCGGATTTGCCTATCACAACCATGGCTTTGAATTTGAGGATCATAAAGGCGAAGTAGGCTACGATATCATCATTACCGAAACCGATCCCGTTTTGGTAAAACTACAACTGGACCTTTACTGGGTGGCCCACGATTCCGCGCTTAGCGCGAATGACTGGTTCGCTCTGCAACCCGGACGGTTTGTGATGTTGCATATCAAAGACATGCATAAGGAAAGCAGGGACTATACAGAACTAGGCAACGGATCTATTAATTTTCACCCGATCCTTCCTGAAGCGGAAAAAGCCGGACTCGAGTATTACTACCTGGAGCAAGGGAGTAATTTTGCGGTGAATTCCATGCAGAGCATTGCAGACAGTGCGGCGTATTTTAAGAAGTATTTGAAGAAGTATTTATAATCAAAAATTGATAATTGATAATTGTTAATTAACAATGAACAATGAACAATGAACAATCAACAATCAACAATTAATAATTACCCAATAAAAGAATCCTATGTTATCTAGACCATTAATCGCCCCGCTCATCCTCCTTTTTGGATTGGCAATACTATTCGAGTCCTGTAAAGAAAATAAGGAAAGCAAAAATGATGTCGCAACCGAAGAAGAGCAACGAGACTCTGTACTACCTCTTGAACAATTAAACCTCCCGGAAGGTTTTGAGATCAGTATCTATGCCGAAGGTGTAGACGAAGCACGGTCTATGGCGATGGGAGACGATGGCACCCTCTTTGTAGGTACCCGAACCGCCAACAGGCTCTATGCGATCCTGGACCTGGACGGGGATTTTAAGGCCGATAAGACAATTGTGCTCGATACTACCCTGGAAACACCCAATGGCGTTGCCTTTAAAAATGGAGCGCTCTATGTGGCTGAAGTAAATCGATTATTGCGTTACGATGATATTGAACAGCAATTATCCTCACCCCCGGAGCCTGAAGTAATTTATGACGACTACCCCGATGAGTTTCACCATGGATGGAAGTATATCGCCTTTGGCCCCGATGATAAATTATATGTACCGGTGGGCGCCCCTTGTAATATCTGCGACAGTACAGTGGTTGATGAACGATACGCCTCTATCACACGTATGGACCCTGATGGTAGTAACCGCGAGATCGTTGCCAGGGGTGTTCGCAATACAGTAGGCTTTACCTGGCATCCAGAAACCGAGGAGCTATGGTTTACCGACAACGGCAGAGATTTGATGGGCGATGATATTCCACCTTGTGAGCTCAACCGGGTAAGTGAAACAGGCCAGCATTTTGGCTATCCCTTCTGCCATGGCGGGACTATTAAGGACCCTGAATTTGGAGATCAAAGACCCTGTTCAGATTTTGAACCGCCAGTGCAGAACCTGGGGCCTCATGTAGCACCCTTGGGGATTAAGTTCTATACTGGAAACATGTTCCCCGAATCGTATAAGGGCCATGCCTTTATTGCAGAACACGGTTCCTGGAACAGGTCGGCCAAAATAGGATACCGTATCACCCTGGTTAAACTCGATGGTAACCAGGCAGCGAGCTATGAGCCTTTTATCGATGGCTGGCTCGATGATGCCTCCCAGGAAAGATTCGGAAGGCCAGTAGATATTCTGTTCTTGGACGACGGATCGATGCTGATATCGGATGATTATGCCGATGTGATCTATCGGGTGACATATGAAGGGTGAGGGAAGTGAAAGTTGAAAGATGAAAGATGAAAGTTGAAAATGTATAATTGAGAATGAATAATGGAAAATGGATAATGTCGTAGCGTATTGAAAATACTGACCGAGTATAGCGAGCGTCAGTAGCGGAGATTCTGAATTTTTATCAGCAATAGTTAAAGGGAAGATGGAAGTGGGGAGTTGGCAGTTTTCGGTTCCTCCTTCTCCACCTAAGGCGAATACGGAGGACAAAGAGCAGTACGCAGTCTGTTGGTGGGGAATTGAGTTCTGTTGTCACTTCGAGTGATCTGACAAAGGAGGATTGTATCGAGAAGTGATATGCTGTAAGCTGCAGAAGACAGTCTTTTGGAACGGTAATAAGCAATAATCAATAATTAACAATAGTCAGGAGTCAGGAGAAGGAGTACCATGAAACATTTAAAAAAAATGCAAAACCCAAGAATTCAACAACTGGCTAAGCTCTTAGAAGAAACCGGGCACGCGCATCATAAATCGTTCATTTCAACTGACGGTGCCGATCCGGAATGGGCGCTCTGGTATGCTTCCCATCGGCAAATCCCCTTGTCCGAATTGCTGAATCGTGAATTTACACAGAGCCTGATCGTCTATGAATTGGTTAGGCTCGACAGGACTGCTGAATCGGGTGCACCCTGGCCTGAGGTTTATGCCATGGAGTTACTGACAAAATACAGCTAGACTTCAAATAGGCTACTTCCTTCATAATTTATCCAGAGTAATGTTAATTATTAAGAATTACCTAAGCTTATTCCAATACCTAAAACCATCAATCTTCCGGTTAATAAATCTTTTTTGTAAGACATACTTCGTTAAAAATTTTGAATTATCTTTATGTAACCTGTCTCCCCTGACTATAGTAGCTAACTGAAAACCATTACGTTATGGCAAAGAAATCTAAACCGATGAAAGTTGGGTGGCAGATTGCCCTGGGAGTAGCTTTTATTCTTTGGGGCGGGGGTTCACTAATCTATCAGATGCAACCGGGGGTCATCGGTATTAAATCCATTCCAATCATAATCCTGATCGCCGGTATTTTTAATCTTTATGTTGGGATTAAAAGAAGCAACAACCCTGAGAAAGCAGCCGGCGCTACCACAGAGGAAGAAGTTAATGAAGCGATGCTAGGTATAAAACCGGCTATAGTTGAGCCACCGAGTTCGGAAGTGCAGGCCAGCCAGGCATATAAGTTTCTCCTCAGTAGCTATGAGGCCTGGAAGGAAGGAATTTTTAACAGCTATAGTGATTATTATACCAAAACCACACAAAAGAATAGTCCGGCTGAACTCACAGCTTCCATGATCAAAGAGCGAGAGTACAAGAATTTTCTGGAACGGTGTTTAAAATATCATCCGCCGGAAACGGGGGAGGTAATGTTTACCATCTCCCCAGATAGTTTTATGAATACCAATACCCATTTGTACATCAATACCAACTTTAAGAAAGGAGATATGCTCGTTATTCCACTTTGTGATATCGTGGAATATACCAATAAAGGGGTATGGACGAAAAGCGGGACCATCAAAAAAAAGAACGGCCAGGAACTTCATTTTAAAATAGATGCTGTGCCCGATGAAAATGCAGTGAGGCACCTGCAAAAAATGCTTAACTGCGATACACTTATCGATGTCTAATGAGTCGCCTGATATTGAAAACTAAACTTAATTATTTTGGATAACCAGGAAAATATCGTCAAAAAAAGAGGAGGCTGCATTACCGCATTCCTAATTTTTATGTTCGTCATAAACCCCCTGCTGGCGCTTTACTACATATTTGCAGGAGATACCGTGCGTAGCACATTTCCCGACTTACCCGGCTGGGCTATTCCTGTACTTATCTTATTCTGCCTGATAAATCTGGGGTTGGCCATCGCCATCTGGCAATGGAAAAAGATCGGTGTTTACGGGCTTTGGGTAAGCGCTGTTCTGGTTATGGGGATCAATCTGAGTATTGGCCTATCGCCCTTACAATCTGTTATGGGCCTGCTGGGGCCGCTAATCATTACCTTGTTGGTAAGACCCAAATGGGCGGATTTTGAATAGGGGAGTACTGGCCAGGAAAAGTCAGGAGCGAGATGTTGGAAAAAATATTCACATAAATAGCTGTTAATTAAATAATTCGCAGCATCTTTGCAGCTCAAATAAGTATTTTAATTTAATTATATTACAATGAGTAAAGGAACAGTAAAATTTTTCAACGATTCTAAAGGTTATGGATTTATCACCGAAGAAGGTGTTGAAAAAGACCACTTTGTGCACGTCACAGGATTGATCGACGAAATTCGTGAAGGTGATCAAGTAGAATTTGATCTTCAGGAAGGTAACAAAGGTTTAAACGCAGTGAACGTAAGAGTTCTTTAAGACATACATCTTAAGTTTATCAAGCCTATCTGTTTCAGATAGGCTTTTTTTTTTGCTACTATTTGGTTTTGGTAATTTAAATTCTACCTTAGGGGTCGAATATTTCATATTATTTATGGCGAAATCGCAACAGTCTTACAACAAGAGAGAGAAGGAGAAGAAACGCTTAAAAAGGCGTGAGGAGAAACAAAAGAAAAAGGAAGCCAGAAAGGCCGAAAGTAAAGAAAGTGGAGGAGGAATTCCATTTGCTTATGTTGATAAGCACGGTAATTTAACCGATACACCTCAGGATCCTGGCCCTAAAGAAGAAATAGAGCTCGAAAGCATTGAAATATCCATACCCAAAAAAATAGAAGAAGAATTCGATCCCATACGCCAGGGAAAGGTTTCTTTTTTCGACCACAGTAAGGGATTCGGATTTATCATCGATACGGAAACCCAGGAAAAACATTTTTGCCATGTCAGCGGACTGATCGACGAGATCAATGAGAATGACAAGGTAAGCTTTGAATTAGAAAAAGGCCTAAAAGGCATGAATGCGGTTAAAGTCACGGTAATTTCCTGATCGCTGTAATAGGCATTCCCTGATTATTTACATCCCATAGTTATCTTTCGGATCGTTTTTTGAAACATTTTGGGGGGTCGTCATTTAGTACGATTTATCCCTGGTAATTTGTCGAAAAGTCTGGTTCAACTGTTTACTCCGATATTTCTATTAGCTATCTTTAGGCAATGGACTGGTAGTCTTTACCTCCAACTAAAAAAAGATGCTATGAAATTCAACTATTCTTTGCCGCTAGTGGTTGTACTGCTTGCTGGCTGTAAACCCGTCGCCGAAAATTCAACCGAGAATGAGGAATTACTTACCCTCCAGGATACTATAATGTATCGTACTACCCCGGATGTGGATCGGCCGCACCCCTCGGTGATCCGCGTATATGAAAAACTAAATTTTGGCAATGGGTATAACAGTACGACCGGACAGGAATATTTTGGCGTTCTGGATTTTGAAGGGACAGCTCTTTCCGCGGAAATTGCCGCCAGTGCCAGAGGCAACAGAGGACAGGTTACGATGGAGATCGTTGAGAGTGAATCTCAGTTAAAGACCGCTTTAAATATTAGTGCTAAAGCCGATCTTAATTTTAAAATGGGACTCTGGAGCTCCAACAACTCATTAAAATTAAGTACGATGAGGAATACGGAATTTAATAGCTTTTCCCAGCATGCGATATTAAAAGCCAGTTATGTGAATGAGCCATTGGTGCTGATCAAACCCCAGGTAAAGGAAGAACTTATTGCCCTGGCAGAAAGGGATCCGGAAACCTTTATACGCACCTGTGGCGATATGTTTGTAAGCCGGATCTATACAGGAGGTGAATTATATACACTGTATAGCCTAAACAGCAGGGATTCCAATGAAAAGACCCAGAATAATCTGTTTTTTAAAACCACCAACGAATACCTGGGGAATACATTAGATGTGACAGTGGAGGCCGAGGCGATGAACGAAAGCTCCGAAAGCATTAAGAATATCAATACCACGGTCATTACTGAAGGAGGTTTTAGCACACCAGTAACTACCGACATGGAATCTTATATTAAGTATGCCAATGAATTTAAAGAACAGGTGAGTTCCGAAAACAGGGCGGTAATCCTATATGTGGAATTAAGTCCTTATGAGAATATTGCCGGTTTTCCAAAGATCGATTTTGGCAAGATCCGGGTACAGCAGCGGGGTGTTCTGGAGGCATCAAGCAATATCGTATATATGCTTAACGAAGATAAGAACAACGCCGATTTCGTTCAGGAGCATCCCGATCTGTTCTCGGAAGAGGACATGGAAAACAGTATTGCAGTTATACAGCGATATGAAGATCGTCTTCCGCTAATACAGAAGATCATATCCGACTGTCAGGCCGATCCGGATTATTGCAAAATGTCAGACCTGGATCTCTTTGATGGTCACATACCTTTTAAACCAACTTTCGATTTTCCGGAGTGGGAGGGAGAGCGTACGCTTTTGCCACTTGTTCCTGAAGATGGATGGGTAAACGTGTTTGAAAACACCGGTAATAAGGGCATGTTGCTCTCTATACAGGGAGAATTGGAAATTAGAAGAGATAAGAAAGGGACAGGTCTTGAATGCTATGGGGCAGAGTATCAGGACGTACACGTCGATTATATCCAGGAACATACGAAAACCACAGGAGCCTGGTGGTGGAAGAAAAAGCATTTTCGCACGATTTATAAGCACCATTACTATCCACATTACAAGGTTCGCTATATCGACAGAAAAACCGGACAAGTGCTAAGAGAATTCAAATGGTCTGGGCCTGTGAATACCGAACCCAATGTCAGGGTAGAAATGGCACTCGCCAATCCGGTCTCGCGCCTGCAGTATTGGTCTAATAAAAAGTATCATAACCTGGGTAGAAGTGCTGAAGAGAAGCTTGGGTACAAAGAGAGAAAGCCATATTTTCCGATTGTCCGCTCGTGTGAGGCAGAAAAGGCAATTTCAGCTATTGTCTCAGCCATAGGATCCAAGCCGATGAAGAAATCTAAAAAGGGTCCACTGATGACCGCGGGAAGTGGAACAACCCCTGCAGTAGAGGCTCCGGCAGGAAGTGTTGGGGAACACGGTTACTTTGCTTTTAAGTACGATTGAGGGTAGGCCTAAGCTAATGTTCAGTATCTTTTCTGATAATAGACTGATTTTTACAAACTAGTTAAAACCACAAAGGATATTATACTGATTCTTCAGGGTTGATCAGTATTCATCAATTCTAACAGTTCATCCAATTTAGATGAAACGCTATCATCCTCCAGCCTGGCTTCTATAGATTCAATAGCGGCTTTGGAAAGAAATCGTCCCAGAGGGAGCACGGGGGTAATACTGTCTTTTGAACTGGCGATTTGCTCTTCTATCATCCGTTTAATCCTGATAGGAGTGAGGCCTATTCGTGTGGTATCGAGCTCAATGATAAAGTCTGAATTGAGTCGGGTTTCGATTTCCCTGGTATGACCCGATCGTACATTGAGAAGTGTAGATAAAGGCGCCCTGAGCTGGGTAACCGGTTTGGGAGATTTGTCCTCTCCCTTATATTTGATCACCAGGTTGATGATCCTGATTTTTTCAAGTAGTAATGTATCCTGATTTACTCGCGAATCAAGATAGGCCATTATCCTACTCTTCACCCTCGAACTCACACTTCCTCCGATATTGTCGTAATAACCTGAATCTACGAACTGCCCTAGCTTGTTTACACGACCCGCCGGGCTTATATAGGGAAAACGGGCGTTTAACGACATAGCCGTGGATAACATCACCGAACTGCCCGGATGTGCTGCCTGCATCTTGGTTAAAAAATCATTCAGACCGTTGAATTCTGTGATATTATCAAAAGTTACTGGTGAGATCAGATAGTATTGCCCCGACTGGACATGGGTGGTATTGATGATCAATAGAGGAGGTGAAAAACCGTTTTGTTCGGCTTGGTAAAAGGACAAAAATTCTCTCTTCAATAAAGTGTCTGGTTTCTTCCGGCTGATATGCTCCAGATGGGCCAACTCCCATTCTTCCTCCAGGAGTCGCCCCCGGTCATCGTAGCTAAAACGATTGGCGATACTCTGCAACAGATCGCGCCCCAGCAGTCCGGCTACTGAGGAGGAAAGGAAATTCTCGTTATAGAGCGCACTGGCTTTATACTGGAACTCAGCATCTTCTCCCAATAGGAAGGAGTAATCGGTGGGGCTTCTGAAAAGCTGCGAAGCCTGGGCATAAAACATAGAATTACCAACACTACCTCCTGAAGCACCTGTGAGCAGAAAGAGATGGTCCTTAAAGTAAGTGGGAGAACTGTTTTGCAGGTAACTATGCACCAAAAAGGACCAAAGCCCTGCACGGGAACCACCTCCTTCTGCAGAAACCAAAATAATGGGGTAGTGCTGTTGGGAATTTAAGATCTGCTCTTTTCTTTGTTCGAACCATTGGTTGATATGGCTATCCATATCGGGTCGGTTATCTTTAGAGGCCGGTACCGGTTCAATCGCATAATGATCAAAACCGTCTTTTTTGGCGGCCATTTCCCCGATGATAAAACAAGCGATAATAAACAAAGTGAGTAGCGGTATTTTGTATCGCTTACCGGTCAGTTTCAGTGCGAAGGCTATAATATAGAAGGCAATCAGACTGATAAGGATTACCAGCAAGGGGTTCAGCGCTTGGGAATAGGCTGGTTTAATGGCGATCAGTATATAATATAGCAGGGAAAGGATTACCAGAATCAATACCACCCGGTAAATCATCGTTTTGGTCATATCGGACCTGATCCTCTTAAATAGGAAAGTAAAGGACAGGAATACGAAGGCCAGCACGCTATTGGAGATAAACAGCTTTAAGATACCATCTTTATCCTGGTCGTTCAGTATTCCGAGTAGAATGAGGGTAACAAAGCCCAAAAAAATCAGCAGGTAAATAATCCACTTGTTCTGTGGAATCTTAAAAAATATATTCCGGAACCAATTATAGATGGGATAGATCAGCACCAGGAGGAAGAGTACGACGGTTATTGTTAAATAATTCCTGGCGCTGGTCCATAGCGGAATGCTGTTATAGGACTGCTCATAAGCGTTGAGTACACCGGTTGATGAAATAATAATCAACAAACTGCCCAGTATTTTGGGCATGGTTTTTTGTATGTGCAATCGTTTTAGATAAAGTGGTCTCTGCATGGAGCTTTTACGGCTTTCGGGTAGCAAGGTTTTTACAGAAAAAAAAGATTTTAAGTTGAGATTGCGATATACCCGGGGATCAAAATAGGCCGGTGCTATCCATATGATCGTTCCCAGAATAACCAATAGGGCGTAATAGAGTGGAATATGCCAGATGGTAGTCGCATCGATCTGGTTAAAGATCAGCAATAAGTCTATCGCCTGGGGGAATTCCCATACGATAAAGTAGAAAAGCAGAATGATAAGCAGGGAGATGATGTTGTTTCCACCTTCACTGAGCAGCATCCGCAGCCAGTCTACCAATGCTCTGAGGAATTGAATAACAACAGAAATGATCTCTTTTATAGTTTTCAGGGCACCTTTTGTTTAGTTGTTGGGGGAATCAACTAAAATTACGAAAATATACCCCTAAAAGGCTATATCACTGCCATATAGATTCTATGGTTTTTCTATTTTGATATTTGTTTCCTTCGAATTGTTATGATGAAAGTCATAAGCACATTGGATGCTTAGTTCATTTTCGATTTGCATTTCAACTTTTGGTTGAGCAAATATTTGCTATATTCAGTATTCAATCTTCCATATCCATGCGAACCTTCCAAAACATGTTAGATCAGGTCATCTTTACGGTGGGTAACTATTCACTAAAGGTCCATATGGTGGCAATGGTGCTGCTGATAATAATCGGGACAGGCATTCTCCTTTGGATAGTAAAAAAAGCGCTGTTTAGAAAAACCGATGTTAATGACCATGAGAGGGGGAATATTCATGCTGTATACCAGATCATCCGTTACGTAGTTTGGATTGGAGCCTTTGGTCTTGCCCTGGAAACCATCGGGGTTAAAGTCACGTTATTATTGGCTGGGTCGGCCGCCTTGCTGGTCGGGATTGGCCTGGGACTGCAGCAAACCTTTAATGATATAATTTCCGGATTTATTCTACTGACGGAACGCTCGATAAAGATTGGCGATGTGCTGGAGGTAGATGGGAATGTGGTTAAAATACAGACTATTGGTCTAAGGACTTCGAAGGGGCTTAATACCGATGATATCTCTATCATTATCCCTAATTCACTGATCACTACAAGCAAGGTAATTAATTGGAGCCACCAGAACGATAAAACCCGGTTTCGCATAGATGTGGGTGTGGCCTATGGCAGCGATGTGGACCAGGTGATCCGAATCCTCGAGGATTGTGCTCTGGCTCACCCGGATGTCTATGATCGCGAGCTGGCGGAAGGCAGACTGATGGGTTTTGGAAGCTCATCGCTAGACTTCCAGCTGTTGTTCTTTAGCAAGAATATTTTTAGGATCGGATCTGTTAAAAGTGATATCCGGCGCATCATTGTCCGGAAGTTTAGTGAGCACGATATCACCATTGCCTTCCCGCAACTCGATGTTCATATGAAGTCTGAGGGCACGGCAGCATCGAAAGGGAAATCGTAATGCTGTTTGCAATATAAAAACTCGGGAAGGGCTCAAGCTTTTTTATCATGGGCGTAAAGGAAATGATTCAGATCGCGGTTTGCTATACAATTCACATCCAAGACTTTACAGAGTCTCAAAAATCAGATTAAATAACCGGCAAACCTTTATAGTGGGCATTTACTGAACCTTCAATTTCTACATCTAAAGTACTGGTAGAAGGCATTTCGTTGTGGCTGTTTCAGGTGATAAGGATATTCCAATCGCTGACTTCAAACTGGAAACTTTTTATTTTTCCCGACTTATGTGAACCGGTTCAAATGACCTGATAATTATCATTATCTAAGGAATGTTGCTGAACTACATTTGTTGCGTTTTTAAGGGGTCAACACCCGTTAGATACCTTGCCGACAAGGCATAAATTGATAAACTATAAGACATGGGAAGATTTGATGATTTATCGATAGTATTTCGAAGAACTACTATACTAGGACTTCTTGGTATAATAATGATTTCGTTTGCTTGCAAAAACGATGCAAATGAAGCTAAAATGGAAATGGCCGAAGCAAAGGCAGATATGCCGGACATGGTGATTTGGCATATCAAAGCCGTGCATCCGGAGGGCAGGCTTATCGATATTAAAGCCATAGACCAAGAGGGCAAAATTCACGATGTTAAAGCCATACAGGATTCCGATCAGCGGAGTTTTATGGATATTAAAACCCTGGTGGGCGACAAACAATTTCCGGTTAAAATATTGGTGAGCGGCGATAAATATACCCGGGTAAAAGCCATTGCAGATGACAGTACGGTTTATGATATCAAAGCGCTGACGCCTGAAGGCGATACACTCGATATAAAAGGCGTGAGTCGTACCCGCAACATCATCCATATAAAAGCTATCGATAAGGAAGGTGCTTTTTACGGGGTAAAAGCGATCTCCCCAGAAGGTAAGCTAAACGATGTAAAAGGGGTGAAGGTCACCCAGGGCCAAACAGAGATGTGGGTCAACGGCCATGCCGTATATGCACATGTAAAATCACTACCCCAGGCTGGAACCATCAGTAATGATCGTAACTGGCATGTCAAAGCCATCCACCCGGAAGGTATGTTTTTAGATGTAAAGGCGCTTGACAAAGAGGGAAATATATACGATGTGAAGGCTATTCAGGATAATTACCAGCGCCATCTTCTTGATGTAAAGGCTTTGATAAATGGAGAAGAAGTTCCTGTTAAAATGCTGATCAGCGAGGAGAAATATACCCCGGTAAAGGCCATAACCGACGATGGCACTCTTTTGGATATAAAAGCCCTCACTCCGCAAGGAGATAGGCTAGATGTTAAGGGTGTGCTGCGATCGGGTAACATTATACACCTAAAGGCCATTAACCAGGCAGGCGATTTTTATGGGGTAAAAGCGATTTCACCCGATGGTGAATTAAATGATGTAAAGGGGATCAAGCTCGCTAAAGTGGCGGTGGAGATGAATCTAAACGGCCACGATATCTATGCGCACGTAAAAGCATTGCCGCAGATCGAATAAAGAAACTATCTTTTTTATATTCCACTTATTGGTTTCCATTTGTAACATTTTATTTGATAAGTCAACTAATGTGTAAGCGAAACATGGAATCCAACCCATGAAAAGATCAAAACTTATTAGATGGTCTGTCATCATCATAGCAATTATGCTGTCTTTGGTTGCGTTTATACAAATTGTAGCCCGGTTTAAGGGACAGAAAGAGAAGGTATTTTTTGAATCAGATATATCCATTGAAGGCCTGTTGTTGAGACCGGAAGGGGAGGGACCACACCCTGCCATATTACTATTACATGGTTCTGGCAGCAATCACCAGGAATACAACAAGCTTTATTTTAAGCTCCATGCCAATGCGTTTCTAAAACATGGATTTGCAGTGTTGGTCTATACCAAGAGAGGTTCGGGTAATAATAATGTTGACTACGGCAATTTTACCTATCAGCAGCTGCTGGAAGATGCACGTGCTGCATTAGATTTTATAAGAGATCAAAAAGATATCGACCAGCAAAATGTAGGGATTATGGGTCTTAGTGAATCCGGATGGTTTACGCCAGAGCTGGCTTATTTAGATGGGGATATCAGGTTTATTATCAATCGTGTGAGCTCTCCCTTTAGTCATACTAAAACCGTAATTCATGAAGTAAGAATGGATGCCCTGGATGAAGGGTTTACAGAAGCAGAAATCTTAGAACATATAATCCCCTTAACGCAGCGGATTTGGCAGTTTTATATCGATGTGTACAAAAATCTATCGATCGCAAATGGGGCCGAACGGGATTCTATCAATGCGCTTTTAGCAGTGGCTAACAAGCATCATCGTTTAAGTAATTGGTTCACTTATGATAGTCTATCTGATTATGATTCATTGAGATACACTTCCAGGGGCCGGCGTTATTCCTATGATCCCTTACCTTATTTAAAAGAAATAAAAAGTCCTATGCTTTATGTTATGGGCGAAAAGGATAAAAATATGCCCACGGCTCAAATAGTGGCTTTTTTGGAGGGGTTTAGGCAAGAGGAGAACAAAAATATTGAAATTAAGGTATATGAAGGTGCCAGCCATTATCTTTATAAATACGGCCTGGAAGACGGACCATTTGAAGGCTGGCTATATCAGGACGGTTACCTTGAGTTGCTTACATCATGGGCTGAACAACAACTCACAGTTGATTGATATTAATAATGAACATCCTGAACCTGATACTTAGCATTATATAAGCGTTTACGATGCTTCAACCTTAAAACCTTATTTTTCTTTATTATCTTTTGGGCAGCAATAACGCAATCAACCTAAAACCAAGCCCGATGACACCCACCGATGTTTTTTCCTTAACCAATTTACTCGTCTTACCGATGTGGCTACTGATGATCGTCCTTCCCAAATGGAAGGCCACCCGGTTCCTGATGACTTATAAGGTGGTCCCTTTGATCCTTTCGCTGGTATATGCCCTTTATATCGTTATTGCGATGCGTATCAGCGGAGGTATGGATTTTGGCAGCTTGTCTTCCGTGATGGCCCTGTTTACTGAGGAAAACGCCGTACTGGCCGGATGGGTCCACTACCTTGCCTTCGACCTTCTGGTAGGGATGTGGATGATCAAACAAAACGAAGATCTTGGTATTCACCAGTTGCTGATGGCGCCCTGCCTGCTGGCAACCTTTATGCTGGGCCCTGTAGGATTTTTGCTTTTTATGCTGATACGATCGCTTAAAACAAAAAAAGCATGAATCATTTAAGAATTGTGCTTAGCACCGTAAAAAAAGAAAGCCCGATACTTTTTGGGATCGGCATATTCCATTTTTTCCTAGCCCTGCTCTGCCTTATTGGCCTGATGGTAGACGAGAGGACGCTTATGGGCGTCAGTGTATGGCTCAAACCCTTAAAATTTACGATCTCCGGAGGGATCTATATCCTGACCGTTGGTTTTCTGACCACACTTTATCCTTTCTCCAGAAGGAAGAAGAACATCCTAAACAATATTTTGTCCTGGGCACTCTTGTTCGAGATCCTGATCATTTTTATGCAGGCCGCCCGGGGGATCTTATCGCACTATAACCAGTCGAACATCGTAGACGGCCTGCTCTTTGCCGCGATGGGGATCTTGATAGGTATTGTAGTACTATTGATGGTCTTCTTCATCATAGAGACCATCAGACTACGCTTAGATATGCCCAGATCTATTCAATGGGGCATATTACTGGGCTGGCTGGTATTGTTTTACGGTAGTTGGGTAGGTGGACAGATGATTGGTCAGATGGCGCATAATGTAGGCGTGGCCGATGGGGGCGAGGGATTACCTCTATTAAACTGGAGTACAGTTGCCGGTGACCTGCGGGTTGCTCATTTTTTCGGACTGCATGCTATACAGATCATCCCTTTATTTGCATGGGGGCTTTATCGTAAATGGAAAGCCCCAAACCGTCGACAGACCCTTGTAGTGATACTTTTCGGAATAATTTACGCATCCTGGATTGCCTTTACTTTTTATCAGGCCCGACAAGGACTACCCTTTATCGGACTCTGATACAGGGGATTCGTTCTTGCTTTTTTATATCTACCTGTCTGTTATTCATGAAATGCAACTTATAAAATGGCTGCTTCATCGATCAAAAAATCATGGTTCAGGTAGAATCTCAGTGCCTTAATTTGCTTATCTTAGTATAGAAAATGTATGAAAGAAGTGTTTAGTTTTTAAATTGAGTAGAGATGCAAAACAGTATTATTTTTTCAATTATTGCAGGGGCGATTTGTTTATTAATCTCGATACTCTATAAAAAAAATGCGAGCATCAGGATCGCATTAGGTATTGCGGGGATGGTGTTATTGTTTTATGGAGGTTTTGGTTATGGATCTATGAATCCATTGGCCTATGTTGAAATGTACGATACCGGAAATAAATTACGGGTAAAATATCCGGTGGAACAGGTACAGGTAATATCTCCGGTGGATGGCGATGCCGTAAAATGCCGTATTCTTACCATGGGGGTTTATCCTGAAACACATGATAAAGACATATGGGTGATGCTAAAGCCCTCAGATAAGAAATACTATCCGCAGTCCGACTACACCAATACCTCCTATAAAGAAAAAGGGAACTGGCAGGTAGTCACCAGATTTGGCGGCGATCAGGGCGAATCCTACGATTTATATGTCTACGAAACCAACGCCCAGGCTTCTCAATTTTTTAGTGAGACCATTGCTAAATGGAAAGCCGCTGATGATTATGTTGGTTTGGAAATGGGCGAACTACCTGCTGGTGCTACTGAAATTGATCGTATTAGTGTCACCCTTGAAGGCAATTGCCGGGGAGTGCACTAGAAGTTGGGATTGGTAGGCGGAAGATTGATAATTGAAAGTTGAAAGATGAAATATGAAAACTGAAGATCATGTTCTGTTGTCACTTCGAGTGATCCGAATAAGGAGGATTGTATCGAGAAGTGATATTGTGAGTAGGAATACGGCAACAGCTGTAGGCAGTCGAATTGTATGATTAATAATAAGTAATCAATAACTTATAATCAGCAATCAGCCCACCTTCGCTAAAGCTTCGGACGGGCAAGCAATCA
>CAMYIE010000027.1 GCA_947258405.1 uncultured Eudoraea sp. | reverse complement strand
GCAGCTCAGCTTTTCTCCGATATTCACCACTTTTAGTTTTAGTGTTCCATCACTTACTTCACGAGTTCCTAACTCCCCATCCGGCAAATAACACTGTAGTTCGTTGTTTACCCAAATCCGCTGATCCTGCCAGTTTTGTGGATCAAAAGTTTCGAATTCATCGTAGAAGTCTGTTTCCCAGACTTCTACGACGGCAATTTCTGCCTTGTCTTGTTTTTTCTCAGCCATGCGGCAACCAAAGATCAACAAAAATGATATTGCCAGTAAAACGCTAAAAGGTCTCATGATTTCTTCCGTAAATGGTTTACATTAAATTCTATCTAATGTAGTGAATCGAACTTAATTTTTCGATCCAAAAAGATCTTTCCGAAAACTTATTCTAAGAGATAACTTAATTGTGAAGCTAGTGTCAGTGGTAAGAATAACCGAAAGCTGATCGGAAGCCTCTTCTATTAAAATCCGAAGGTATCAATTCGATCAGGTTCAATTTTCGGGATATTATTCTCTTATGATTTTGATATGCTCAGAAAACCAATCCCACCTGATCCTCGTCATAGTATTCAAACCAAAACACAACGATCTTTAAACCAACGACTTATTTATTAATTAAACCTAAATACTATGAAAGTCATTGATAGCGAAATTACCCAATACTGGATTCATTTTCAAGCCGGAAATGATGAGCCCAAGCGTGTTTATCCGCCTGTTATTGTAAAATGTTATGATCATGATGATTTTATTCTACAAATAACTTTTCACCCTGACGGGAAACCTCTTCCTGAGAATCACTACGACGTAAGAAACAAATTGGTTTACCTGCGTTATCCTCTATCCATGTATCACAACATCATTGATACCCTGAGGAATGAAAAACCTATCTATTTCCGATGGACAAGAGAATTGAACATGGGATTCCTGAGAACGGGTAAAGAACCTGTAGGGGAAGGAGAACTTGAAGCTGCTTTTTAAGAAAGGATAGCTTTGATAAGCTGGTAATTATAAAGCCGCTACTATTGGCGGCTTTACTATTTTGGCCCTCTTTAGCTTTAGCCAAAGCTATAATTCAGCACGATTTTGAAATGTAATAATTCGATAAATTTGTTAACTTTTTTATGTTGATAAACTCTTATTTATCTTATTATCAGGTGCTTATATGATTCGTCTTGTAAGTTTTATGATTTTTGTCATAGAATAGTTTTTGGGTTAGTTCCATTTTTGCTTCTCCATTAATAACCTTCTAAATAACTATACATGCCTGTCAAAACTATACCCCAGAAAAGAAAAACCTATTCTCAGGAAGAAGCGTATCAGTCCTGTTTATCTTATTTCAATGGAGATGATTTGGCGGCCAGGGTATGGATGAACAAATATGCCTTGAAAGATTCTGAGGGAGAACTCTATGAGCTTAATCCTAATGACATGCATAGAAGGATTGCCAAAGAAATAGCTCTTGTAGAGCAAAAATATCCAAATCCCCTTAAGGAAGCCGAGATCTTTGATCTGATTAAGAACTTCAAATATATAGTACCTCAGGGAAGTCCCATGGCCGGTATCGGTAATCCATTTCAAATTGCATCATTATCTAATTGTTTTGTGATTGGCAATGAAGGAACTTCTGATTCTTATGGGGGCATTATGAAGATCGACCAGGAACAGGTACAATTAATGAAAAGACGTGGAGGAGTCGGACACGACTTATCCCACATCAGGCCCAAAGGTTCTGCGGTTAAAAACTCAGCGCTGACCTCAACCGGCCTGGTACCATTTATGGAACGCTATTCTAATTCTACACGAGAAGTGGCACAGGATGGCCGGAGGGGAGCTTTAATGTTATCGGTTTCAATTAACCACCCGGATGCGGAAGATTTTATCGATGCTAAAATGGAACAGGGTAAAGTTACCGGTGCCAATGTTTCTGTTCGGATTGATGATGATTTTATGAAAGCTGTTCAAAACAATAGTCCGTATGCCCAAAGTTTTCCCATTCATAGCAGCAATCCAAAAATCTCAAAAGAAATTGATGCCAGGGACTTATGGCATAAAATTGTGCACAATGCATGGCAATCAGCAGAACCTGGAATCTTGTTCTGGGATACCATTATAAAAGAGTCGGTACCTGATTGCTATGCTGACCTCGGGTACAAAACTGTCTCTACCAATCCTTGCGGAGAAATCCCATTGTGCCCATATGATTCGTGCAGATTGTTGGCTATTAACTTGTTCTCATATGTAAATGATCCATTTAAGAGTTCTGCAAACTTTGATTTCATCTTGTTCAAAAAACATATAGCCGCGGCACAACGTATCATGGACGACATTATTGATCTTGAACTTGAAAAAGTAAATGCCATTCTGGCAAAAATAAAATCGGATCCGGAATTGGAAGAAACCAAGCTGGTAGAGTTGAGATTATGGGAAAAAATTAAAGAAAAAGCCATTGAAGGACGGCGGACAGGAATTGGTATTACCGCCGAAGGAGATATGCTGGCAGCATTAGGACTGCGATACGGCAGTGAAGAAGCGAATGAACTTTCTATTGAAGTCCATAGAACAATAGCGTTAGAGGCATATAGGGCCTCTGTACATACAGCAAAGGATCGGGGTGCTTTCGAAATTTTCGATGCCGAAAGAGAAAAAGAAAATCCATTTATACTAAGGCTAAAAGAAGCAGATGAGAAATTGTATTATGAGATGCTCGAATACGGGCGGAGAAATATTGCCTTATTGACCATTGCCCCTACGGGTACTACAAGTTTAATGACACAGACTACTTCAGGTATTGAACCGGTATTTCTCCCTGTTTATAAACGAAGGAGAAAAGTTAATCCGAACGAGAAGGATGCTAAGGTCACTTTTGTAGATGAAATGGGCGATTCCTGGGAGGAATACGCAGTGTTCCACCATAGGTTTAAGCAGTGGATGAAAGCAAATGGACTGGATACTGAAAGAGAATACAATCAGGAGGAGCTGGATGAAATTGTGGCTAAATCCCCTTACTATAAAGCCACATCAAATGATGTGGATTGGTTGAGCAAAGTTCGTTTACAAGGCGCCGTTCAAAAATGGGTAGATCATTCGATAAGTGTCACCATTAATCTTCCCAATGACGCCACGGAAGAACTGGTAGGCGACTTGTATTTAGAGGCATGGAAGGCCGGCTGCAAAGGAGTAACTGTCTATCGTGACGGATCAAGATCGGGCGTATTGATATCCAACGAAAGTGAAGCTCAGGAAACCCTTACGGTCTTTCCTACAAAACGTCCCCAGGTTCTGGAGGCAGATGTGGTTCGTTTTCAAAACAACAAGGAAAAATGGATTGCTTTTATTGGTTTAATCGATGGTGAGCCCTATGAAATTTTTACTGGACTGGCAGACGATGAAGATGGGATCTTAATCCCGAGATGGGTGGATGATGGCTTAATAATTAAGAATAGAGATGAAGATGGGACCTCTCGTTATGATTTTCAATACAAAAACAAACGAGGGTATAAAACAACTATTGAAGGCCTGTCTCACAAGTTCAATCCCGAATACTGGAATTACGCTAAACTTATTTCCGGTACATTAAGACATGGAATGCCCATAGTAAAAGTTGTTGACCTCATCAGCAGTCTTCATTTGGAAGGGGAAACACTAAATACCTGGAAAAATGGAGTTGCCCGGGCCCTAAAAAAATTTGTAACCGACGGTACCGAGGTAAAGGGACAAAAATGTGATAATTGTTCATCAACGAATTTAATTTATCAGGAAGGATGCCTCACCTGCAAAGATTGTGGTTCTTCCAAATGTGGATAATAGTTTAAGCCAGGGCAGGGCTATTAGTCTTTTACCTATAGAAGAAATATTTGATTGGTTAATACAGCAGAAGCCATCCACAAAAGTGGATGCTTAGATTTATCTCGAGTAATTATTCACTTTTTTAGTTTCAAAGCTACACTATCATAGTATTCGCGAGTAAGCTTCTCGGTCCAAACAGTTGGTTCATCACCATAAAAAGCGATATAAGAAACTTTGTTCTCAGCAGTGGATGTATGCCAATGTTCTACATCTTTTTCACATTTAATAACATCGCCTTCTTTGAGGATAATCGCCTCTTTGCCTCTTTCCTGATAGTATCCCTCCCCCTCTACAATGATGATCACCTGAGGAGTTGCATGTTTATGCCAGTCTAATGTTGAATTCGGACTAAAAGTTGCCTGGGTGATATTGTAACTGAAATCCTCGCCAGCTTCGACTAAAAAGTTTAACCAGGCTTCACCAATATGGTGAGTATTAGGCGCCTTTATGCCTTCATTCAGCATGGAGTTTAGAGAATAGTCAGAATTTTGGGCATAGATAAATAGGGGCAGTACTATGAACAATATGGATGTTAATTTCATCAGTTTTTTTGATTTAAATTAAAATTAACATAAAAACGGTTACACAGTGATCGTATAACCGATTTATTTATAACCGTCTACTGCAGAGTTCCCAAATAATGGTTAATGTGAGTTTAGGGATTACGCCATCCCCGCCCAAAGTCAAGTTCTTATCCCGCTTTACGAACCAAAAAAGCCACCCACTTTTGTGGATGGCTTCGGAGTAGCGATGAAGTAAGCTTCGCTCTACTTCTTCGCTCCCCCTCTTGGACTCGAACCAAGGACCCTCTGATTAACAGTCAGATGCTCTAACCAACTGAGCTAAGGAGGAATAATTCCTGAAATTGCGGTTGCAAATATAGCGGTTAATTCTCAATACCCCAATAAAATTAATTGGATTTAATCAAAGAATTATGCGCCTGCAAGCACAGTGCAGCCCTCCACATTATCTTCGGTATATGGTTAGGGATTAGCTGGGGTTGGGATTCGCACGATACTTCTGTTCCCTGCAACAGTCGCCGGTTAGCTGATTCAAGTTCTTCGTTTTTCGTTTTGTGCCGGTGACTCAAATGTCAGCCTATCAGGCAGTATAGGCTGGCATTTTTTTAGACAATACTATTTGAATACCGCCTTATAGATATCGTTACCGTTGGCAAAGATTATAAGCCCAAGCAAAAGGAAAAATCCTACCATCTGTGCGTATTCCAGAAATTTGTCCGTCGGTTTGCGGCCGGTTGCCATTTCGTAGATCAGGAACATCACATGTCCCCCATCTAATGCGGGAATCGGTAAGAGGTTTAAGACGGCTAACATGATCGACAGAAATGCGGTAATTCCCCAAAACGCCTGCCAGCTCCAGGTACTGGGGAAAATATCGAAAATAGCTTTAAAACCACCTACACCTTTATAGGCCCCGGTACTTGGGGTAAATATTTTTTCAAGCTGTTGCCAGTAACTCCCGATCTGATTGAAAAGCTTTTTGGTCCCCACGTTGAAACTTTCAAAGAAACCATATTTCTTTTCTACAATGTCGAAATAGCCCATTTCAGCAATCTCCATTATAGTTCCTCCTGCGAATATTCCCAGTTTCCCGTCTTCGCTTACCTTTAATTCGATCTCCTGGGTGTTCCCTTCTCTTTTGATCTCCGCAACGATTTCCTCTCCTTTATAACCATCCAGAAATCCGCTATACTGGTCGTAATAGGGCAATGGGGTTCCATCGAGTTTGGTAAAGACATCGCCTTTTTTCAACCCTGTACCAATATTTAGTGAACTATCCGAAACTTGCCCTACGATGAATGGAACTCTCAATTCAAAGAAAGTAAGATTAGTGCCCGTACTGAGTTTTCCTAAAAAATCCTCCGGTAATTCAACTACCCTCCGATTTCCATCGCGCTCCAGTGTAATTCTGTCTGCCGTAATCAAATTCTTTCTTAGATCAGAGTAGTTCTCATATCGTTCCCCGTTTATCGAAACGATATTATCTCCGGTTTCTATGCCCAGATCGGTCAATACGGGATTGGTGATCCAGTAACCGTCATTTATACTGGAGGTCGAGATATCGGTATCCCCATAGTAAAAAGAGGTGAGTATGTAAATCACAAAAGCGATAAGAAAATTAACTGTAACACCACCAAGCATGATAATTAACCGCTGCCAGGCGGGTTTCGACCGAAACTCCCATGGCTTAGGTTCCTGCGCCATCTGGTCGGTATCCATGCTCTCATCGATCATGCCGGAGATCTTTACATAACCTCCAAGTGGAAGCCACCCAATACCATAGACGGTCTCCCCTATCTTTTTCTTAAACAATGAATACTTTACATCGAAAAAGAGATAGAATTTCTCTACCCTGGTCTTGAACAATTTGGCCGGAATAAAGTGTCCCAGTTCGTGCAGTACGATTAAAAGGGATAAGCTCAATAGGAATTGCAGGGCCTTGATTATAATGGGACTCATCAGCGTCTATTCTTCAGAAAACGAACAAAAGTACGCTTTTAGGTTCTTTTAAAAAAAGAAAGAAGAATCCTCTACATGAATTTAAGAAAGATTTAATACCTATTCTAACATTTAGTTTTGCGCACTCTGGCGCGCCATATTAACTTTGTTGCTCTTTCGTTATGAGATCTTTTTTTAGCAAATACAAATTATTCGGACTGGTAATGCTCGTCCTTTCAGTCATTATCCTGGGACTCTTTTATAATGCGCTGAAACCACAGGATAGTTTACCCGTTTACCAGCCTGCGGATTTTAATCCGGAACTCGTAGACAGCACGCTTCATTATGTAAAGAAATATCATACGATCGATAATTTCTCTTTGGTGAATCAAAATGGGGAAATCATTACAGAGGCAAACTATCAAAACAAGATCTATGTTGCAGATTTCTTTTTTACCACCTGCCTGACCATATGCCCGATCATGACTAAAAATATGGCAGATATTCAGGAAAGGATCATAGAAGATGAAGATGTTATGTTGCTGTCGCATACGGTGACACCAGAAATCGATTCCGTCGCCCAGCTAAAAAAATACGCTATTGAAAAAGGAGTGGCAGATCATAAATGGAACCTGGTTACCGGTGATAAAAAGCAGATCTACGATCTTGCCAGGAAGTCATATCTCGCGGTTAAGGACTTTCAGGCTGCGGGTCCGTTCGATATGATCCATACAGAGAATTTTATCCTTGTAGACAAAGAGAGAAGGATACGCGGAACTTATAACGGAACCAGCCCGGAAGAGATTGAGCGGCTGATGAATGATCTTGAAATCCTAAAAGCTACCTACTCCGAGTAAGGCTCTGTTCCTACCAACACTATCTGCCTTGCCAAGGCCACTTTTTTGTTTTTATTTGTGAGTATAGCTCGGCATTTTCACTTACATTTGTCCTTACTTAAAATCATTCTAAATAATTTGGAGCTTAGTGTAGCAGACCTGCGTCCGGGTCAAAAAGGGGTTATAAAGGAATTCGGGGAAGACGAGATTCCTGTAAAACTCCTTGAATTAGGATGTCTGCCTGGAAATCTTCTTGAATTAGTACAAGTAGCGCCTCTGAACGACCCGCTATATATCGATGTAAACGGTTCACATATCGCCATCAGGAGAGATATTGCCAGGCGTATAATGCTCGATGTAAAAGAAGATTCCTCAACCCGATGAACAAGAGTATCAAAGTAGCGCTTATCGGTAATCCCAATACAGGTAAGACTTCGGTTTTTAATCAATTAACCGGGTTGAAACAAAAGGTGGGGAACTATCCCGGGATTACGGTTGAAAAAAAAGAGGGTGTCTGCAAGCTCAGCAATGGACAGAAAGCCCATATCATAGATCTTCCCGGTACCTATAGTTTAAATACCACCTCCCTTGACGAAAGTGTTGTGGTAGAATTACTGTTGAATAAGCGAAATGAAGATTTTCCGGACGTTGCTGTGGTGATCTCCGATATTGAGAATCTTAAAAGAAACTTACTTCTTTTTACACAGATCAAAGATCTTAAGATCCCAACGTTGCTGGTGATCAATATGGCCGATCGTATGGTAAAAAAAGGAATCACCTTAAATATCAAAGAGCTCGAGAAAAAACTGGATACCAGGATTGCATTGGTAAGTACAAGAAAAGGAACGGGTATTGAAGAGCTCAAAACATCTATCGAGAATTATTCAACTCTCTCTACCGAAGCCATCATCAATGCCAGTCATATTGCACCGGAATACTTTGAGAGGCTCCAAAAAACATTCCCCGGCGAAGACCTGTATAAACTTTGGTTGGTCATTACCCAGGACATAAACTTTATGCCCGTTGAAAAGAACAGGCTTCAAAATAGTGAGCTGTTGCCCACCAAATCTAAGGCCGAACTCAAAAGACTTCAGCATAAAGAGACTATTTATAGATACCAGTTTATCAATAAAGTGCTGAAAGAGACCTATAAGGTAGATCCCTCAGCAGCTACAGGTTTTAGAGCCTCCATAGATCGAATCCTTACCCATAAGATCTTCGGATACGTGATCTTTATTCTTCTGCTCCTTCTCATCTTTCAGGCGATATTCGATTGGAGTCAGTATCCTATGGATTTTATTGATGCCCAGTTTGCCTCCGCCAGCGAATGGATTAAGGAAACCCTTCCTCCCGGAGTATTTACCAATCTATTGGCAGAAGGTATACTTGCCGGAATTGGAGGGATCGTGATCTTTATTCCACAGATCGCCTTTTTGTTTTTATTTATTTCTCTGCTGGAGGAATCAGGATATATGAGTAGGGTGGTTTTCCTGATGGACCGACTCATGAGACCTTTCGGTCTGAGTGGCAAAAGCGTGGTGCCACTGATATCGGGAACCGCCTGTGCTATTCCAGCAGTAATGGCTACCCGAAATATTGAGAATTGGAAAGAACGCCTAATCACCATTCTCGTTACCCCGTTCACCACCTGTTCTGCACGACTACCGGTGTACCTTATTATTATCGCTTTGGTAATACCACAAGATACAATTCTGGGTATTAGTTATCAGGCACTGACACTGATGTTTCTTTATTTCCTTGGATTTGCTACCGCTATAATCTCGGCCTCGATACTGAACAGGATGCTAAAGATAAAGGGAAGATCGTTTTTTATGATCGAGATGCCCAGTTATAAATTGCCGTTGTTGCGAAATGTTGCCTATACGGTAGTTGAAAAGACCAAAAGTTTCGTGGTGGGTGCAGGCAAGATCATCCTGGCGATATCGATCGTTCTTTGGTTCCTGGGGTCCAATGGATTTAGTGACGAATTTAAGAATGCCGAAGAGATCGTAACAGAACGTATTGTTAATGAAGGGTTTTCCACCCATAGTAAAGCCTTTATAAGTGATAAACTTGAGGAATACAAAGCATTAGATCGAACCGGCGCTCGGGAGGGCTTGAATGCAGACAATACAGATTTACAAAAAGGATCCATAGAGCTGAAAACCAGGGAGTTTCAGGAGGCCGCCAAAGGACAGGAAATTGCAAGTTTTCGACTGGAGCATTCATTGATTGGAAATATAGGAAAGAGTTTCGAACCGCTGGTAAAACCGCTGGGGTATGATTGGAAGATCGGGATAGCAATCCTCACATCTTTTGCAGCCCGGGAGGTGTTCGTCGGGACATTGGCAACTATTTACAGCGTTGGCAACGACCAGGAGGAAACCATTAAAGGGCGAATGGCAGCTGAGATCAACCAGGATACAAAAAAGCCATTGTTTAATCTCGCTTCTGGTATTTCGCTTATACTTTTCTATGCTTTCGCCATGCAATGCATGAGTACGCTGGCGGTGGTAAAAAAAGAGACCAACAGTTGGCGCTGGCCATTATTGCAATTGGGGTTTATGACC
The DNA here is from genome assembly GCA_947258405.1 of uncultured Eudoraea sp. Classification (GTDB taxonomy): domain Bacteria; phylum Bacteroidota; class Bacteroidia; order Flavobacteriales; family Flavobacteriaceae; genus JAHEJJ01. The sequence goes on along the minus strand of CAMYIE010000027.1, from coordinate 19,927 downwards.
GTTTTTGCGTACCTTGTAGCTCTGATAACATATCAAATCCTTGATTAGAAAATGGGTTTTCAGGAAATATTGGTCTGTGTTACTCTTATCGCCGCGCTGGGATTCCTGGTAAAGAAATACATCTGGCCAAAAACAGTTCCTGGCACAGGGAAATCGACCCGTTCATGTGGTCAGGATGACTGCGAATGCCATTGATAGTGAAGAGTTAAAAGAATGGAGTACGAGGTCCGAGTTCGGGAGTGGAATGGTAATTATTCGTTCTCCCTTAGCCTTAGCCATATTCATAAAAGTATTTAGTATTCGTTTGCAGTATGTCAATTCCTGGCCACTGCATCTCAATATTGCTAAATCAATTATTTTCCTTCCACCGTCTGCCGTCCACCGTCTAACGTCAACCGTCAACCCATCCGTCGCTAAAGCTTTGGATGACACGCGTCAATCGTCAACCGTCAACATTAAACAAAAAAACCCCCCGGTTTATTACCAGAGGGTCTTATTATAATATGTCCTTAATTTAAATCTGACTCATCCCACCATCAACGGCCAATTCAATTCCATTCACATAGCTGGCTTCATCGGAGGCCAGAGACAATACAGTATCTGCTATCTCCTTTGGGTTGCCAAAGCGCTTTAAAGGGTTAGAGGCTGCAAAACCCTGTTGTCAGGGCAATGAGGAAATCGGTATTATAAAGATAACACCTATCTGAAAAGTAAAAAGATAATTTAAAGGGCTACCTGGATCTGTGTAATCGGTTCCATCTTGAAAACACATTCCTTGAATTTGGGCGGTCCGAAGGTCTTCATCTTAGCATTGGAAAACCCCACCGGTTCTTTAGGCACACCAAGCCAATTGGTGTCTAACTCATCATTCCCATTAGCATCGTGATACAATACCACAGCGTATTCACCATCGGGAATGTCGTCAATAGACACTTCTGTTTTACCTTCTTTGGCCGAAGCACTTCCCGTTTTAAAGACCTTGTCCTTGCTTAAAAAGGCATCCGAGGTATCATAGACGGCCACCTTTACATCTCCATCGGAACTTTGAACACCTACGATTTCAATGGTCAGTTTGTTTTGCGAAAAAGCGAGCAAAGGAAGGGTAAGAAATAGGATTGTGAGTAATCTCATAGTCGAGTGGTTTTGGCCTGAGCTTAGAACAGATTTTAACTTAGAAAATTGTGTTCGAAGGCTTAAAAAAAATCTGGATTCAGACAAACAATTAAAATAATTTATAATCAGGGGCCGAAAATAAAGAAATTTAAGAGACCATTGACTTAAATAGCTGCTTTTTAAATCAATAGAACGGACGATATGATCTTTTTTTATCGATCAATATCCGTTCTGTACTTATCAAGCCATGCAACCGTATGAGTGATCTTTGCTATTAGATTACTGGGTTTATTGGCAATCCCGTGACTCGCGCCCGGTATTTCCATAAGTACTGTTTCAATTTTTCTAAGCTTTAAGGCATGATAGAGTTGCTTTGCTTCGCTGGGCGGGGTTCTCAGGTCGTCCATGCCAACCATTACCATGGTAGGGGTTTCCACCTGGCCCACTAGGGAGATAGGGGAAAAATTCCAATACCCCTCAAAATTCTCCCAGGGTTGTCCCGGATACCTCGAATTGGCATACCAAAAATAATTATCGGCCACCAGTGTTTTACTGATCCAGTTCATAACCGGTTTGGCCACCACAGCCGCCTCAAATCGATTGTTTTTACCAATAATCCAGGCCGTCATTATCCCCCCGGCGCTTCCACCAGTAACAAACAACTGATCTTCATGAGCTATTCCTTTGGAGATACAATAATCCACCCCATCCATCACATCATTGTAATCCTCACCGGGATAATTGTTATAGAGCAAATTGGCAAATTCCTCACCATAGCTGGTGCTTCCCCGGGCATTCGGATAAAAAACAATATAGCCCGCTGTGGCATATAATTGCATCTCGGCGGAGAACCTGTCGCCGTAATTGGCAATGGGGCCGCCATGATTTTCTACAAGGAATGGATACTTTTTAGCCGCATCGTAATCAGGAGGGTAAACCACCCAGCCCTGAATATCGCGTTGATCCACTGAAGATTTATACCATATTTCTTCTACCTTGCCAAGGGTTCTTTGGCCTAACAAGTTTTTGTTCAAAGCTGTGATCTTAATGGCTCTTTGGGCCTTAGGCTTAACCACAGCCATTTCTGCCGGATATTCCGGCCTGCTATGAGTAAAAGCAATGGTTCCATTGTTGGAAACACAAAACGATCCGCCCGAATACGGCCTGCCAATAGATGTTCCCCCGAGATTGTCGGAGATTTTCCTGATCTGGCCTGCCATGGTAATATGGGCGACTTTGGTGTTTCCCTTGTCATCGTACTTAAAATAAAGACCAGAGCCTTTTGCATCCCATACCGGACTGCTGACAGATCGATCTAAGTTGGTGGAGATCTCTCGCTGATCCATGCCATCGGTAGACATCAGGTGCAAGCGGGTGCGCTGATGTGCCTGAGTTTTATCTTCATAACCCAGGTAAGCAATATATTTCCCATCTGGAGATACAGCCGGACTGTGGTCTGGCCCCTTGCGGGCGGTAAGTGCCTTAATATTACCGCTATTAACATCTAGGCTATATATCTCACTATTTCGAAATTCGTATTCCCAATTTTCATTTCTGTTGCCCGAAAAGTAGATGACCTTTCCATCGGGTGACCAACTGAGTTTTCCCCTGTGGTGGAAGTCACCGGAACTGAGTTGACGCAAAGCACCGCCAACGGATGGTATGGTGAAAATATGATGGTAGCCGGGTTTCAGATACCCTTTCCCATCGGCCTCGTGATATAGACGATCGGTTATTCTGGGCATCTCGGCCCAGGCAGCGCCTTTAGGTTTTTTTGGGCTTTTAGCAAGAACTGGCGGTTCCGATTCCACGTGCATCGTAAAGGCCAGAGCACTACCATCTGGAGACCAGGTTAAGGAAGCCGGACTTGATGGCAGTTGTGAAATACGGGCGAAATTTCCAGAAGCCATCCAATAAACATAAATCTCGGCTCCCTCATCAGTGCTGCTTACAAAAGCAATCCGCTGGCTGTCTGGAGACCATCTGGCCGAGGATTCTGAAACCTCTCTGGAAGTTAGTTTCCGGTGCTGGGATCCGTCCGGTTTTATCATCCAAAGGTTGCCTATGGATCTATCCTTCATAATGTCGAAGCCAGTTCTCCTGTATACAATCCAGGAGGCGTCCGGTGCAATCTGAGGATCGTTTACATACTCCAGGTCGAATACGTCGAGGTATGTGAAGTGTGAATCTTGCCCCGAGGCATAAAAAAATATCAGAAATACAAATAATGGGAATAAGATCTTTTTGTACATAATCCTTAAAATTGAGTTACCGACTGATTCTTAGCAGTATAGAAATAGAAAAATTATTTCATGGTTTTTCTAAATAATATCTACTGTTTTTAAACCCTTTTAGATGCTTTAAAAGTATTATATTTATAGCTAGTCTTACGAAGAATTCACAGAATATTCCCAATTCACTCCAGCGGATCTGTGTTTTTTAACCCGGTTAATATGTTTTCATTACAGGAACTTGAAAGTGCAAGGAGAAGGAAAGATTTAATCCAGGTCGCGCAAGATGGCAACATCGATATAAACAGGGTCCTGAACAACCTGCGATATGAGGAGGAATTGAGGTTATTGCAGGCAGAACTGGTGAATTTTCAACGATGGGTTACCCGCCGAAAACTAAGGGTAGCCATAATATTCGAAGGAAGGGATGCCGCGGGCAAAGGTGGTGCCATCAAACGCTTTACAGAACATCTGAACCCCAGATCGATGCGGGTGGTAGCGCTGTCAAAGCCTACCGAGGTAGAGCGCGGACAGTGGTATTTTAGAAGGTACATAAAAGAATTACCAAATCCTGGTGAAATAGTCTTCTTCGATCGTAGCTGGTATAACAGGGCGGTAGTGGAACCTGTAATGGGGTTCTGCGATAAAAAAGAGTATAAACAGTTTATGGTTCAGGTACCTGGCTTCGAGCATATGTTGTATGAAGACGGGGTTCAAATCATAAAATTTTGGTTTTCCATTTCAAAAAAGGAACAGAAAAAGCGGATCGAATCGAGGCTGTTGAACCCATTAAAAAAATGGAAATTCAGTCCGGTGGATCGGAGGGGCCAGGAATTATGGGACAAATACACCCACTATAAAGAGCAGATGTTTGCTAAAACCCATACCACTTTCAGCCCCTGGATCATCGTCAAAGCAAATAATAAAAAGATCGCCCGGCTGGAAAGCATACGTTATGTTTTATCGAAATTTTCTTATTCCACCAAGACTAAACATAAAACAAGCATTTTACCCGATCCAAATGTAATTTTAAGGTATTACCGGCATATTGAACAAATTGATATATAAAGTATGAGAAACCGGTCGACAACAAAGCGCCGAATATCTGAAGAAGATCTTCAATTGTTGAACACCCCTCTGGGGATGAGATCTCTCTTTGCCGATAAAAAGACTAATCTTGAAAAGGCCGTACGTGTTACAAAGCACGAGCTGGAATTCAAACAATTACAGGCCGAAGTGATAAAATTGCAGAATTGGGTGATCGCCAGGAAAAAGAAGGTGGTAATCATTTTTGAGGGCAGGGATGCTGCAGGCAAGGGTGGCGCCATCAGACGAATCACAGCACATATCAATCCCAGGCAGTTCAGGATTATAGCGCTTCCTAAACCTACAGCCGAAGAACAAGGTCAATGGTATTTTCAGCGGTATGTGAATCAGTTACCCAAACCAGGGGAAATTGTTTTCTTCGACCGAAGCTGGTATAACCGTGCAGTAGTAGAACCGGTAAACGGATTCTGCACCAAACCACAATATCAGAATTTTATGAAACAGGTAAATAGTTTCGAGAGGATGATCCTCGATTCAGACACCTTTCTCATCAAATTCTATTTTTCCATTACCAAAGAAGAACAGGCCATGCGTTTTAAGGAGATCAAATCAAATCCCCTGAAAAAATGGAAAATGACCCCGGTAGATATGCGTGCACAGGAACTATGGGAGGAGTATACCGCTTTCAAATTAAAGATGTTCGAAAACACCAATCTGCCTCATTCCCCATGGGTGATCATAGACGCTAATAAAAAATCGGAGGCCCGTATTGAAGCGCTTCGCTATATTATCGACACAATCCCCTATGAGGAAATGCCTGAAATTTTGGAATAATCGATTAACCCAGACCTACGTCTAGCGCCATCATTATTATAAAACCTCCAATAAATCCAAGTGTGGCTATATCGGTATATTTGTCCTGCTGGGTTTCGGGGATCACTTCTTCGACCACAACAAAAATCATAGCCCCGGCGGCGAAAGAAAGCGCATAAGGTAAAATGGGTTGAAAAGTAAGTACGGCCCAGGCGCCTAATACAGCTGCAATAGGCTCAACTAGGGCCGAAGCCTGACCATAATTAAAACTTCTGAGTCTACTTAGACCCTGCCTCCTCAGTGGCATGGCTACTGCTATACCTTCTGGAAAATTCTGAAGTCCAATTCCAAGGGCCAGGGCCACAGCTCCGCCGATGGTCGCCCCATCAAAACCAGCAGCAACGCCTCCAAATAACACCCCGACGGCCAATCCCTCCGGTATATTGTGCAGGGTTATCGCCAGGGTAAGCAAAGTGGTTTTATGCCATGGTGTTTTGATTCCCTCCTTTTCGCTCTCCCTAAAATTGATGTGCAGGTGGGGTAAGACTTTGTCGAGCCCATAAAGGAAAAGCGCTCCAAACATAAAACCTACGGCAGCCGGAATAACCTTTGTAAAACCTTCTCCAGGGCTCATTTCGATGCCCGGGGCCAACAGGCTCCAGAAACTGGCCGCCACCATTACCCCGCCGGTAAACCCCAACATCCCGTCTAATACAGCCCGGTTCATTTTTTTGAACAGAAATACGAAAGAAGCGCCAAGGGCTGTTAAACCCCAGGTAAACAGAGTTGCATAAAATGCCGCCAAAATTGGATTAAGCTGTTCAAAATAATCTACGACCCCCTCTAACATATTATATCTTTTTTACATACAGGTTTGATGCGATCTGATAGGAAAGATGCATAGGCGCATCATTAACCTTTACAAAAACCGAATTATCAAATTCCTCCTTTTCCAACAATTCTATCCGGTGGCCCAATGCAATATTGTTTTTATCCAAAAATTTCAAAAAAGCAGACGATGAATCCTTAACACCCACACATATCCCTTTGGAATGAAGTGGCATATTGCTTAATAATTGTTTATCGCCAGATGGCAGACTCCCATCTTTTGTCGGTATCGGATCGCCGTGCGGGTCGAATTGTGGAAATCCAAGCAGCTCATCTAACCTGTCGATGAGTTGTTCACTTTTAATATGTTCCAATTGCTCGGCGATCTCGTGGACCTCATCCCAATTGAAGGATAGTTTTTCCACAAGAAAAACTTCCCAAAGCCGATGTTTTCTGATCACTGATAGTGCAAGACGACTCCCTTTCTCCGTTAATGAAACCCCCTGATACTTTTTGTAGTGCACCACTCCTTTTTCGGCCAGACGCCTTATCATATCTGTAACCGATGAAGGTTTGGTATCCATCTGGCCGGCCAGTGCATTGGTAGAAACCGCTTTAGCACCACCTTTGTTTAGATGAAATATGGCTTTTAGATAGTTTTCCTCGGAATGCGTCATGCAGCAAAGACAATTTAGACAAAAATACATTTTTATTTATAAAAACATATTTTTAGATTTGTCTAAATTTAAATTCTGGTGAATCTTAGATTGTGTAACAGGTTTTTTCAATATCACGCTTCCATTCTAGCGTGCCTGCTTTGTATGGTATACTCCTCGGCACAGCAAACTGAAATTTCGGGCAGAATCACCCATCAAGATATACCTATTCCATTCGTCAACATTGTTCTTGGTAAAAGTGGTTTGGGAACTTCTTCGGACGAAAATGGATATTTTATCATTCAGGACATTCCAAAAGGGGAATATCGTCTCCATGTGACAGCCGTTGGTTACCAGCCATGGTCGAGAAAATTAAAGGTAAATGGGCAGCCCATAAATAACCTCAACATATCGCTCAATTCTGCATCGGAAGAACTGGAGGAATACGTCATAACAGGTACTTTAAAGCCTGTAAGTAGACTTGAGAGTCCGGTTCCTGTTGAGGTATATAGCCCGGCGTTCCTTAAAAAGAACCCGACGTCCAGTATTTTTGAAGCCCTTCAAAATGTAAACGGGGTTCGTCCACAGATCAACTGTAATGTTTGCAATACGGGTGATATTCATATCAACGGGCTGGAAGGTCCATATACCCTTGTACTTATCGACGGTATGCCCATTGTAAGTGGTTTAGGAACAGTGTATGGCCTTACGGGAATCCCTAACTCCCTTATCGAACAGATCGAGGTTGTAAAAGGTCCCGCCTCCACTTTATATGGCAGCGAAGCGGTGGGCGGGCTCATCAATATCATTACCAAACATGCGCCTGCTGCGCCTGAATTTGTAGCCGATGCCTTCGCCACTGGTTATGGGGAGTACAACCTCGATATAGGAACAAAAATAGGTTTTGGCACCACTACGGATTTAATGCTGGGTATTAATTATTTTAAATATGATCTGCCAGTAGATAATAACGAGGACAATTTTACTGATGTTACACTTCAGGACCGGATCTCCATATTTCAGAAATGGAATTTTAAGCGGAAGAATGCCCGGATATTTTCCATTGCAGGTCGTTATTTCTATGAAGACCGGTGGGGTGGGGAAATGCAATGGACTCCGGAGTTCAGGGGTGGTGATGAAATTTATGGGGAAAGTATATATACGAGTCGCTGGGAGTTTGTCGGCAAATATCAATTGCCTTTCAAGGAAAAACTACTGTTCTCAATTTCTTACAATGATCACAAACAGAATTCGGTATATGGAGATCTTCCCTACCTTGCCGATCAGCGGATAGGTTTCGGGCAACTCACCTGGGACAGGCGTTTCGGAAAACACGATTTTCTGCTGGGAACCGCCTTGCGCTACAACTACTACGACGATAATACTCCTGCTACTACTGATCTAAGGGGAAATGAACCCGATGAGGTTTGGATTCCCAGCCTATTCGTCCAGGATGAGATTACACTTGCCCAAAGGCACTCCCTTCTTACTGGGGTCCGGTACGACTACGATGAAAGGCATGGGTCTATAATTACACCCCGCCTGGCCTACCGTTGGAAGATTGGCGACAGGGATATCCTCCGGTTTAACAGCGGTACTGGTTTCAGGGTAGTGAACCTGTTTACCGAAGACCATGCCGCATTGACCGGTGCAAGAGATGTAATCATCGCTGAAGAATTAAAACCGGAAAGATCCGTAAACTTCAATGTCAATTATCTAAAAAAGATTTATGCAGCTAATGGTGTTTTCTTCGGCTTAGATTTCTCTGCATTTCACACCCATTTCAGTAATAAGATCATTCCTGATTACGATACCAATGCCAACCAGATCATCTATAAAAATCTTGATGGCAAATCGGTCTCTCAAGGGGTTAGTGCCAATTTCGATCTGGCGCTGCCTTCTGGTCTGAAATTCATAGTAGGAGCAACTTTCCAGGATGTGAGTAATACGGAAAACGGTATAACAGAAAGGCAGATCCTCACTGAACGATTTTCGGGCACATGGAGTGTTTCTTATAATATTCGCCCGCTACAGTTGTCGCTAGATTATACCGGAAATATCTATGGCCCCATGAGGCTTCCGTTGCTTGGGGAACTCGATCCCAGGCAGGAATTCTCCCCCACCTGGAGCATTCAGAACATTCAGTTTACCTATAAAGGCTTAGAAAACTTTGAAGTTTACGGTGGCGTGAAAAACCTGCTCGACTGGACTCCTAACCGCGGTAATCCTTTTATAATAGCGAGGGCCAACGATCCTTTCGACCGGGAAGTTACCTTTGATAATTCGGGAAATGTGGTCCCGACACCGAACAATCCTTACGCACTAACCTTCGACCCTTCTTATGTTTACGCTCCCAATCAGGGGATAAGGGGGTTTTTTGGTTTACGTTACCTCTTGCAATAAGAATATTCTGAGGTCTTCTTTGTACTTTTGGCATCTTTGGAAATCCGGTTATGGCTCAATACGATTTTATAATTTTAGGAGCAGGTGCAGCAGGTCTCATGCTGGCAAGGGCCATGGCCGAAGATCCCTGGTTTGAATCGAGCCAAATTCTGATCATCGAAAAGGAAATCAAAAATCAGAACGATCGCACCTGGTGTTTTTGGGAAGAAGATAACGGTCCTTTTGATGAAATACTGAATCAACGGTGGAGCCAAATCCTGTTTAAGGGCAAAAGACTGAACCGCAAAATGGATATCAGTCCCTTCAGTTATAAATTGATCAGGAGCAGGGATTTTTATAAGGAGCAAATTCGATTAATCCAAAAAAGCCCCAACATAGAATTCCTTCAGGCCGCGGTATTGAAGGTTGAGGAAAAAAGTGATGGGGTCAACATACAGACTTCTGAGAAAACGGTTTTGGGAGATCGGGTTTTTAGCAGCCTTTTCGATTATAAAGACATACTCTCACAGAAAAAATATCCAGTCCTGCAACAACATTTTGTGGGATGGTTTGTTGAAACAGATAAACCTGTCTTTGATGATAAGGCACCAACCTTTATGGATTTCAGCATCCCACAAAGGGGGAATACCCGATTTATGTATGTATTGCCTTTTAGTTCATCCCGGGCACTGCTCGAATATACCTTGTTTTCCTCCCAGCCTCTTGAAAAACATGAATATGAGGATGCCATTGCATCCTATCTGGAGCAACATTACGACAATACCAACTATAAAATCCTGGAAAAGGAACATGGCAATATACCTATGACCTGCTTTGATTTTGAAAGTCAAAATACGGATCGCCTTGTGCATATCGGTACTGCAGGGGGATGGGCCAAACCCAGTACGGGCTATACTTTTAAAAATAGTATGAAGTTTAGCAGCAAGCTGGTAAGACATATCAAAAAGGATATGCCGCTTCGGAAATTCTCGGTGAAATCGAGGTATTGGTATTACGACCTTTTACTGCTCGATATCCTTGATAAAAATAACCACCTCGGTTCTGCTATTTTTGAAGCGATGTTCAGAAACAGATCTCCTCAATTGATACTTAAATTCCTTGATGAAAATTGCAGTTGGTACCAGGACCTTTGGATTATTACCGGTTGCCCGATCCTTCCATTTACCAGAGCCCTTTGGGGAAGAATTTTTAAATAATCTTTGAGGTCTCTAATCCTCACGTGACATCAATTCTTCGCCAAAATCGCGAAGGGTTTCTTCGGCGCCCGGATAATCGGAGAGATGCTCCAGTTCTTTAAACGCGCTGGTGGTAAAAAGCCCTATCGCTTCTCTGGTTTTGTCAACTGCACCTGAACTATGGAATATCTCTTTGACCACTCTGATCTTTACACTGGGATCCCGGGGATCGAGAGAATATAGGTCTGCCAATTCCTTTTTTTCAGCCTTCGAACCTAATTCTTTTGCCTTCAGGTAGAGATAAGTTTTTTTATTTTCGATTATATCACCCCCAATCTGCTTGCCAAAAAGGGATGCATCACCAAAGGCATCGAGAAAATCATCCTGAAGCTGAAAGGCGATCCCCAGATTCATTCCATAATTGAAAAGAGCTTTTTGCTGTTCGTCTCCGGAGCCTGCAATAACGGCCCCCATTTTCAAAGCTGCCGCAATCAGTACTGCAGTTTTATATGATATCATCTTTAAATATTCATCGATAGTAACATCTTCTCTCGTTTCAAAGTCGATATCATATTGTTGCCCCTCGCACACTTTGAGCGAAGTATCATTAAAAATCTCGATAAGCACTTTAAATTCAGGGTTGTTGTATACGCTTAGTAATTCATAGGCCATTATCAACATCGCATCTCCCGAAAGTATTCCTGTATTGATGTCCCATTTCTCGTGAACTGTCTGCTGTCCACGTCTCAGCGGAGCATCATCCAGTATATCGTCGTGAACCAATGAGAAATTATGGAAAACCTCCACAGCCAATGCTGCAGGAAGTGCTTGTTTATAATCGCCATTTAACAAGTCTGTTGCTAACAAGGTAAGTGCTGGCCTAAGCCTCTTTCCCCCGAGATTCATAATGTAGGAAATGGGTTCATAGAGGTTTTGTGGCTCTTTTACCGAGATCTTCTCTTTAAGATGAGAAATCAATTCTTCCTGATAGAAGGAGATGCTTGGCATAGATTAGAATTTTTCCAAAAATACACTAAAACCTCATATGCAATAGATCATTATTTCATCGTCTATCATAGCAACAGATCCTAGTTATCGCTATGTTAAAATATTGTAAAACTTTGGAAACTTTAAGTGTTTTAATAGTTTCCAATTATATATTTGCCTTCTGATGATAAAGGACAATATTTTACATAAGGCAACCGATCTCTTCCTGAATCTGGGGTTTAAGAGTGTCACCATGGACGACCTGGCCAATGAGATGGGGATTTCCAAAAAAACAATCTACAGCCATTTTCAGAACAAAACCCACCTTGTAGAGGAATGCACAATGAATTTGTTTTGCAACATTTCACAGGGCATCGATCACATATGCAGTTTGGGTAAAAACCCGATCGAAGAACTTTATGAGATCAAGAAATTTGTAATGCTCCACCTGAAGGATGAACGCTCATCACCCCAGTTCCAATTACAGAAATACTATCCCCAAATCCACAATACCCTGAGAAATAAACAATTTGAAGTGATGCGCAGTTGTATCATCGAGAATCTGAAAAAAGGTATAAAGCTGGGTATCTACAGGGAAAATCTCAATATAGAATTCGTTTCGAGAATTTATTTTGCCGGGGTGACAAGTATAAAAGATCATACAATTTTCCCCGCTGAAAAGTTCCCGGTAACCGATCTGATGGACGATTACCTTGAATACCATCTGCGTGGTATCGTTACGCCAAAAGGACGGCAAATACTCAATGAAATCATCAATTCAAATCATGAATAAATGAGAAAGTTCATATACACTATCTCTGTGTTTCTTTGTATCTATTCATTAAGCGCCCAGGAGGAAAATACCAGCTTTACGCTCGAAGCGGCTATTACCTATGCACTGGAATATAACTATACCGCTATTAATTCCAACCGGGAGATCCTCGATGCTCAAAAGCAAAAGTGGGAAGTAATCGCCACCGGTTTGCCACAGATCGATGGAAATATTAATTATCAAAACCGTTTAAAGCAACCTGTGACACCCCTCCCTGCTGAGGTGGTTGGAGGAGATCCGGGTACTTTTATTCCGGTTGTTTTTACTCCCCCACAGGCGGCGAGTGCTACGGCCACACTGAAACAGCAGATCTTTGATGGATCATATATTGTAGGGGTCCAGGCCACTAATGCCTTTCTAAGATTTAGTCAGAATAACAAAGAAAAAACAGACCAGGACGTCACCAAAATGGTGGTAGAGGCCTACGGAAATGTTTTATTGGCCCAGGAGACCGCTAAAATTGCTCAGAAGAACAAACAGACGCTGGAAAAGAACTTATTTGAAACTGAACGGCTCTACGAAAATGGCCTTGGCGATGAAGAGAGTGTTGAACAATTAAAAATCACTCTGGCTTCGATTGACAATGTGCTTAAGAATGCCCTCAGGTTTGAAGAAATTACACTGCAGATGCTAAACCTGGTAATGGGTCTTCCTGTAGAGAACCAAACCCAACTCGAAGAAAACCTCGACGACCTGGTAATCAAGCAAATAGATTATGGCCTGCTCGACACTAATTTTGTCATGGAAAATAATGTGGACTACAAATTGATTTTCAACCTGAATGAGCAACGATATTATGAATTAAAGCTTGCCAAAAGCAAGGCTTTACCCACACTTAACGCATATGTGAATTACGGAACCAATTCTTTTAGCGATCAATTCGATTTTTTTGGTAGCGGTCAGGAATGGTTCCAGGCTTCTACTCTTGGTTTCGATCTGAATATCCCCATTTTCAGTTCCCTGAACAGGAGTGCCTCCACCCAACGCGCCAAGATCGCCTACGAGCAAGCCAAAACGCAACTAACCGAAACCGAACAAAAACTCAGATTGCAATTGGAACGCGCCAGAAGCGATTACCTGTTTGCCATCGAAACTTATGAAACCAACAAAGATAATCTCGACCTCGCCGAGCGGATCGAAAAAAAGAATCAGACCAAGTACTTGGAAGGACTGGCCACCAGTTTTGAATTGCGCCAGGCACAAACTCAGCTATATACAGCACAGGGAGACTTCTTGCAGTCTATGGTCGACGTGATCAATAGAAAAATTGAACTTGAAACCATCCTCAACAATTAATCCTATCCATATTTCATAGAGCTATGAAAAATATTATCCTATTAATCGCCCTTTCACTTATCCTGGCCGGATGCCAGAATGGACCCGATAAATCGATAGAATCGTTAATCGGCGAAGGTAATATCGAGGCGATAAAATCGAAAAAACAAGAGATATCGGAGCAGCAGAAAATTCTGAACAGTGAAATTAGAATGCTCGACTCGGCGATAAACGCTATGGATAAGGATGCCAAGATTCTGCTGGTAACCACCGTTAAGGCCAACACTGAATCTTTTAAACATTATCTCGATTTACAGGGTGATGTGAAAACCAGGCAAAATGTGCTGATCTACCCCGAAATGGCTGGTACGCTTTTAAAGATCTATGTGGAAGAAGGACAAAGTGTGAGCAAAGGGCAGATTTTGGCCAAAATCGATGATGGTGGCATGAACAGTCAATTAGATCAGCTTAAGGCTCAGGCCGCTTTGGCAAAAACCACTTTTGAAAGGCAAAAGAGACTTTGGGATCAAAATATAGGATCGGAGATCCAATACCTGCAGGCAGAAACGAATTACCAGGCTTTGGAGAATTCGGTAAAGCAAAACGAGAGTCAGCTTGCAAAATCAACTATAAGGGCTCCTTTTAGTGGAATTATCGACAACGTAATGCTCGATCAGGGTACAGTGGTTTCCCCCGGAACCGGTGTGGCTATTTTCAGGATCGTAAACCTTTCGGAGATGTATATAGAGGTTAATGTTCCGGAAAGTTACCTTGAGGGAGTTACACCAGGTAAAGATGTAAAGGTATATTTTCCAGTGCTCAGAGACAGCGTGTTTACCAAGATAAGACAAACGGGTAATTTTATAAACCCTGCCAACCGTTCCTTTAGGATTGAAATACCGGTCCCAAATAGTAAAGGAAATATTAAGCCTAATCTGACAGCCAGGGTCAGCATAAATGACTACATGAACAGTAACGCCATACTTATACCTCAAAGCGTGATATCAGAAAACTCTGCCGGTCAGCAATATATCTATACCGCGATTGATTCGGACGATGAAAATAAAGCTGTAGCGAAAAAGCAGATTATTTCAACAGGAAGGACAAGCGGTGATCTCGTGGAAGTCCTGGAAGGAATTGAAGTTGGCGATCTCATCATCAAAGAAGGCGCCCGAAACGTTCGTGAAAGTCAGACAGTCAGAATAATCCAGTAGCATCATGAGTAGACAAAAGAAAAACATCAACAAAGAGTTCAGGTTGTCTTCATGGGCCATAGATAACCCTTCGGTCATCTATGTTATGATTGGAATCTTCTTTTTTATAGGGCTTTCATCTTATTTCTCCATGCCGCGGGAAGATTTTCCCGAAGTCACCGAGACCAAGATCTATATCAGCACTGTTTACCCAGGGAATACCGCGGAGGATATTGAACGACTAATTACAGATCCCCTGGAAGATCGCTTAAAAAATGTGAGTAATGTAGTAGAACTTACCTCTACCTCACAGGAAGACTATTCCATGATCGTGGTGGAATTCGATGAAGACATCGCTGTTGAAAATGCCAAACAAAAAGTTAAGGATGAAGTAGATGGTGAAAAGGCCAGTGAGGACTGGCCCATTTTTAATGGAGCAAAAGTAGAGCCAAATGTCTTCGATCTCAACCTTTCCGAATCCTTCCCTATAATGAATGTAAATCTTACAGGAGATTATCCGGTGGAAAGACTCAAAGAGTTCGGTGAATACCTGGAAGATGAGATAGAAGACCTCCCCCAGATCAAAGAAGTAGACATTCGAGGGGCGCAGGAAAAAGAAGTTGAAGTCGCCGTAGATATATACAAGATGATGGCGGCCAAGGTGAGCTTTAACGATGTGATCCAGGCCATCAACAATGGAAATATGACTATGTCTGCTGGAAATCTTAAAACCAGCGGGCAACGGCGTACCATCAGGATATTAGGTGAGATAGAGCACCCATCTGATTTGGAGGATTTTGTGGTAAAATCAGAAAACGGCGTGGCAGTCTATCTAAGGGAGATCGCCCAGGTTACCTTTTCAGAAGAAGATAAGACAACCTACGCCCGCGAACGCGGTGAGAGTGTGGTAATGCTCGATATAAAGAAAAGAGCTGGCAAAAATGCGATTACTGCGGCCGAGGAGATCAAGGTAATCCTTCAGGAGACCAGGGAAAATGTTTTTCCACCAGATCTTAAAGTGACCATAGCCAATGATTCATCGAGCCGTACCTTGAACCAGGTAGACGATCTGGTGAACAATATAATCTTCGGGATCATCCTGGTGGTAACTGTTCTTATGTTCTTTCTGGGATTCCGCAATGCGCTTTTTGTCGGCTTTGCCATTCCCATGTCTATGTTCATGTCCTTTATGATATTATCGGCCCTGGGATACACCATGAATACCATGATCCTTTTCGGACTTATCATGGGGCTGGGTATGCTGGTAGATAATGGTGTTGTGGTGGTAGAAAATGTCTATCGATTGATGGAAAAGGAGGGCATGTCTCGTATTGAGGCGGCTAAGAAAGGGATTGGCGAGATCGCTTTCCCCATTATCATATCTACGGCAACTACAGTAGCGGCCTTCGTTCCCCTGGGACTATGGCCAGGTATTATGGGTGAGTTTATGATCTTTTTCCCCATTACCTTATCAGTGGTGCTAGGATCCTCTCTTTTTGTGGCCATTTTCATGAATTCGATGCTGGTATCGAGTTTTATGGAAATCGGAGATAAGGAATTATCGATAAAACAATTGATCCGCCTGAGTATTATTATGGGCAGTGTAGGGATTTTTATATTTCTCGTCGGTGGACCTGTACGTGGTTTTGGATCGCTAATAATAGCCCTTGCCGCAGGCTTCTGGGGATATAAGTATATCTTAAAAAGGGCAGCACGCCGCTTTCAGCAGAATACTCTGGCCCGTTTCGAAAACTGGTACGAAAAACGTCTGAAACATGCCATTCGCGGAGGAAATGTTTACTGGTATTTTGGTGTAACTGTTCTGCTTTTAATCGCTTCATTTATTGCCTTTGGTATCTCCCTGGGTAGCGGGCGAACCAAAGTGGAGTTTTTTCCTGACAATACACCCAACGAGATCTATGTTTATATAGAGTATCCACAGGGTACTGCCATAGAAAAAACCAACGACATTACCAGGGATATCGAACGACGTGTATACGCGATTGCCGATAGTCATGAATTCATGGAAGGTGAGCATAATCTCCTGGTGGAATCCAGCGTATCGCAGGTGGGTAAGGGAGCAGAAAACCCATTTACCGAAGGAGGATCAGCAGCGGAGATGCCACACCGTGGAAAGCTGACCATATCAATGAGAGAATTTAAATACCGAGATGGTAATGACACCGAAATATTGCGCAAAAGAATACAAGATGGATTAAAAGGTATTTACCCCGGAGTAGCTATTTCGGTAGAAAAAGATGCTGTTGGGCCACCTGCCGGTTATCCGATAAATATCGAGATCGAAGGCCAGAATTACGACACACTGATCAATGTTGCGGAACGGATGCGAAACTATATCAACAGCAAAAATATAGCAGGAATCGAAGAGCTGAAGATCGACGTCAACAAGGGAAATCCTGGTATGCAAGTGGTTGTAGACCGTAAAAAAGCTGGTGAACTGGGCGTTGCGGTTGGCCAGGTAGGTAACCAGCTAAGAAGGTCGCTGTTTGGTGACAAGGCTGGTATTTACAAAAAAGATGGTGAAGATTATGATATTAACGTGCGTTTCAATGAAGATCTGAGATACAATACCAGCGCACTTTTTAACCAGAATATTATTTTCAGGGACCAGGCTACAGGACAGATCAAGGAAGTTCCTATTTCCGCCGTAGCCTCCCAAAAAAATACCTCCTCATTCAGCGCTATCAAACATCGGGATACACGCCGTGTTGTAACAGTTTATTCAGGCCTGCAGCCGGGTTTTACAGATGCTCAGGCCATAGTGACGGAAATACAGAAAGAAATGGAGGACTTTGGCGGCTTGCCACCTAAGGTGAAGATCGATTATACCGGACAGATTGAGGAACAGAACAAACAGATGCAATTCCTAGTAGGGGCTTTCTTTTCCGGACTTGGCCTTATTATGCTGATACTGGTATTTCAATTTGGCAGTATTTCCAAGCCAGCGATCATTATGACGGCCATTTTTCTGAGTTTTATCGGGGTATTTGGCGGACTCATGCTTACGGGTTGGCCCTTTGTCATTATGATGACCATGATGGGGATAATTTCCCTGGCCGGGATTGTGGTGAACAATGGGGTGGTCCTGCTCGACTATACACAAATTCTGATCGATCGTAAAAAAGTTGAACTCGGGCTGGATGATAAGGACTACTTGACCATACAGGAGGTAACCGAGGCGATTGTAAAAGGAGGGAAAGCTCGTTTACGACCTGTTCTCCTTACGGCCATCACCACGGTATTGGGATTAATCCCACTTGCCATAGGTTTGAATATAGATTTCTTCTCTCTCTTTTCTGAATTCGATCCTAAGGTCTACATCGGCGGTGACAATGTGATTTTCTGGGGACCCCTGGCATGGACGGTTATCTTTGGACTGATCGTCGCCACCTTCCTCACATTGATTATTGTGCCGGTACTTTTCAATATCACCTATCGCCTAAAGCGAAGGATCTATGGAAGAAAAGAAAGAAAGGTAGAGAAAAAAGAAGATTTGGAGCTGGCCGCATAGTCTAGGCGGTCCGCTTTCCTTTTTGAATTCCCTCCTATTGTTTTCTGATTTATGGCGATACTTAGTACATTTGCCGCTGTAATCCGATAGGCCTTATTATGTATAGAAGCCATACCTGTGGTGAATTAAGATCAAGCGATATAGACCAAAATGTCACCCTCGCCGGATGGGTTTATAAAACCAGAGACAAAGGATTTGTGGTCTGGGTAGACCTGCGTGACCGATATGGGATCACCCAACTGGTTCTCGATGAGAAAAGAAGTGATAGTTCACTTTTGGAAAAGGCCAGGAAATTAGGTCGTGAGTTTGTTGTCCAGGTCGAAGGCAAGGTCATCGAACGCGCATCCAAGAACGATAAGATCCCCACAGGGGAAATAGAGATTCTTGTAGATAATCTACGGGTTCTCAATGAATCGCTTCTACCCCCCTTTACCATAGAAGATGAGACCGATGGCGGCGATGACCTTCGTATGAAATATCGCTACCTCGATATCCGGAGGAATCCGGTTAAAAACAACCTGGTTTTCAGATCAAGAGTAACCATGGAGGTGAGAAATTACCTCTCTTCCCAGGGTTTTATCGAAGTGGAAACACCATATCTGATCAAATCGACTCCAGAAGGCGCGCGCGATTTTGTTGTGCCCAGCAGAATGAACGAAGGACAGTTTTACGCCCTTCCTCAATCGCCCCAAACTTTTAAACAGTTATTGATGGTGGGCGGGCTCGACAAATACTTTCAAATTGTTAAATGTTTCAGGGATGAAGATCTGAGAGCCGATCGGCAACCTGAATTTACCCAGATCGACTGTGAAATGGCGTTTGTGGAACAAGAAGATATCCTCGCCACCTTTGAAGGTCTTACACGTCATCTGCTGAAAACGATCCGTGGACAGGATAGTGGGAACTTTCCCAGACTCACTTTCGATGAAGCGATAAAACGCTATGGTTCCGACAAACCGGATATTCGCTTTGGGATGGAGTTTGGTGAATTAAACGAGCTGGCAAAGAATAGAGATTTTAATGTATTCAATCAGGCTGAACTTGTTGTTGGCATTGCTGTTCCAGGGGCTGCTTCTTATTCCAGGAAAGAGATCGATGCCTTGACAGACTGGGTCAGAAGACCTCAGATTGGAGCCAATGGTATGGTCTATGTAAAATGTCTGGAAGACGGTACTTATAAATCATCGGTTGATAAATTTTACACCCAGGAGGACCTGCAGTTATGGGCTGAGGCCACAGGGGCAAAGCCAGGTGACCTTATTTGCGT
Organism: uncultured Eudoraea sp.; assembly: GCA_947258405.1. Classification (GTDB taxonomy): domain Bacteria; phylum Bacteroidota; class Bacteroidia; order Flavobacteriales; family Flavobacteriaceae; genus JAHEJJ01. The sequence goes on along the minus strand of CAMYIE010000027.1, from coordinate 575 downwards.
ACTCTCGGGTGATACAGATCAGACCAGAACACAGCTAAGTGCTTTAAGAATGGAGTTGGCAGAACGACTGGGGCTAAGGAAAACAGACGAATTTGCACCGCTTTGGGTCATCGATTTTCCCTTGCTGGAAAAGGATGAAGAAACGGGCCATTATCATGCTATGCATCATCCCTTTACTTCGCCAAAACCCGGTCAAATGGAATTGTTGGATACCGATCCCGGTGCTGTTAGAGCCAACGCCTACGATCTTGTCCTCAATGGAAACGAGATTGGCGGGGGTTCCATAAGAATCCACGACCAGGAAACCCAGGCGATCATGTTCAGACACCTGGGCTTTACCGAAGAGGAGGCGAATGCACAATTTGGTTTCCTGATGGATGCTTTCCAGTATGGCGCACCTCCTCATGGTGGTATTGCCTTCGGACTCGACAGGCTTGTCTCTATTCTCGGTGGACAGGAAACCATCAGGGATTTTATCGCATTCCCCAAGAATAATAGCGGCCGCGTTGTTATGATCGATGCCCCTTCTCCCCTGGATGAAGCACAATTGAAGGAATTACATATCAGACTCGATC
>CAMYIE010000026.1 GCA_947258405.1 uncultured Eudoraea sp. | reverse complement strand
TCGTAGTTTTGAGCGATCAGTGTTTCTTTCTTTTTGCTGTTGATACCAATTCCCGTGAATTAGTACCATAGCCGCTTCTGAAGGATTCTGTCCAGCCTTCTATGGTATAGGGAAAGTCTGTACTAAAATTGATGGAGAGTGAGCGGTTTAAATCCGTGTAGTTAAGTGTGTAGGTCGATATGCCCGCAGATTCCTTCAATGAGGCCTTCGCCTGATAGGCTTTAACAGGGATATGGGCGGTACGGATAAATTCCAATGAGGGGATTAGCTCGAGATTGCCGGTTGGCAAACTCTTCGGATCGATTCTAAGCTGATTCCAGATTTCGTTCTCAAGGACGTTTTTGGGTAGGACCTCTTCCTGATCTGCTTCGCCTTCAAAATAAGAATGTGATACAAATTCTAATTGTTCACGGTTGTTGATCTGACTGTAGACATGCCCGCACCATTCCTGAATGGAATTCGACACTTTAATGGCATGTTGATGATTATGAACCGGATAAAAAGTGCTCGACATAATAGAGTAGGGGTATATACCCGTAAGATAATTCTTGGTACTATTTAATTTAAGGACCGGAATATTAGAAGGATCATTACCATCAGCTTTAACCTGCTTACCTGGAAGAAAAGGTTCGGTAACGAACACCAGAACGGCATGACCATCTCTTAATTCCCCGTATCGGGCCTGTTCCAAAGTATAGGAAGTAATTTCAGCATCACCGGCATACCAATATGTTTTAAACTCATCACTGAGCGGTTTCCTGGCATTCTCCCTGGTCGTTACACCGGATAGGCCTTTTGCCTCAGGGGCGTTGGCCTTCGCCTTTTCACCACAGGAATATTGCGACAGAGTTAGAATCAGGGCTATCGAAACGGTTAGCATTAAAGTTTTAGAAATATTCATATCGAAAATTTTGCCGTAAAAATATTGAAACTGAATGAGCCCCCCCTAACAATTAACGTTTTGTAAACTAAGAAAAGAGCAAATTCAAACCTTTTAGGATTGAATTTGCTCTGTGGGTATTGAAAGTAAATCTAAGTATTAAAACATCAAGCCTATACCAAGTGAAAACACTTGGAGAAGAATCTAAAGATATTGAGGTCATTAAGAATAAACTTACCGATGAATTAAAAACCATTGCCGAGATTGAATAAGTTCGACAAATCATCCGTGGAAGGGTAATGTAAGCCCCGACCTAGTAGTTCAACATGTCTTTTAAAGTAGAGTACACCAGTTCGGTTGGAAGTCCGACTACATTAGTATATGATCCCTCTATACCTCTAATCCCGATCAACCCGATCCATTGCTGGATTCCATAGGCACCTGCTTTATCAAATGGTTTGAACTCTTCGATATAGTGCCATATTTCATCATCGGACAAGCTGGAGATGGTCACTTCGGTTATGCTATTTTCCAGGCGCTGGGTTTTTGTAGTGGTGAAGCAAACAGAGGTAATAACCTTGTGTTTGTCGTCATTCAGGGTCTTCAACATGTCGAAAGCCTCTTGTCCGTCGGCTGCTTTGGCAAGCGACTGACCCATATGCCAGACAACGGTGTCTGAAGTGATGAGTATTTCATCTTCAGCAAGCTTGTCTTTTAAAGAATCGGCTTTTAACTTGGCGAGAAAATCAGAAATCTCTGAGCCTACTAATTCTTTGGGATATATTTCATCAACCTGCGGCGGTCTCACGGTGAAATGGAGCCCCATCGAATTAAGGAGTTCTTGTCTTCGTGGAGAGGAGGATCCTAGAACGATCTTGCGATCTTTCAGCAGGCTATTCAACATCTGTTTAGTCGTTTTTAGCATCGAAGTGATCTGCCCAGTCCCCTTTTACCTTGAGAACTTGTTCTATCACATCGCGCACGCAGCCATCAGCTCCGTTTTTATGAGAAACGTAGTTGCAGATCGCTTTTACTTCGGGCACGGCATTTTGCGGACAAGCAGCAATGGCCACCTTTGCCATAGGCGGAATGTCGGGGATATCATCTCCCATGTAGAGAACATTATTTGGGTCGATACCATTTTCTTCAATAAAAGAACCAAAAGGCAGTTCTTTTTGTGAGGTGCCCAGATAAATATGCTTAACCCCCAGACCAGCCAGTCGTTTTCTTACCCCTTCATTTGAGCCCCCGCTAATTATACATACCACATAACCCTTATCTATCGCAGTTTTTATGGCATATCCGTCTTTTACACTCATGGACCGCAACAGTTCTCCTTTAGTGCTTATTAGGACGGTGCCGTCGGTGAGGACACCATCTACATCGAAGACGAAGGTGGTGATATCTTTCAAATAGGTTTTATAGCTCCTTTGCATAGGTTTCTTGTATTGATTGGCTTATCGCGTTATAAATAGTCCGGTGAGATGTTTTCTCAAGGGCTTCCAATTGCTTATGAATCGTAATAATATCACCTCGTCGAGCCGGACCTGTTTGTGCTACAAAGGGCGATATATATTCCAGTTTACGGGTGGTTTCCTTAATAAGTGGCTCTAAAAGATCGGAGGGCAGACCTTCTTGTTCACATAATTCTTGTCCGATATACCAAAGATGATTATTAAAGTTATTCACGAATACCGCTGCGGTATGCAGATTGAATCTTTTTGCTGAATTGAGTCTCATCACCTTATTCGAAATGGCATTGGCAAGACTCTCCAGCAACAGGTAATCATCTTCATTCTCGGCTTCCAGGCAAATCGGGACTTCCTTGAAATCAACATCTATTTTCTTGCTAAAAGTCTGAATAGGGTAAAAAACCCCTCGCCGAATCTTATCCGGGAGCCTGTTTATAGAAGTACTACCCGACGTATGGACCAATAATCCCACTCCGATTTGTTCAGATAGGCTTCCGATCACATCATCACTAACCGCTATGATATAGACCTCTGCCTTTTCAAGCTGAGTAAAATCTGTGGTGGTCTGGGTGTGGCTCTTAAAAAACCGAAGTTTATCCTCATCTCTCCCGGCAACCTGGACAACATCTACCAGGCGCGAGGTGCAGAAAGCATCGAATAAATGATGGGCTACATTACCTGTACCACAGATTACCACTCGTATCATGCTGCTAAAATAAGCATATAATGTTCACCTTTTCACCCTTGCTGATCGGAAAGAATTAACTAAATCTGGCTATCCATTCGGGAGCCATCTAGCTATAAAAGCCAACTTTTGTATCAGATGGTTTCAGTTTGGGATTAACCCGTGTCAATCATAGTGATTAAACAAGATTAGTAACAAGATGTTAATCCTGGTTATATTCCTTTGAAATGCTTTATTTTTGCACTTCAAAAACACCCGCAGGATCGATAATATGATCGAGATTTTCAAAAAGATATTCTTTTCAACACGTTTTACAGCCGTCTTGTTTATCATATTTGCCACTGCAATGGCCTTTGGTACGTTCATCGAAAGCTGGTATAGTACCGAAACAGCCAGGATTTGGGTTTATAATGCCACATGGTTCGAAGCCATCATGGTATTTTTTGTGATCAATTTCACCGGGAATATAACCCGATACCGGCTTTGGCGTTGGGAGAAATGGCCAGTTCTCGCACTTCATCTCTCGTGGATCCTGATCATTGTCGGTGCGTTCGTTACACGTTATATAAGCTTCGAAGGTATGATGCCAATCCGGGAAGGCAACACCGAGAATGTATTTTATTCCGACAAGACCTACCTCACAGTGCACGTCGATGGAACTATTAATGGAGAACCCAGGCGGAAAGTCCTGGAAGACGATCTTATTATCACCGCTGAAGGTGAGAAATCTAATCTTCCCTGGACATCCGACTTTAACGGAGAGGAATTCTCTATTTCTTATGCCGGATTTATGTCGGCGGCAAAAGAAGGGCTCATTGAAGATGATAGTGGGTCTGGTTATTTAAAAATTGTTGAAGCCGGAGATGGAAACCGCCATGAACATTATTTGGAAGAAGGAAAATTAAGCAGTATCCACAATATTCTCTTCAGTCTGAACAGACCCACCAAAGGTGCCATTAACATCAGCATTTTGGATGGCACTTATTATATACAGTCTCCCTTTGAAGGACAGTTTTTAAGAATGGCCGACCAGTTCAGCGGTACGGTTATCCCCGATTCCATTCAACCCTTACAACTAAGATCATTATACACGGTGGGAACCATGCAGTTTGTCATTCCGGAACCTGTTGTTAAGGGTAATTTTGGAGTGGTGGAAGTTCCAGAATCTGAACCTAGCGAAGCTTCCAGAGAAGCCTTGATCGTGGACATCAGCACAGCTGAAGGAACCATTCAAAAAACGATACTCGGGGGTAAAGGCACCTCAAAATTTACAGATCCGGTAACCTTAGGGGGACTGAAATTCAGTCTGGCGTATGGGTCTAAAGTACATGAACTTCCTTTTAAGATCCGTCTTATTGATTTCATTGCCGAAAAATATCCGGGGACAGAGAAAAGCTATGCTTCCTTTATGAGCAAAGTAACTGTGGAGGATGAACGTCCCTTCGACTATGACATTTACATGAACCATATACTCGATCACCGGGGATATCGGTTTTTTCAGGCGAGTTTCGATAACGATGAAAAAGGTACGGTACTTTCGGTAAATCATGATTTCTGGGGAACCTGGATCACTTATCTGGGTTATTTCCTGCTTTATCTGGGGCTCATGGGTATTATGTTCTTTGGTAAAACCAGGTTTAAGGACTTATCGAGTTCTCTGGATAAACTAAAAGCCAAAAAAGCGGCGATTACTTCGATTTTTGTCTTAGGGTTATTTTTGAATATTACTGCTCAGGACCACATCCATAGTAACCAGCCTTCCAAGGCAGAGCTGGATTCGCTACTGGAGCAGTCTACTGTTTCGGAAAAGCATGCCGATGCCTTTGGCCGATTGATTATACAGGATGAAGGCGGGCGGATGAAGCCTATCAATACCTTCGCCTCCGAATTACTCAGGAAACTCAGTTATAAGAATTCTTTCCACGATCTCAGTCCGGACCAGGTATTCCTGTCGATGATGCTCAATCCGCCTCTCTGGTACAATACCGAGTTCATCGCACTCGACAAAAAAGCTGAAAACGATAGCATACGAGCTATTATCGGGGTTCCGAAAGACCAGCAATATGTAAAAGCCACTGTCTTTTTCGACGAAAAAGGTCGTTATAAACTGGCACCCTATCTACAGGAGGCCTATGCTACCAATACCCCGGATAAGTTTCAAAAGGATTTTAAGGAAGTAGATCTGCGTCTCGGACTTTTAAACAGGGCGCTGGGGGGCGAGATCGTAAAGATATTCCCTTTGCTCAACGACGAGAACAATAAATGGATATCCGCAGTAGAATACCGTTCCGGTAAATACCAGGTGTCCGATTCACTCTACGCCAATTTTATTCGGAATGCTGTGCCTTACTACCTGATGTCGGTTAAAAAAGCTATACAAAGTAAAGACTATACTGAAGCGACAAAATTACTGGAGGCCTTCCATCAGAATCAGAAAAATCATGGGAGCGAGGTTTTGCCCTCACCGGATAAGGTAAGTACGGAAATCATTTACAACCGGTTGGATATTTTTAATCGCTTATACAAGTACTATGCACTCTGCGGATTATTAATGTTCTTCGTTTTGATATTTGCGATCTTTAAAGAAAGACGCATCTGGCGGATTGCAACCTATTTTTTCAAGGGTAGTATAGCGGTACTCTTCTTATGGCATACAACCGGATTGGTTTTAAGGTGGTATATATCCGGACATGCGCCTTGGAGCGACGCATATGAGAGTATTCTCTATGTTAGTTGGGCCACCATGGGAATGGGCCTGCTGCTGGGCAGAAAGAGTCAGCTCACCATAGCCGCAGCGGCCTTTGTTTGCTCAATGTTATTATGGATAGCCCATCAAAGTTGGGTAGACCCGGCTATTGCTAATCTTGTGCCCGTCCTGGACAGTTATTGGCTAATGATCCATGTAGCGGTTATCGTAGGTAGCTATGGCCCGCTCACCGTGGCGATGATCCTTGGTGTGGTGGGGCTTCTCCTCATCATTCTGACCAACAAAAAAAATAAGGAGAGGATGAAGATTAACCTCAGGGAGATTACCATTATTAATGAACTCAGCCTTACTGTGGGACTTGTGATGCTGACAATCGGAAACTTTCTGGGTGGACAATGGGCCAATGAAAGTTGGGGGAGATACTGGGGTTGGGACCCTAAGGAGACCTGGGCCCTGATCTCAATTATGGTATATGCCTTTGTGATCCACGCAAGACTTGTTCCCGGACTCAGGGGAAACTGGACGTTTAGCTTTTTAAGCATCATCGCATTTGGCAGCATAATGATGACTTATTTCGGCGTAAATTTTTATTTGGTCGGGCTTCACAGTTATGCCAGTGGTGCCCAGGTGATAACGCCTGTAATTGTGTGGTATATTCTGGCGGGCGTTCTTGTTCTTGGAGGAGTCAGCTATTGGAGGTATAAGATTCATTATGCCAAATAGATCTTTTTAGCAGTTTTTTTCTTTTTTTCTTTCATTAATTTTAATTCATATCAACAATACATCGACCTATGGCGAAGTATAAAATAAAATGGAATTCGGATAAGATCTTAAGCCTTTCGGCCATGTGTATCAGCTTTCTCACCTTGGTGATTTTTATTTACCAGACCAACTTGATGAGTAAACAAAATTACCTCTCAATTTTACCATATCTACAGTTAGCTTATTCAAATAATCCGGCTGAAAACAGTTATAGTTTAAGTATAAAAAATCACGGTGTGGGTCCTGCTATCATTGAGTCCGTTACGATGGAGTATAAAGGAAAGCAATATGATCTAAGCGATTTTGATGACGATCTTTATACCTTTTTGGTATCTCTTGAACCAGAGTTAGATAGTGTCGTTTCTACAGACACATCCACGCTTAACAAGGGCATCGCAATTCCTGCAAATTCATCCTATTTGATCTTTAATGTCTATGATTCGAAGAAAGACTACCTCCTTTTTACCCAGAAACTCAAGGAATTGGAGGAGAATGGGCTTCGCTATGAGATTAAATACAGATCGATACAAAACGAACACTGGTTGATCCATGAAACCTCCGATGGCCCCGTAAAGCTCGACTAGAATTTATCATACTGCCAATTTCTAAGTTTTTGAGTGATCCTTTTTATGCCTGATAGATTTTTTGCATCTTTGGTATCTCCAATAAAAAGGAAATTATGTTGATTATAGATGTCATTGCGGTAATAAATCACTAGATCTGCCCTAAAAAGGCGCGGATAACCGATATCTAAATCTTCTTCTTAATACATAATTTCTTCACAATGACATCTCAAAATAAACTAACGATAAGCAAGCTATTTCGTGCATTCGGTGATGCCGTGATGGGCAAACAGCACGAATTTACCTCCGGGAGTATTCGCAGGGCCATCTTTATGCTCTCTATCCCTATGATCCTCGAGATGATGATGGAATCTATTTTTGCTATTGTCGATATCGCCTATGTATCACAGGTTAGTGTTAATGCCGTCGCCACCATTGGTCTTACAGAATCTGTCATCACACTGGTCTATGCCATTGCTATCGGCTTGAGTATGGCTGCAACGGCGGTGGTGGCCAGGAGGATTGGGGAAAAAGACGTGCAGGGGGCCCGTGAAGCAGCAGTACAGGCTATCTTGTTGGGCATTGTTGTAGCGCTTATTATTGGCATAATAGGTCTTTTATATGCCAGGGAAATTCTTGGGCTCATGGGGGGCGAACCGGACCTGATCGAAGAAGGGCATGGTTATACCCAGTTGCTCATTGGCGGTAATATTGTAATTGTTCTACTCTTCCTGATCAATGCCATTTTCCGTGGTGCCGGTGATGCCTCAGTGGCGATGTGGACCTTGGTGCTATCGAACGGACTGAACATTATTCTCGATCCTATATTCATCTTTGGCTGGGGTCCGATCCCGGAATTTGGAGTAACTGGAGCTGCAATTGCTACTAATATAGGTCGTGGTACTGCCGTTCTGTTTCAATTGGGAATCTTGTTCTTCGGATGGAGTAAGATCAGGCTTACCCTGGCCGACATCGTGGTACGATCAAAAGTAATGATCAATTTGGTTAATGTCTCTTTAGGAGGTATTGCACAATTTCTTATCGGAACTTCCAGCTGGGTATTTTTGATGAGAATCATGTCTGAATTTGGCAGTGAGGTTCTGGCCGGGTATACTATTGCGATTAGGGTAATGATGTTTACGTTTATGCCTGCGTGGGGAATGAGCAATGCCGCTGCGACCCTTGTAGGTCAGAATCTTGGAGCGAAACAACCGGAAAGAGCGGAGCGTTCGGTTTGGATCACCGGCAAGTACAATGCTATTTTTATGCTTTCGGTTTCTTTGGTTTACCTGATCTTTGCCCCACAAATCATAGGATTGTTCACTCAGGAAACCACTGTGGTGGAAAACGGCGCACTTTGCTTGCAGGTAGTAGCAGCCGGATATCTTTTCTATGCCTATGGCATGGTAATATCACAGGCATTTAATGGGGCAGGGGATACCCGTACGCCAACCAAAATCAATTTGATCGCATTCTGGGTGTTCCAGCTACCCTTCGCTTATATCGCGTCAATGATCCTGGATCTTGGCGCATTGGGAGTTTTTATGGCCATCACACTGGCCGAAGTGATGTTGTCTGTTATCGCAATAATCTGGTTCCGGAAGGGCTATTGGAAGAAAGTTGAGGTATAAGCCTTTTTTGTACATTTATAGAGCCAAATTAACAGGAAATGCAGGAAAAACGAAAAGGCCTCAATACTATTTGTACCCATATCGGCGAACTCAGGGACGAAACTTTTAAGGGCGCAGTTTCACCTCTCTATATGAGCACTTCATATGCGTTCGAGGATGTTGAGGTAAAAAGATACCCCCGTTATTTCAACACACCGAACCAGCAAGCCTTAGGCGAAAAAATTGCAGCCCTTGAAAAGGCCGAAGCAGCTCTGATCTTTGGCAGTGGCATGGCGGCTATAAGTACCTCATTGCTCGCGTTTTTACGCGCAGGAGATCATGTAGTGATGCAAAATATGCTATATGGCGGGACCTATAATCTTGTGATAAAACACTTTGAAGATTTTGGGATTGAGTATACTTTAACCGATGGACTGGAACCGGAAGATTTTGAGAAGGAAATAAAAGAAAATACCAGGGTCATTTATGTGGAGACACCCTCTAACCCATTGCTTACCCTTACCGACCTCAGTAGGATTGCTGAAATAGCAAAAAAGTACAAACTTGTTTCAATGATCGACAATACTTTTGCGAGCCCGGTTAACCAGACACCTATTGATTTTGGAATTGATATAGTGATCCACAGTGCTACTAAATACATGGGAGGACATTCCGATATATGTGCAGGGGCTGTAGCTTCAACTGCAGAAAATATGGAAAGGATCTTTAAAATGGGTATTGCGCTTGGTGGAAGTCTGAGTGATTATACGGTCTGGTTGCTCGAAAGGAGTCTAAAAACAATGGGGCTGAGGGTGCGGGCCCAAAACAATAATGCTCAAAAATTAGCTGAATACCTCGATATCCATGAAGATATAGAGCAGGTCTATTATCCCGGGTTAACTTCACACCCCGGACATGCGCTGGCGGCACGTCAGATGCACGGTTTTGGTGGGATGATGTCTTTCGAGCTGAATAAAGGATTAGATGCAGGTATTTTTATGAAGGCCCTGCGATTGATCAAGCCCTCAATGAGTCTCGCAGGTGTTGAAAGTACAGTACTATCCCCGGCCAAAACCTCTCATGCGCTTATGCCACCCGAGGAACGGGCCAAACAAGGTATTTCGGACAGACTCATTAGATTTTCTCTTGGTATTGAAGAAGCGGAAGACCTTATGGCCGATATAGATCAGGCCCTTGAGAGGACTAAAAAGACCGCTTCTCTGGTCGATTCTGAAAATTATTAATCCAAATACATACATGAAACTAGATATTTTAGTTTTTGGCGCCCATCCTGACGATGCGGAACTGGGTGCGGGAGCCACCATTGCCAAAGAGATTGCACTCGGAAGGAAAGTAGGTATTATCGATCTTACCCGTGGAGAACTCGGTACCAGAGGCACTCCCGAGATCCGTGATATGGAAGCTAATAAGGCCCGTGAAATATTAGGCTTAACAATTAGGGAAAACCTGGAGTTCGCCGATGGTTTTTTTATCAATGACCGAGAGCATCAGATGGCTATTATCAGGACCATACGCAAGTACCAACCCGATATAGTATTGTGTAATGCCATAGAAGACCGTCATATAGACCATGCCAAGGGTAGTACCCTGGTTAGCGAGTCGTGTTTTTTAAGTGGTTTGATAAAAATTGATACCAGGCTTGAAGGTGATGATAAATGGCAGGAGCCCTGGAGGCCCAGGCAGGTATATCACTATATACAGTGGAAATATCTGGAGCCCGATTTTGTTGTAGATGTATCGGGTTTTATAGATAAGAAAATGGAGGTTATTGCGGCATATGCTTCACAGTTTTACGATCCGAAAAGCGATGAGCCCGAAACACCGATCAGCAGTAAGAATTTTGCGGAAAGTATCCGTTACAGGGCCCGTGACCTGGGCAGACTGGCTGGGGTTGAATACGCGGAGGGATTCACGGTACAAAAGCATATCGCTGTTAATACGCTTCGCGATATATATTAGCTGGCCCTATGGTAGCGAGCTTCTGGTTTAGGAAGCGTGAAATAGAAACTACTTCCCGTATTGATGCTGCTCTCCACCCAGATTTGCCCTTTATTATTTTCTACCATCTCTTTGCACAGGGATAAACCGAGTCCGGTTCCTTTTTCATTATTCGTCCCGTAGGTAGATACATTGGCACTTTTATCGAATAGTTTGCCCAGGGTGATCTTGTCCATACCCACACCAGTATCTTTTACCGATATTTGCCAACAGTTTTCTATATCTACGGCATCGATAGTTACCATTCCATTCATAGGTGTGAATTTTAGGGCATTGCTGATAAGATTTCGAACAACAATATCGATCTGATTGGAATCAGACCAGATCATTGTGTTATGTTCAATATGATTAACGATTTTGATAGACTTTTTCTTTGCGACTTCCGATAGCAGACTTACGTTTTCCTTTACGAGCGATTCCAGGTCTAATACCACTGGCTGGGTTACTGAACCGTTCATCTGTGTACGGCCCCAGGAGAGCAAGTTATTGAGTGTGAAAAATATATGATCGATATCCTCCCTCAATTTGGGGATAAAGTCGAGGAATTCGTCTTTCCCCATTTCACCTTCTCCAAAAAGTTTTAGAAGTTCCTGCAAAGCCCCTATAGGACCTCTGAGATCGTGGCCGATAATTGAAAAGAGTTTGTTTTTAGTATCGTTACTCTCGTTCAATTCTTTCTCCCGTTTCTCGAGTATTTCCTGTTTAGCCTGGAGTTCTGTATTTAATTTTTTCTGTACTTTTTGATTTCGATGCACAAGGAAGGTGACCAGGATAAATATGAGAAGTATTAGCAAGGCAGCATATATGTAACGTTGCTGGGTCGCCAGGGCCCGTTCATTTTCTTCGATAAGCGCAAGTCTTTGCTGCTCGTAGTTCGTTTTGGTTTTTAGCAGGGTAAGACTTCTCTTGTTTTCGTTTCTATGTAAGCTATCGGAGAGGTTCTGAAAGATCTCATGGTAGGCAAGTGCTTTTTCATACCTATCCTTATTCTTTTGGATTTTGTATAGTGTCAGGGCACATTTTTGTTTTCCTTCCAAAAATTTTATTCGGGTAGAAATATCAAACGCTTGTAACGCATAGCGTTCAGATATACTATCTTTTCCCTGATTGAGGTAGGCTTCGGCCATACCGTTAAAGAGATCGATCTTGCTGCGATCATCCTCGAGGTCCTGGTGAATTAATTCACTTTGACTATACCAAAATAATGCCCATTTGAAGTCCTGCTGTTTTAAATATACCTTTCCTTTTGTTTCATAGGCATAGGCGAGCCAGTCGAGAATATTATTTTTTTCAAAAATGGCAATACTCCGGTTCACATTGAACATGGCATAGTCGAGCTTTCCCATGTCTGCATAGAGCGAAGCCAGATTACTCATGGTTTCGGCCTGGTAGATCGTGTTTCCGATTTCATCGTTGATCTTCTTCACTTTTTTGAAGTAGACCAGCGCCTGATCGTAGTCTTTCTGGGTGGCATAAAGACTTGCGATATTCTCGTTCATAATGGATAGCATGTCCTTATTTCCGATTTTTTCGGCCAGTTCTATCCCACTAAGGTAACCGCTCAACGCCTTTGCATAATCTCCCTTATATCCATTCTCGGCTGCCAGATTGTTGATAATCCTCAGGGCAAGATCGTTGTCTTCAATTTGTTGTGCCAGGACGAGTCCTTTGGTATAAAAATTGATGGCCCTATCGTTTTGTCCAAGATCGGAATGATAATCGCCAAGGCGAAGGAAAGCATAGCTTTCACCCCTGGTGTATTGGGCAAGTTTACTATATTTTTGAGCCTGCTTGGCTAGAATATGAAGGCTGTCTGCATCGAAATACCGCATATGACTACCAAGCCGGATCAAGAGGTCGATATAGACCGTATCTTGCTGGCTAAAATTAGGAGCTGTACTAAGGATATGTATGCTGTCTTTGAGTTGTTTTCTGATCTCGGCCTGCGGATAGGCATAGAAAACACCCAGCAAAAAAAAGGACACGACAACAACTGATCTTTTCACTGAGCGAAATGGATGGTTAAGGTTGATTATTTTAAACACTATCTGGGGAAACTGAAAATTGTATGTTAAAAATAATTCCTACAGTCCGGCTGGTCTAAATAATGTTGTGAATGACCTATTTTTGTGTGTTAGATCGGAGATAGTCGATGTTTTATCGATAAATTAAGGCTTCAGGCGTATAATTGTAAGAAAAATATGTAAATGTTACTAAATGGACTACGTCATTATTTGGCGAAATATTGTAGTCATTTATTTTGAAGCAATATGTAAAAAAAATTACCTTTGCCACCTCCGTTAAACGATGGTTGTAGCTTCCACCTTCTGCACACTACGCAGGGCTTAGGTGCATACGGTGGACAGGCAGCTTCGCTACAACGGATAATTGTGACATAAATGAAATTACGGTGGTTGTAGCTTCCACCTTCTGCACACTACGCAAGGCTTAGGTGCATACGGCGGACAGGCAGCTTCGCTACAACGGATGATTGTGGCATAAATGAAATTACGGTGGTTGTAGCTCAGCTGGTTAGAGCGCTGGATTGTGGTTCCAGAGGTCGCCGGTTCGAACCCGGTCTTCCACCCAATGAAACCTTCAAGGCAACTTGGAGGTTTTTTTTGTTCGCAAATTCCAGGTTTACTTTAGAATTAGTGGACAAAAAAAGACAAAGGCGTGATCCTTCAGGTTTTATTAGCAGGTTTCCCTTCTTTCCGGATCAACGAAGTTAGCCCGGCTTCGCCAGCCAAGGCAGCAAGTATAATTGTTGGTGAAGGCTGGTCTTCCACCCTTTAAAACCTTCAAGGCAACTTGGAGGTTTTTTTATTTAGATATCTCGTTGTCCACAATAACCCTTTCGTCTCTGTTCGCAATTTCCCAGGCAGTGTGGAAGATCAGTTGCGTGCGTTGGGTCAGCAGGTCATAGTTGATCTTATCCGGTGTGTCGCCCGGGCGGTGATAATCTTCATGGGTGCCATTGAAATAGAAAATTATCGGGATATTGTTTTTTGCAAAATTGTAGTGATCACTGCGATAGTAGAAACGGTTGGGGTCGTTCTCATCGTTATAGGCATAGTCCAATTCGAGTTGAGTATATCGCTCATTGACCTGCTCCGAGAGTTGGTGAAGGTCCTGGCTCAGTTTGTCGGATCCGATCAGGTAAATATACTCCCGACTACCTTCGCGTTTGGGGTCAATACGGCCGATCATATCGATATTTAAATTGGCCACAGTTTGCGAAAGCGGAAATACAGGATTTACATCTGTATAATACTGTGATCCTAGCAGTCCTTTTTCCTCTCCGGTTACATGCAGGAAAACAATAGACCGTTTGGGTCCGTTCCCTGTATCCGCTGCTTTCTTAAATGCCTCTGCGATCTCGAGCATTGCTACGGTACCCGAACCATCGTCATCGGCACCATTGTTGATTTTGCCATTCGATGAGATGCCAATATGATCCAGGTGAGATGAAATTACAAGGTATTCATCAGGTTTTTCAAATCCCTGGATATAGGCCACAACATTTTCCGAGGGGATTTCAATATTTGCGCTTTGTAGTCCCAGGTCAACGGATCTTTCGAGTACTTGTGCTTTATCTAATGTCTCGATCTCTGCTAAAAGTGATTTTGCCATTTCTTCTGTGAGCATAATCAGGCTGGGATCGCCGTTGCTTTTTTTAAGATCCATCCGGCCGGTTCCGTTCGATTTCATAAAACTAAAATATCGCTTAAAGCGATTGTAATTCGCCGGGTCGAAGTACAGTATAGCTTTGGCACCGTTATTTTTGGCGGCCAAAAGCCTTTTTTCCAGAGATTCGGAATTATTGCTCCAAATCGACTTTTTATTGGTGCCGCTGACTTTGTAGGTGCCATCTTCGGCTTTGGGTTCTCCAGATTTGATCAGCACCACTTTATCTTTAACATCCATACCCTGGTAATCGGAATAATTATCTTCTTCGATCCCATAAGCCAGGTAGACGATTTCGTTGTAATGACCTTCAGCTGCCGAAAAGCTTAAAAAAGCTTCTCCTACCTCGAAGGATTGTTCATCTACCTTGATGGACCCGATAGGTAGCTTGGCCATTTCCAGAGGTACTTCCTGGAGGTAGTTTCCATTCCTTTTCGCAGCGGGTACCTCCATGGCCTCATAGGCTGCCTTTAAGTAATCTACCGCCATTTTTTGGCCTGGCTCTCCAGTTTCCCTTCCTTCAAATTCATCGGAAGCATAGGTGTAAAGGTGGTCCTTAAGCTCTTCTTCGGTGATCGTCTGGGCATATACAGTAGGATCTACCACGACATCGACCACATTGGTGGCAGTTTCGGAAATCGTTTTTTGAGAGGTATTACATCCAGATGCCAGCGCTAGGGCTAAGAGGCAGATATTCTTCATGTTACAGAGGCGTTGGTTTCAAAATTCCCCAAAAATAGGAAAAAGAAAATGAATCTCAGACGGCATATAACTTTTGGATTTTAATATCGATAAAGAGTTCAAATAATTGAAAAAGCTTATTATATTTGCACCCTGCCACGTCAAGGCTTCGCAGGGCACGGCCCGGAATATTTGGAGGAATGGCAGAGTGGTCGAATGCACTGGTCTTGAAAACCAGCGAGGGTCACACCTCCGGGGGTTCGAATCCCTCTTCCTCCGCAATCAAGCGTAACTTGTTTACAGCTTAAAAAGAAAATCCCATCGAGTGTACTCGTTTGGGATTTTTGTTTTAAGATGTGCATCAGCCTAAGGCTGATGTCAAGTTACATTTGCAGTATACGGTATAAGGGATCATCTAGCCCCGATAACTATCGGGGCGGATAATCCAATGCTTCATCTCCCAGACCAATAATTTTAGGATTTTGTTTTAAGATGTACATCCAACATAGGCGGATGATAAGTTACATTTGCAGAACTACTATATGGGACCAGGAATGGGACACTGGTGGGTTGGAAAAGTGGTTGTCGGTACTGAACCGTTAATTGGCGTTTTATTGCTCCATGGAAACGAATAAAAGTTAAATGTGACGATTGCGTTGTACGCGAAGCACAAGTTACTCGCCACATGAACTGGTCTGTGCATGCCGCTTAATCCTCAATTGCCTGGACGACTATCGTTTCATATCCTCCCAAAATTTCGTCCCATTTGGGGTTGTCGAACGCATTAGTAAATAGTATTAATACCATATCATTCTGGGGGTCAATCCTGAAATAAGTCTGCCAAAACCCGTTCCATCCCCATTGACCTGCATTTATCCCATCCGCATTTTCTGTCAATCGAACTTCACCACCGTATCCAAATACTAATAAAGATTGAAAAAGCCCCATAAAAGGGAATTAGTGCCACAGAAGCAGAAATGCATTTCCAATGTAGCATTTGATGATAAAAGCAAGATAGTTGGGCCACAAATACCACTTCTGGTCTTAGCCCATGAAGTGCAATCTCATTTTAGTCAGAAGCTCTCCTGTGGCCGAAGAATTCCTGCGCGTCGGTTCTTACAAGTTGCGCCATTTATTAACAAACGAATATATTTACATGAACTACCTCTCAACGTTTTAATAGACTACCTCATATGCAAACTGCATTTCCCAAAAAATTATCGGCCTGTTGGCATCCTGTGGGCTACAGTCATGAAATTAAGTCGGGTAGCCCTTATGGTACTTTTCTCCTAAATGAAGCTATAGTGATCTGGCGCACCTCCGATGGGGGTATATACGCCATGAAAGACCTCTGTATCCACAGGGGAACGGCATTATCGCTGGGATGGATAAAAGATGATTGCCTGGTTTGTCCTTACCATGCCTGGCGATTCGACAGAAATGGCGACTGTGTTTTAATACCACAGGCACCTGAGATAAAAATTCCCGACACAGCAAAAACACCTGTCTATCATTGCAAGGAAAGATACGGCCTGGTCTGGGTCGCTTTAAAGGATCCTTTAATTAAGCTTCCCGAAATACCGGAATTTGAAAACGCAGATTGGAAATTAGTTAACACAGGGCCATTCGAATGGAATAGCGACAGTTCAAGGCAGGTAGAAAATTTTACCGATTTCGGACATTTTCCCTGGGTGCATCCCGGACTCCTGGGAGACCCCAAGCGGCCTGAAGTACCGGATTGCAAGGTGACAATCAAAGATGCGGTTTTGCACTATTCCGTTGTAAGACCAGAAGCTGCCAACCCGGATGATTTCCCAATTTTTGCCAATGAAGATTTAGTGAAACCCGAAAGAAGGAGTGTTTATAAACTGCATTTACCATATACCATAGTACTCCGCCTGGGATGGGGTGGGGAAGAAGGGATGTTATATTTTTTCACCTCGCAACCCATCTCCCGTAATAAATGCCGTGGGTACTGTATCATAGGCCGTAATTACAATCTTGACGACCCGGATACGGTTTTACAGGATTTCGAACAGGTGATTTTTGATCAGGATAAGAGAATAGTAGAATCACAGAGACCTGAACAGGTGCCTTTCGACTTTACAGAGGAATTACACCTAAAATTCGACACGGTTGCCATGAACTATCGCAGAGCGATGAAAAAACATAAACTCGATTATTAATGAGTGAAATCTTTTGGCTAGACAATACAGAACGATGTATTTTATTCAAAAAAAAATATAAGCTAAAATATTGATATACAACTTTTTATTTACCTTAATATAGAGTATATATTTACATCTTCTTTTTTTCCTTTTAAAGATACTTTATGCCGGTCACCCGTCTTAAAATCTTTAAATGCGGGTAGTTGTTCTGCCAAAACTTCGGAGATTAAAAGTTCACTATTTAACGCATTGCATTTTCCCTGAATTCTCGCCGCTGTGTTTACGGTATCGCCGTGAAAAGCGATTTCTTTTTTGATCAGCCCGACTTCAGCAACCGTTACTTTTCCCATATTAAGGCCTGCCTTAAAGATGGGAACCAGGCCATAATTGTCCATATAATGCTGGGCTCTTTGGCCTAAGACATCTTTAAATGCGTAGAATGCCTTGATACAATTACCATCTCGCAGCCCCTGCTTCAAACTCCAGGATAAAACAGCTTCATCGCCCACATACTGATATATTTTAGCCTCTTGATTTATCACCACCGACAGGTCCATAAAACAGTCCTGGATAAGCTCACTGTATCTAATATGTCCTAATTTTTCTGCGATGGTGGTTGAAGATTGCAGATCCAGGAACATCATAATCCGATCTTCTTCTTTCGGACGATGAAATGTGCCGATTAACATTTTCCATAGATTGCCCTGGCCAAACTTAAGGCTGACTTCCTTAATGAAATTGAGCAGGAGACTTGCAACAGCAAGGTAGGATACCGGAACTAATATATTAGGTTGAAAAAAAGCGTCCTTCCATTTTTGAAAATCAAACTGACCAATAATTAACTGTTGATTCCTGATGCTCAAAAAG
Organism: uncultured Eudoraea sp.; assembly: GCA_947258405.1. GTDB lineage: Bacteria > Bacteroidota > Bacteroidia > Flavobacteriales > Flavobacteriaceae > JAHEJJ01. The sequence continues at coordinate 11,867 of CAMYIE010000026.1, read as the reverse complement.
GCCATAATGAGGACAAAAATGAAAACGTAGATGATACTCTTGGTGAGGATGAGCTTGCCATAGCTCATGTTCCGGAATACCCTGTTGTCGAACAAAATTTCCAAAAAACCAAAGCAGACTCCAATAATAATAGCACCAAAAAGACCCATCTTAAAAAAAAGGAAAACATCTATTGGGATTAATGCATCTATAGGGTTGGAAACCACTGAGGAATGTCCTAAATACCGGATCACGATTAGAAAGTAAACAGCAGCTAACCAGAAAAGAACATACCATAGCGTGATCTTCACGTGCCGTTTCCCAAATACCTTCATATGGTGTAATGCCTTTGTTAAATGTAGTAAACTTTGAACGAATCAAAAGGGAGTAATAGTCGTATCAATAATCCCTTAAACCTGGGCTGTTAAATCAGTCCGGAGTGCTGTCCGGCGTATAAAAATTAAATTTTTGGGTCAGGAAGAATTGTAATCGGTGAAGATTATCGCTCCGCGGCCTACTGATATACATATACCCGAACTGAATATGTGTCTTTTTACCGATCTGATAGCCGAGCATGGCATAGGTCCGCATCTGGCTAAGCTGCACATCAGGCCTGGTGTCGACCATAAATTCGTTGCCCACTGTAGTAAACCAAACGCCTTTAGCCATTTCAGGTGCCGAGATTGGGATGCCGAGTTGGATCCTGTAGCGGGTACGTTGTTTTCCTTTTTCGTCTAAAAAGCGCCATTCATAACGGTATCGGTGTTGAAAGGATACCCGTCCGATACTATGAAAAAGCATCGGCTGGATGGTGGTTCTGTATTCTTCAGTTTTTACCCTTGCCTGGGTATCGGTTTCAAAGCTCCAGTTCATATGATACTCCTGCCCCAGGCTGAGCTGAAAATTGGGATTGAAGTTATAACTGAAAAATGGTCTGAAAAAGAATGTTTGCGTATTGCCGATTGGTTCGTAGGTCCTCCATTGAGATTCGACGAATAATTCTGTCTTCGGACTGAACTTTAAAAAGCCGTTATAAACATACCAGGATCCCAGTTTATCACCTTCCTGGCTAAATACAGATCCGGCGAAAAAGAGAACGAGGCCAAAAAGGATGTATATTCTATAGATTAATTTCATTTTTATATACGGTTGATCAAGGTAGCAAATATGTCTGGTGGCAACTTGCCAGTTCGATATTCTTTATTCAGATAGCCAATTTATATAATTATTCCGTGATTCTATAATGGTACAAAGGCCATATGCTTTCAATGAAATACGCTGGCGTAATTTTTAAAAACATTCTGCTGAGTCATAGGAAGACTAATAAGGGTTATTCTGCCTTGAATGGACAGTGAATGAGCTTTAGATGAGGGGTTTGAGATGATATTTTAGCCGTTTATCTGTAAAAAAGAACTGTTTATCGACTCCAATATTAAGCCATTTTGGCATAGTACCGTTTATCGATAACGTTGGCCCGATTAAATGCGCCGCTTAACGAAACTGTGAAAAAATCATAGCAATCGATCTATTTTTTAACAAAAAATGCCCAAAAATCGAAAAAAACCTGTGAAAAATTCATAATGTATCACTGGCTTCTTATTCGATCTTTGATTTCACAAACCCCCAATATCTCGTGTTATGAAATATTTATTGACCTACAGAAGCACAGTATTCATGACTTGCTTACTTATGCTTCTTACTGTGGGTGCACAGCAACCCAGAGATGTGAATACGACCCTAACCAAAAGGCAGGAGGCCGACCAGAGGATAGATGACTACCTCAAACTGGTCAAAATGGGTTATTCCGAACAGGAGATCTTTGAAGATCTCGGGAATGCCAATTTCCTTATGGAGCATTATGAAACGGCAGCATTCTGGTATCAGAAGCTGATCGACCTGAGCGATGATCAAAATGTCAGCTCAAGTTATTATGAGCGTTATGAATTTGCGATGGCGAAGGCAAAAAATGCCAATACCCCCACCTTAGAAGTAGAAAAAGACTGGGTATCCGCTATCAAAAAGGATTATCAGATCAAAAAAGAAAATCAACGGCGCTATGCCTCAACTTCACCTGTAAGTAAATACAGGGAAATAGATTTTGCGGCCATCCACAAGTCTCAGTCGCTCGACGAACTGAAACAACTGGTTGTGGCCAGTGAGCGGGAAGAGTTGGTGACTGCCCGTACCGCACCTAAGTATTCAGACGCATATGATCCCCCAATTGCGGTAACATCTGATGGCAGAACGGCCTATTTTAGTAAAGCTGTATATGTAAAACCTCTGTATGGAGTTTTTTCCAAAAAACAGAAAATGTACAAGATTTACAAGGCCAATCGCGTCAACGGGCAGTGGACCAACATCAATGAAGTAGCAGTATGTCCGAAATATGCTTCGGCCGTACACCCAACCATCTCAGAAGACGGCAAGAGACTATTCTTTGCCTCTGATATGCCAGGAAGCTATGGCGCTTACGATATATATGTGGCCGAATTGCAATCAACCGGTCAATTCGGAGAAGCCCGGAACCTGGGTAGCAAGGTAAATTCTGTTAAGGACGACCTGTATCCGAGCCTTGTTAATGGAACATTGTTATTCTTTGCTTCCGACGGACGCGACGGCTATGGAGGACTAGACCTTTACGCCACCCAGATCGCCAAGAATAAGCTTGGGCCAGCCATTAACCTTGGAAGCCCTATCAACAGCGATCAGGATGATTTCTCTATCGCTTTGATGACAGACCGTGGAATGGGATATGTAATGTCGAACCGAGGAAAAGCTAGCCAAGACATACGTCAACTGGTGTTCGCCTATAGCGGAGCCGAAGAACAGGCACTGCTGGAGAAAGCAGATAACGAATATCTCAACCTGGTGAATAACTCCCTGAGTACAGGATATACCAACACCTTATTTCAGGACTAAAAGAAGGAACCTCCCCTGGTCCTTTGACTGGGGGACTAACGATCGCCCCACCATCTAACCCCTGGTATGGCAGATCGATAATTGGAAGAAATTCCAGGAGAAAAAACCCCATAGATAAAGGTCAACAGGCCCTTGTCTTACAGTACAACCCTAAAGATGATAGTTATGAATGCTTTAAGCCACATAACGGAAAGAAAGAACTATCTGATTATCTCAATCATCTGTCTGCTCTTTGGCCTTAGTGCCACATACGGACAGGAAAACCTGACGGAGATCAGTGTAAACGGCACCTTTCACAACCAGCTGTTTTTTAATCGATTTTTAATAAACCCGACCTTCTCGTTGGTCCGTGAAAATAAATCGTACATCAATATCCTTCACCGGAATCAGTACGCTTCATTTGAGGACAATGCGCAGAACTATTACCTCGGTTTTAGCAATAAGATGAACGAACATACAGCTCTTGGTATCGGTGTATACGGACAATGGTCCGGAGTAATGCAGGAGTTTGGCTTCAACGCCAATTATGCGAACTCGGTAAGACTGGGTGAAAAAACTAGCCTGACCTTTGGTACCAATGTAAGTTACCTGAGTGGGGGTATCGCCCAGGATCGTGTTGTGACGCCTGAGAACGACCCTACAATTCTGGATACCCGACGAGAGAACAGAATCGGGATCCATCCCGGAATTGCTTTGTCTGTAGGTCAGTTCGACTTTGGACTATATGCCAAGGATCTCATAGAGTACAATCAGACATCGAATGAACTCATCACCGGTTTTGCGACAGAAAATGTAAAAGCATCTGTTCAGTATAGCCATCTTTTTGCCGCTGCCGCCGGCATGTTCGAAAATGGCCGGATGATGCCCCTTTTACAGGTAGGTCAGAACGCCGAAGGAGATCTTACGTATATAGGCTCTATATTGCTCGATTTACCTTCCTACGGATGGTTGCAGAGTACTTACGATCAGACTTATGGGCTTTCTTTAGGGATCGGATTTAATCTCAGTAAACAACTGTCTATTGGTTATTTAATGGAAAAGAATATTTCGGATCAGTCTGCGAATCTGGGATGGAACCACGAATTATCACTGGCCTATACTTTTAAGGAAGATTTGAGCACTCCCGATGGCCTGTTTAGCAGTGTAGACTCTAAAGACGCTCAAATAGATATGATCATAAGGAACTATGAAGAACAGATCGCAGATTTGAAAAATCAGCAGCAAGATCAAAAGGGCAAGAAGAAGGATCGCCAATCTACCTCGGTTGATAAAACCGCTGTGGCCATCAGTACTGCCCAACAGCAGGATAATAGCCTGGCCATGGAAAACCGCATGATCCTGGATGAATTGATCTGGAGGCAAGACTCCATAGAGAAAGCGCGCACAGCTATGTATGAAAAGCAGTTTGAAACTATAGTAAGGCTAATGAGAAATGAGATCGATGTGAAGACAAAGGACCGTTTCAATCGCCTGACAGGTGTTAATTATGAAACTGCTACGGCTTCCATTGATGACGATATTTATGTGTCAAAGAAAAAGGCGACCACTACCGCTGCTAAAATCAGCACCAAATTGCCTGCAAGAAAGGATTTTAAAGAAATTCCAATAAGAAATCAAAATCGGTCGGATATTATCGGGGTTGATTCTGGTTATTATTTAATTGTCAATGTTTATTCGAATAAAAGGTATTTGAAGGCTTTTGTAAACAAATTGAACAATGAAGGTTTGAATGCCAGACAATTTTATAATAGAAAGAATGGGTTGTATTACGTATATCTGGCCGATTTCTCCACTAAAGACGACGCCCGTTTGGCTATGGCATCGCACCTGGACGGAGATTACGAGGATGAGAAATGGATCCTCGAGATCTACGAGTCGGTGGCTACTGCCGCTGTTCAGTACGAGCAACGTTGATCTAAGGTCTGGCCGGGGCTTTTTCAAAAATGAAGAAGCCCCAGGCAGAGACCGCAAACCGCTCAGTCGGTAAGTTAAAATAATCTGCATTTGAACGAAAACACCTACGTATTTTAGGTGCTCATCGAGAAAATAGGTACTTTCATCGTACGTAAAACATACAACCCGAATCTTATAATAACCCCAAAACCCCCATTCTATGAAGACTTTCCACGTTTTTTTAATGCGTAAAAAGAATAAGGCCGCCCATCCGCAATAACGGATCTACTGAAGCGGCAACTTTAACCGTTAAGCATATTTATTAATCCCTGATTACCGACAGTCCATTTTGGATAGTTGGCAGGTATTTTCAGACCCATCCCAGGATGAGATCTGACTCCCTGTACGCCCTTCAACCCGGCTCAAAACAGGTGGAATAGTATGCCTTTGATTTGAAGTAATATAAACAACCCCAAAATTACAACCCCAAATATTACCCGATATGAAAACAACTACTCTAAAAATTATCGCTATTGATAATGACGTTGAATTTCACAGTACTTATCATCATTATTTTCGATCCTATTTTAATTATTCTCTTGAAGGTATTTATACCTCTGTGGAAGATGCCCTTGAAGAATTTGACTGGGTGCAACCCGATCTGATCTTATCTGAAGTAAATATGGCCGATGGCCTTAGTGGCATAGAAGGCATCGGACACTTTAAGGAGAAGGACCCTGAGATTAAAGTGATTATGGTAAGCAAAGAAGACGATTTCGATATCATCAAAAAATCGTTTAAAAATCAGGCAAATGGCTATCTCACCAAACCCATTTTTAAAAAGAGACTTTTAAGGGCTCTTAATGCGATCAGGGATGAAGGAGCCGCGCTTAGTAGCGATATTGCCAAGAAGATCATTTCGATGTTCCAGCGAAAGTCGTATCAGATCTTTTCAGAACGGGAAAACCAAATCATAGAATACCTCGGCCAGGGCGCAACCTATAAGGCCATTGCCGATAAACTTTTCGTGACCCCAAGCACCATTAATTTCCATATTCAAAACATATATCTAAAACTGGATGTAAATTCTAAATCTGAAGCGCTTCAGAAGCTCAGAGAACTCGATTTTGCATCCTGATCGAGTAGCGTAACTGCCGCAGCGTTCACACTGGGGTGAGCCTGCGGTTTGTTTATGGTTGGAAGGCAGCTTCGATGAAGCTGCCTTTTTTTTTAGTTTTTCCAGGAGGAATTGTTACTCAAAAAATGATTTTAAGTCTTGGTCAGAAGCCCTACTTTTGCCCAATGGAGGAATGGTATCATTATCTGCTGTTAATCGCGGTCGGTTTCGTAGTGGGCTTCATCAATACCATTGCCGGTGGCGGCTCACTTATCTCTTTACCAGTGCTAATTTTTTTAGGCCTTCCACCAAGTGTGGCTAACGGAACCAACCGGATCGCCATTGTAATCCAAAATGCTATGGGTATTGCCGGATTCAGGAGCAAAGGCGTCACCACTTTTCCTTTTAATATCTATTTGGGCATATCAGCACTGCTGGGTGCCATCATCGGCGCTCAGATCGCTGTAGATATAAAAGGGGAAACTTTTAATAGAATTCTGGCCATTATTATGCTGCTGGTGGTTTTGATTATTGTTTTTAAACCCAGGATAAGTGTGGCAGAACTAAAAGAGCGGCTTACAGGCAAATATCTTTGGATAGGCATTATTGCTTTTTTCTTTATAGGGATATATGGAGGATTTATCAACGCGGGAATCGGCTTTGTAATTCTCTTATTTTTGCATTATGTAAACCATATGTCGCTGGTACGCGCCAATGCGACCAAAGTGGCGGTGGTGTTTATCTATACCCTATCTGCTCTGGCAGTATTTCTTTATAACGACAAGGTATTGTGGAAAGTAGGACTTGTATTGGCGATTGGCAACGGCACAGGAGCCTGGTTCTCGAGCAGAATCTCGGTGCGAAAGGGCGATAATTTTATAAAAATATTCCTGGTCGTCATGGTGGTGATCATGGCGATAAAACTTTGGTTTTTTTAATATTAAGTATATGCATGATATAGTAGAAGATCTGAAATGGAGGTATGCGGTAAAGCGCTTTGATCAGCAACGTATATTGCCTCAAAATAAGATAGATATTCTTAAAAAATCGTTTAACCTTACCGCAACCTCCTATGGGCTGCAACCCATAAAATTAGTGATATTGAGCGATAAAGGACTACAGGAACAACTCATTCCACATTCGTTTTCGCAACCACAGGTTGGACAGGCGTCTCACCTTTTGATACTATGTGTAGAGACCCGGGTAGATAGCCGTTATATCAATTCCTATTTCGACAGGGTAAAACAGGTAAGGGGCACGAATAGTGAAGTCCTAGACCCTTTTAAAGAAGCACTTATCGATGATTTTTCTAAAAAAGATCAGACGGAGATCCTCGAGTGGGCCAAGAAACAGGCATACCTTGCCCTTGGCAATTTGTTGACCATTTGTGCACTGGAAAGGATCGATTCCTGCCCCATGGAAGGTTTTGTGCCGGAGGCCTACGATCGGCTACTGGACCTCAAATCAAAAGGTCTGACCTCGGTACTGGTGCTACCAGTAGGATACAGGGCCGAAGACGATATGTTCTCAGGGTTTAAAAAGGTACGCCGCCGCCTTACCGATAGTATTATAGACCTGACTTAAATTAATTAATGATCAATAACTTATAATCTAGAAGCACTATGCCAGGATTTGAATTATTCGGTGATCGGGAGCGGGCAGAGACCCGGGATGTTTTGGATTCGGGCGTATTGATGCGCTACGGATTCGACGCCATGCGCAACGGTCACTGGAAGGCACTGGAGATGGAATCGCTCTTAGCGACTCGAATGCAGGTAAAACATGCGCAGCTACTCAGTAGCGGAACCGCTGCATTAACGGTGGCTATGGCCAGTTGTGGTATAGGTGCCGGGGATGAAGTGATCCTGCCGGTGTTCACATTTGTCGCCAGTTTTGAAGCCGTTCTGGCAGTAGGGGCTGTTCCGGTATTAGTAGATATAGATGACACCTTAACCCTTGATCCCCAATCGGTTAGAAAAGCCATTACCGATAAGACCCGGGTGGTCATGCCGGTTCATATGTGCGGTTCTATGGCCGACCTGGATGCCCTGCAAACGATTTGTGAGGAATATGGGCTGATATTGTTAGAGGATGCATGTCAGGCTATCGGAGGAACCTACAAGGGCAAACCTTTGGGCAGTATAGGTGACGTGGGTTGTTTTAGTTTCGATTATGTAAAAACCGTTACCTGTGGTGAAGGCGGAGCTTTAATCACCAATGATCCGGAAATTTATCGAAGGGCGGATCACTATTCCGACCATGGACATGATCATACGGGTACAGACCGGGGTGCAGAAGAACACCCTTTTTTAGGTTATAATTTTCGCATTTCCGAATTGAATGCTGCAGTGGGGCTGGCTCAATTGAGAAGAATAGACGAATTCCTCAAAATTCAGGAGATGAATTACAGTATTCTAAAAGAAGGCCTTCAGGATATACAGGGCATTGAATTCAGGCGAATCCCGGAAGGAGGTACTCAAAATTATTCTTTTCTTAATTTCTTCCTTGCCGATGAGGAAAAAGCTCGCCTGGCAATACGCGAACTGGCAGCAGCCGGGGTGGATAGCTGTTTTTACTGGTACGACAACAACTGGCATTATCACAAAAAATGGGACCACCTAAAACAGATGAAAAGCTTAGGTCATCTTGGTGAAGAGGTCCTACAGGGTATCAAGAACTGGAGGAAAAAAGATTTTAGTATTTCCGATAATTGGATGTCTAGAACTATTTCGTGCCTGGTGAAACTCAGTTGGAGCAGGGAAGAAGTGCTTCAACGAAGTGAACGTATGCGCCTTGTTCTGAGGAATCTCTGATACCCGCCGACTACTATGTACTGAGACTGCAAGCCTTATGCAGGCTTACGATCTATCTTCGCTTTGTCCGGATTAAGACAATGATCATTGTTTTCATAAATATTTAATCATAATTAAATTCAAGAAAGATGGAAAATATACCGACAAATGAGATGGTGGAACTCAGTTGCAATGAATTGAGATCGGTTAACGGCGGTTTTGGTCCCCCTGGTGGGCTAGCCTACAGATCTCACGCCATGGACGACTTTTTCAGGGGCGTTAAAGATGGGCTGAGTTCCTTGTGGAAATGACCAAGGGGCAAACAGACCTGCTAAGTTAGAATGATTGTTAATCTATAAAAAGACATAAAATGTATAAAGAATTGGAAATTTCAGAACTAGCTTCAATCAATGGTGGACATGATGGCTCGGCCTATCATGCGGGCGTTCTCGTAGGAGATTTAATTGAAGTCGCTTTAACCGTTTTTGGTGCCGGAAGGTTACTGAGAATCATGAAATAGAGTGAGGTTGATAATGAACTGCACTTTGGTGAGAGGCCGGGTGCAGTTCATCATTTTGATTTACTAATTTCTAAATTTGAGGTTATGAAGCAGTTTTTGAACTATTTGTTTCTAGTGCTTGGGTTAGTTTTTATAATTTCCGGCCTGGCCTTACTCCTGGGCTATACCTCCAGGGTCTCTTATGAAATTTTTTTTGGTATAGAGACTTCCAAAACCGGCTATATTATTTATAAACTAACAGTAGGAGCGGTTTTATTGTTCGTAGCCATTGCAGATCTGCGCAAAGGGAAAAAAGGAAAGACTTCGGGTAGTTAAAAACTGTTCTTCTGAGTTAAACTAATTGAAAAAAAATTGAGTTTATTGCTCTGCCTCCCGACGATGTATTTCCTTCTTTATTTCCCTCATTTTTTTGATATTGATAGGGATGATCACGGAGAGCGCAATCGGAGAGATCAGCAGAGGGTCAATTTGCCCTTTCTTTATCGAATTATTAATGGTAAGCGCAAAAAGGAGTAGGAGTAAACCTCCAAGCAATCCGGTAGCGAATCTTAAAGACTTTACTTGTCGGTTTAATTGTTCGGTACTCCATTTATCATAGCTGACTTTTTTTCTCATTTGTTTGAATTTTAAATACCCTGTAACTATAATGTAATTTTTCGGGTATTTTCATCTATGATCTTTATATGAAGGGCAACTGCACCAGGAGGTAGGAAAGAAGCTGCTTTTTCGGGCCATTCAATAAATATCCAAGTATCTTGAGATAAATACTCTTCCAGTCCAATATCTAAGGCCTCGTACTCGTGTTCCAATCGGTAAAAATCGAAGTGGTAAGCCAATAATTTACCGCCTTCGGTGCTGTATTCATTAACAATTCCAAAAGTAGGACTGCTGCCTTGTTGGGCGCCGCCCAATGCCTTTAGAAGAGCCTTAATAAGCGTTGTTTTGCCTGCACCCATAGGACCGTAGAACAAGATGGTTTTATCCGTGACAGAAGAAAGGATTTTCTCAGCGATCTGATCGATCTGATCTTCAACATAAACAGTCTCCATAGGCTATCTCGGATCGAGGACTACAAAGGGGATAATCATTTCCTCAAGGGACACTCCTCCATGTTGATAAGTATTGCGATAATAACTCACGTAATGGTTGTAGTTATTGGGATAAGCAAAGAAGAGATCGTTTTTGGCAAAAATAAACGAACTACTCATCGTGATAGAAGGCAGGTGGACTTCTCGGGGATCCTTTGCCTCGAGAACATCTTTTTCTTCATAGGTCAGACTCCTACCTGTCTTGTACCTCAAATTGAGGCTGGTTTCTCGATCACCAATTACTTTTGAAGGTTGTTTAACATTAATGGTACCATGGTCTGTAGTAATGATCAAGCGCAGCCCTAAATTTTGTGCCTGCTGGATTATCTCGAGCAGTGGAGAGTTTTTAAACCAGCTTAGCGTAAGCGATCTGTAGGCTTTATCATTAGAGGCCAGCTCTTTGATAACCTCCATTTCGGTCTTGGAATGCGATAGTATATCCACAAAATTGTAGACAATTACGGTCAGATCATTATCTTTTTGTGTTTTAAAGTTCTGGGAGAGTTGCTTTCCTTGTCTTAAGCTACTGATTTTATGATATTCCCAACGAATATCTAATCCAAGACGTTTAATCTGCGCCCCCAGAAATTTATCTTCATATAAGTTTTTACCTCCTTCATCTGTGTCGTTTTTCCACCATTGAGGATATTTTTTTTCCATGTCCAGGGGCATAAGACCCGAAAATATGGCGTTTCTGGCGTATTGAGTAGCTGTTGGTAAGATACTATAATAGGGAGTCTCCAACTTTTTCTTATAGAATGTATTCAGTGCGTCTTCGAAGGCAAACCATTGATCGTACCTGAGATTGTCTATCACAACCATCAGCGTTGGCCCTTTTTCAAGTTCCGGCAGTACCATTTTATGGAACAAGGTGTGCGACATCACGGGCCCTCCTTCCTGTGAAAACCATGACGCATAGTTTCGTTCGATAAATTTCCCGAACTGTGCATTGGCTTCAATTTTTTGTGATTCCAGAATTTCGAACATACCAGAATCCTCTATTTCTTCAAGTTGTAAATCCCAGTACATCAATTTTTTGTACAATTCCGCCCATTCTTCATAGGTGTTTACAATAGAGAGATCCATGGCTATTTTCCGGAACTCCTGCTGATAATTGGCAGTGGTCTTTTCGGAAATCAATCGGGAATGTTGCAGATTCTTCTTAAGGGATAGCAGTATTTGATGTGGATTAACCGGTTTTATAAGATAATCGGCGATCTTACTTCCAATAGCCTCTTCCATAATGTACTCTTCCTCACTTTTAGTGATCATAACTACAGGCAGGGTGGCATCTTTCACCTTTATTTCCGTAAGAGTTTCCAGACCAGAAAGACCGGGCATATTTTCGTCGAGAAAAACAATATCAAACTGTCTCGACTTCATTTCTTCCAGGGCATCCTGTCCGCTTTGACAGGTGATTACCTTATAATTTTTACCTTCCAGAAACAGGATATGGGGTTTTAGGAGATCTATTTCGTCATCTACCCACAGGATTGTAATCTTGTCCATTAACTCCTTATATTTACCGAGCTAAGTATACTATTTTGCCCGAGACCAAC
>CAMYIE010000025.1 GCA_947258405.1 uncultured Eudoraea sp. | reverse complement strand
CGATCGAACCAGTATTTAAGGCGGCCTCTTGCCTCCGATCTGCTCAACCCTTTAAGCCGTGCCAGATAGAGCGCTTGTTCACCGACCTTCATACTTTTATAAAGCCCCCGCTCCTCTGGCAGGTATCCAATCTGTGTCACATGATGAGGTTTAAGCGCTTCCCCATCGAAAAAAATTTGACCGGAATCGGGGTAGGTGATCTGGTTGATTATTCTGAGAAGCGTAGTCTTTCCGGCTCCATTAGGCCCAAGAATTCCGTAAATACTATTTCTTGGAATTTCCAGGGAAACATTTTTTAAAGCAAAATTTGATCCGAATTGCTTAGTGACCTCTTGGGCTACCAGGATATTACTCATACCTGCAGGATTTCAATAGATTCGAATTACTCAAAACAGGATATGACATCATTCAAATGTGAGCTTTTTATTGGCCGGAAGTATAATTAGTTGTACAAAATAACGCCTATTTCTTCAAAAACATAAAAAATTATACCCGAGTATCAATTTTAGATACCTTAATCCAATTCTCAGCATAGTAAGCATTCTTTGTCACTAATCACGTGTAAGCGTTTTCGTCGGGGAGTGCATCTTTGTTAATTCACAAGCACAAGACAAAGTCGCTAAAAACAAAACCCACCCTTAAAAAGATTAAGGATGGGAAAAAAATTGCTATGAAAAAGAAAATTAATATTGGTTCCCCAATATTGACTCAAATATACATTTTTTATTTAAAAAGTAATCGTTTTGTTAAGAGAACATGTCTTTTACCTTCTCAAAGAACGACTTATCGGATTTTTGAGGTTTTGGTTCAAAATTTTCCGAATCGGCCATTTTTTCGAAGAATTCTTTTTGCTCTTTATTTAATTCTTTTGGGGTCCACACATTTACATGTACCAGCAGATCTCCTGTCCCATAGCCCTGAAGACTACTAATTCCCTTCCCTCTTAAGCGTAGAATTTTACCAGATTGGATACCCGGCTCGAGTTTGATCCTGACTTTGCCGTTTACCGTATCGATCTCTTTTGATGTGCCAAGTACTGCATCTGAAATACTGATATATAAATCGTAGTGCAAATTATCTCCTTCTCTTTTTAAAGAGGAATGCTCTTTTGTTTCGATCGCCACCAGAAGATCTCCCGGAATCCCGTTACCTGGTGCAGCGTTTCCTTTGCCTGATACTTTTAGTTGCATGCCATCTTCAACACCCGGTGGAATCTTGATCGAAACCGTTTCTTCCAACACATTTAAACCTTGTGCATCCGCGTCGGATGGTCTTTGGTCTATCATTTGGCCACTTCCACCACAGCTACTACATGTAGTCGCCGTTTGCATCCTACCTAATATGGTATTGGTAATCTTAGTAACCTGGCCGGCACCATTGCATGCTCCACAAGTTTTATAAGTTACCCCGGGAGCCTGTACTTTGCGCTTGACCTTTACTTTTTTCTCCACTCCATGGGCTACCTCTTCGAGTGTCAGTTTTACTCTTATACGAAGATTGCCACCCTTCATTCTCCTCTGTGTACCACCACCAAAACCGCCAAAACCGCCAAAACCACCACCGAAGGCACTGCCGAAAATATCTCCAAACTGACTGAAAATATCTTCCATGTTCATGCCTCCTGATCCAAAGCCACCCCCTTCGAAGGCCGCATGACCAAATTGATCGTATCTCGATTTTTTATCAGGATCACTTAAAACCTCATAGGCCTCGGCTGCTTTCTTAAACATTTCCTCGGCCTTAGTGTCACCCGGATTTTTATCGGGATGATATTGAATAGCCTTTTTCCGGTAAGCCTTTTTTATCTCAGCCGCCGTGGCATCTTTGCTAACACCAAGTATTTCGTAAAAATCCTGTTTCATCTTCCTGCGTCAAATTAATTACCGACTACTACCTTGGGATGCCTGATGATCCGGTCGCCCAATTTGAATCCTTTTTCAACCACATCGATGATTTTTCCCTTCATTTTCTTGCTCGGTGCAGGAATTTGTGAGATAGCTTCATGCACTTCAGCATCAAATGATTCCCCTGCCTTTACTTTGATTTCTTCCAGACCTTTGGATTTAAGAATCTCTCTGAATTTGATATTGATCAATTCTACTCCTTTGAACATTTCCTTGTCCTCCGATTTTGCGAGTTCTTTCAGAGCCCTGTCAAAATCATCCACAACAGGTAACAGTGCGGTCATTACCTCCTGACCGGCCGTCTTAAAAAGATCCATGCGCTCTTTGGAGGTTCTTTTCTTGTAATTCTCAAACTCCGCGAATAACCTCAAGAACTTGTCTTTCTCCTTTGCCAACTCGTCTTTAAGCTGGGATTCCAAAGTTTCCTTCAAGGGCTCGGTATGGGTATCATCTTGCGTAATAGGCGTCTCCTCCTGCAAGTGTGAATTTTGCTCTTCAGACATTACATCCTCTAAGTCCTCAATTTTATTTTTCTTGCTCATATAGTAGCGATTGTTAATTATCCGATTTAGGATGGCAAAAGTACTGCCATTTCTTTAAAAATGTCAAAATGTCACTTAAAATCAAATGACTACAATGTGCGCACGAAGAATTGAAGATCGAAAAATTGGTTTATCAAGGGATTATTAAAGCTCGGAATCCCTATTCTTATTGATCTGAGGCATAGATATGCTCCAGGGCACGGCAGATATTCTGGTATTCAAAATCGAAGCCTTTAGATTCGATTTTCTTACTACTTACCCTTTGACTCGACAGTACGATACTGCTCATCTCCCCCAGGATTAAACGTATTATCGATTTTGGAATATTGGGTAAGAATAATGGTCTGCTGAGTATTTTAGCTACTTCTTTGAGAAGTTTAGTCTGTGTCACGGGATTTGGTGCAACTCCATTAAAAATTCCTTCTAATCTGTTTTTGCATATATAGTGGATCATCCGGCTGAGATCGCGAATATGTATCCAGGATTGCCATTGGGTACCAGAACCGAAAGCAGCTCCTGCATAGAGTTTAACAGGACGCGCCATTTCTACAAGGGCTCCTCCGCGTTCAGACAAAACCAGTCCGATCCTGATAATAGCAAGCTGTGAAACAATATCTTTAAATTTAGCTGCTTCCGCTTCCCAAAGCTCTACCACCTCAGCGGCGAACCCCTCACCTATCTCAAGATCTTCTTCAGTGTAAAATGTGCTGGGCGAATCGGGGTATATGCCAATGGCCGAAGCTGAGACAAAATTGCTAATGGATGTATTTCCTGAGGATTTAAGTCCCTTCATCAATGTCTTCAAACTTTGTATACGGCTGCTGACAATCTTCTTTTTATAAGATTTAGACCATCTTTTGGCTATGGGTGCTCCGGCAAGATTTATTATATCTGATACCCCTGCGAAGCAGTCAATATCGATCTCCTCCTCTTTCGGGTTCCAATAGAATCCCTTAGCTCCCTGAATACTATCGAGTTTATCCTTGCTCGTACTCAGGAAATGCACTTCTATATGCTGCTCTGAGCACAGCTTTACCAGTTCTCTTCCCACCAAACCAGTAGCCCCGGTAATCAAAAACCTCATCCCCAATTTTTTTGCAAAGATACCGGATTGCTGAACGCCTCGCCCCAGGTTTAATTTCGATTTAACAGTATTGTTGAAGTCCTGATCTCCTCAGAAGGGTCAGTTCTTGCGCGCCCGCAGCATTTCTCTCTTTCCCGGAGGCCCGGGAAGCCGCTCTACCTGAAATCCCACCTCCTGCATTGTCCTTCTTACCACTCCTTTGGCGGCATAGGTCACTAGAATCCCACCGGTTTTTAACGACATAAACATATTGTTGAACACCTCCGAAGTCCATAATTCGGGTTGAACACGATAGCCAAAAGCATCGAATAGTACCAGGTCGAAGGCCTCAGCGACAGCAAAGCTGCGCATTTCGGTTTTGTGCTTTAGCAAGGTAAAATCTTTGTGGATAACAGTAGGTTCTTCCCAAGGAGATATATGAATTCTATCGAAGGCCCTTGCCAAATCAACTGCATCCAGGATCTGAGGATAGTTGAGAACTTCCCATTCGGCTTTCTTCAACGGAAAAGCTTCCACAGCAGTATAATGAAGATCTATATTTCGATTCTGGGCGTCGATCAGGCTCATAAAAGCATTAAGCCCGGTACCAAAACCCATTTCCAAAATCGCTAATTTATTCCCGGCTATTGCCTGGAGTCCGTTTTGTATAAAAACGTGAAGTGATTCGGCAACAGCCCCGTGCTTGGAATGATACTGTTCATCCCAGTCCTCGATCCTCAAGCTATGGGATCCATCGGCTGTGGTAACCAGATGTCGCTTCATATCAGTCTTCTACTACTACCCCTACGGCCACCAAGGAGTAAGACTTCTGACTACCCTGAAGTTTACTTATTTCTTCTGGTGTCTTGCCTTCATCTTCGGCATAGTGCTTTCGATCCTCTTCGCTGATAATATCTACATGCGCCTGTCCTTTTACCACCACTTCTCTGCCAACGAGGTCTGTCGGCACGAAGAAACCATAGTCCTTAAAAGTAACCCTGGCTTCCTGACCATCGGTCAGTTCGAGCTCCATCCAACAACCTTTAACCTTACAAACCGAAGAAACCTTCCCTCTGAATTGTACTTCAGAGGAGTCCCCCGCATCAAGATTTTCATATAATTGCAACAACTCAGGACCAGACTTTGCGGCTGTAATATCAAAGCCTTCACCGTATACCTTTTTTGATGCCCGAGCATCACTAACCTCCTGATCTTGTGCATAGATACCAATATAAAAAGCAGGTAAAATCAGTGAGAAAAATACAATTGAAATGTTAAAAGATTTCATTATTATCAATATTGACCGATCATCTGCAAAACTGGTGATTTTAAACGAAAAAAGGGCTATCAACTAGCTATATTTGATTAATTTTATGAGTGAAAATTAAAGCGTATGGAGTCCACCGTAAAAAATCTTCACATAGAAAAAGCAAAAAGTTCGAAGATCGGACAGGTTGATTTTAACAACCTTAGTTTTGGATCGGTTTTTACCGATCATATGTTCAGTTGTGATTTTAAGGGTGGGATGTGGCAGACACCCACTATTACCCCTTATCAACCTTTGGTCCTTGAACCATCGGCCAGGGTCTTCCATTATGGGCAGGCGGTATTTGAAGGTATGAAGGCCTACCGTGACGATCAGGGTGGTGTATGGTTGTTCCGGCCAGATGAGAATTTTAAGAGGATCAACAGATCGAGCGCACGATTAGCCATGCCGGAATTTCCGGAAGAATACTTTTTTGAAGGTTTAAAAACCCTGCTACAATTAGATCAGGAATGGATCAAGCCGGGAATAGGGAATACCCTTTATATCAGGCCATTTGTTATTGCTACCGAGGCGGGCATCCTCGCTTCTCCTGCAGCTGAATTTAAGTTTGTGATCATATGTTCCCCGGCACAAGCCTATTATGGAGGTGAAGTACGGGTAAAAATAGCTGAAAAATATAGTCGTGCCGCTGATGGAGGCTTCGGATACGCAAAGGCCGCCGGTAATTACGCCGGGCAGTTCTATCCAACAAAACTGGCTCAGGAAGAGGGTTACCAGCAGGTGATCTGGACAGATGCCAACACCCATGAATATATTGAGGAAGCCGGTACGATGAATATTTTTGTCCGGTTAGATGACAAGCTTTTCACCTGTCCTGTGGGCGACAGGATTTTGGATGGGGTTACGCGTAAAAGTGTGATTTCGCTGGCACAGGATCAAGGTATTGATTTAGAGATCAGGCCGATAAAAGTTAAGGAGCTGGTGGAGGGAATGGAAAACGGTCAGCTGAAAGAACTCTTTGGAAGCGGAACAGCTGCCGTTATAAATCCTATA
Organism: uncultured Eudoraea sp.; assembly: GCA_947258405.1. Classification (GTDB taxonomy): domain Bacteria; phylum Bacteroidota; class Bacteroidia; order Flavobacteriales; family Flavobacteriaceae; genus JAHEJJ01. The sequence continues at coordinate 29,022 of CAMYIE010000025.1, read as the reverse complement.
CGCGGATTCGGATATAAAGGAAAACGATATGAATTACCTGAAATGGACGATTCCTATGCAAGTCGTTTTAAGAAACAACTGCTCGATATCCAATATAATTGTTCCGACGATAAATTTGGTTGGAGATACCGGGTTTTGTAATCCATTAATGAAATAAAAAAGAGCGCCTTTAAAGGTGCTTTTTTATTCCAGTATTCTTTTGATATCGGGTTTAAAGTAATCGGGGCCTTTTAAAACCTTACCGTCTTCCCGATAGATAGGTTTGCCATTGGCCCCCAGTTTACTCATATTGCTTTTTTGAATCTCTTCAAATACCTCTTCGATCTTGTGCTGCATTCCGTGTTCGAGAATTGTACCACAAAGAATATATAACATATCGCCCAAAGCGTCTGCAACTTCTACCAAATCGTTGCGTTGAGCGGCCTCAAAGTATTCTTTGTTCTCTTCATCCATCAGGTTGAATCGCAACTGGTTTTTCTCATATCCCAGATCTGCCTGCGGCGCATTAGAAATCCCAAGTCCAAATGATTTGTGGAATAATGCCACAGATGCAATCTTATGTTTCATACTTCTTAAGATTTGATTTAGTTTTGCCTAAAATTAAGGATAATGTTTAGTACGGGACAACTCATTTTTGCTATTCTTTTCGCCCTGGTATTCCTGATCGTTATTATCAGTGCCTATCGCAGGGACCGCAGCCTGCACCGCAAAAATTTCCAAGGTGTGAAATGGATCATTCTAGCCTTTACAGCATTTATAATTATTCTCTTTCTTATTAAATATATCCTGAAAGAATGATCGGTTTTTTATGAACACCACAAATTTTAAGCTGTTTACAACAATTTCGGTCTGAGATTCGTATAAAATAAGAAAAGACGTACTTTTGCGTTATAGAATTAAATAATCTACCAATGTTAACCTTTTTATCAACTGTTTTAGTTTTGGTTGTCTTTAACCTGGCGCTTCTCTTCTTTAGCGGTATCAGATCTAAACAAAGGGTGAACAAGATTAAGAAGGATATAGGCTCTTCGGCTGCTTCGAATATCTATCCTTTAAATTTAAATACATCCAAGTATAAAAAAGCCATCTAGTTTTATACCTTTAACGTATGAAACAGATTCTGCTTGTCTTCCTTGGAGGCGGCTTTGGTAGCTCTCTTCGGTTTCTTATCAGTAAATTTTCCAACGACTATTTTAATAGTTTTTACCTGGGTACTTTTATTGTGAATATAATAGGCTGCCTGATTATGGGCCTGGTACTTGGGTTCTCATTTAAAAATACAAGTCTGAATCAAAATCAGACCTTGTTATTGGGAACTGGCTTTTGCGGTGGTTTTACCACTTTTTCGGCCTTCGCTTCGGAAAATCATAACCTGTTTAAATCCGGGGAACTTCTCCAGTTCTCGGTCTATACCTTTTCGAGCATTGCAATTGGCATTGCTGCCATTGCTCTTGGCCTTTGGCTGTCGCGCCTAGCCTGAAACCACCTATCTCACTGGCTTCACATACTTACCTCTCTACTTACTACTACATATTATACCCCCGCTTTAAATGGCATATCAGTTCAGTAATCCTACATAACTGCTAACTCGTCCTACAAAAACAACAATTTCATAAATATTCTAAGTAAAAATTCTATACCCATAATTTTTAGGGGGTATAGTTGTAAAAACAATAAAAATTAATGTTTACCCCCTATTTTTTATGGGGGTAAATTTAAATGAATATATATTTGGCCCATTAATAACTAATTAAATTATGAAAAAAGTTGAGGCAATAATCAGAAAATCCAAGTTTGATGACGTGAAAAAAGCACTGCATCAGATAGAGGTCAACTTCTTCAGTTACTGGGATGTAACCGGAGTAGGAAATGAAAAACAAGGTCATGTTTATAGGGGCATATCCTATAGTACGACCGATATCCAACGCAGGTATCTGGAGATCGTGATTTCAGATGAATTTCTGGAAAGAACGGTGAATGCCGTCCTCGATTCGGCTTATACCGGTAACGTAGGTGACGGAAAGATCTTCGTTTCCGACGTTCTTCAGGCCTATCGTATCAGAACTAAAGAAAACGGCCACGCCGGAATTAACTAACCAAAACTCATAAATACTTAAAGAAATGGACGCAGGTTTATTTACAGCTAACAATGTTTGGATGATGGTATGTACCGCCCTGGTGTTTTTTATGCACCTTGGATTTGCGGCCCTGGAAATAGGACTTACCAGGCAAAAAAATACCATCAATATCCTTTTTAAGAACATATTTATTATCACCGTTGGACTTCTTATGTATTACATAGGAGGATTCAATTTAATGTACCCGGGTTTTGAAGAAGGCTCAGCCGGATTTCTCGATTTTGCAGGCTTCGGCATTGCCGCGCCTGAAAATGGCCTTACAACCGACTATGCCGACGGAGGCTATACCTGGTGGACAGACTTTCTCTTCCAGGGTATGTTCGCCGCCACCGCAGCTACAATTGTGTCAGGGGCTGTGGCAGAAAGAATCAAGATTGGGTCTTTTATGATCTTTACCATATTATATGTAGGATTAATTTATCCTATCGTGGGATCCTGGCAGTGGGGAGGCGGATTCCTTTCCACACTTGGCGGGGATGAAGGTGGTTTTTACGACTTCGCTGGTTCTACCCTGGTACACTCGGTAGGCGGATGGGGCGCACTCATTGCTATCGCATTACTTGGTGCAAGGATCGGTAAATTCGGAGAAGACGGAAAAATAAAAGCGATACCAGGACATAATATACCCATGGCAACTGCAGGTGTATTGATCTTATGGCTCGGATGGTTCGGTTTTAATGGAGGCTCTGTGCTTTCTGCCGACCCGGCTACTACATCGCTTGTATTGGTAACCACGAGTCTGGCCGCAGCAGCGGGAGGTGTTGGATCACTCATCGTTTCTACGCTAGCCTATAAGAATTTAGACCTTACCATGTTCCTCAATGGAATCCTTGGAGGTCTGGTAGGGATTACCGCCGGTGCCGACCTGATGTCTCCTAATGAAGCCGTAATTATCGGCCTTATTGCAGGCGCGATTATCGTTGGAGGTGTGGCCTTTATCGACAGAATTCGTCTCGATGACCCTGTTGGTGCCGTAACAGTCCACTTAATATGTGGTATCTGGGGTACTCTGGCCGTTGGAATATTTGGCGACCTGGCGGGTGGTACTCAGTTTCTATACCAGCTAACCGGTGTTGTTGCCGCCGGAGCCTTCTGTTGTATTACAGCATTTGTCATCATCTATGCCCTGAAGAAAACTATTGGCATCAGAGTATCTAAAGAGGAAGAATTAGAAGGTCTTGACCTGCACGAACACGGTATGGACGCCTATGCAGATTTCAGGATGAATCAACATTAACAAGTATAAAAAAGCTAACGGAGCGTTTGGCAGAACGCTCCGTTGAGTAACCATTTTAAATCAATTGAAAAACGTTTAACGCATTCCTTATAAAGGAATCCACTAATACATTGAATTATGAAAACGATTACAAATCTAAGTTACATAAAAAAAACACTACTTATGGTGGTACTCCTGCTAAGTGCCAGTGCATATGCGCAGGAGGAGGAAGAGGCGACTAAAAAGAAATTTTCTTTTAGCGGATCTGTAGATGCCTATTATCGTACCAATTTCAACGGTCTGAACAGTAGAGTTCCCGTATTTGACGATACAGGAACGCAACTTTTTGAGATCGATCCTATGGCACCGGGTAGTTCTTTTGCAAACGATACCGGTTTTGCGTTAGGTATGGTCAATCTCATCGCCGGGTACGAGGGTGAAAAAGTTGGTTTTGTGGCCGACCTTGTATTTGGCCCCAGAGGTGAGGATGCAGTTTTTAACGACATTGGATCTACCAATATCATCAACCAGTTATATGTTTACTGGAACGTGAGTGACAAAGTTACGCTGACTCTTGGAAACTTCAACACCTTCCTTGGTTATGAAGTTATTTCACCGGTTGCCAACTTTAACTACAGTACCTCGTATATGTTCTCGTACGGACCCTTCTCGCATGCCGGTCTTAAAGCCGACTTCGACCTGGGCAACGATTGGTCAGCGATGTTGATGATAGCGAATCAGACCGATTTCACATCAGCTGCCCGAGTGAGTGATTTTAGCTTTGGTGCTCAAGTAGGATATGCCGGTCAGTTTTTGAACTTCCTCTATGGAAATCAGGGAATTGATAAGATAGTAGTAGATGGTGTTATTGTAGAACCAGATATCCAGGCATTGTTTCAAGTAGATTATACGGGAGGATTTAATATCGGGGAGGATTTCTTCCTGGGTATCAACGCTACCTATCAGGACACCGGAGATGTAGGATTTGATGAGGATACTCCGGATGACCTAGGATTCTATGGCGTTGCCCTCTATCCTCAATATACTTTCTCAGAAACATTTACCCTGGGACTCAGAGGTGAGTATTTTGAAGAAATAGGAGATTTTGGCGCTATAGGTACCGGAGTGGTCGATTCGAATGTATTTGCCCTTACTGCCACGGGAAATATACAAATAGGCGATCTGGCCATCAAACCTGAAATCAGGTTAGACAAGGCGTCGGACGATGCTTTCCTGGATCCAGACCTGAACGCACAGGATAATCTGGCCTCTTTTTTACTGGCCGCTGTATATGCTTTTTAGTCAAATAATGATTTAGTTAATTTAGTTTGGTTTGTGTTTAATTGCAGTAAAGAATCCTGATCACCTGGTCAGGGTTCTTTTTTTTGGAACATTTTTACACCAGCTCTGATCTCTACATCAAGATGATTCACTTTGGGTACCAGCGGGCAGGAATATTTCTTGTTATAAACACAATAAGGATTATAAGACTTATTAAAATCTATTAGAATAGAATCTCCCTGGGGAATGGTGAGGTCCATATACCGCCCTCCGGCATAAGTAGTCTGCCCGTTGGTATTGTCGGTATAAGGTAAAAAAAGATAGTCTTCATATTCTTCCTCATTCTGCAATTCCGGACTCTGATAGATTTCAAGTTGTAGATCGTGATGCCCAAGTCTGAAACGAGCAATCCCATACACTCTTTCCTTTGATATGCGTTCCGTTGTGGTTGGCATTAAGAACGGCAAAGCATCCGGGGTCCTCTCCAGATAAGCCATTACCCTGTAATTTGTGTCCGGATCAAAAAACTCCAGCCCTTTAAAGTCCTTACGATATCGGTCGGGTAAGGGCGAGGAATCTGGATCCCTGAACTGAGCATTGAGCTCGTCCTGGAATGATGAGATATCGAGCAAGACTTCTGTCTTATCAAACCCTGACATTTTATCTTTCTTATCGTGATACCGTTTACTATCCTTGCAACCTGCAATGACAACTATCAGGGCTATTAAGATTAATTCAAAAGCGTTTTTCATAAGACCAATATAAGCGATAGCTCGAAACAACAAAGATAATTTTTCGCTAGATTTGTTCGGAGAAGTACTAATTATGACTACGAGGATACAGCAATATTCTAATCAGGTGAAACCAATCCCAGATGTCCGGCGCTGTCTTTTGTAAACGATTTAAAATAAATCAGGCCTGGCGGAATGTCAGGCTTTTTTTTTGCCCTAAATGAGGAAACTGTATACCAATTATCTGGAATCTTTTCGAGGTCTATCCCGAGAAATATGGTGGTTGGCACTTATCACACTGATCAACAGGTCGGGGACCATGGTTATACCCTTCCTGTCATTATACCTCACTAAGGACCTGGGATTTTCCCTGGAAAATGTCGGTATCATCATGACTTTTTTCGGGCTGGGCTCGCTGGTAGGTACATGGATCGGTGGTAAGCTTACCGACACATTAGGATATTACAAGATCATGATGGGAAGCCTCATCTGTACGGGGCTGTTTTTTATTTCGATCCAGTTTTTAAGCAGCTTCTGGCTGGTATGTTGCGGTGTTTTTGTTTTGATGATGGTGGCCGATGCTTTCAGACCTGCGGCCTTTGTGGCCATGAGCGCTTACAGCAAATCTGAAAATAAAACCCGTTCGGTAACCCTTATCCGCCTTGCCATCAATATCGGGTTCTCTGCCGGACCAGCTGTAGGTGGACTTATTATTGCCACAATTGGATATAGCGGCCTGTTTTGGATAGATGGGGTAACCTGTCTTCTGGCTGCAGGCTTATTGCTGCTCCTATTACATCCGAAAAAGACCAAAGAATCGGACGTCACCATAAATGATAAGCCGGAGTCGGTCTATACAGACAAACCGTACTGGATATTCTTTGTGGCCATGGTACTCTGCAGCTTTATCTTTGTACAGTATTTCTCCACCATCCCACTGTACTATAACGAAATTCATTCTCTTAGCGAAAATCAAATAGGGCTCCTCCTCGGTATGAACGGCTTCCTGATCTTTGTATTGGAAATGCCACTGATAAGGTATCTGGAGCTAAAAAGCCGGTCCAAAATACACAATATGATGTTGGGTTTACTGCTGGTCACCCTGAGCTTTATTGTTCTTAACATTACTTCCTGGAGCGGAGTACTGATTGTAGGGATGATCCTGATGACTTTCGGCGAAATGATCATGTTCCCTTTTTCCAACGCATGGGCCCTGGAAAGAGCCAAGCGCGGGAAACAGGGAGAATATATGGCCATATACAGTATTGCATTTTCGTTTGCGCATATTTTTGCCCATAATTCGGGTATGCGTTCCATTTCAAATTTTGGCTATGAGATAAGCTGGTTTGCTGCTTCAATAATAGGTCTCGTTGGTATTTTGCTACTTTTACTTCTGAAATATCGATTAAATCGAAAATCGCAATGAGTAAATCTTTATTAGCAGGGCTTTTATTTATCTTGAGTTTATTGACCTTTTACGGTTGTGGTGGTCGGGGAGATCAGCAATATGATAAACAGTCTGGATCAAGAGGTATAGCGATCTCAGACAGTAGTGTATACAACGTAGCCTTTTTAATCATGGACGGCACCTATAATACGGAATTTACGGCACCATATGATATTTTTCAGCATACCCGTTTCAGGGAAGGCATTAAGCCGATGAATACTTTTACGGTAGCAAAAACCAAAGAACCCATCACAACTTTTGAAGGGGTGCGGGTCCTTCCCGATTTCGATTATTTAACGGAAGATATTCCAAGGATAGATATACTGGTCGTACCCAGTGCAGAGCACCATCTCGACAGCGATCTTAACGACTATGCAATGTTGAACTTTATTCGCAGGGCAGATAGCAGTGCACTCTTTGTAACTTCCCATTGTGATGGAGCTTTTGTCCTGGCCAAAGCAGGATTGCTTAATACGGTAACCTCCACTACTTTTCCAAGTGATATCAATACCTATCGGGAGATGTTCCCTTCTCTGAAAGTGGCCGATAGCGTAATTTTTGTTCATGATGGAAAGTATATTACCTCGGCTGGCGGAGCAAAAAGTTTTGAAGCTGCTCTCTACTTATGTCAATACCTCTATGGGGAAGAAATTGCACGTTCTTTGGCAAGAGGTCTGGTTATCGATTGGGATCTTAGCCAGATACCGTGCATTATTCCTCAATAATCTCGTAACGGGCGTCTTTGAGGTATTTACTAATCAATTCGTTGTATTCTGGCGTAATACGCAACAAGGCTGTATTATCAAGATCATACAATACTGCCTTATCTTTGTAGCCTCTTTTAAGGAGTTCTTCAAGATAGAAAAGCGAAGTGCCAAAGTCCTCATATTTTGCACTATCTGAAATGATCTTTAGATAATATTCAAAATTATCCGGTTCGGTAATTGTCTTCAACATCCATAGATAACTGAGCACCTCATCGTTCACCCGATCCTCGGCGGTCTCTATGTCTATATTATCCTCTAACAGTGCATTGAGATAGGATAAGAGTCGGACTCCCATTTTACGTTCCGGTGATGGTTTCTTCTCATACTTCTTAAGCTCTTCAACCTGGTAATTCCACCAACCAAGATTATTGTAGTTTAAACTACCTATGTCCTCCAGCAAATTGTATTGATACTCATCCCGCATAAGTGTTTCCTTAAACAGAGCGGCATTCTCATCCCTTCTCTGAGTCCGGTACTCCTTGTCTTTGTGCAATGACTTGCGAACTGCCTGAAGCGAATCCATCGAAAGATGCAATTGGTAAGTACTTATAATTTCGTTCATGTGATCGTAAGCCGTCACAAGATCCTTGGCCTGGATCAGGTCTTGCAAATCGTTCAGATCCTTTTGATAACCCGACTTAACAAATGCCGTATCCTTAGGAGTGCCGCCTTTAGACATGGCCAGTAGCGTAATCGCAGATAATGCCTTTTCTATATACCGTGGTTCGGGCCACTGGTGCCCGCCATTGAAAACCCAGAGCTGGTTGGGGAATTTAAGTCTTTTAAGGGTCGTCCTGGCCTTGAGCATATCAGGATAGCTAAAATCTTCATTCCCTACCACGCCGATAAAGTGAAAAACATTCTTGCTGCTTAGCAATTCGTAGTTGGGAATTGTGGCTCCCAGGGAGATTACCCCACGGAAACCCTTTATAAATGAAGGCAGAAGAGAGGCAAATCGGCCACCTGAAGAAAACCCGGCTGTATATACCCGTGCTTTCTCGAGGGAGATCAAAGCATCAACTGATTTTAATAACCGATTGGCTATCAATACATTATTAGAGATTGAAATACTGTCGTGTATTGCATTAGAACCTACCAGTACGTAGCCCTGATCTTCAGCAGCATTTACAAACATGGAAACCGCTTGCTTACCTCGCCCCTGCATGTCGCAGACCAGTACCATGGGCCAGTTCTTATTTAATTCAAAATTCTTTGGCAAATAAATGGCAAAAGACTCATCTTTCGAAACTTGAATCGAATCGGTAATGACCCCCTTCTTTAGAGTAAAATCCTGCGCCTGCAGTGGTAACGCCAAGAACGCGTTGATGAGGAAAAAGAAGCTTAATACTTTTTGCATACCTAAAGGTTCATCAAAAACCCGGCCAAAATTAGAAATTATCTAAACACCTATAATACCCACAATCCATAATTTAGTGCGATATGTATTGAATCTGAGGTGCTCAATTATAAAGAACGCAATTATATTAATGATCCCCAAATTTACACTTTTCTAGCCCGTCTTTTCCGACGACCTGCTTAATTGATTCTTCGTTATCGGCGCATCAGAAATTACATCCGATAAAACAATATTGGTGCGTGTTTCACCATATTGGATCAGCATATCGATAAACTTCTCAAGGTGGAATTGATCGCGCAGAATCACTTCCATGATTATATTTTCATTTCCTGTGATACGATAACAGTTCACAACTTCATCGAGCTTTTTAACTTTTTCCAAAAAGGGTTTTAGTTTACCCATAAACGCTTTAAGCGTTATGATGGCTTTTAGTTGATAGCCCAATTTACTATGCGCTACCCTCGCGGTATACTTTTCAATTATACCCATATCTTCCATTTTTTTTACACGTTCGGCAACAGCCGGTGGGGTCAGTCCAATTTTCCTCCCGATACCGGAATAGGAAGCCCTGGCGTTGTGTTGTAACGCCACCAGTATCCGCCAGTTTAGATCATCTATTATCATTATTAAGCAGTATAGTGATTATTCTTTTAATTTTAAATCAAATATACATATTTCTTAATTTATTTAAAGTCAACATCTTGTATTTGGCCGTAACTTTATTAGCCTAATTGCTGAAAAGAGAAAAATGTCCCAAAACAACTTCCGGTCGATCCCGGTTTACCGTAAAGCAATGGACCTGTGCACCATTAGCAGGGAGATAGCTTCGTTTGTTTCCTATAACAAAGATCTTTTAAAACTATATCAGTCGAATAGTCTGCGTGATCATATTGCGGATTCATTACTAACTGATGCTATTTTGATTCCCCAGCACATAGCAGAGGCGGAAACCTCGGACTCACAAGCTGTTCGCATGAAAAGTGCGCGTTTTATCAACATCATGATTGGCAATATAATTTCATATTGCAATGGCCTGGAAAAAGATGGTGTAAAGGAAAAGGAATACCTCAACTTATTGAGAAAAGAGATCAAAAGTTTTAGAAAGACTTTCCGCATATGGAGAAAATCACTAGGCCGGAACCATGATGGCCAGTGGGGCCGGAACGACCGCTTTGGTTTCTGATCTTTTAATCCCTTATACCTACATATTCCTGCGGTACTGACCGCCAACTTCGAATAAGGATTGAGTAATCTGCCCCAGGGAACAATTCTTGGTTACTTCCATCAATTTCTCGAAAATATTTTCATTCCGAATGGAGGTTTGTTGTAATTCGGAGAGTATTGCCCACGCCTTATCTCCAGAAGCCTGGTGCAACTTTTGCAGTGTTTCTATTTGGCCTTCCTTTTCATCTTCTGTAGCACGGATCACTTCGGCTGGTAAAACCGTAGGAGATCCCTTCGAGCTCAAAAATGTATTGACTCCAACTATCGGATAAACACCTGTATGTTTTAAAGTTTCATAATGAAGGCTCTCTTCCTGTATCTTCGACCTTTGGTACATGGTCTCCATAGCACCCAGCACTCCTCCCCTTTCTGTAATCCTGTCAAATTCGAGCAATACTGCCTCCTCTACAAGTTCCGTGAGTTCGTCAATGATGTAAGCGCCTTGCAAGGGATTCTCATTTTTGGCCAATCCTAATTCTTTATTGATGATCAGCTGGATCGCCATAGCTCTCCGCACAGATTCCTCTGTTGGAGTGGTAATAGCCTCATCGTAGGCATTGGTATGCAGTGAGTTGCAATTATCGTAAATAGCATATAAGGCCTGCAAGGTGGTTCGGATATCATTAAAATCGATTTCCTGGGCATGCAGGCTCCTTCCCGAGGTCTGTATATGATACTTTAGCATCTGGGCCCGGGGATCGGCTCCGTACTTCCCTTTCATCGACTTAGACCATATTCTCCTGGCCACACGACCGATCACCGCATATTCCGGATCTACCCCGTTGGAAAAGAAAAATGAAAGATTGGGCCCGAATTTGTTGATATCCATGCCCCTGCTCAGGTAATACTCTACGTAGGTGAAACCATTGGCCAATGTAAAAGCGAGCTGGGTAATCGGATTGGCACCTGCTTCGGCGATATGATAGCCCGAAACCGAAACGGAATAAAAGTTCCGTATGTCGTTTTCGATAAAATATTCCTGTACATCCCCCATTAGCCTGAGAGCGAATTCTGTTGAAAAAATACAGGTGTTCTGCGCCTGGTCTTCCTTAAGAATATCGGCCTGGACCGTTCCTCTGACCTGGTTCAGGGTCTTCTTTTTGATGTTCTCATATACATCATGTGGCAATACCTGATCTCCTGTTACACCCAGCAGCATCAGCCCAAGACCGTTGTGTCCTTCCGGTAATTGTCCGTTGTAGACCGGCAGATCGAGGCCTTTGGCTTTATAAATGGATTTTACCTTGTTTTTTACCTCCTTCTCCAGTCCTTTTTCACGAATATACTTCTCGCAATTCTGATCAATCGCTGCGTTCATAAAAAAACCCAGCAGCATTGGTGCTGGGCCATTGATGGTCATGCTAACCGAAGTCATCGGATCGCTGAGATCGAAACCGGAATAGAGTTTTTTGGCATCATCCAGACAGCAGATAGAAACGCCTGCATTCCCTATCTTACCATATATATCAGGCCTGCGATCCGGATCGCTTCCATAGAGAGTAACCGAATCAAATGCCGTGGAAAGCCTCTTTGCAGGCATATCAAGGCTCAAATAATGAAACCGCCTGTTGGTACGCTCAGGACCTCCTTCACCTGCAAACATACGGGTTGGATCCTCCCCGGTCCTCTTAAACGGGTACAAGCCTGCTGTATAAGGGAATTCTCCGGGTACGTTTTCCTGTAATGCCCACCGGAGCCAATCGCCCCAGGCCTCAAACCTGGGCAGTACTACTTTGGGTATGGCCGAGCCCGATAGTGATGTGGTATGGGTATCGATGACGATTTCCTTATCCCTGACGGTATACCGATACTGCTCAGCGGCATATTTTTCGATCTTGGATTCCCTGTTATAGATAATCTCCCAGTTATAAGGGTCTAAATCGCGCTTGAGTTTTTCAAACTCTTCCAATAACGACTTCAGCACCAGGTCTTGCCCCTCCTTCTCATCTGGCTCAATACCCTTTTTGTGCACCTTCACTTTTTTTGCCGACAGTTGTGTGATGGCCAGAAACAAGCCGTAAAGTCGTTGTGCTACTCTAGCCTGTTGCCGTGCCGTTTGATCGTACAAGCGATTGTTCTCGGAGATCTCTGAAAGATATCGTGTTCGTGCCGGTGGGATCACATAGACCTTTTCCTCCATTTCATCTGTGATCTTAAACGTAGATCCCAAATCTATCGCCGTTTTGTTTTTGAGTGTTTCCATGACCGACTTATACAATCGGTTCATTCCCGGATCGTTGAATTGCGAAGCAATAGTGGCGAAGATAGGCAAGGAATCCACCTCGGTCTCCCACAGGTTATTATTCCTTACATATTGCTTGCGCACATCGCGTAATGCGTCGAGCCCTCCACGTTTATCAGACTTATTGATGGCCACCAGGTCTGCAAAATCGAGCATATCGATTTTTTCCAGCTGAGTAGCTGCTCCGAACTCGGGTGTCATCACATACATCGACACATCACTATGCTCGATGATCTCGGTATCGGACTGCCCAATTCCGGATGTTTCCAGGATAATGAGATCGAACTCCGCTGCTTTCAGAACTTCCACCGCCTCGTGGACGTATTTGGAGAGTGCAAGATTCGACTGGCGTGTGGCCAGTGACCTCATATATACCCGTTCGTTGTTCAGGGCGTTCATCCTGATCCGATCGCCGAGCAAGGCACCTCCCGTTTTTCTTTTGGAGGGATCAACCGAAATAAGACCGATATGCTTGTTGGGGAAATCCATCAGGAACCGCCTGACCAGTTCATCGACCAGGCTCGATTTCCCCGATCCTCCTGTACCAGTGATACCAAGAACCGGTACCTTTTTTCCCGTTTGTTTTAAGGAGCCAAAATGACCAAGGAATTCTTCCGGCCGGTTCTCTGCCAGGCTTATAAGCCTGGAAATTACAGCTGTACTTTTCTTCTTTAGTAATAGTTGCAGATCTTTTCCCTTAGGAATTTCCAGAGGCGGGACAGGGAAATCACTTTGGGATACCAGATCATTGATCATACCCTGAAGGCCCATTTGACGACCATCGTCGGGAGAATAGATTCGTGTGATCCCATATTTCATAAGAGATTCGATCTCTTTGGGAAGAATAACCCCTCCACCTCCTCCAAAGATCTTGATATGGCCTGCACCTTTTTGTTGAAGCAGATCGTACATGAACCTGAAATATTCGTTATGCCCGCCCTGATAAGAGGTCATGGCAATGGCATTGGCATCTTCTTCAATCGCACAATCTACAACTTCGGTTACACTGCGGTCGTGGCCAAGATGGATCACCTCAACACCGGTACTTTGGATAATCCGCCTCATAATATTAATAGCTGCATCATGTCCATCGAAAAGCGAGGCTGCTGTAACGATCCTTATCTTATGTTTTGGCGAATAGGGTTTAGATTGCTCCATCGATAATAAAACGAATTTTAAGAATAGGCAATTTACGGAAAATGCAAAAAATAATCGAAAGTGATCCGAATTATATAAAAGTTGAAGAACGTACAGCGCTTTAATTCCTAATATTTTAATTTTATCGGCCTAATGCTACCATCATGAGAACCACTTTACTTATCCATTGCCCCGATCAATCCGGGATTATAAGTGCTGTAACCGGTTTTATTCATGGCAAGGGCGGCAATATTGTTTATCTCGACCAGCATGTTGATGAAGAGGCAGGAGTTTTTTTCATGCGCCTTCAATCGGAATTCGATGCAAGTTCGATGGAGTTCGCATTACTCGAAAGGGAATTTGAAAAACAATTGGCGACCCTATACAAGATGCAATACCAATTTTACCCTGGTGAAGAAAGACCTAAAATGGCGCTTTTCGTTTCCAGGTATAATCATTGCCTCTACGATCTCTTAAGCAGGTATCACAGCGGTGAACTATCGGTAGACATTCCTTTCATCCTCAGCAATCATAAGGATCTGCAACCAATCGCAGAACAGTTTGATATCCCTTTCCATCACATTCCAATATCTAAAGAAACACGCCAGGAAGCTGAAAAAAAACAGTTAGAACTACTTTTGTCGGCTGAGGTGGATTTTATTGTACTTGCCCGATATATGCAGATTGTAAGTTCGTTGATTATCGATCATTACCCGACTAAAATTATCAATATCCATCACTCCTTCCTTCCGGCCTTTGCCGGTGCGAAACCGTATCACGCTGCATTTAAAAGAGGAGTTAAGATCATCGGGGCCACCAGTCACTATGTTACGGAAGAACTCGATGCAGGACCAATCATAGAACAGGATGTAGCTGCCGTTTCACATACTCATTCGGTAAAAGATATGATCGCCAAGGGACGCGATCTGGAAAAAATTGTCCTCGCCAGAGCGGTTCAGTTTCATGTAGATCGAAAAACTATGGTCTATAATAATAAAACAGTTATTTTCTCATAAGCAGTCACTAATACCAGTTTTTTGCCCTAAACTTATTAAATTAGGAGAACGATTCTTTTAGACGTAATATCTTTCCTTATAAGAACGACTCAATGAATTGTATAACAGCATAAGGACCTGTAGAAAAGAAAGACAACAACATGACCAAAATAGCAGTATTGGGTCCGATCCCAAGAGACACCATATTTACCTATCAAAATGAAATGATTCAAAAGTACGGATGTGTAACACATCCAGTGATCGCCCTGTCAAAATTACTTGGGGAAGAAGGTGAGGTTATCCCTGTTACCCATGTTCACCAAAAAGATCACTCACAAATTCTGAACCTCTTCGGACCATATTCCAATATAGATGTCTCCCATATTTATACCGAAGCCGATAAAGGTACGGTCATCGAACTGAGATTTATCGATCAGAATAACCGACTGGAAAAACAAACGGCCTGCATGCAGCCTATTTTACCTAAAGATGTCATCGATCTCAGTGAAGTAGATGCCTTTGTTTTCGTTCCAATCACCGATTTTGAGGTATCGCTTAGCACATTGAAATATATTAGTGAAAATTTAAATGGAAAGATAATTTTCGATGCACATGGCCCTACTACCACAATGAGTATGGCGGGTGATCGCTATCGCAAGTTTTGGGTCGATATGGACGAATGGCTTCCCTATATAGACATCCTGAAAATGAATCTGGAAGAATCGCAGGCATGCTGGTTCAAAAACGAATATGATGCCGATGAAATGGTGCATTACGACGAGGAGAAGACCGATCATCTGGATGAGATGGCGCATCATGTGTTAAAAGGAGGTGTCTCTTATTTTTATGTCACCCTCGATTCCAGGGGCTGTGTGGTCTATTTCGAAGAGGAAGGTGAGATAGAAAAGCAGTTTATCAAATCAGTCCATGTGAAAAATGTTATAGACACCACGGGATGTGGCGATTCTTTTGCCGGCGGACTTGCATATGGATTCTCACTGTACAACGATCCCATAAAGGCGGCTCAATATGCCAATACACTCGGAGCGTTCAGAACACAGGGGAAAACTTTCGATGTATTTAAAACCAGAGAAGAGACAGATCAGCTAATTGCGAACTACTATTGATCTGTATGGTAGCGTTACCTGAATAGTCATTGAAAACATAGAAATACTTAAACAGTCTTTACAATAAATGGCTGGTAACCACGTTGTTAAATTAAAGATTATTAAAATCACAGACTATTAATGTTTAAGTAACATAAACTAAGTAGATATAAATAAAATTTGCGTCTGATTATTTGAGTTAGTATTTTTTGAGTTAGTTAGTTTTAAAACCGGCATCTTGCCGGTTTTTTTCTTCTACCCTATGATTTACTTCTTGCGATAAAGGCCATCAAACGCAATATTGATAACTTTTCCTCCCGCAAAAATTTCCCATAACTGCCTTACGGTACCATCCTCGTTATAGGTCTAGGTTATTCTGTTAATATAAGGATCATCATTTTCCCGGGGGATTTCTTCTGAAGACAGTATCATCTGATTCCCCTTCGTCCACCGCTCAGAAACAGATGAGATCCTGCATTATCAATCCATAGCTGTTACCATTGTTTTAATTGAGAATTGTAAAAATTAGTGCTGCTCCCTGTGAACTGACCATTGGAACTAGTTCAATTTTCGCTAATAATACAGCCATTTTGCTCCTTATACAATTTTATTTGTCCCCACCTGTGCACCTTCTGAATTAAATACCTCCCATTCACCCAACCAAAAGTCGAAAGCGCTATGCACCTCGGAACAGCATGGGCAGGAATCGGTCTGGGCCATTACGGAACCTGAAAAAAGAATAAAAACTAGGAAAAGCCAGCGTATCGATAGCATAATTTGGATTTTAGGATGATTTGAAGTTATCAAAAATCACCGAGAGTCTACGCTAACTAAAATAGACCTGAAAATATAAGGAATAGAGGGTCATCTATGAGATTTATGTGATCTTAACGTTAAAATTTAGATAAATCACCTGATTTTTAGCTGAATAGACCTCATGCCATAGATCCAAGCGTCCGGTTGCGTCGTATATTTGTTAGAACAAATCAAAGACTATGGACAATCAGTATTGTAAAGTTGGTACAGTGACCCCGATCACCAGTGGACAACAAGCTGTAGCGATCCTGGAAAACCGGTATCGCAATTTCTTAAAAAAGGCCTCTGAACTTAACGGAACAGACAATCAGCTTGTTGAATTTTTCGAAAACAAAGCTCAGAAAATCAAAAAAGTACTGGAAGACCTGGTACAATAATTATCTGCTAAATCAGATGTGCCATTTGTCGGGACATTTGGGATTGCAGGTTGGCTGAAACTTCTGCGGCGGCTTTGGCAAAATCTTTTCCCTGGGAAGCATACAGAATACCTCGAGATGAGTTGATCAGCAAACCTACTTGTTGATTCATCCCGTATTGGCATACTTCATCCAAACTTCCTCCCTGGGCACCGACACCGGGTACTAATAAGAAGTGATCGGGAATAATTGTACGTATATCGGCCAGAAATTCTGCTTTAGTTGCACCGACTACAAACATCAGGTTATGGGCGTTTTGATATCCCTTGGACGTTTCTAATACTTTTTTATAGAGTTCCGTTTCCCCTTGCTGCCCGGTTTGAAAATCAAAGGCGCCCTTATTTGAGGTAAGCGCAAGGAGAATGGTATGCTTGTCCTTAAAAGACAAGAAGGGCTCAACAGAATCCCTGCCCATATAGGGAGCCACTGTAACGGCATCAAAATTCATTTCTTCAAAAAACGCACGGGCATAACGTGAAGAAGTATTGCCTATATCTCCTCTCTTGGCATCTGCAATGGTAAATAGATCCTTATCTATTGCCTTAATATATGCAGAGGTTTTCTGAAGTGCGTCCCAGCCTGCCGAGCCATATGCCTCATAAAACGCAGTATTGGGTTTATACGCCACACAGAGATGATGAGTAGCATCAATAATCGCTTTGTTAAACTCAAAAATAGGGTCTTCCTCTTCCAGCAGATGGGCTGGAACTTTATCCAGATCGGTATCCAGTCCAATGCACAAAAAGGACTTTTTTTTAAAAATCTGTTGAACCAGATGTTGGGTAGTCATATAAGTATTTAAAACGTCTCGGAGGCCATTTTTAGTTTTTCCGTATTCTCCACGAGCATAAGTTCATCGAGGATTTTCTGTATATCGCCGTTGATGATATTTTGAAGATCATAAAGGGTAAGTCCTATTCTGTGGTCTGTTACCCTTCCCTGTGGATAATTATAGGTCCTGATCTTGGCCGATCGATCACCGCTACTCACCTGTGAGCTTCTTTTGGCTGCATCTTCCTCCTGTTTTTTAGCCAGTTCCATATCATAAAGCCTGGATCTCAATACCTTAAATGCTTTGTCCTTATTCTTATGCTGCGATTTTTCGTCCTGGCACTGAGCTACCAGCCCGGTGGGAACATGGGTAAGTCGTACGGCCGAATAGGTGGTGTTGACCGATTGTCCTCCTGGCCCGGAGGAGCAGAAGTAATCGATCCTTACATCCTTTGGGTCTATATGCACCTCAAAGTCTTCAGCCTCGGGTAATACCATCACCGTAGCAGCGCTGGTATGTACACGTCCCTGAGTCTCTGTTTGAGGCACGCGCTGAACCCGGTGTACCCCAGCTTCAAATTTCAGGGTACCGTACACATCCTGACCTGTTACTTCGAACTGGATTTCTTTATAACCCCCGCTGGTACCCTCGCTGAGATCTATAATGTTCGTCCGCCAACCTTTAGATTCACAGTATTTGGCATACATCCTATAGAGATCGCCGGCAAAGATACTGGCCTCATCTCCTCCTGTTCCTGCACGGATTTCCATTACCACATCCTTTGCATCCTCAGGGTCCTTTGGAATGAGCAAGAGTTTAATTTCCTCTTCAAGAGCTGGCAGGGCTTCCTTTGCTTCATCTAACTGAAGCTTTGCCATTTCAACCATTTCAGGATCACTGCCATCGGCGATGATCTCTTCCGCTTCATTAAAATTATCCTTAAGGGTGATATACTGATCTCTTTTATCAATCAGTAATCTGAGATCTTTATATTCCTTGTTGAGCGCGATATAACGCTTTTGATCGGTGATAATCTCTGGTTGTATGATCAGGTCAGAGACTTCATCGAAACGTTGTTTCACTATGTTGAGCTTATCGAGCATCCTGCTTTAACTTAGAATGCGAATTTACAATTTTTAAACGTTTCTACTGCCCCTTAAAATAAAAGCAATTGGGCATATTATAACGAGAAATGCTTATGGAAGGTGTCACTTATTGGTCGAGCAATATACCAGTACTATGTTCTATCTCGCCAAGGTTATCGGCAATGATCACCTCGGTTCCGCCTAACTGGTCGATCAGTGCAAGGCCATTCTCTTTTCCAAGAATAACTACGGCAGTAGCCAAAGCATCGCATAGCTCCGAAGTTTTGGAAAGCACCGCCACCTTATCAATTCCCGTTACAGGATATCCTGTTTTCGGATTGATAATATGTGAATAGCGTTTGCCATTCATCATTACATACTTTTTGTAATTCGCGGTAATCGAAACTGAAGATTCCACAATGGGGATCCAGGTAAATATGTTTTTACGCCAGCCCGGGTTCTCGATTCCAATAAGCCATTTTTCACCTGTAGATTTTGTTCCCCAGGTAGTGATATCACCCGAGGCATTTATCATCCCTGCCAATACCCCCTTCGAGATCAATAATTCTTTGGCTCTATCAACCGAATAGCCTTTTCCAACACCTCCAAAGTTCAGTTTCATTCCTGGCTTTTTCAGAAAGACGGTGCGTTCGAGCGTATTGAGGTAAATCCGATCATAGCCCACCCTATCCACGCAACGACGAATTTCTTCAGGTGTTGGCAGATATTGCATACTGCCATCGAATCTCCAAAGTTCAGTTAAGGGGCCGTAGCTGATGTCGAAAGCCCCATCTGTGATTTCTGAGATCTTAAGACAACGATCTATCAGCTTAAAAAGTTCATCGCTAACCTTTACGGGCGAGATCCCAGCATTTTCATTAATCAGGGAGGTTTCAGATTCCGGAATCCAGGAAGAGATCATTTTTTCGACCCGCTTGATTTCTGAAGCAGCCTCCTCAATGTTGATATAACCTATTTCCTCATTGGGAACAACCAGGGTAAATTCATATTTAGCTCCCATGATTTCGAGTGTTCGCTGTACGGTCACTCTACTATCGCTCTGACCAAATGAACAAATGAAGACACCAAGACCAAATAGTAGGAAAATAAAGGTTTTTCGAACGAAAACAACTTTAGAATCGCACTTCACCACCCCAATTAATAAACGAACAAATTGTCGGTCAATACCGGTCAATAAATATCCGCTTCTGGGTCGGGAATTTGAATTCATGAATTAGCATATCTGGCAATCAGTGGTTATTCAAATACACGAAGAATGTCTCCGTTAAGCTCTGTATTGAATATCTTTAGCGGGTTGTTGGTAATGCTATTCAGGGGAGTTCCATTCTGATCGAATTCCGATCCATGGGTAAAACAGTGGAATATACCTCCCTGTTCTTCCAGAAACCTCACCTGATCGGTTTGCTGATGACTGCAGATCTGGCTCGCCGCAATGAAATTACCTTCGAGGTTCTTTACCACCACCACTTCATTCTTCAGAATAAAATCTCCATTATTTTGTAAGCCACTGCCCTCTGAAGAAGTTAGGTCGATCGTAAAATCCACCCCGGTGGGAATAGGTATGGGCTCTTCGCCCTCGTTGTCACTGGAGCATCCCTGCAAACAGGGAAAAGTTAGTGCAAAGGCGGCGCCGGCACCCAGACTTCTTAAAAATTCTTTTCTTTCCATAGCTCTATTTTTAATGTCAATTATCATTCAATGTCGGCAACTGTTAATGAGAAACAAAACAGTTATGACTAATGAAAATCTTACCTTAATCCCGATGGTAAATATTTTTAAACCAAAGGATTAAACATATGCTTTAAAAAAGAACGAATTTTTAGCCAGATTCGTATACCTTAATATACAAAGGTTCCATAGGGTCCGCTGATGGTCAGTTTCTTTGCTGGTGAAGCCTCTACACGGCCTATAATCCGGGCATCCACACCAAAATCCCTGGATATTTGAATAACCTTATCGGCCTGGGCTTCTGAGAGGTAGAGTTCCATGCGATGACCACAGTTAAAAACCTGATACATTTCCTGCCAATCGGTACCGGATTCCTGTTGGATAAGACGAAATAATGGCGGTACCTCAAATAGATCGTCCTTTATCACATGAAGGTTTTCGATAAAGTGAAGGATCTTGGTCTGTGCACCCCCGCTACAGTGCACCATACCGTGGATATCCGAAGGGTTCACCTCTTCCAGTACCTGTTTGATAACCGGAGCATAGGTCCTTGTGGGAGACAATACCAGTTTTCCGGCATCAAGGGGGGTGCCGGGTACCGGGTCTGTTAATTTCATACTCCCGGAATAGACCAGCTCATCGGGAACGGCATGATCGAAACTTTCGGGATATTTCTCTTTGAGATAGCCCGCAAAAACATCGTGACGGGCAGAGGTAAGTCCATTACTTCCCATTCCACCGTTGTAATCCGACTCGTATTTGGCCTGGCCATAAGACGCCAGTCCGACGATAACATCTCCCTCCTGAATCCTGCTGTTATCGATTACTACATCCCTTCTGATTCGTGCTGTTACCGTTGAATCAACAATAATGGTACGAACCAGATCTCCCACGTCGGCCGTTTCACCGCCGGTGGAATATATATTAACACCACAGGCAGCCAGTTCTTCGATCAGCGATTCGGTACCCTTAATGATTGCTGAGATCACCTCCCCGGGTATAAGGTTTTTATTTCTGCCGATGGTAGATGAAAGCGTAATATGATCGGTAACACCAACACATAGCAGATCGTCAATATTCATGATCAGCGCATCCTGGGCTATGCCTCTCCAAACACTCAGGTCACCGGTTTCCTTCCAATACATATAGGCCAGCGACGACTTAGTACCAGCTCCATCGGCGTGCATTACCAGGCAATAGTCTTCATCGCCGGTCAGGTAATCGGGTACGATCTTACAGAAGGCATGAGGAAATAGCCCCTTGTCAATGCCCTTTATAGCCTGGTGTACATCTTCTTTGGAAGCCGATACTCCTCTTTGGTTATAACGTTTACTTGGCGATTCGGCCATGCTCTATGCTTTTGGGCAAAAATAGATGAATCGCTTTAAAAAGCACATGCAGAATAGAATTTAGATCAAAGTTTTTACTTTATGAATAACAGTTCCCTATACTTGGCCAGTGGCCAGATGTCATTTTGAACTATTTGTTCAAGTTTATCGCTATGGTAGCGAATTGAATCGAAAAAGGGCCTGATCTCATCGCAGTAAGCAAAGGCTTTTTTATTAAGATCCTTCATTTTATTTGCCCTTTTGCGGGCATCGGTCATGTCATCGGTCTTTTTCTTGATGTCTACCAGGTGCTCGGAGATCTGTTCAATAATAGAAAGTAGACCACCGGTATACTTGCTATACGCGGCTCCATAGATTTCTTTAAGCCCGGTAACATTCTCAAGCAGTTTATTCTGATAGGTGATGGCCGCGGGTATGATATGATTATATACCAATTCGTTATAAACCCGTCCTTCGATCTGGGTTTGCAGAATATAGGTGTCGAGCTCAACCTCCAGGCGGGCTGCAACCTCAATTTCACTCATCACCGCTGTACTGGCGAATAATCCCAGGCTTTTTTTTGAGGTAAGTACCTGCAGGGCTTTAGGGGTGGTTTTATTGTTGCTAAGTTTTCGTTTTGCGGCTTCAGCTTCCCATTCCGGGCTATATCCATCACCATCAAATCGGATACGTTTCGAGGCTTTGATATATTCCCTGAGTACATTGAAAACCGCCTCGTCTTTTTTTAGTTTCTTTTTACCAATCAATCCATCTACCTCTTGCTTAAACTCACGAAGTTGCTGAGCGACAATCGCATTAAGCACCGTCATAGGTTTGGCGCAATTGGTTCTTGAACCAACCCCGCGAATCTCGAATTTATTACCGGTAAAGGCAAAGGGCGACGTACGGTTCCTGTCGGTATTATCCAGAAGGATTTCAGGGATCTTTCCAACGACATTTAATTTGAGTTCAGTTTTTTCCTCTGGTGAAAGTTTGCCCTGAGAAACACCTTCCAGTTCGTCCAGTACATCACTGAGCTGCTGGCCTACAAAAATAGACATGATGGCCGGTGGTGCCTCATTGGCGCCCAGCCTGTGATCGTTACTGGCCGAGGCAATCGATGACCTTAGCAGCTCTTCATAGGTGTCTACCGCTTTTATGGTATTGATAAAAAAGGTGAGAAATTGAAGGTTCTTCATCGGCGTGCTACCCGGACTCAAAAGATTAACCCCGGTATCTGTAGCCAGCGACCAGTTATTGTGCTTGCCCGAACCATTTATTCCTGCAAAGGGCTTTTCATGGAATAATACTTTAAAATGATGCCGGTCTGCTACCTTTTCCATGATATCCATAAGCAACAGATTATGGTCTACCGCCAGATTGGCCTCTTCAAATACCGGTGCGATCTCGAACTGATTAGGGGCAACTTCATTATGTCGAGTCTTCACCGGAATACCCAGTCGGGTACACTCCAGTTCCAGATCCTTCATAAAACTAATCGCCCTGAGGGGAATTACCCCGAAATAATGATCGTCTAGTTGTTGTCCTTTTGCCGCCTCATGACCTACCAATGTTCTACCTGCCAGCATGAGATCTGGTCTGGCATTAGCAAGAGACTTATCGATAAGGAAATATTCCTGTTCCCATCCCAATGTGGCATGTACCTTCGACACATTCTTGTCGAAATAGCGGGCAACGGCCGTTGCAGCTTCATCCACAGCATGAAGGGCTCTTAGGAGCGGAGCTTTATTATCCAGAGCTTCGCCGGTATAAGAGACAAAAACGGTGGGTATACATAATGTAGTACCATATATAAAAGCGGGAGAGGTTGGATCCCATGCCGTATAACCACGAGCCTCAAACGTATTGCGAATACCTCCGCTGGGAAAACTTGAAGCATCGGGTTCTTGTTGTACAAGCTGTCCCCCTTCGAACTTTTCCAGAGCCCTGCCATCGGATAAGAGGTCAAAAAAAGCATCGTGCTTCTCTGCGGTTGCTCCGGTAAGCGGCTGGAACCAGTGTGTATAATGCGTGGCGCCCAAAGTTATGGCCCAGGCCTTCATCGCCTCCGCTACCTGGTCTGCTGTCTTCCTGTTGATCTTGGAGCCAGACTGCGCGGCATCTTTTACGCTTTTTAAAGCATCTCTGGTAAGATACTGCAGCATACGGTCCTCATTGAAAACATGAGTGCCAAAAAGCGCAGATCTTCTACCCTTTTCTTTAATTATAGGGTTGTTAATATTGAGAGCTTCCGATATTGCCGTAAATCTTATCTCTGACATTTTAAAAGAATTTAAATGAAAACCTTATAAGCGTATTGAATATTTGACAAATTAACCTCAAAATAATAGATATATTTCAATTAACCCCAAAAAAAAGGGGGGTGTTGATAATTATGTCGATATTTTTGATAATTACCCCTGAATATGTTGCGGCAATATTAGGAAAAAATATATTTTTGACGATCTTTTAAATTATAACTAATCTTGGAATTATGAGCAAAGCAAAGTTAGAATACATATGGTTAGACGGATATCAGCCTGTACAAGAGCTGCGTAGCAAAACAAAAGTGATTGATGGTTTTGATGGAAAATTGGAAAGCTGCCCAATTTGGTCTTTTGACGGTAGTTCCACTTTACAGGCAGAAGGGAACTCTTCAGACTGCCTCCTGAAACCGGTAGCGATATACCCCGATCCTCAAAGAGAAAATGGTTGGCTGGTTATGAATGAAGTGTTGAACGCAGATGGAACACCACACTCCTCTAATGCTCGGGCACAAATTGACGATGATGATGAGGATTTCTGGTTCGGATTTGAACAGGAATACTTTATTATGGATATAGACACCGATCTTCCTTTAGGATTCCCTAAAAGAGGATTCCCTTACCCACAAGGTCAATATTATTGCTCAGTAGGAGGACGCTTCACCTGGGGTCGTGAATTCGTTTACGAACATTTGGAAGTTTGCCTTGAAGCTGGCCTTAATATTGAAGGAATCAACCAGGAGGTCGCTCCCGGCCAGTGGGAATTCCAGAATTTTGCCAAAGGCGCTAAAAAAGCAGGCGATGAACTTTGGGTGGCACGTTATTTATTGAACAGGATCACCGAAGAGCATGGATTTTATATAGAACTTCATCCAAAACCTGTTAAGGGGGATTGGAACGGTAGTGGAATGCACGCGAATTTCTCGAACAGTGTTTTGAGAAATTCCGGAAGCAAAGAGATCTATGAGACTATTTGTGAAGCTTTTAGGCCTGTTCATGCTGAACACATTGATGTATACGGTGCTCATAACGAGCAAAGACTCACCGGAGATCATGAGACTCAGTCGATTGATCAATTTTCTTATGGCGTATCAGACCGCGGGGCCTCGATCAGAATTCCTATCGCAACGGTTGAAAACGGCTGGAAAGGATGGTTAGAAGATCGCCGACCAGCTTCGAATGGTAATCCTTACCAGATCGCTGCAAAAATCATAAAAACCGTAAAATCTGCAGATGTTGAGGCAGTAGCCAACTAGAGATTTCATCGCGGAAATATTTATAAAGACCGCCGCTGGTATCTGATACCAGCGGCGGTTTCTTTTTAGGAAATAGTCAGGTATATAAAAACAGTATAAACTGTAATCATCACTAGCCCATCGCGCCAGCCCAACCGCAGCCCTTTAGGAAAAAAGACCAGCGGCAGAATAAGGAATGAAACACCGAGCATCCAGAATATGTCGTTGCTTAAAAGACTTTGATCTTTAACTTCTATAGGGGTGATCATCGATGTTATCCCGAGCACCGCTAATAGGTTAAAAATATTTGAACCGAGCAGGTTACCTACCGAAATCGCTTTTTCTTTCTTTATGATGGCAATCACAGAAGCGGCCAGTTCGGGTATACTTGTCCCTATTGAAACCACCGTGATCCCGATAATCCTATCGCTTACTCCGTAATGACCCGCAATTCCAACTGCGCCTTTTACCAGCAGTTCTGATCCGCCCCATAGCGACACACAACCCAGCAAGAAGTAGAGCACAGACAAATAGATCGGCAGCGGACGATCGTCTTCGGGAAGTTCATCCACAACAGCGGTCCGCTGGTATCGAAGCAAATAGACCAGAAATATAAAGAGGAAAACGAACATGATGCCTCCTTCATAACGCTCCAAAATGCCATCGAAATAAATAAAGCCAAAGAACATGAATGAAGCAGCCATCATCATAGGCCAGTCTGTTATATAAAAACTCCGTCGCACCTCTATGTGGCTAAGCAAAATGATCACCGCTAATACAAGTCCTAGATTGGCGATATTAGAGCCCACCACGTTACCCAATGCCAGATCGGGGAACCCAGCAATAGCTGCATTGATACTTACAATGAGTTCAGGTGCGGAGGTGGCAAAAGATACCACTGTCATACCAATAATGATCTTGGAGATATTCAGGCGCAAAGAAAGTGCCACCGCGGATTTCAAAAGCCAGTTCCCCCCTAAGATAAGTAGTGTAAATCCTCCTAGAATGAAGAGAACATTGGTCATAAAAATGGTTTATTCAAAGATAGACCAAAGGATTGGATACCAAATAACGGAAGGCTTAATTCAAATATGAATCGCAAATCCCTGAACTGAATGGGAACGAAAATGTTAAATAACTATAAAATTAGTTGTACAACTAAAAAATTAGTAATAGTTTCGATCATCAATCAAATCATCATGATTCAAAACAAACTATTTTTCGCCGACTTCCTGAAATTCTATTCTTCGGGCTATACAGTAATAGTCCTATCCAATGCCACGAACGGCAATGCTGAAGACATGGCGCGCAATATTGCCCGAATACTTTAAATCTATATGAAGAAATGAAAAGCGAACTTCAAAAGTTAACCAATAAGGAAGAAGAGGTAATGAAGGTCCTCTGGAAGCTTAAAAAAGGCTTTGTAAAGGATATTCTAAAAGAGTACAGCGGCAGCAAGCCCCACTACAATACGTTGTCTACCATAGTGCGTCATCTGGAAGACAAGAAATATGTAGGCTATGAAGCCTTTGGAAATACGCATCGATATTTTCCACTGGTAAGTCGGGAAGACTATCGAAAGCGATTTGTTAACAAGACAGTGGCCGATTTTTATGATAACAGTTATAAGAATATGGTTTCATTCTTTGCCAAAGAACAAAAGATTACTGCCGAGGAGCTAAGGGAGATCATTGATCTAATAGAAAAAAACAAGTAAATGGAAAACTGGTTAGTTTATCTCATCAAGGCATCGGCTATACTGATCCTGTTTCATTCTACCTATGAAGTATTTTTGAAAAGAGAAACCTTTTTCTCCCTGAACCGGATATTTCTTCTTAGTGGTGTTGTTTTAGCAGCGATACATCCCTTTCTCAGGATAAAACAGTATGTGGAGATGGCAGCTGTTGCTCAAATATCCAACGGTTCGCTGAACCCGATCGAAGCTGCACCAATAGCAGCTGGCGCTGGTTTCGATTGGCCAATATTACTTCAATGGCTTTTCACATTGGGTTGCAGTATAATGGCGCTTCGATTGCTGTTGCAGTTATTTTCTTTAAGAAAGATGATCGCGGCCGGCAGTATTGTCAAAAGCGCTGGTTTTGTCTTAGTGGAGGTGAAGCGGGATATAGCTCCGTTTTCCTTCTTCAACTACATTTTCTACCACCCGGACCAGCATCCTGAGGAAGAATTAACAGCCATATTGGAACACGAAAAAGTTCATTGCAGACAGTGGCATTCTTTGGATGTACTGGTAGCCAATATGGTTCTGGTAGTTCTTTGGATAAATCCCTTTGGGTGGCTATACCTGAAAAATATCAAACAGAACCTCGAGTTCCTGGCCGATCAGGAGGCTAACTCCCGTCTTAGCTCATCAAAAGCATACCAGTATACTATGCTCAAAGTTTCTACGAACACCAGAACACTACCAGTGAGCAATAGTTTTTATAATTCATTAATCAAAAAACGAATAGTCATGTTAAATCAAACAAAATCCAAAAAACGCCAGGCCTTCAAAACACTGCTCATTGTGCCAGTGCTCGCCCTTTTTCTATATGCCTTTAACTCAGAGACCGTTTATTTACC
The DNA here is from genome assembly GCA_947258405.1 of uncultured Eudoraea sp. Taxonomy (GTDB): domain Bacteria; phylum Bacteroidota; class Bacteroidia; order Flavobacteriales; family Flavobacteriaceae; genus JAHEJJ01. The sequence goes on along the minus strand of CAMYIE010000025.1, from coordinate 1,193 downwards.
GGTGGAAGTAAATTCATCGGATTCAGAAATGACAGATAAAATGGTAAAGCCCATTAAAATTCATTTTGATAAAGATACCAGTGATAAAGAATTAGAGGATCTTAAAAAAGATCTCAGGAAAAAAGGAATTGATTTTTCCTATACCGTTGTCCACAATGATAATAAGGAGATTATCGACATCAGTATTACCATCACCGCTAAAGAAAAAGGAAGTAGATCTTTTAATGGATCCTCGAGCTTCAACAATGATGGAGATCCCATCGATCCGGTCAGTATTGTTTTCGACGTGGATAAAAATTTATTTATAAGCAGTTCTGACGGGGAAGAAATAAAAATGACTCATCATGAAAATGATCATTCTACCTGGATAATCTCAGATGATGACGCGCACCAATCTATAGAAATCTACAAGGAGGATGGCATAGAGACCATTCGCGTAAACGGGAAAGAGGTTAGCAGAGCCGAATTTGAAGAAATGGAAAAAGAAGGCAAAATTCACCATAATAAAATGAAGGTCCATAAAATTGGCAGTGATAAGGAGGGCAGTCATATTATGATTATGAGCGACCATGATTCCGATCACGATATAGAGGTTATCAGCGGAGATGGCGGCGGGTTCTTTTTTATGGACGGTGCACTTGGTGATGACTGGATTATCCTCCTGAACGGTAAAGTGGTTAGTCAGGATGAGGTAAAGTCCCTGGAACCTGAAGAAATAGAGACCATCCATGTGATCAAAGGAGAAAAGGCTGCCGAAAAATACGGAAATGAGATAGAGTACGCTCTGGAGATCACCACGAAACAATAAGGCCAGAACTGAGGAAATACAAAGAACTATCACAACTTATAAAAACCGGTCCACCAGGGATCGGTTTTTGGTTTAAAAGATGGATTAGGCTAAAAACCCGCTTTTTTGCCAAATTATTTCCTTCAAAAGTGAAAAATGATAAAAATACCCCCTTGAAATCTTATAAATTGAAGTATAAATAGCTATTTATAATTTATTTTTTTAACTCTATTCAAGGAATCATAATTACATATGTAATTAAATTAATTTTTTTACTTATGAATGTGTACTTACTTTCATTAATAATTCTTTTTTTGCTTGGAGCATTGGATCGTCGGGTAATATATTCGCCTCATTATTTAAAAGCAAAGTATTAACCTCAACATATTACAAACATGATAGCGCT
>CAMYIE010000024.1 GCA_947258405.1 uncultured Eudoraea sp. | reverse complement strand
TAACCAGCAGAGAGTGAACGCTTGCCCTGAAGACCCGTCAATAAAAAACTTAGTCTTTTATAGCCGGGGGCAAGGCCTCCTCCCCGCAACCAAAAGATAATCAGCAAGACTGCAAAATGCAAGCGGAGAAAGAAAGGCATCGATGTCAATATTCCCGAATCAATATTCATAATCATAATTTGAATGGCATCTTCTCCAATTGCTTTATATTTATACAGAGCTATCTATCAGACAATGAGCAACGATCCAAAAGACCAAAAATTTAAAAAATGGCTAGATATCCTGCAACAGGAGAGCTGGCAGCTTGAGTTAATTATATCCGGGTTCGCGATTTATGGACTATTTATGGTGATCGGTCCAATTGAAATGGAAAGTCTGGAGGCGCAGAATCAAAGAAATATGTACAGGGTCTTTCTTATGCAAGGCCTTCTGATTTCCTGGTATATCCTAACCATAAATCTATTGGCACATGTTATTTTGCGCGGTCTGTGGATAGGAGCGATTGGCCTGCGCTATGTTTCCGGAGAAATAGACTACAAAAGCCTCAACTATAGCTCCAAATTCACCAGGCATTTGTTAAAGAGAGTAGGTTCTTTTGATAATTATGTTGCCGTACTGGAAAAATATTGTAGCATTATTTTTGCCGTTACATTTTTGCTGGTTTTTTATCTACTCGGCCTACTTTTGATCGCCTTTACATTTACTTTATTAGGGCTGATGGTCGCGAAGGATGAAAATCCAGATTGGTTGCGCTATGGAATTGGAATCCCTGCCATCGTATTAATCGGAATCGGCACAGTTCTTACCTTCATCGATTTTGTCACACAGGGATGGCTCAAAAAGAAAAAGTGGACCACTGTATTCTATTACCCCGTCTACTGGCTCTTCAAATATTTAACCCTATCCTTCCTATACCGTCCGATGGTCTATAATTTTCTGGACACCAAATTTGGAAAACGTCTTAGTATGGTCATTGTACCGCTCTATCTGGCTATCACGGTTTTGGCCGCGACCGGATTTAGTACATCCAACTATTTTGAGAAAGATATGGCAGCCAATTCATTCACGGCCAATTCGAAAAATTATGAAGATGAAATTCTCGAAAAAAGCTTATTCGCAGACCGAGTATCAATTCCATCTAAAATTATTAACTCCTCCTTTCTTGATGTTTTCGTGGTATATGGCAGTACTATTGAGGACGACGTATTTTATTTTAATAAAGAATTAAAGCCGGAAGAGGACCGAAGAGGGATTTTTTCGGAGGTTTTTTCAGACGGTGCTCTGCCATGGACTAAGCGAGGAGAACTTATCGGCGAATATATGAACACTCTGGAAGATATGTACACCATTAGTATCGACAGTACCGAGTACAAGCCGAAATATGTCATCAGCCAAAATCTACAGGATCAATTGGGTCTTCAAACTGTTTTAGATATTAAAAATATACCCGATGGTAAACACGTCCTTAAAATAGCACGTAAGGATCATCGAGAAGAAGAAGTCTATACTAGGGTGATTATAGAAATTCCTTTTTGGTATTATGCCGATTGAGATTTACAAATTCTAATATTAAGATAACCTAAAATGAGATACCAATTTCTAACTCCGCTGTTTGTCTTGTGTCTGTTACTTTGTAAGGCACAGACGTCCGATATCAAAGCCCTTGTAGGGGGAACCCTTATCGATGGCTACGGCTCCGACCCTATTAAAAACAGTGTAATAATTATTGAAGGTGAAAGAATTACCGCAGTGGGAACGTTAACGGATACCGAAATTCCAAATAATGCACTAGTGATTTCCACAGAAGGGATGACTGTATTACCTGGATTATGGGATATGCATGTGCATACTATGATCAACGGACATGCAGACTATGCCTATTGGGACAAGACTTATCCTCCGTTGTTCAAAGATGTTATAATGCCTGCTTCGGCACACCAACTTCTTATGGCAGGAGTAACAAGCGCCCGGGATCTCGGTGCTCCCTTGGAAGAGAGTATCGCTGTACGAGATGCCATTAATAAAGGTGAAATACCAGGAGCTACACTTTATGTGTCTGGCCCATTTATCCAGCACAGGCCATATCCAGGCACAGAAGCATTTCGCTGGGGTGTTTTTGGTCCCGATGACGGAAGAAAGAAAATCAAAAAGCTTGCAAAGGCAGGTGTGGATGTTATTAAACTGATAGATCAGGATCAGATGAGTATGGAGGAATTAAAGGCTTTAGTAGATGAAGCTCATAAGAACAACTTAAAAGTCGTTGCCCATGGTCACCGCCCTGAAGAGATCCGAAAAGGGCTGATGGCCAATGTGGACTGCTTCGAACATACCGGACTCTCATCGGCTCCTGCCTATCCTGATGATGTGATGGCCATGATTAAAGAACGAACGGCACAGATGAATAAAGGGCCATTGTTCTGGTGCCCCACAGTAGAAGGACTATATAATTACCAGTATGTTCGGGATAACCCGGAGAAACTCGATAATGACAGTTGGCACCTGGGCCTACCGGATAGTATTATCACCGATATTAAAAACAGTATCCAGCACCCTGACAGATTACCTTATTTCCAGTTAACACCATCGCGAAAACCTACCTTGCAGACCAAGATCAATCAACTGCTCGATGCCGGTGTGGTACTCCTGGTGGGTACAGACAGTGGAATCCCTATGAAATTTCACAGTCAATCTACCTGGAATGAATTGGATGTTTGGGTAAATGAATTTGGGATCGATCCGATGTATGCCATACGGGCAGCCACTTACTGGCCCGCACTATGGATGGGCGTAGCAGATGAAGTGGGAACGATCACCCCGGGTAAATATGCCGATATAATCGCTGTAGATGGCGATGTATTAAGGTATATCAGTCTTCTCCAGGATGTCGATATTGTCATCAAACACGGTGCCAGGTATAAATAATGACTGCCACTTACCATCGGGAAGAACGTCTTAATACGATAAGCCATGCTTTTGGAATCCTGCTCGGCATAGTGGGATTTTATCTGATGTGGAATAATACTTATGATCTTCAGGACAAAGTAGGTTTTTCGGTAACAATATATAATTGCTCGGTTATTCTGCTTTTTACTGCTTCAACCTTATACCATTCGGTTCATCTAAACCCGCTTAAGGCAAGGCTCAGGATACTGGACCATATCTCTATTTATTATCTGATTGCAGGTACCTATACTCCGGTAGCATTGATTACCCTTTCAGAAGGTAATGGCTGGCTGATCTTTTACCTGATATGGGGATTTGCACTTCTAGGGACGTTGCTCAAAGTATTTTATACTGGACGTTTTGAAGTCTTTTCACTGATGTTATACTTATTTATGGGATGGCTTATCATCTTCGATATCTCCAACCTGGTGGAAAGTACGAGCAGTACAGGCTTGATCCTTCTGTCCCTTGGAGGAGCATTCTACACCATTGGGATATTTTTCTACGTAAAGAAGAATATACCCTATAATCATTTTATATGGCACATATTTGTACTCGGTGGGGCCATTAGTCATTGGCTTTATATCTATTTGGAAGTCCTGCCTGATTAGTGGTTATACCATATAAGCCACGACAATTCCCAAAATGATAACGAATAATTTCCTTGTATTTACCTGATGTCCTTTAGAACTCTCGAATAAAATAACCGTGGAAATGTGGAGAAATACACCGATCACCAGAGCCAATAACGGCGCCTGATATTGTTGGATCAGGCTGAAATTCTGCGCAAGAAAACTACCTAAAGGGGTCATTAATGAGAATAGTAATATTATTCCCAAACTTTGGTACTTTTTGAGATTTAAATTGAGTAGAAAAATGCTCAATACCACTGTAACCGGTATTTTATGAATCAAAATCCCAACTACAATAGGTTCATAGCTCTGAATAGGGATACCTTCAAGTAGTGCATGAATGCATAGGCTGCCAAATATTAATATTTGAGCACCACCTTTGCCAGATGAATGCGGACTATGCCCATGTTCCAAGCCCTGCGAATAGAACTCTAGAAATACCTGCAGCAAAATCCCCAGCAAAATGAAGATTCCAATGGTCTTATGGTCTGTAGTACGATAAACAGATGGAAGTAATTCAAAGATGGTCAATGCCAGAAGAAACGAACCGCTAAAGGCGAGCAATAATCTAAGTACATATTGGTTCTTCGGATTGAAACCAACTACAAATAGATAACTCAACAATACGGCGAGAATGAGGAGGATATAGACCACGGGATCAGGACTGTTCTTTCTATTTCTGAAGTTGCGGATAAAATTAGTGTATTTTTGCGGGATTCTAATGCAGAGATATGGAGAAGAATTTTAAAATGGTCGCAAAGACCTTCTATGGATTTGAGGATATTCTGGCTGCGGAGTTAAGAATGCTAGGGGCTTCCAATATTTCTGCTGGCGTTAGAAGTGTCTCATTCGAGGGGGACACAGGTTTTATGTACAAGGCGAACCTCAGTTTAAGAACCGCACTTCGCATTTTAAAACCACTCTTCTCCTTTAAAGTTAGGCATGAGAAAGAACTCTACCAGAAGATATATGCATTCGATTGGGAAGCGATTTTCGGACCAGATCAGACACTAGCAGTATCTGCTACATTAAAATCTGAAAAGTTTACACACTCACTCTATATAGCTCAAAGAGTAAAAGACGCCATCGTGGATAAATTCAGAGACCATAGTGGAAAGCGCCCTTCGGTTGACAAGCATTCTCCTGATATTCAGATACATATACATATACATGAGAATCAATGTCATCTGTCTTTAGATAGTTCTGGTGATTCATTGCATCGAAGAGGCTATAGAACTATTACCAATATTGCTCCTATTAATGAAGTCCTTGCCGCCGGCTTATTGCTTTTGAGCGGCTGGAAAGGGCAATGCGATTTTCTTGATCCGATGTGTGGTAGCGGTACAATTCTTATTGAAGCCGCACAGATTGCCTGTAATATACCAGCCAATTTGAATAGAAAACACTTTGCTTTTCAGAACTGGAGAGACTACGACCGTGGTTTATTCGAGATCATTCTTAAAAGCAGCCTTTCTAAAACCCGGGATTTCCCTTTTGAAATCAAAGGTTATGATAAAGCGCCTTCTGCGGTTAGCAAAGCACTTCAAAATATTGAAAATGCTAATTTGTCGGAGTTTATCAGCGTTGAAAGAAAAGATTTCTTTACTACTGCTAAACAAGGCGAACACCATCTGCATCTTTTATTTAATCCACCCTATGGGGAACGACTTAGGGTAGAACCTTCAATTCTCTACAAAAAGATAGGCGATACTCTTAAAAAACATTACCCAGGATCGGACGCATGGTTTATTACCTCCAACCTGGAAGCTATTAAATTTGTTGGTCTCAGGCCTTCCCGAAAAATAAAAGTTTTCAATGCAAAGTTAGAATCAAGATTGGTTCAATACAAAATGTATAGTGGAAGTAAGAAAGCCAAATACAATAAAGAACAGTAGATTATGAATCCAAAAATCAAGGTGATTGTCTACAATTTTACGGCCTTCATAGTCTTTTTTCTGATCACCAGAGTAGTTCTTGGATATTTCTGGCCTGCGAATGAGGTTTTTTTAGCCGTAACTTCAGCGATCATAGCCAATTTCATTGGCCCTAAATTTGGAATCATCCAAACCGACAAAGAGTTGAAAATAATGATGAATTGGTTTTTGCTCAGAGGGATTCGTGAACTATAATTCCAATTATTCCTCCGGGCTATCTTGCTTTACATTCTTCTTCTTATAAATAGGAATGAGGTAGGTAAGTGAGAAATTATAACCGACTCCAAAGCTGCTGTCTTCGGTCACCTTATTAAACCCAGGGATCCATAGATTTCTCATCCGGTCCGATTCTTTATTGGTAATAAGAAAACCCAGACGTACAGAACCTCCAGCAAACAAATTCTTAAATAATTCCGCTTTGATACCAAAGACGAATTCTAACCAGCTTGCATTCAGGCCACTAAACTCTTCTGGTGCAGAATCTCCTTCTACAAATCCCTCCGGACTCCAATAACGGTTACTATCATAAATACGGTAGTTATTTAAAGTCTGACTGAAAGTGCTAATCGCATAGCGTCCACCGATATAAATAGAATTATTCATTCCATACCAATTTTCGTAGGTATTAAGATCGACCCCGAATTTCAGGTAACTTCCGGAGGTTTCGTAATCGTAAATCTCGAACTGATTTGGATTAGAATCACTTCCCAACTTTTCAGCACGACTCAATTTTTCATTACCTAATTCCGCCGCAAGGAATAATCTATAGGTAATACGGAAATCACCCATGATTTCAAAACCTTGATAATCATCATCAAGGAAAGTCCTCAAAGGCCGACTAAGGTCTACACCCACACGAATACCGTAGATTTGCCGGTACTCTACACTGTCTTTCTGACCAGTCTCAGGCGCATCCTGGGGCATGGCTATGCACACCCATGAGATGAAAAAAACTCTAATGAAATATTTCAACATGAGCGCTTGCCTGAGAATTAATAGTGGTGGAAATAATTTCAATGCTCTGAATCCAGTTATCACCATCATTCACGAGAGAGTCATTTAGCTCCTCGAAATTGGCAATAAAACCACATGCCCTGGATGCAAATACTTCCCGGGTATTGTAGCTAAACCTCAAGGTATCCAGATTACCGGTTTCCAAATCATCTTCAGTAGCTGATTCGCTTATGAAAACAAAATCGGTGTTGGGCTCATTGATACGAAGTGGTATCGAAATGGAATCCAGAGAAGATCGGTCTGTAAAAGTGTTGACAGCAGACTCCTGGCCGAGCCCCCTAACCCTTAAACTACTTACAGACTTAAATTCTAAAGGACTCTCAGCATCGTAGAAACGTATAATAAGCAAAGGCGTATCCCCTTCTACACAAATATCATCCTTTTCACAGGAGAATAGACCTAGTACGATTAACAATCCTAAGATTAAAGCCCGGGTGTGAAGGTGAGCCGTTATAAAAGGTTTATAAGTCATTTTTGGAATTGGACTCTTGAAGTGTGCGTTTTTCCAAAAGTACAACATTTTCTACGTGGTGTGTCTGGGGAAACATATCAACTGGTTGCATTTTTTTTATTTCATATTTCTCTGTCATCATCGCCAGATCTCTTGCCTGGGTAGCACTATTGCAACTTACATAAACAATGCGTGGCGGACCCAGTTTTAGAAGCTGATGTACTACATTCTTGTGCATACCCTCCCTGGGAGGATCCGTAATGATCACGTCTGGCCTCTCATGCGCTTCAATAAAGGTATCATCGAAAATATCCTTCATGTCGCCCGCATAGAATTGTACATTTGAAATGTTATTGCTGTTTGCATTAAATGTTGCGGCCTCAATAGCTTCTTCCACAAAATCGATACCAACCACCCTTTTGGCCAAACGTGCCAGAAAGCAGGCTATGGTACCGGTTCCGGTATAGAGATCAAATACTATTTCGTGCCCTGTTAGACCGGCAAATTCCTTAACTACTTTATAGAGCACATACGCTTGTTCCGAATTGGTCTGATAAAAAGACTTTGCAGTTATCTTGAACTGCAGATCATCATAGCAGAAGATCTCCTGATCATAGATCGTATCATTAGCTTTATTATTTACAACATAGAGCAGCGAATCTATTTCCGGAAATGAGCCAGAAATATGATTCAATAGGATTTCCCGGGCAGCTGCATCGTCTTGAAAAAACTGTATTAGCACCATCAGCTCCCCAATAGATGTGCGACGTATCATCAGTGTTCGCAACAAGCCGGTTTTACCTCTTGGTGAGAAAAAAGCGAATCCCTTTTCCGTAGCAAATCGCTTTATTTCAAGCCGGATTTCATTAGAAGGAGATTCCTGCAGGTGACAGGAGTTAATATCCAATATTTTATCCCACATACCCGGAATATGGAATCCCAGCGCATTTCTATTCACAATCTTTTCTGAGTTGCTGATCTCTTCCTCCGTTAACCATCGGTTATCGGAAAAGGAAAATTCGAGTTTGTTGCGATATTCATACTGTCTGGGCGCACCCAGTATAGGTAAAGGATCACTAAACTCAAGATGCCCAATTCGCCTTAAGTTATTCTCTATCTCTTTTTGTTTGTAGTAGAGTTGGTGTTCATAACCCATATGCTGCCACTTGCATCCACCGCAAATGCCGAAATGTTCGCAGCGTGCCTCAACGCGTTTAGGAGAGTAAGTGTGAAAGTGCTTGGCCTCAGCTTCATAAAAGGCCTTTCTTTTTTTCGTGGTCAACACATCAACCACATCGCCAGGAACAGCTTTACTGATAAAAACCGTTCTGCCATCGGGTGCTTTGGCGACGGCTTTACCTTTAGCACCAGCATCGAATACTTCGAGTTTCTCAAATAATTGTCTGGCCCTTTTCTTTCGCATAAGGCAAATGTAAGATTAAATGACCATCCGTTTTGCAATAATCTCATTATTCAAAACCTATTGTTTAACACTTAAAATTGAACCTTTTGTAAAAAAGTTCGTCTCTTTATTGAACCACCTAAATGAACGACCGAAAAAAAATACTAGATGGGATCCTGGTACTCCGTTACCAAAAGGGGGATAAAAAGGCATTGGCTGTTTTAGTAAAGCGCTATCACAACGATTTTTGTCGTTATGCATGCTGGTATACCGGAGATATTGAAATGGCCAGGGATGTAGTGCAGGATAGTTGGGGAATAGTTTTCCTGAAATTAAAAAGATTGAGAAACCCTGACAGCTTTAAAAGTTGGGCAATGCGGATCATCACCCGCAAAGCTCAGGATCAATTGAAAGCCAGCGGCCGTGTAAGAGAATTTAAAACCCAATATCAACCACCGTATGAAACAAATGAATCGGAAGATGAAGTGCGATTGGCAAACTTAAGAATGATACAGGCAGAGATAGAAAAAATGAGTTTTAATCATCGGTTGGTGCTCCGTTTGTTCTACACCGAACAGCACAGCCTCAAAGAAATAAGCAATATTCTGGGAATCTCCACTGGAACTGTAAAATCCAGGCTCTATCATGCAAGGGAGAAACTCAAGTCAGAACTTAAATTGTAATATCATGAAAAAAAAGAAAGAAAACATCGATGAACTTATCAGGGAAACACTGTCTGCCGAAGAAGCAGAATTTTATGATACTCTGGAGGAAAAAGACCTGTTTGGAAAATTAGAGGCTGTCTATCGAGGCAAAATGGGCTGGCTTAGTATTCTAATTACAATTATTCAACTCCTGATCTTTGTTGTATTCATTGGTTTTCTGGTGTTGTTTTTGCAAACCGATGCTATGGTAGAACAGATCAAATATGGAGCAGCAGGATTTTTATGCCTTATCGCCATGAGCATGCTTAAGCTGTTTATCTGGATGCAAATGGATAAAAATGACCTCCTCAGGGAAATCAAGAAACTCGAATTGCTGCTGGTATCGCATATAGAGCAAACCAAACATTGAATGTGATATACAGTCACTGATTATCCTGATGGATTTTTGTAATTTTACCGTAACAGAAGGGATGATTTCTCTCCGCAAGAAGGAATGGCTATTGTGAGATCTAAATGGAATCTATTATGTCTGTATTAGAACAGATTTCTTCAAATGAGGCTATGGCCCTCGAAGAGAAATACGGAGCGCAGAATTATCATCCTCTGCCTGTTGTCCTTAGCAGGGGAGAAGGAGTATTTGTTTGGGATGTTGAAGGGAAAAAGTACTATGACTTTTTATCGGCTTATTCTGCTGTAAATCAAGGGCATTGCCATCCAAGGATTATTAATGCCTTAAAGGAGCAAGGCGAAAAACTCACCCTTACTTCACGGGCATTTTACAATGATATGCTCGGCCGGTATGAAAAATATATCACAGAATTCTTTGGTTTCGATAAAGTTCTTCCCATGAATACCGGAGCTGAAGCCGTTGAAACCGCTATAAAACTTGCCAGGAAATGGGGGTATGAGAAAAAGGGCATCCATTCCAATCAGGCTAAAATTGTAGTATGTCAGAATAACTTCCATGGCAGAACGATCACCATTATCTCTGCCTCCAATGACCCGATCGCCACAGAAAACTTCGGACCGTTTACCCCTGGGATTTTATCAATACGATATAATGATCTGAACGCACTACGGGAAGTGCTTGAAGATCAGAAAGTGGCTGCATTTCTGGTGGAACCCATTCAAGGTGAAGCCGGAGTATATGTACCGGACGAAGACTACTTCAGAGAGGCCCATAAATTATGTAAGGAGAATAATGTATTGTTTGTCTCAGATGAAGTCCAGACAGGAATAGCCCGTACAGGACGTTTACTGGCCTCCTGCGGAAAATGTTCCTGTCCCGATAAACTCTGCAGTGGAACACCGGAGGTAAAACCCGATATTCTGATCCTTGGTAAAGCCCTTTCGGGTGGAGTTGTACCCGTATCGGCTGTATTGGCAAATAATGATATAATGGAGGTGATAAGACCAGGAAATCATGGTTCAACTTTTGGTGGTAACCCTTTGGCCTGTGCAGTGGCTCTGGCAGCCCTCGAAGTCGTGAGGGATGAGAACCTGGCTGAAAATGCAGATTATCTGGGTAAGATCTTCAGAACAGAAATGGAAAAACTGGCAAAGCAGACAGATCTTGTAACCCTTGTTCGTGGACGGGGTTTGCTCAATGCCATTGTTATCAACGATACTGAAGATAGTTCAACGGCCTGGGATATTTGTATTGCGCTGAAAAATAACGGATTGTTGGCAAAGCCTACCCATGGGAATATCATTCGTTTTGCACCACCTTTGGTGATGACCGAAGAGGAGCTTTATGATTGTATAGGAATTATCCGAAAAACTATTCTTGAGTTCAAGACAGATTAATACAAATCTGAAAAGAGTGATACAAAAAACCCCGACTATTGCCGGGGTTTGCTTTTATAAGGAGAATTAGGATCTAACTTCTTTGATCCTGGCCTTTTTACCAGTCAGCTCCCTAAAGTAGAAGATCCTTGCTCTTCTTACTTTCCCTTTTTTGTTTATCTCGATTTTTTGAAGTGCTGGCATATGAACCGGAAAGATCCTTTCCACACCAATTGTTCCAGACATTTTGCGGATTGTAAAAGTTTCAGTAGCACCAGATCCCTTGCGTTGAATGACAACACCTTTAAAGAACTGTGTACGTTTCTTTTCACCTTCCTTAATTTCGTAGTATACTGTTATAGTATCTCCGGCAGAAAATTTCGGGAATTCTTTTTTGGGGACGAATTCGTTCTCAACAAAATTCATTAATGAGTCCATGGCCTCAGTTTATTATTATTTGTTTATCGAAAGCAACGTTCACGTATATCGTCAGAGGTTGAATTCAATCGAGTGCAAAAATAGTCAATAAATAAAAACCGGCAAGCGATTCAATTGCTTTTTTCACTGACTGACGTTTCCTTTAATTGCAGAATTGACTAGGAAAGAACAACTTATTTCTCCGACAGATCTGGTCTTCGCTCCTGTGTTCGTTTTTGAGCCTGGTCTTCCCGCCATTTTTCGATTTCTGGAAAATTTCCACTTTTAAGGATTTCAGGGACCTTCATGCCCTTATAGTCTGCAGGTCGGGTATAAACAGGAGGAGCCAGCAGGTTGTCCTGAAAACTATCAGTCAGCGCCGAAGTCTCATCATTAAGTACTCCTGGAAGCAGTCTGATTAAAGCATCTGATAATACGGCAGCCGCTAATTCGCCTCCCGATAATACATAATCACCAATAGTGATTTCCTTCGTTATAAAGGTATCTCTTACCCTTTGGTCTACTCCCTTATAATGGCCGCAGAGGATAATTATATTTTCACATAATGAAAGCGTATTGGCCATTTTCTGGCTTAATTGCTCCCCATCTGGGGTCATATAGATGACTTCATCATATTCTCGTTCCAACTTTAATTTACCAATGCACTTATCTATAGGTTCTATCATCAATACCATTCCGGCTCCTCCTCCGAACTGATAATCATCTACTTGTTTGTAGGCATTGGAAGAGTAATCTCTCAAGTTATGGAGATGAACTTCTACCAGACCTTTTTCCTGCGCTCGTTTTAAAATCGAGGCTTCAAAGGGGCTTTTTAATAATTCGGGCAGTACCGTGATGATGTCTATTCTCATCTGTACACTTTTTGATTATTTGGCATGCCAAAAGTAATGAAAACAATGGCTATCCTTTTGCCAACCCAATTTTTCATATAGCTTCTGAGCCGGATTGTCAACTGCGGTTTCCAGGGCGAGCCCCTTATAGCTTAGAGACTTGCAATACTCCTGTGTTTTTTCCAGTAACATACTACCAATGCCAGCTTGTCGAAAAACCGGGGCAACATATAGATCGTTCAGAATAAAGTAGGGTTTCATACTCACCGAGGAATACGTCTTATAAAGCAAAGTGAAGCCTGCCGCTTGTTGGTCTTGCTCAGCTAAGAAGACCACACACTCCTTCAGACGAAATAGTTCTTGTAAAAACAATTCGGCAGCCTTCAGATCCGAGGGTTGTTTGTAGAAAATCCTATACTGATCGAATAAAGGGATAAGCTTTGGCAGATCTGACACAGATGCTTTAGTGATCTTCGCCATAAGAAAAAAGCTCCCTGAGGAGCTTTGGTTTAGTTAGTTTTTTTGTATTTATTTATTTCATCCTGGAGCTGCCTGCTGATCTTCTGTTCACGCTCGAGCGCGCGTCGCCTGTGGTTCTCATATTCTATCTCAAGATCTGCCAATTTGGTTTTCGCTTCCTGAGTAAGGAAATTACTGTTTCTGAATTTGTAAACAAACAGCAGCAATAAGAGCAACAGACCTGCGATGACTGTCCAAAGGATAAAATTATATGTACTCTTAGAGACCATTGCGCCCAATAGCGAAATACTGTCCTTTTCCTCGGTAACCGAGCTTAAATTATTCTTGGTATTTTCAAGTTGTGACTTTAGTTCGGAGATGGAAGCCTCATTGGTAGCAATGGTACTTTTTAATTCAGCAGCTTTTTTATTGGCTTCATTGATAGTATCGAGGACATTCTTCCTGATTTTATTAAGGTTGATCTGCCGCACTACCTCATATCTTTTTCCATCAGCATTATAGTTGCCAGAACGTTTGAATAAATACTCAAACTGACTATCGATAGATCCGCCATCTAATGAAAGTTGCGATTCTTCTTGCTGTTGGCCTTGAACCCACTGGACCGGAAGGATACTTAGTGCCAGGATCATGGCTATTGTGGTAAATCCTTTCATTTAATTTATTCTTTGAATTAGTTAGTGTTTTTAAGGGGAACTAAAGTACTTCATTAATATCAATAAAGAAAAAAAATTGACTATTGCCCGCCCTCGATATGATAGATACGAACAAATAGTTATAACTGGTTGTCAGCATTCATTAATAGTAGGTGTATCGCCTTACTTTGGCTACATATTTGGCCAAACGAATCACCTGGTGTGCATAACCATACTCATTGTCATACCAGACATATAGCACTATATTTTTTCCATTGGGCGAAACTATGGTCGCGGTGCTATCATAAATGGCAGGCGCCGAGGTCCCGATAATATCGGTAGATACCAGTTCATTACTCAATGAATATTTGATCTGCTCAACAAGATCACCCTCAAGAGCATATTTCTTGATGATAGTGTTGAGACTTTCCTTCGATGTTTTATTATTGATCTCGAGATTAAGAATAGCCAGGGATCCATTAGGCACAGGCACCCTGATCGCATTCGATGTAAGCTTTCCTGCCAATGCAGGTATTGCCTTTGCTACCGCCTTTTGAGCACCGGTCTCCGTAATTACCATATTTAATGCAGCTGCCCGACCCCTTCTGTATTTTCCATGCATATTATCCACCAGGTTTTGATCGTTGGTATACGCGTGAATGGTCTCGAGATGTCCCTTTTTGATTCCAAGAGAATCTTCCACAACTTTTAGTATTGGTGTTATGGCATTGGTTGTACAGGATGCCGCTGAAAAAACCGATTCACTATTCGGATCAAATTCTCTCTGGTTGACACCGTGAACAATATTGGGAATATCCTTAGCCGGTGCAGTGAGAATTACCTTGGAAGCCCCCTTGGCTTTAAGGTGCTTTTCCAAAGCTGCCCTGTTCCTGAAGGCACCGGTATTGTCTATAATAAGGGCATCTTTGATACCATAGGATGAATAATTGAGATTTTCCGGATCATCAGATGTGATCATATGCACGGTTGTACCATTGATGATCAAGGCCATTTTCTCGGTATCGCACTCAACGGTTCCTTTAAACTGTCCATGAACCGAATCAGTGGTAAGCAGGGTGGCCCGCTTTTCCAGGACTTCTGCATCGATTTTGCCGCGCGTTACCACCGCTCTAAGTCTTAATTGGTCTCCTTTGCCGGTTTTGGCCATTAGTTCCCGGGCTAACAACCTGCCAATTCTTCCAAATCCATATAACACCACATCCCTGGGCTGAATATCCCGGGAATTCTTTGCATCCTTTAGTTTGTCTATAATGAATGTCTTTACATCGCGATATCGCAAATGATCATCATTATGATATTCATAGGTTAACTTACCGATATCTAGTTTTGATGGTGGAAGCATAATATCATTGATTGCCCTAAGCAGCTCTATGGAATCAAAGATCGAAATAGGCTTCTGTACAAACTGTCCGGCATATTCATGAAGATTGATGATATCGCTAACACTCTTGTCGATAACCTGATTTTTAAACAGGACCACTTCAATTCCACGATCATACCAGAGATCGCTGATGATTTTTACAAATTCGGTGGTTGCTTTTCGCCTGTCGGCCTGGAAAGCAAGTTCCTTTTCGTAAGTTTTTACTCTGCGCATGGAGGTTGTTTAAATTTCGATGCAAAATTATGGTTTTAATCCAGTTTTCGCATAGGGATTGTATAAAAAAACGCCCTTAAAGAGGCGTTTTTGTAATCCTTTTCAAAACTTTCTATTGAAAGATAATCCGCTCGCGCTCACCTTCTTCATTTACCAGCATAATACTTGTTTTTCCATATCTCGATATGGTGGCAAACTTCGTCCTGGCATCATTGATATCCTTTATCTCTTCACCGTCAACAGCTATGATAACTTTTCCATCTAATCCATATCCGCGATATGTTTCCGGAACGCCGGTTATCTTCACGCCGTTCTTGGTTTTGTACAGTTTCTTGTCTTTCTCATTCAGGTTTTTTACTACAAGGCCCATTACAGGGACTTCCAGTGTTTGTCTTTCTTTGAGTACCACAGGTAATTCCATCAAGCCCTCGGATCGCGAAACTGTGACCAATACCTCATCGCCGGGGCGTTTGGCGGAGATATACCCCGTAAGATCAGCAAAACGCCTTACTTTTATATCGTCTATCCCTACAATTACATCTCCCGTTTGCAAACCTGCTTCATAGGCCCCGGAATCTTCTTCAACATCATCTATATAAACACCATTGATATCATCAACTCCTTTTTCGGCGGCATAGGCCGAATTCACAGGGATAGTTGTGATACCCAATATTCCGCTTTGCACATTGCCATATTCCATAATATCTTCAACTACTTTCTTCGCAATATTGCTCGGTACGGCAAATGAATATCCAATATAGGATCCTGTTTGGGAAGTAATGGCGGTATTGATACCGATAAGATCACCATTGGTGTTAACCAATGCACCTCCGCTGTTTCCGGGATTAACCGCAGCATCGGTCTGAATGAAGGACTGTCTGCGACCCAAATCCCTGGCCTTGGCACTAACAATCCCTGCAGTGACCGTGGAAGTCAGGTTGAACGGGTTACCAACGGCCAGCACCCATTCTCCGATTTTGGTATTATCGGAATCACCGAAAGCCAGATAAGGCAGACTCTTATCAGTGGTTATCTTGATCAGGGCTATATCTGTTGCGGGGTCTGTGCCGATGATCTCAGCATCATAGGATTTATTATCATTAAGTGTAACTTTTAGTTCTGTAGCTTTAGCGATCACATGATTGTTGGTCACAATATACCCGTCAGGGGTAATGATCACCCCCGATCCGGTACCTACCTGAGGTCTTTGTTTAACCTCCGACCCATAGAAGTAATCCCAAATACTAGAGGGTCCGCTGCTCATGGTCACATTCTTAACATGCACCACCGCATGGATCGTTTTTTCAGCTGCTATAGTAAAATCGACCTCATTTATTCCTGCCCCTTTACTGGAAACAGGCCTGTCGCTGGTCCTAAAAACCGGCATATCCGAGCTGTTGGAAACCAGGGTATATTCAGGTTCTTTGTCAAATTGTTTGAATACTAACATGGTAAGTGTCGCTGCTACCACCGCAATCAGAAAAATGCCAGCTACTCTTTTCATAATCCCCTTTTTTTATTGATTAATGAGTATAAAATTAAGAGTTTTTTCGCTCTCCGTTCATCGTTTAACGAGTTTTTAACTGCTAAAATATGCTTAAATATATCCTATCTTTGTCGCTTACCAGAGCACATGCAATTTACCTTTTATAAATACCACGGTACAGGGAACGATTTTATTTTGGCCGACAACAGAAACGGTTTTTTTCCCAAGGACGATGTGGCATTGATATCACACTTATGTAAACGGCATACCGGGATAGGGGCAGATGGTCTGATTCTGCTGGAAGAGGACATCGATTCGGACTTTAGGATGGTGTATTTCAATGCCGATGGGAAGGAAGGCAGTATGTGTGGCAATGGTGGCCGTTGTGCAGTAGTTTTTGCCAGGAAGATGGGATTAATTGAAAATACTACCATTTTCTCGGCAGTCGATGGGCTGCATGAGGCTATATTAGAGGGGAATGAGGTTCGATTAAAAATGCAGGATGTGGATACGATCAGAGAAAAACCTGAATATCTTTTTCTCAATACCGGATCCCCGCATCACGTTCAAATGGTTGATGATCTGAAAAGCTTCGATGTGCAGAGGGAGGGACGAAGATTACGATATGGTCTTTATGGAAAAAGCGGCAGTAATATAAACTTTGTAGAAGAAAGTGAGCAAAACAAGTTTTCTGTGCGGACATATGAAAGAGGAGTGGAAAATGAGACTCTTTCTTGTGGTACAGGTGTTACCGCTGTAGCGATCTCAATGCACCATCTGGGGCATGCCAGTGCCAACGAAGTTGTTGTACTTACCCCTGGCGGGCAGCTTGTTGTTACCTTTGAAAAAGAGAATGGCCGATATACCGAGATTAATTTGAAAGGCCCGGTTAAACTAGTTTACAAGGGATCGATGGAATGGTAACACTAAAAGGCAAAAGCATTTACCTCAGGGCACTTGAACCAGAAGATCTGCAGTTCTTGTATGAATTGGAGAATAATCCTGCTGTTTGGGAGATCAGTGGTACAATAACCCCCTACTCAAGGCATGTTCTAAAAAAGTACCTGGACAACGCCCATAGAGATATTTTTGAGGTGAAACAACTTCGGCTTAGCATATGTTCTAATGAAGATAAGGTCATAGGCCTTATTGATCTTTTCGATTATAATCCCGTACATAAAAGGGCAGGGGTTGGGATCATTATCCAGGCTGAGGATAAAAGAAATCAAGGCCTCGGAACAGAAGCCACCCGGTTACTTCTGGATTATGCTTTCTCTGCACTCGATCTGCGGCAGGTATTTGCCAATGTAAATGAAGATAATGTTGCAAGTATACATCTCTTCAAAAAGCTTGGTTTTATTGAAACAGGACTAAAAAAAGATTGGATCAGATCTGGCGTTAAATACAAAAACGAAATACTATTTCAAAAGATCAACTCCTGATGTATCTAAAAAAAATACTTCTTGCCGTTGTTTTTTTAGGCCTCCTGGTTGTTGGAGGAGCTGCCTATTTTATCTACAATGCTTTGTTTTCCCCGAATACCAGTTTTGAAAAGGAAGAAGTAATAGTCTATATCCCTACGGGCAGTACTTATAGTGAAGTAAGGGGTCTGATTACTCCATATTTGAAAAATACCACCTCTTTTGAAGCAGTGGCAAGACGTAAAAAGTATGTAGATTATGTAAAGGCGGGCCGCTATCGCATCAGCCGGGGTATGAATAATAATGAGATCATCAACTCACTGAGAAGTAAGAACTTACCGGTACAGGTATCTTTTAATAATCAGGAATCTCTGGCCGACCTGGCAGGCAGGATCAGCACTCAGATTGAGGCCGACAGTCTCTCTCTATTGGCTGCTTTCGAGGATGATGCCTTTCTGACTGAGCATGGTTTTGATTCGAATACCTATCTGGTTCCCTATATTCCAAACACCTATGAATTCTTTTGGAATACTTCGGCCCAGGGATTTCGGGATAAAATTTTTAAAGAATATCAGAAGTTTTGGAATGAGGAACGTATAAAAAAAGCAAATGATATCGGACTAAGTCCTGTTGAGGTAATCTCCCTGGCTTCTATCGTACAAAAAGAAACGGCAAAGGTTGAAGAGAGGCAAAGAGTGGCAGGTGTTTATCTTAATCGATTGAAGCGAGGAATGCTTCTTCAGGCCGACCCAACGGTTATCTATGCTATAAAAAGAGAAAGCGGGAATTTTGATACGATTATTAAAAGGGTGCTTTACCGCGATTTGGAGCTCGATTCGCCCTACAACACCTACAAATATGAAGGAATACCTCCAGGGCCTATAGCAATGCCCGATATATCGGCTGTAGAAGCCGTTTTAAACCCTGAAAAGCACAATTATTACTACTTCGTGGCAGATGTTGAAAACTTCGGATATCACATATTTGCGAAAAATCTGGCACAACACAACCGAAATAAAGCGCAATATGTCCGATGGATAAATGAGCAAAATGTTAACAGATAAGTCTTTTATCCAAAATAGCATACATCTCGACTAAAAACTCATCCTTTTAAGACTACATTGACGGTTTTTCGTACAGATGCATTTTATCTTTGAACCGAGAAATTTAAGCAGGCCAATAGGCTTTAAGTCTTAAGAAAACGACTATATGAAAAGGTTGATAAGTAGCATCTGTCCACTTGTCATGATCCTATTTTTAGCGAGTTTTAGTTTTAAAGCCGAAAGAATCCGAAAGGTGCCGGCAGCGCTGAAAGTAGAAAAACCTACACCGGTTTTGTACCCCAAAAACGAAACCAATGCTAAGCTCAAAGAGGTTCGTCCTCCATTCCTGGGTAGCTCCTTTATTGGTTTTAAAGAAGCGCTCGCTTTTAGAGAATCCCAGGGTAATTACTTTATTACTAACACATTAGGATACATGGGTAAGTACCAATTCGGTATCGGGACACTCCAGTTGATGGGTGTATACAATGCCACCCAATTCATGAATGATCCCGGACTCCAGGAAAAGGTATTTCACACCAATATTGCACGTAACAAGTGGATTCTCAGAAGGGAAATTGCTGCTTATGCAGGCAAGAGGGTCATGGGGATTACTATCACAGAATCGGGCATTCTTGCAGCGGCTCATCTGGCCGGAGCAGGTAATGTGAAAAAGTATCTCAACTCCCGGGGTAGGTATAATGTGCAAGATGCCTATGGGACTAAAATATCGGATTATATTTCCCGATTCTCGGGTTATGATGTATCTGTAGTCTCCGCCAGACGCAATCCTAGGGTGTAAAGATTACCAATAAAAGATTAAAGCCCTGATATTTACTATTTCGGGGTTTTTTTATGCCTGAAAAATAAAGATAGTAGGTCTTTTGTGCAGATCTGTCTGCTCTTGCTTCCAGTCTTCCACGGTTTTGGTCTGAATGAATTCTGAAGGAAGGGTGATATCGGTAGCCACACATAGACGAGTTGCTGGCCTCAGTGTTTTTAACAGTTCTTCCATTAGTTTTTCATTCCGGTAAGGGGTCTCGATAAATATCTGACTCTGTTGGATGCTTTCCGAATGCTTTTCAAATTTCTTAATCGCCGATTTTCGTTCTTTTGAGTCGATAGGCAGATAACCGTTGAACGCGAAATTCTGTCCGTTTAGTCCGCTGGCCATTAATGCAAGCAGTATGGAAGAAGGCCCTACCAGGGGAACAACCCGAAGATTACGTTCATGAGCTATTCGTACTATATCCGCACCCGGGTCGGCAATGGCTGGACAGCCAGCTTCAGATAGAATTCCAACATGAAAACCCTTAGCGCAAGGATCAAGGTAGGAGGGGAGTATGGCTGCTTCCGTAAACTTGTTGAGGATAAACAGGTTTAGGTCGGGCTGTGATTTACGAGGACTCACTTTTTTTATGAACCTTCTGGCCGACTTCTCGTTTTCTACAATGTAATAATCGATTTCTTCAATGGCCCTCTTGATGGAAATCGGGAGTACTTCCAAAGGTTCATTGTCCCCCAGGGTGGTGGGGATTAAAAACAGACTGCCATTTTCCTTAGTCCGTGCCATCATTTGTGTTTTGTAAAACCGAAATACGCTTTGCTACTGCCTCGCAGGCCTCCTCGATCATATCGAATACATTCTCAAATCCACGAGCACCTCCATAATAAGGATCCGGAACCTCGCGAGTACCGATATCGATCTCTTCAAGCAGCAGTCGTACTTTTTGGATCTGTTGGATATCATCTGCCAAAGACACAATATCTGAGTAGTTACTCTGGTCCATTGCATAAATGAGATCGAAACGTGCAAAATCACTTTTGCTGAAAAGCCGACATCGCTGGCTTGTAATGTCGATATTGTTTTTCATGGCAACAGCTATTGATCTGGGATCTGGGCTGTTTCCAATATGATATCCTCCGGTTCCTGCAGAATCGACCAGTACCAATTCAGGGTCAACTTTGGATTTTAACAGACCTTCGGCAAGCGGAGATCTGCAAATGTTGCCCAGACATACCATAAGCACTCTGGTTTGCATGACTTGTCAGGAGAATTTCTTTGTTAGATCTTCAATGTACTTTCGAAACTGTTTGTCGGTCTCGGCCAAATTATCCACAGTTTTGCAAGCATGCAATACTGTAGCATGATCCCTTTTGCCAATCTGTGATCCGATACTGGCCAATGAAGCTTTTGTAAACTTTTTGGCGAAAAACATGGCGAGTTGTCTTGCCTGAACGATATGGCGTTTTCTTGTTTTCGATTGAAGTGTTGCCACATCCATTTCAAAATAATCGGAAACCACCTTCTGTATATAATCGATGGAGACTTCTCTCTTGGTATTCTTTACAAATTTTTCAACTACCTGCTGGGCGAGTTCCAGCGTAACTTCTTTCTTGTTAAATGAAGATTGCGCGATCAGTGAAATAATTGCACCCTCAAGTTCGCGGATATTGGTTTTGATATGCTTGGCAACATATTCTACAATTTCTTTTGGCATCTCCACGCCATCGCGGTACAATTTATTCTTCAGAATGGATATACGCGTCTCATAATCAGGATTTTGCAATTCAGCAGACAATCCCCATTTAAATCTCGACAAGAGCCGCTGTTCGATGTCCTGCATATCCACCGGGGCCTTATCAGAGGTTAAAATAACCTGCTTTCCATTCTGGTGCAAATGATTAAAAATGTGGAAAAAAACATCCTGCGTCCCCGACTTACCACTAAAAAACTGAACATCATCTATGACGAGAACATCAATCAGCTGGTAAAAATGGATAAAGTCGTTCCTGGTATTCTTTTTTACAGATTCAATATATTGCTGAGTAAATTTCTCGGCGGAAATGTACAGTACTGTCCTTTCAGGGTATTTATCTTTGATCTCAACACCAATCGCATGGGCCAGATGTGTTTTTCCCAGTCCTACCCCTCCAAAGATCAAAAGTGGATTAAATGATGTTCCTCCTGGCTTGTTTGCCACCGCCATTCCGGCCGAGCGTGCAAGCCTGTTGGAATCCCCTTCCAAAAAGTTGTCAAAATTATAGTTCGGGTTGAGTTGAGATTCAATCTTAATATTTCTGATCCCCGGGATAACAAAAGGATTTTTAAGCTCTGGATTTTTAGACTGTATGGGTACATCCATTTCCTGTGGAGACATTTGGCCTCTGTTGGTGCTGGGAATCTGTTCGGTAAATGGTTCCCGGTTCCCGTAGGTGTTTTCCATCTTGATAATGTAGACCAGTTTTGCCTGGTCGCCAAGCTCACGGGTGAGAGCCACTTTGAGCAATTTTACATAGTGTTCCTCTAGCCATTCATAGAAAAACTTACTGGGAACCTGTATGCTCAGTGAATTTTCAGAAAGTTTGATGGGTTTAATAGGCTCGAACCAGGTTTTGAATGCCTGCGGTTGGATGTTATCTTGGATAAAAGCCAAGCAATTGTTCCAAACGGAATTAGCAGTAACATTCATTTTTGTGTCTGTCCTATTGGGCGGTTAGTGATTCAAGTTTGTTGGTCAGGGGGACAGTGGGATGCCGTCCTCAAAAGTGAGACAAATATGTGAACAAAAAATCTAAAAAAAAAATCATTTACCATTGATTTTTTTCTTTTTTTTTCGCATGTTCAGGCGCCGCTTTGAATCACCTTTAAATATATTGTTTTTCCCTGATAAATCATGTATAATTCTCAAATATCTTTTAGGATCCGCTACAGTGAAACCGACCAAATGGGAGTGGTATATCACGGCAATTATTTGCAATTTATGGAGATAGGAAGAGTCGAGTGGTTAAGGGCTTTGGGGATTTCCTACAAAAGCATGGAAGAAAATGGAATAATGCTCCCAGTAATTTCTTTACAAATTAATTACAAAAAATCGGCGGTCTACGACGATCTAATTACCGTAGTTACCAAACTGAAAAAGAAACCAACCGTTCGGATAGAATTCGACTATGAAATTTACAACGAAAAAGGCGAGCAGTTAATCGAAGCGAATACAGTTTTGGCCTTCTTGGATATACTTTCGAAAAGGCCGATTAGGTGTCCGGAATATCTTCTTGAAAGGTTGGAGAAATAAAAATTATCTTCTCAAAAATAAGATTCTGTTTAGGGCGGGTTTTCTTTTCCTTCAGACTTCCTCTATCCTTACACCATTTAGACGGCTTATATTTTTTAAAAAATTTGCCAGGTTTGAATTCCCTATCGATACAACAATCCGACATTTCTGGTCGAGATTTTTTTCTTTGATATTCCCATCATGGGATTTAATCTCATGAAGGATTTTGTGTAACTGCGCATAGCTGAAATGCAAAACCAGATGAGATTCGAACTCCTTGTATATAATAACGGATTTCTCCAGGGCAGATCTTGCCGCTGATCGGTATGCAGTTATCAGTCCGCCAGTACCGAGTTTTTTCCCACCGTAATACCTTATAACCACTAACAAGGCATTTGTGATTCCAAATGAGTTAATCTGACCTAAAATTGGTGCCCCGGCAGTTTGACGGGGTTCTCCATCGTCATTTGTTCTTTCTTCAGGCACATTGGTTCCCAAACGCCAGGCATAGCAATAATGGCTGGCCCCCGGGTATTGTGTACGAAGTGTTTCGAGATAACGATCGATGTCAATTCGTGTAGAGACAGGCATGGCGAAAGCGATAAACTTGCTCTTCTTATCCTTATAAACGGATCCTTCAACCTCAGCTCTTAATGTTTTATACCCTCCTTCTTCCATAGTGCTAAAAGATAGCTACCAATACAATACTGAGGACCGCCATCGCAATTCCAGTCCAATTCTTGGAGCTAAGGCTTTCTTTGAATAAGGCTATTCCCAGCAAAGTGGTGAGCATTACAATGGCAACATTATTTATCGTAAACACCGAAGCGCTGTTCATCTGAGGCGATTGCAATGCCCTAAGCAGGAAATAGATGCTAAAAAAGTTGGGAATCCCCAGGGCAATACCTCCCAGAAGATCCTTAAATTTCCACTTGTTCCAAACTCTTATGCCTCGTACGGTTATAAAAAGTATCCCTGTCAAGGCCGCCGCAGCGAATACCACTGCGGAAAATATTGGAAACGCCTCACTGCTTACATGATATTCTTCTAAATACTTTATACTGCCATCTATAATACCTGATCCAAGAAAAACGAACAATGGCAGATACCAATTATTTGCACGTACCTCTAGATTGGATTTCTTTACGGAAGAGAAATATACGGCGGTTAACGCCAATAAAATGCCAAAGATCTTTATGCCACCCAGTGATTCACCATAAAGCCAAACACCTAGTAGAACTGGTATGACCAAAGACATTTTTGTGGCCACCGATGCTGCTGAAACTCCCAACTGCTGGGAGGTTCGGGCCATGAGATTAAACACCAGAATAAAAAGTACACCCAGGCATAGGCTGCCAATAAACCATGATTGATAAGGGATATCGTCTATGCTGGTGTGCCCGTTGTAAAAAAAGATACCTACCATACATGCGGTGATATAATTGATGATTATTGCATGTACTGTATTTATATGATATCGTTTGTAAAGCTTGAATATCAAAAAAATGAAACTCGAAAATAGAATGCTGAGGGCGAGATCAATCATCTGCTAATTTTGTTTTTAAGGCTACAATATCATCCTCACCAACTTTTAGATGCCAGGTTTGAATCCCTAGTTTTGCCGCTGAAAGAACATGCTCCTCTGTATCATCAATAAATAAGGTTTCATTTGGCAAAAGCTGGTGTTGGTTTAATATGTGTTCAAATATACCCGCATCCGGTTTTCTCATATTCACTTCATGAGAAAAATAACAATGCTGAAAACAGTTGAGAAACAAATTATAACGTTCTTCTCCCATCTTTTCTATCACCCGTGCCAGGTGAAGTTCATTGGTATTACTCAACAAGAAAAGGCGGTAATGAGCCTCTTTGGAAAGATTCTGTAAAAAGTGGAGTCTGTAATCAGGAAAATCTAATAATATCGCATTCCAGGCCTGGCGCAGCTCTTCTGGATTGGCCCTGGGAACCCATTTTCCGGCTTGTTCAACAAATGAATCAGTACTGATAGTGCCGGTCTCATATGCATTAAAAAGATTTATAAGATCAGGTGTAATACCCGCAAATCCTAAGTTTATTAGCATTCTTGCGGTCGCTTCTTTATCGAGGTTGATGAAAACATCACCAAAATCAAAAATAATGTTCTTAATCACGATCTATAATCTTAAGTGTATCGGTCCCAATAGAATACTTCGTCGCTATGTTGCCCATGATCTCCGGTGCCCTGGTACCTGCATTTAGTGATCCAGCACTGGTAATAATCCTCGCTTCGTCCCAAAACCTTTCTGCAATAAAGGTTTCAAGGGTTTTGGCACCTCCCTCAACAATAACACTGAGGATCTGGTTTTTCCATAATATTCGACCGATCTGAGCAGCGACCTCCGAATCGTAATTCAGATACTCATATTGTATGCCTGATATCTTCTTTTTAGGCTTTTTCACACTTGTCAGAATAATAGTTGGCGAACTCTTGTCAAAGACCTTATAATCGGTTGGTATCCTTAATTTTTGGTCAAGGATAATTCTGGTGGGTGATTTGCCATGCCAGTCCCTTGCTGTAAGGTTTGGATTGTCTAGGAGTATCGTATTGGTTCCCGCCAGTATTGCCTGCTCTTCTGTCCTCCATTTGTGCACCAGCTGACGAGAGTGCGAACTGGAGATCCAAAACGGCTCCGGATCTTCTTTTCTGAGCTGAGGATCAGGTGCGAGATATCCATCTTTTGTCTGTGCCCATTTAAGAATAATATACGGGCGTTTTTGTTGATGATAAACAAAAAAATCACGATTAATGGCATAGCACTGCTTATTGAGTACGCCTTCAGTAATATGACCTCCTGCCTTTTCAAGCAAAGCTATGCCCTTCCCCGCCACCAATTCGTTAGGATCCCGGATGCCGATTACAATTCGTGGGATTCGATGCCGGATGATCAGCTCACTACAAGGGGGTGTTTTACCATGATGCGAGCAGGGTTCCAGCGAAACATAAAGTGTGGAGCTCGTTAATTTTGATTTGTCTGCGACCGATCTGATAGCATTTACCTCGGCATGAGGTCCTCCATACGGACTGGTATATCCCTCACCTATAATTTTTTTATCATGTACAATCACACAGCCAACTACAGGATTAGGGGCAGCAGTCCCCCTTGCATTTTTAGCCAGCTCGATGCAACGGCTCATATATTTTTCCTGTATCTTCACTAAGCAAAAATAGAGGTTTCCTCTTAACTCTGCAGACCGATCCTTAAGGCCTTCCGCCAAAAGATTACTGTCCATCAAAATGCTTCTGTATGATTGCTCTGAGGAAACAGGAGATTGCGGTGATAGGTTTTTCTATAAAAAGATTGTGTTTTGGACGAAATTTTAGGCGTTGTTTCCGAATAAAAAACATTATTAATGGTGTAATCCATGCAGTTAAGGGCGATCAGGGATATTTATAGGAAAGAATTGGAATCGTTATATCCGAGGGAGGAGATCGACAGTTTCTTTTACCTCGTTATAGAACATCATCTGAAGCTGGAGCGATTTGTTCTTGTCCTGCAACCCGATCTTCACCTCACCAAGGAGGAGGAGACTCCCTTGTTTCATTCTCTGGCCCGACTAAAAGCCCATGAACCAGTTCAATACATTTTAGGTGAATCTTTTTTTTATGGCATGCGTTTTATCGTCAATCCTTCTGTTTTAATTCCCCGTCCGGAAACCGAGGAACTGGTCAGTTGGATTCTCAAAGATTTAGAGGGAACCGGGACCTCCATCAACATATTAGATATAGGTACAGGTAGTGGTTGCATTGGGATATCACTGGCAAAAAATTATAAAAACTGCAGGGTGGTGGGAATGGATATATCAGAGGAAGCCCTGGAAACGGCCAGGATAAATGCTAAAAGGCAAGAGGTTAAAATCGAATTTATAAAAGCCGACATCCGTTTTTGGGGAACTCCGGCCGATCGGTGGGACTTTATAGTATCGAACCCTCCTTATGTCAGGATTTCCGAAAAAGGGGAGATACGGGCTAACGTTAAGGATTTTGAGCCGGGGGTGGCTCTCTTTGTCGATGATGAAGATCCTCTGTTTTATTACAGGCATATTCTCAGCTATGCAAAGGAGCATTTAAAGAATAGAGGTACGATATACCTGGAGGTAAATCAATATCTGGCAGAGGAAACAAAGGAACTTTTGGAAATAGAAAAATTTTCAGAAATTGAACTGAAAAAGGATTTTTTAGGCAACACCAGGATGATAAGAGCTTTGTGGTCTACAATATAAACGGATTCTAAAAACCCTAAACATGGATTACCCGGACTTACAACTCAGGAGGGGTGCGGGAAAGTGATAAAATATGGACGTAAAAGAGAAAATAGAACAATTAAGAGAAGAACTCAGAGAGCACAACTATAAATACTATGTCCTGGATAATCCCACCATTTCGGATTACGAGTTCGATATGAAGCTGAAGGAGTTGGAATCACTGGAGCAGCAGTATCCTGAATATAACGATGAGAGTTCGCCAACTGTCAGGGTCGGAGGCCAGGTTACAAAGAACTTTAATACAGTTGTCCACGATTACCGGATGTATTCCTTAGACAATAGCTATTCGGTTGAAGAGCTGCTTGAATGGGAAAAACGGATACGGAAGATTTTGGGTGATGTGAAGCTAAGCTATACATGCGAGTTGAAATACGACGGTGCATCTATAAGTATAACATACGAAGATGGTGTGCTGATAAGGGCGCTTACCCGTGGTGACGGATTTCAGGGAGATGATGTAACCACGAACATTAAGACCATTCGCTCGGTACCCTTAAAGTTAAAAGGTGATTTCCCCAAGCGTTTTGATATAAGAGGGGAGATTGTTCTCCCTTTGAAGGGATTTGAACAAATGAACAAAGAACGCCTTGCCAGGGGAGAAGAGGCTTATATGAATCCGCGTAATACGGCATCGGGAAGTTTGAAACTCCAGGATAGCAAAGTGGTGGCCGAAAGGCCGCTGGAATGTTTACCATATAGTATTGCAGGCAGGCGTCTGGGAATTGTTACGCAATATGAGATGCTCGATAGTGCTCGTACTTGGGGTTTCAAGGTGCCCGAACAGGCCGCATTATGCAATAATATAGAAGATGTAAAGGAATTTATCCGCTATTGGGATATACACCGGCACGATTTGCCCTATGAAACCGATGGTGTTGTGATAAAGGTCAATAAACTGAACCAACAGGAAGAATTAGGGTATACCGCAAAATCTCCACGTTGGGCACTGGCCTATAAATTTAAATCGGAGCAGGCCTCTACTGTGCTCCAGAAAATAAGCTATCAGGTTGGCCGTACAGGGGCAATTACCCCAGTGGCAAATTTAGAGCCTGTACTTCTGGCCGGAACCACTGTTAAAAGAGCTTCGTTGCACAATGCCGATCAAATAGCCAAATTGGATGTCCGTGAAGGAGATACGGTTTTTGTAGAAAAGGGGGGCGAGATCATTCCGAAGATCACAAAAGTAGACATTAGTAAACGTCCTGATAATTCAGTTCCTACAGTCTATATTGAACATTGCCCGGAATGCGGAACTCAGTTAAAACGCCAGGAGGGGGAGGCTCAGCATTTTTGTCCGAACGATACCGGTTGTCCGCCTCAGATCACTGGAAGGATCCAGCATTTTATCTCCAGAAAAGCCATGGATATTGAAGGTCTTGGTGGCGAAACCGTGGAGCTGCTGTTTGAGGAAGGGTTGATTAACAACTATGCCGATCTTTACATTTTGACTAAAGAGGATCTCCTTCCGTTGGAACGTATGGCCGAGAAATCGGCAGATAATTTGATCCAGGGTGTGGCAGCCTCTGTTGCTATACCCTTTGAACGAGTGTTGTTTGCTTTGGGTATACGCTATGTGGGTGAAACAGTAGCCAAGAAATTGGCCAAGGCATTTAAGAATATCGATGCCATTATGAATGCCGATGCCGAGTTGCTTAGTCAGGTTGATGAAATCGGAGAGCGGATTGCTCAAAGCGTGGTGGAATTTTTTGACAGTCCACAGAATAAAGAGCTTATAGAGCGTTTACGCGCCCATGGTCTTCAGTTCTCCTTAACCGAAGAAGAACTCTTGAACCAGACTGAAAAGCTTAAAGGCCTCAGTTTTGTAGTCTCCGGAGTTTTTCACAACATCACCAGGCCCGAGCTTAAAAAACTTATCGAGGATAATGGAGGGAAGGTAAGCTCTTCTATTTCCTCTAAAACGAATTATGTGTTAGCCGGCGATAATATGGGCCCCAGTAAGCGATCAAAAGCTGAAGATCTGGGAGTACCAATCATTAGCGAGGAAGAGTTTATGGGCAAGGTGCAATAAAAAACCCCGGGCAAATACCGGGGTTTAAAAGGTTGGTTAGGGTTGATTATTGACCGCTCAATTCCTTACTCCAGGTCCATACTTCATCCCAGCTATTGTCAAACGCATGGTTCATACCCTCTACAAAAGGATCCCATTGGTCTTCGCCGAATGTTTTAATAAATGTTTTTTTGAATTTTGGATCCTCGTCGTATTCAGCCCAATTCTTAGAGAAACCTACGGTAGCTAGGTGTCGGCCTAAATCACCTTGTCTGAAGAGATTATCATATACACCCCAGGGGTTTTCACCGTCCATGGCCTTAATGGTCTTGCTGATAATCCCCAGCAAATGTTCCACAGTATATCCATGTTCTGAGTTCACTTCCCAGTAACGTACATGCAGAATCGGATACGCCGAGGCATTACCGGCTAACATGTCGGTATTGGATAGTTTAGCATCACCTTCCCAGTATTCGCCATGCGATATTTTCTTCAGATATGGCATAATATTATCCCTCCAATCTTCATCATGGCCGCCCTGGGCAGGTCTGGTATCCAGATCGGAAAATTTCAATGGTCCCATCATCCATACCATTTTACCGGTATGCGGACCAGTAGATATATTATAAACATTGGCGGTGTGTGCACCTTCCTTATGATATTTTTGATTGTGTGCACGCATGTTTTCGCCCAGGACTTTGAGTTTTGTATTATCCGGGGTCAGTAAGATCGATTCCCATATGGGATCGTCAGCATCTTCCTGTGCTGTTAGATTAACATTCGATCCGAATAATAACAAGCCCGTAACAAGAAGGGCAATTAAATTTTTGCTCATAATTATTTCTATTTTTTGGTTATTTATATGTGCGAATTAAGAATTTTGATCAGTATTTGAAGAGGAGTTAAGGACGAAACCTCTCTAATTTTGTCCGAAAGACTATAATTTTTTATCTAAATAATTATGAGCCTTCCCAGGCCCTGTGAAGATTTTCAAAAATCACTTCGCTTAGAGCATCCACCTGATATGTGGCCCGAAGGGTTAAAAGCCTTGTGGTGGAAGGGCCGCGGAAACTGGTACGCTTCTCGCGATATCGCTCAGGAAATCAATTCTGATTTGGGTAATTGGATTCACGCCTATTTACATAGAAAGGAAGGGGATGATTGGAATGCCGGATACTGGTATCAAAGAGCAGGGCGAGCTTTTCCAAAAAAGTCTTTGGAAGAGGATTTTCAGGATCTGGTATTATTTGTATTGGACCAATAGCCTCAATGATCCATGAATACGAAGAGGTGCTCTATGTTATCTGGTCTGCAGTTCCTTATCGATAAGCCCCATCAATGACTTAATATGATCATTTGTTTCAAAATATATGGTGTCTTTTTCACCCATAATGATTGTCAGGCCCAGGATCAGATTTTGAAATTGGTAGGTATATACCCTCTCAGGCTGTTGAATTTCAGATGTGGAAAACTTCAGGTTTAAAGAGATTGATGGCAGTACATCTTGCATAATCACACTCCAATGGATGTTCTCCATCCGGTTCATATAAATATAACGACGTTCCAGATCCCGAATACCATTAATAATCTCCCGATTCCGCAAGAGTTTAATTTCTCCACCGGTTACCAGTGTTTCGTACAAATTTCCTTGCCGATCAAAATCTGAATACTGTGTAAGGTTAAGCATAATCTCCCCAAGTGAATCGATCTGGCTACGGTCGTCTATTTCAATAATATTGATTGCTGTGTTAAACTGCTTTAGATATCGCAGATTATATCGCCTGTTTGCATTGATGCTGGTACTGTCATCTACCAATTGTTCCCTGACATTCCTGTAATAATTGAGTTCTTCGATTCTCTTCAGACGATCGTCATTCCAGCTATCGACCTGCAATGCCAATAATATTCCGATCATCACCAGCAGGATTTCTCCCAAGGCATAAATCAGATATCGCTTTGTTTGACCTTCCCTGAGAAACTTTGCCCGTAGATTGCGAAATATTTACATCCCCCCACTATTTGAAGAATTATTAAGAACAAATAAACAAGGTTGACAAATTAATCCTCATCAGGCAGGTACCTTCAGAACTATTCGATATCGTGCCCGACCAGCCTTGAGATGATCAAAAGCTTTATTTACCTCTTCTAGTGGAAACTCCTCAACAATTGGGTAAATATCATGTCGTGCACAAAAAGCAAGCATGGTTGCGGTAAGAGCGGGGCTACCAAGTGGGCTTCCAGCCACAGACTTTTCTCCCATAATCAGTGAGAATGCAGGAATAGCCATTGGCTCAAGTACTGCACCCACATTATGAAGACGCCCCTTCGGAGCCAGGACCCCCAGGTATGAATCCCAGTCGAGTGTAACATTGGTGGTATTTAATATAAAATTCAAACTTCCTTGTATACCTTCCAACTCCTCAGGATCTCTTGAATTGATCACCTTTGTTGCCCCCATTTTGATTATTTCGTCTTTTTTGTCCGGATTAGAACTGAAAGCGATTACTTCACATCCCCATTTGTTCAGGAACTTTAAAGCCATATGACCTAAACCTCCAATTCCAATAACCCCAACCTTGTCAGTAGGCTGTACCCCGGCTAGTATTATTGGGTTAAAGACTGTAATTCCCCCGCAAAAAAGAGGCCCGGCTTTTTGGAGATCTAGCCCTTCAGGCAGTGCTATGGCCCAAGACCAATGTGCTCTAACCAAATCAGCAAAACCTCCGTGACGCCCAACTATGGTCGATTCGAGATTATCACATAGATGATGACTCCCCTGCATACAATTAGAACAGTGCATACAGGAAGCGGAATTCCAACCTAAACCTACAAGATCGCCAACTGCCAAAGTTTTTACTTCAGGGCCTACAGCGACTACCTCTCCCACAATTTCATGCCCGGGAACAAAAGGATATTGGGTCATACCCCATTCATTATCCACCATACTTAGATCTGAATGACATATTCCACAATAATGGACCTTTATATCTACTTCTTCAATTCCAATAGGACCCAATTCATAAGAAAATGGTTGTAATGTTGCACCGGCCTCAGACGCAGCATAAGCTTTTACTGTACTCATATTTTAAAATTATTTCGATGTTCGACAAAACACTAAGTTAACGCATAATAAACTAGGAATGCAGTTTTTAAACCTATTTATCGTAAAAGTGAAGTTGGGTATTTGGCACATCAATTTTGAGGCTATCCCCGTAGTTCAGATTCTCGATTTTCGGAAGGATGAGTTCAAGAATGCTAGCACCCTGATTGTGTTCTATTTTGGTATCAGGATCGGGCATATAGATTAGACCGCCGATCCTACGGTGATTCCTAAAAACCACAAAGTTGAAGAAATAGAAGTTTTCGGCAGGTATGTACTCCGACCAGCGAATTTCCTTGAAAAATCTATAGGGTTCGATGATTTCGTATTCGAAAGGGCTTACATCTAAGTTAATGGTCCCAGGATAATATGTTGTCAGATCGAGCCCCTTTTCTTTAAAAAATGGTAGTTGTTTCACCAATGTACCTTCGGGATATCGCGGATCATTAGATTGGCCTGATGCTACGCCATGTCCGCGTACTACAATTCCGTTGATATTCATGGTCAACTTTTTTTTCAGGACTTTATTTTCTGTAAATGAAGCCTGAGTTGTTCTTACACTAAAATGTTGACCCCACTGGAATCTTTGTTTTTGTGGGAATCAAAATAAAAATCAATCCTGCCGAGATTCACACCATAGCAACCAACCTGATTGATCAGAACACGTTCTCCCTTCCTATTTTTCCTGACAACCGGTTTTTCGAGAAAAGTATGGGTGTGCCCGCCGATAATAAGGTCGATATTCTCTGTTGACCTACAGAGCTGAACATCGCTGGCACGCTGTTGATCGGAGAGGTATTCAAAGCCCAAATGAGATAGACAGATAACAAGGTCGCAATTCTGCTCAGATTTTAATCGTTCGCCCATATCTTGTGCAATCTCGTTGGGATTCAGATATTTAGTTTCCTTGTAAAGGTCTTTTGTAACCAATCCGGCCAGTTGAATTCCCAGTCCAAAGACCCCTATCTTTATATTGTCGATCATATAAATACTATAAGGTTCAACATAACCGTTGAGCACTGTATTGCTGAAATCGTAGTTGGCCGAGAGGAGTTTAAAATCGGCATGAGGTAACTGGGCCAACAATCCGTCGATCCCGTTGTCAAAATCATGATTTCCAATGGTGGCGGCATCATATCCTAGTTTGCTCATGAGTTTGAATTCGAGCTCCCCGCCATAGAAATTAAAATAGGGTGTACCCTGGAAGATATCACCCGCATCGAGCAGCAGGGTATTTGGATTTTCCGATTTGATTTGGCTGATCAGTTCAGCTCGGGCTATTACACCACCCATGTTAGGAAACGAAGAATGTGTGCTTGCGAAAGGTTCTATATGGCTGTGAACATCATTGGTGTGCAAAATAGTAATATGCTTTTTACTAAACTCCGTACAACTATTCAACGAGAATCCTATCATGGCATTGCGGACCAGGTATTGAAGCTCGAAATGCTCTAAACCGTTTTTAAAAAACCCCATATCATCCCCACCATTATAGAGATAATCGGACGTGGCCACATTATAGGTCCTATTTTCATCAAAAGGAGCGCCCTGAATAGTCACCGAAGACAATTGATCCTTTTTGTCGATAATAATCTGTAAACCCGATATCGGATGAGGTCGAGAAGAACGGACTAGGTGACCTACAAGATCGCGAATAGTTTTACCTCTCATCTGAACAACAACTATTGTATTCTCAAAAGGCATAACTTCATAGGCAGTCCGGGATGAAACCTTTCCTTTGGATATCACACTTCGGATACCCCCGTAATTGAGTACCACAAAATCGATGCTTTCATTGGTGCGCGATAGAAATATAGGATTGGCCTGTTCCATTACGATGTCGGCCAAAAGGTTGCCGGCACTGCTATTATATCTACCATCGGTCTTATCAATGTCTAAGGGAGCATAGCATAAAGTTTCATCGAGAACACTGTTTACATGCGCGATATAAGGTCTTAGGAAATCTTGCAAAGAATCCTTGTTGGTTTCAGAATCGGCATGTAGTATCGGCAACTGTTTCCCGTGTATCTCCGAAATCGTGTATTGACCTTCACGACACGATGCAAAAAATATTATTGTTACAAATACAACAAATTGTTTAATATTTAAATACATCTTCCTTCTTAACTTCGCATCGGATTTGACCCCAGATTGGTTACATTTGTAGAAATGTAGTAGTGGATGTTTCTCAAGGGTCTCAAAGATAAGTTTAAATATAAATCCGGCCTAAAATATTTAAAGGAAGAATTAAACAGTCCGTCAGAAATAGTTGAAAGGCCTAAGGGAATCAATTCGGTAGGGATTATTGTGGATCTGGACACATTTGATCACGCGGAATCCTTTTTCGACTTTATAGAGGAGTTTAAACTGCGCCCGAACGCAGTTAAAATAATAGGTTATAAGGGTTACTACGACAAAAATTCGCCCTATGCAACCCCTGTGTTTTCGGATAAGGATCTTGGTTGGAACGGTAATATCGAAAACAGTTATGCCCTGGAATTTTTAAGTCGTGAATACGACCTTTTGGTAAATTATTATACTCAGGATAACCTGATGATGCAATTGATGACTATTAAAACCAAAGCCAGGATAAATGTTGGTTTTTCCGCATTAGATCGCTCGTTTAACGACCTTATTCTGGAGGCAGACCTACAGGACTATAAAACCTTTAAAAGTGAATTGAAAAAGTATCTTCAGGTGATGAATGAGATCAGTAAGTAGTAGTATTAATAGTTCAAATCACTACCAGGACTGTAAACCCACCTGAATTTAGTAAGAACTGAATAGGATGAAAGTATTACACGGCACAGGAGTGGCCATCGTTACTCCTTTCGACGACCATCTTAAAATAGATTCGGAAGCTTTACGCAAGGTCGTTAATCACTGTATTGAAGGCGGTGTAGATTATTTGGTGGTACTGGGTACCACCGGCGAATCAGTTACCCTTGATCCTGGCGAAAAAAAGGAGGTTGCCCGGCTCGTAGTTGAAGTAAATAACGGAAGGGTTCCGCTTGTTTTAGGCATTGGCGGAAATAATACCTCCAGTGTTGCAGAAGAATTACGTTCAACAGATCTGGAACCATTTACCGCCGTTCTCTCCGTATCACCATATTACAACAAGCCCACACAGGAAGGTATTTATATGCATTTCAAGCAGTTGGCAGAGGTAAGCCGTAAACCTCTGATCCTTTACAACGTCCCGGGCAGGACTGCCAGCAATATCCTTCCGGATACGGTCGTTAGATTGGCTATGGAATGTCCTAATATTATTGGGGTAAAAGAGGCTTGTGGTGACATGGACCAAATTAAAAAGCTACTAGGCATAATTCCGAAGGACTTTCTGGTCATTTCGGGTGATGACATTACGGCACTGCCCACTATCATGGCCGGGGGTCATGGGGTAATATCTGTATTGGGACAAGCCATGCCATCTGAATTTTCCTCGATGATCGAACTTGGGAGGCAGGGACAAGGCGACCGTTCATTAGCCATTCACCAAAAAATGAAGGCTGGAATGGCATTGATCTTCGAAGAAGGCAACCCGGCTGGTATTAAAGCTATGCTTGAATATCAGAAAATATGTTCTGCCGGAGTGCGTCTTCCATTGGTCGAGGCAAGCCCATTGCTCAAAAAGAAAATCGGTGAATTTGTGGATGAGGTATTAAAAATGCCAGCCTGATCCGAGTGTTCTACACTGTTAAATCTAAGCAAATTAGCATATTAGCCAAGGTTAGAAGCCTATTTTAGCTGTTCAAAAATAGTTTCATATTACACCGAGAATGCCTAATTTTGCAAAATGCTTTTTAAAATCTATCGATCGTTTATCTTTTTAGTGCCTGGACTACTGCTGTTTTCCTGTGGTGAATACCAGAAAACACTTAAAGGTGTAGACACCAAGGCAAAGTATGCTTACGCAGAGAAGCTTTATGAGGAGGGGGATTTTAAGAGAGCAAATAAATTGCTAACCCAGATCGCCCCAAAATATGTGGGCAAGCCGCAGGGAGAGAGGGTGACATTCTTCCTGGCCAATTCTTATTTCATGATTGAGGATTATAATTTTGCGGGTTATCAGTTCGAACGTTTCCTAAAATCATACCCAAGAAGTGATAAAGCCTCTGAGGCAGGTTACCTAGGCGCCAAGAGTTACTATATGCTTTCACCAAAATATTCGCTGGATCAGACCGATACAGATAAGGCCCTGATTAAACTGCAAAATTTCATCAATGCCTATCCCGAGTCCAAATTTATGGAGGAAGCGAATGCCATGGCCAAGGAACTGACCGTTAAAAAGGAAAAGAAGGAATTTGAGATTGCCAAACAGTTCACCAAACTTGGCGGTTCTTATATTTTAGACTATAACGTTGCGGCGATCGCGTCTCTCGATAATTTTGTCTCTGACCATCCTGGATCCATTTTTAGGGAAGAAGCATATTTCCTAAAATTAAAAGCGACTACTAATCTGGCTCTCAATAGTACAGACAAGAAGAAAAAAGAGCGTTTAGACGATGCAAAAGAGGCGTACGATCAACTGATTAAGAGTTATCCTGAAACTAAATTTGGCAAGGAAGCGGCAGATATAGCACAATTGCTCAGCAAGGAGCTCGATAGTTTTAATCAAACAGAAACCATATCAAAATGAATATGAACGATTTAAAGAATTCCAAGGCCCCTGTAACCACGGTAACCATCAACAGGGACGAATTTGACATCAAAACCGATAACATCTATGAAGCTATTTCTATAGCATCCAAAAGAGCGATTCAGATTAATTCGGAGATCAAAAAGGAATTGCTGGAAAAACTTGAAGAATTCGCGACCTATAGCGACAGCCTTGAGGAAGTTTTTGAGAATAAAGAACAGATCGAGGTATCCAAGTTTTACGAAAAACTTCCAAAACCTCACGCTCTGGCCATAATGGAGTGGCTTGAAGATAAGATCTACTATCGCAATACGGAGAAAGACGAACAATAAGATGCTTCGCGGTAAAAAAATACTTTTGGGCATTACCGGAGGTATAGCCGCATACAAAACCGCATTTTTGGTACGTCTGCTGATCAAAGCAGGTGCCACAGTCAGGGTGGTACTCACCGAAAGTGCCGCCGATTTCGTTTCTCCCTTAACGCTGGCTACACTTTCTAAAAATCCAGTAATGCATAGTTTCGTCAAAGAGGAAGACGAGACCACCGATTGGAATAATCATGTTGAATTAGGGCTTTGGGCAGACTATATGGTCATCGCTCCTGCCACGGCCAATACACTGTCTAAGATGGCCAATGGTAACTGCGATAATCTGTTGCTGGCTACCTATCTATCGGCCAAATGCCCGGTGTTTTTCGCCCCGGCAATGGATCTTGACATGTTCAAACATCCCTCAACTTCCAAATCCTTCCAAACACTCGAATCCTACGGTAATATAATGATTCCAGCAGCTTCAGGTGAATTGGCAAGCGGTTTACATGGTGAAGGACGAATGGCTGAACCCGAGGATATTGTGGCT
Source organism: uncultured Eudoraea sp. (assembly GCA_947258405.1). Classification (GTDB taxonomy): domain Bacteria; phylum Bacteroidota; class Bacteroidia; order Flavobacteriales; family Flavobacteriaceae; genus JAHEJJ01. The sequence continues at coordinate 33,584 of CAMYIE010000024.1, read as the reverse complement.
TTTGTAACCAAACATATTTCAAAAGCGATGCCGCTTAAAGGTCAACGGGTTATGATCACCGCAGGACCCACTTATGAGGCTGTAGATCCTGTCCGGTTTATCGGTAACCATTCCTCCGGACTTATGGGTTTTGAGTTGGCCAGAGTGGCCGCTCAATACGGGGCAGAAGTGGTTCTGATCAGCGGGCCTTCACATTTAGATCTTGATCATCCGCTGGTGACCTTAGAAAGAGTCACATCTGCCGAAGAGATGTATTCAAAAGCCCATGAGTATTTCGATGAGAGCGACATAGCCATTGGCGCAGCAGCAGTTTCAGATTATAAACCCAAACATATTGCGCCTGATAAAATAAAAAAGAAAGAGGACGAATTGAACCTGGAACTGGTAAGGAACAAGGATATACTTTTGTCTTTGGGCCAGAAGAAAGACAAACAGTTTCTAGTGGGATTTGCCCTGGAAACCGAAAATGAAGTGCAGCATGCCAGGGAAAAGCTTCAAAAAAAGAATTTGGATGCTATTGTACTGAATTCATTAAATGATATTGGGGCCGGTTTCTCTAAACCTACAAACAAAATAACCTTTATCGATAAGAATTTAAAAATTACTCCGTTTGAATTAAAGAGTAAGACAGAGGTTGCCAAGGATATCTGGCATGAAATCATCAGTAGACGTGAAGCATAGTTTCTTAATTTTTATTTTATACCTATCAACTTTTGCATGGGTAAATGCACAAGAATTGAACTGTGTCATTACAATTAATTCGGATCAGGTAAATCAGACCAATCAGCAAGTTTTTGGTACACTTGAAAAATCGCTTAATAATTTTATAAACACTTCTCGTTGGAGTAATCGGATATACAATGAGAATGAGCGTGTGAATGCCAGGATGTTTATTACAATAACGGAATATGCTTCACCCAATTTTAAAGCCACGATCCAGATCCAATCCTCCAGACCTGTATTTAATACTAATTATGAGAGTCCTATTTTAAACTATAAAGACAACCAATTTAATTTTAGTTACATAGAATTCGAACCTCTTGTATTTAATCCCAATTCCTTCGAGTCTAATCTGATTGGGGTAGTTTCGTTTTATGCCTATATTATTTTAGGTCTGGATGCCGACACATTTTCATTGGAAGGTGGAACGGAATACTACCAGCAAGCACAGCAAATAGTTACCCAGGCACAGGGCGTTGGCTCGATTGGTTGGAGTCCCTCTTCTTCCGACAAAAGGACCCGATTTGTGCTCGTAGACAATTTACTTTCTAATACTTTTAGGGAATACCGAATAGCAATGTATAATTATCACCGAAAAGGTCTCGATATTTTAGGTGATAATAACAGTACAGGAAAACAGGTTATTGCCGGCTCCATGAGACTGTTTGAAACATTGATCAAACGCCGACCTAATGCCTTTCTTATCCAGGCCTTCTTCGATGCCAAATCGGAGGAAATTGCAGATATTTTTTCAGACGGACCTAAAATCGATCTGGTCTCCCTGAAAGAAACCCTAAATAGAGTCGCGCCTTTTTATTCCGGTACCTGGAATGAAATAAATTATTAACCGTCCATTTTTTGGTATTCAAATCTTTTATCTTTACGTCGATATACTAAAGACAGAAAGGTGCTGGCAAAACTATCGATAAAGAACTATGACTTAATAGACGATTTGAGCGTTTCTTTTTATGACGGTTTCACAACGATTACTGGCGAAACCGGCGCAGGGAAATCGATACTGCTTGGGGGCCTATCCCTGGTACTTGGTAAAAGAGCCGACCTCTCCTCGCTTAGGGATCATGAGAAGAAATGCATTATAGAAGCAGAGTTCGAGATCGAAAAATACAAACTGCAGCCATTTTTTAGTCTTCACGACCTTGAATACGAAAATAGAACGGTTATCCGACGAGAAATTTACCCCAACGGAAAATCAAGGGCATTCATTAACGATTCCCCGGTAATACTTGATTTACTTTCTAAACTTGGTAAAAATCTGGTAGACGTGCACTCCCAACATCAGACTCTGCAGCTTACCGAGCAGGATTTTCAAATGCATGTTCTCGATGCTTTGGGGGGTAATAAAAGTTTGCTGGTGCAATACCAATCAGGACTCCAGTCTTACCTGGCCAGGGAAAAAGAGCTCGAAATTCTAGTAGAACAGCGACAAAACGCCCTGAAAGATCAGGATTATAATAGATTTCTGCATAATGAACTCCAGCAAGCAAACCTGGAAAAAGGGATGGCCGAAAAACTTGAAATAGAGTATGAGCAACTAAACCACGTGGAGACCATATTGGAAAATCTCTCCGGTGGTAACCGATTGCTTAACGATGAACAAATAGGGCTTATCTCATTGCTGATTCAGTTAAAGCAACTCATTTCAAGGATTTCCGATTATGGTGATCAGTATAAGGGAATATTCAGTCGGATTGAATCTATGCTTATAGAAATCAATGATTTGGGAGCTGAAATACAGGAACTCCAGGAAAGTATAGAGCCCAATCCGGAATTACTTGAGGAAATTGCAAATAAATTGCAGACACTTCATGATCTCCAAAAGAAGCATGCCGTTCTGGAGGTTGATGAGTTAATTACGATAAGAGACTCACTGGCTCAGAATTTAGACCGAACAGAAAATCTGGATGCTGATATTGCCGGTAAAGAAGAGGAACTGTTACTGGCTAAACAGGCTTTGGACCAACTGGCTGCAAAATTAAACCAGGGTCGCCAGAGGGTGATTCCCGTTGTTACAAAAAAGATGGAAGCTATGCTGGGAGCTCTGGGAATGCCCAATGCAACCTTTAAAATTAGCCTTTTACCGGCCGCAGAATACAAGCATAACGGGCGGGATAATCTGGTATTTTTGTTTTCAGCCAATAAGGGAATGGAATATGGGAATATCAAAAAAGTTGCATCAGGCGGTGAATTGTCAAGGATAATGCTGGTGATCAAATCGATCCTGGCTGATTTTGAAAACTTACCTACGTTGATGTTCGATGAAATTGATAGTGGTGTTTCAGGTGAAATTTCTAATGCCATGGCCGATATTATGTTTAAGATGAGTCGGAATATGCAGGTTTTCTCTATCACACATTTACCCCAGGTTGCCTCTAAAGGAATATATCACTACAAGGTGTATAAGGTAGAGGGAGACACTAAAACAGATACTCGGATAAAACTGCTTGAACCAGAGGAAAGAATTGTGGAACTGGCAGAAATGCTTGGTGGAAAAGAACTGTCGGAATCAGCGCTTGCTCATGCTAAGGAATTGCTCAACTGAGCATTTATAAGACATTCTGTTAACCTTGTAGTCTGTCAATGTCGATTCTCTATTCAAGGTAATCGTTCTCAAGCAGAGTTTTGATATCTTTACCCCCGAGTAATTAAAATATTTGTGGATATGGCATACGACTTATTAAAAGGTAAAAGGGGAATTATTTTTGGAGCGCTGGATGAACATTCAATCGCCTGGAAAACAGCGGAACGTGTTCATGATGAAGGAGGTTCATTTGTTTTGACCAATGCACCTATTGCCATGCGGATGGGACAAATAAAAGAATTAGCTGAAAAGACGGGTTCTGAAATTATACCGGCAGATGCTACCAACGAAGAAGAGCTAGCTAACCTGGTTAGTAAGTCTGTGGAGATCCTTGGAGGAAAGCTCGATTTTGTGCTTCATTCGATCGGTATGTCTGTGAATGTTCGCAAAGGAAGACATTATACCGATGAAAACTATGGTTTTACCACCAAAGGATGGGACGTTTCAGCCTTGTCATTTCACAAAGTGCTTCAAGCACTATTTAAGGCCGACGCTATGAATCAGTGGGGTAGTATTGTGGCCCTCACCTATATGGCCGCCCAGCGAACTTTCCCCGATTATAACGACATGGCCGATAATAAGGCCTATCTGGAGTCCATAGCCAGAAGTTTTGGTTACTTTTTTGGAAAGGAGAAAAAGGTACGCGTGAACACTATCTCCCAATCGCCAACACCAACTACCGCAGGCCAGGGAGTTAAAGGTTTTGATGGTTTTATAAGTTATGCCGAAAAGATGTCGCCCCTTGGTAATGCGACAGCTGATGATTGTGCGGATTATACCGTTACGTTGTTTTCAGACCTTACCAGGAAAGTAACTATGCAAAACCTATTTCACGACGGTGGCTTTTCTAATACAGGCGTGAGCCAGGAAGTAATTGAAGAGTTCTCTAAATAGACCATAAAAATAATATGAGCCATCATTTGTGGGATGGTTTATTGCTGGCCGATGCTCTTAAATTTCTCCATCATTATTCCCGTTTACAACCGACCAGATGAGGTGAGAGAATTGTTTCAAAGCCTGGCCAGACAACAATATGATAAGCCTTTCGAGGTAGTACTGGTGGAAGACGGATCGTCCCTGACCTCCGAAAAAGTCGTAGATGAGTTTAAGCATGTTCTTGAAATAGCTTATTTGTTTAAACCTAATTCGGGCCCCGGTGATTCCAGAAACCAGGGGATGATTAAGGCCGGCGGAAACTATTTCCTTATTTTGGATTCCGATTGTGTTTTACCTCCTTCTTACCTAAACCATGTAGAAAACGCATTATCTGAGGATTATGTGGATTGTTTTGGTGGTCCTGACACAGCAGACACTTCTTTTACAGTGCTTCAGCGGGCTATTAATTATTCTATGACTTCCTTTTTGACTACAGGTGGTATCCGCGGTCATAAAAACGCTGCCACCAGTTTTCAACCAAGAAGTTTTAATATGGGCCTTTCTAAGAAGGCTTTTGCAGCGAGCGGAGGATTCGGTAATATCCATCCAGGTGAGGATCCCGACCTTAGCCTGCGCCTTAAACAAATGGGATACGACATAAGGTTGATACCTGAGGCTTTCGTCTATCACAAAAGAAGAATATCCTTTCGTTCCTTTGCCAATCAGGTTTATAAATTTGGTCTGGCCAGACCAATTCTGAATAAATGGCACAAGAAAAGCTCGAGGTTAACCTTTTGGTTTCCCACTTTTTTTACTCTGGGACTTTTATTTGCAATGGTTTTGATCTTTATTCCCTGGTATTGGCCAATAGGCGCCTTTGGAGTATATTTTTTCCTAATACTGATCGACGCATGGGTAAAAACCAGAAGTCTCGGTATCGGACTGCTGGCATTGCCTGCAGTGATGATTCAATTCGCAGGTTATGGCTTTGGCTTTCTTAAATCGATTATCTTGATTAATTTTAGTAAAAAGAAGCCCAGGGAGCTGTTTCCCAAATTATTCTTCGAACCTACTAAGACGTGAAGGCAAAGAAAAAGAATACCAATAGCAGGCGTAAAACAAATATTTTTATTGTTTTTCTGATATGCTCTGCCCTGATCTGGCTTATCAGCAAACTATCGGAGACATATAACCAAAGAGTATCGTTCGAGTTGAGTTTTGTGAATAGCCCCGACAGTCTTTTGCTGAGAAATACATCTAAGGAATCGGTAGATGTTCGCCTGAGCGCCAGTGGCTTTGGTTTTCTGGGATTCAATTTTGGCAGGAATGCATTGATTATAGACCTTTCAAAGGTTAAGAAAACGGGCAGTTCCTTTTATGTAAGCGGGGATTCCTACGAAAAACAAATCGAGGCTCAAATGCCCGGGAGCATGTCTTTAATGGAGGTCGACCGGGATACTTTGTTCGTTTATTTTGAAAAATTGCATTCCAAGGAAGTTCAGATTGTACCCGAACTGGTAATTGAACTGGCACAGAATCATTTGCTGCAAGACAGCCTTATCCTTTCCCCATCGAATGTAATTATCAAAGGTCCTAAATCTGAGATCGACACCATTGAAAAGGTCCATACCCTGCCCAGCACCTTGCACAATGTCTCTCAGGATTTTAGTGTGCAAGTGGATTTGTTTAAGCGTCAGGGACTTGATAATACGAGTTTTGAACTAAATTCGATTGAGATAAGTGGAAAGGTATTTCGTTTTTCTGAACAGATGATTGAAATACCGGTAAGGGTAATCAATCTTCCCAATGGGGTCGAAGTAAGGACTTTTCCTCATGTGGTATCTGTATTATGCAAAGCGCCTGTAGATCGTTTAAAAAACCTTAGACCGGCAGATTTTGATCTTGTGGCCGACTTCAACTCGGCCAGGGCCGATGAAAAATTGCTTGAACTTCAGCTTCAGTCTCTCCCCGAAGGCGTATATGATGCACAATTGAAGGACACCGAAGTAGAATTTATCCTGATCCGTAGATGAAACTGGTAGGGCTTACCGGAGGAATTGGCAGTGGTAAAACCACAGTGGCCGGTATGTTCCAATCGCTAGGGGTTCCGGTTTATAATTCAGATGACAGGGCAAAGGAAATGATGACCACTTCGGCTGATCTGATCCCGGATATCAAAAACTTATTAGGAGACGAAGCTTATATCGACGGCGAACTAAACAGGCAATTCATCGCGATGAAGGTTTTTTCCGATAAAAGCTACCTCGATCGTTTGAACAATATAGTACATCCGGCAGTTCGGGAAGACTTCCGCTATTGGGCCGGGGAACAAATCACCCCCTATGTCATCCAGGAAGCAGCTATCCTGTACGAGAACGAGGCGTACAAGAATTTCGATCATATGATCTTAGTGACTGCACCAAAACTACTGAGGTTAAAACGTGTCATGCAACGCGACCAGGTTGACCAGGACAATATTCTGGCCAGGATGAATCATCAGTGGGAGGATAATAAAAAAATACCACTTGCACATTTTGTTATTGAGAATATAGAACTTTCTGAGACTGCATCCCAGGTGAAAATAATTCATCAAAAACTCACGGAATTATCGGCCAACACGGAATTTTAACATTTTTGTTAAGGTTAGGTTAAACACCGATTGACCAAAAGTTAAATTTTTAATTTTACAAAAGATGAATAAGAGATTATTTGTTCTTCTGGTCATATTAATGAGCCTATCTCTTATTGGGATTATCTCGGTACAGCTCTACTGGATTAAGAGTTCTGTAGAAGATAAGGAAGAACAATTCACTACCTCGGTTTCAGAAGTGCTGAACAAAGTGACTGATAAAATTGAGGACCGTGAGATGAGAGACTATTCTAACAGGTTCCTGAGCCTTAAGGATAGTGTTGGTGAGTTTGAAAGCTCCAATTTGAGCAATATATTTTTTATTGATCGTGATCTGAATTCAAATGAGATCTTGTTTTATTCTCATGGTATTCTGGAGGAGGATTACAATATAGCATCAACGTTCTTTGACAATGGTAATGGTAACGATACCACGACCATAAAGAATTATACCAGCAAGCGAACGAAAACCATTTTTAAAGAGGAATTCGGTCTGGATGGCAAGCGATACAAACTCAATCCTATTCAAAAACTTGAAAAGGTAGGGGGGTTATCGAGCATAGACAAGGCCGTTTTTGATGATGTTTACCGAGAATATGCAGAGAACGTCCCGATCCACAAACGGGTGACCAAACAGGAGATTGAGCTTCTTCTCAACAGGGAATTTCAAAACCATTCTATCGATATAGACTACGAATACGGTATTTACAGTCGTGGTTTACCCACAAAAGTAAGATCTAAACGATTTAAGTATGCCAATTCCAATCTGTACAAAGCACCTATCTTTAGGAACAGTGAAGGTAACAGCGATTTTTCATTGCTTTTATCATTTCCGAGGAAAAAGAAATTTCTGGTTCAGTCGATCTCAGGAATGGCGGCTCTGTCATTGCTGTTTACACTGATCATTGTTGTGGCCTATTCCGGAGCTATATATCAGCTAATTCGCCAGAAACAGATATCGGAAATTAAATCAGATTTTATCAACAATATGACGCACGAGTTTAAGACTCCTATTGCGACGATCAATCTGGCTGTTGAAGCGATCAAAAACCCACAGATTATTGGTGATAAAACCAAAGTTCAGCGCTACCTGGAAATGATCAGGGATGAAAATAAACGAATGCACGCGCAGGTAGAAAATGTGCTTAGAATCTCGAAGTTGGAAAAAAATCAGCTCGATATTAGTAAGGACAGGATAGATGCACACGACATCATTAACAAAGCCATTGCTCATGTGCAGCTAATTGTGCAGGATAGAGGAGGCTATATAAATACTGCTTTAAATGCAGAACGATCCGATATTCTGGCCAATGATGTGCACTTTGGAAATGTGATGGTCAATATATTAGACAATGCAGTGAAATACTCTCCGGAGGAACCAAAAATAGACGTGTTCACTGAAGTTGCCAATAATAATATTGTTATAAGAGTTCAGGATAAAGGTGCTGGTATGAGCAAAGCGGTGCTAAAAAAAGTGTTCGAAAAGTTCTATAGAGAACATACGGGCGACATACACAATGTAAAAGGACACGGGCTGGGACTCTCCTATGTAAAGAAAATAGTCGAGGACCACCAGGGTGAAGTTTACGCAGAAAGTGAGAAAGGCAAGGGTAGTACATTTTATATCAAACTGCCTTTAATATAAATTTTATGGAAACAACAAATAAGAAAATACTATTGGTAGAAGACGATCCCAATTTTGGCATCGTACTTAAAGACTACCTCTCCATGAACGAATTCGATGTAACCTTGGCCAAAAATGGCATGGAGGGATTCGAAAAGTTTAAGAAGGATAATTATGATGTTTGTATTCTCGATGTCATGATGCCCTACAAAGACGGTTTTACCCTCGCCAGGGAAATTCGTGAGAAAAACGAAAACGTTCCTATTGTATTCCTCACGGCCAAAACCATGAAGGAGGACGTTTTAAAGGGGTATAAAGCAGGGGCAGACGACTACCTCAATAAACCTTTTGATTCTGAGGTGTTATTGATGAAACTAAAAGCCATCTTGCAGCGAAAAGCATCCAATACACTTGCCGACAGCAAACAATTTGAGTTCAACGTGGGGAATTTCCACCTTAACTCCAAGTTGCGATTCCTAAAATATAAAGATGAGGATGCGATAAAATTATCACCAAAAGAGAATGAACTCCTCAGGCTACTGGCACTTCATGAAAATGATTTGATGCCGAGGGAATTAGCCTTGACAAAGATCTGGCGAGACGATAATTATTTTACCTCGCGAAGTATGGATGTCTATATAGCTAAGCTGAGAAAGTATCTCAAAAGGGACGATTCGGTTCAGATTCTTAATATCCACGGAGAAGGATTCCGTTTGCTGACCAAGCCGGAATAACAGAAAACAAAAAAGGCAGCTTCAGCTGCCTTTTTTATTGGAGTTTCTCGAGGATATATGCCACAGTCGTTTCAGGTGAATTGTCGATGGGGACAGCTATGGCATATGTAGGTACTTCAAGGGTTTCAAATTGAGACCGAAGTAGTTCGGGTGGCATAAAATGATCTTTGCGCCCCTTCATTCTTTCAAGTATTTCTTCAAAACTACCATCCAGATAAACCCATTTGATATCTATCTCTACTGCATTGGCGAGAACATGTCTGTAGCTCTCCTTTAGTGCGGAACAGCCCAGTACCATCCCTTGCTTTTCACGTTCCAGGATCAATTTATTTAATCGCTCTAACCAACCAAGGCGGTCTTTATCAGTTAAAGGCTTTCCTGAAGCCATTTTACGGATGTTCGCCTCCGGATGATAATCATCTGCATCGTAAAATTCCAGACCCAATTTCTGTCCTAATAATTTTCCGATCGTAGTCTTACCCGATCCGGAAACGCCCATTACCATTATAATTTCCAAAGATTTTGTCATACTACAAAGATTGCTTTAATTCGGTTTCGATCTTGTCGATGACCTCGGCAACATTTGCCTTGTGGTCTACCCAAAAAATGGCATCATTCTTACGAAGCCAGGTAAGCTGGCGTTTCGCATATCGACGGGTATTTTTCTTAATTTCTGATACCGCCATATCCAGATCCCATTTGCCTTCGATGTATTGGAACAGTTCCTGGTATCCCACCGTTTGTAACGCTTTTAAATCCCTGTATTGGAACAATTCCCTTGCTTCGTCGAGCAATCCCGCTTCCATCATCATATCCACACGTTCGTTGATCCGGCGGTACACTTCGCTACGCTCTGCACCGATACCGAGATAGAAAACTCCAAAATGTCTGTTTTGTACTTCCTTACCCAAAAAGGAAGAATAGGGGCGACCACAAGTTCTAAAAATTTCGAGGGCCCGGATAATCCGATGCGGATTTTGCAGATCAACCTGTTTATAATATTCAGGGTCTGCCTTTTTTAGTTGCGATTGTAGATTGCCCAGCCCTTTAATACTGAATTCCTCATTGAGTTCCTGCCGAATAGTAGGTGGGACGTTAGGAAACTGGTCCAGTCCTTCTACCATTGCTTTCAAATAAAGCCCGCTTCCGCCTGCAGCGATAACCAGGTTGTGGTGTGTAAACAATTCCTCGAGCCCGTTTAACGCAGATTTTTCAAAATCGCCCACAGACCAGGGATCAATAATGCTTCTGTGTTGGATAAAATGATGTTTAGCTGATGCTAATTCGTTTTTGGAAGGTACGGCAGTACCGATCTTCATCTCTTTATAAAACTGTCTGGAATCGGTGGAAATTATCTCCGTTTTAAAATGTCTGGCTAGCTGAATGGCCCATGAAGTCTTTCCGATGGCTGTGGGACCGACCACCGCGATCAGTGTTTTTTTCATCAGAGTTTTGATCCGCAGTTATAACAGTGTTTAGCCGTTTCCAGATGTCCTTCTGCCAGACAATTGTGGCATGATTGGATCCCGGCTATGTCGGTCTTTTGTCGTTGTTTAGAATATTCAACCGTCACGATACCAGTAGGCACTGCGATGATACCATAACCGATAATCATAATAAATGTGGCGATAAACTGGCCCAATCCCGTTTCAGGGGTGATATCGCCGTAGCCTACAGTTGTTAGGGTTACAATGGTCCAATAAATACTGTGAGGAATACTGTCAAATCCATGTTCGGGCCCTTCCACCAGATACATTATCGTTCCGAGCAACACGGAAATAATAAGAACAAAAAAGACAAAAATGGCAATCTTCGCCCGGCTAGACGCGACTGCTCTCAGCAAGTTGTTAGACTCCCCGACAAAACGAACCAATTTGAGTATCCTAAATACCCGAAGAAGGCGTAAAGCCCTGAATGCGGTTACATATTGGGAACCCATCACGAAGAAAGAAAGGTATTTAGGTATTGTTGAAAGAAGATCTACTATTCCAAAAAAGCTAAAAATATAACGTCTTGGATTTCTGATACATATAATGCGAAGGATGTATTCAATGGTGAACAGAATAGTTACGATCCACTCAGAAATATCTAGAAAATTGTGGTATTTATTGTCGAAACGGGGAACACTTTCGAGCATTACGATCACTACACTGTAGAGAATAAGGATCAATAAAACAATGTCGAAAAACTTCCCTGCGGGAGTATGGGTCCCGTAAATAATTTCATGGAGTTTCCGTCTCCATCCATCCTGTGACTTGTATTCTGTCAATGCTTTGGGTTCAGCTCGATTATCTTATAACCTTTTTTTGTTTTAAGGTAAGCATCGATGATCTCTTTGGCATTTTTATCATCGTGCATAGGTGTAATAATGGATTCTAAGATATGAATATTATTGATTTGATGGTTCAGATCGAAAAAACCCACACCCTCTAAGCGGCCGTTACGGATCCATACAGCACTTTTTTCACCTGTCTCCCTTCCCTTGCCTACGATAAGATAATTCTCCTGAATATTGATGCTAATGTCGGGGCCCTGGCCATTTTCAGATTGCCGGACTTTTAGATTGGGTCTTCCCTGCCATTGATTGTAGAGAGGTCTGTTTCTTTGAAGCTCCTCATTCTCTTTCAACAGAGCTATAAGTTCGCTGCCAGTAAGTTCGTAAGTCACTTTTCGAGTTGCTTTCTGAAGTTTACGGGCCTCCTTACCATCCCTGGTGAAGAGATGGTTCACTTTTCTTTTGATATCAGTGCTTTTTCCCAGGAAAATGAGCTCTCCTTCTTTATTATACATGTAGTATACACCGGTTTCCGAGGGCATCTCGGTTACGATATCTATCTGGCGTTGAGATAATTCCCCAAGACTCTCGGCCTTGATCACTGCTCTGATAATGCTTTTATTCGAATCCTTAGTCAGCAGGAATTTGAATAATTTCAATGTCGCAAGAGCATCGCCATTGGCCCTGTGCCGATCACTGACTGCGATTCCCAGGGAGCGTACCAATTTTCCCAGGCTATGAGATTCGGCCTGTGGAATAAGTCGTTTGGAAAGATCTACTGTACATAAGGTTTTTCGTTCAAATGTATAGCCTAACTTCCTGAACTCCATTCTCAAGACACGGTAGTCGAATTGTGCATTGTGGGCTACGATTACCGTACCTTCGGTAATCTCCACAATACGCTTAGCCACTTCATGAAATTTAGGGGCTGTTCTCAGCATCTTGTTATTGATACCAGTGAGATTTACAACAAAGGGTTGAATGTCTTTTTCCGGGTTAACCAAACTTACAAATCGATCAATAACCTGATGCCCATCAAACTTGTGGATAGCGATTTCGGTGATTCCTTCCTCGTTATACTTTCCACCTGTGGTCTCTATGTCTAGAACGGCATACATCCCCATATATATTTCGGTATTATCACGGTTTACTTACCGGGATAATTTCGCTCTCCAAATATACTACTTCCTATGCGGACCATGGTGCTTCCTTCTTCAATAGCGGTCTGATAATCACCACTCATGCCCATAGACAGAATATTAACTTCGGGTATTTTTTGCTTCAATCTTTCGAAAACACTTTTTAGCAATTGAAATTCCTGCCTGATTTGATCCATTTTATCAGTAAAACTGGCCATGCCCATTACCCCCTGGATATTAATGTGTTGCAGAAGAGGAAACTCCTCATCCGCCAGTATTTCAACCAATTCATCCTCTGTGAGACCAAATTTGGTGGTTTCCTCGGCGATATGAATCTGAAAAAGGCAATTGATAACTCTTTTATGTTTTTGAGCCTGTTTATCGATCTCCTTCAGCAATTTTAAACTATCCACACCGTGGATAAGACTTACGAACGGGGCCATATACTTTACCTTGTTACGCTGAACATGACCGATCATATGCCACTGGATATCCTTGGGCAGCTCTTCCCACTTCGCAACCATCTCCTGGATCTTATTCTCCCCAAAAACAACTTGCCCGGACTGATAGGCCTCCAGGACAATTTCCGGCGACTTGGTCTTGGTCACCGCCACCAATGTAACGCTATCAGGTAGTTGGGATTTTATTTTGAACAAATTCTCTTTTACAGACATATTAAATGGATTATTCACCTTTTCTAATATCTTCTACGGTAATGGCTTCAATAGAAAAATGCTCGAATCGGTGGACCGCTTCCGTGCCATCGGGGCACTGGGCTTCAATTCCAACCATTATGCTGTCTCTCTCGGGCATGGCTGCAAGTCTCGCCATAAAGTACTTACTGCCGTCATAAGACCAGTGCATGGAATAATTATCGCCTTTCCTTAGGAGTTTCAGCCAAATACTTTCTATGTTTTTTAGTACTGGTCCATTAGCGTCGTCTGAGGTCTCCCGGGTAACCACAGAAACGATTCCGGGGCCGGTAGCATCTGAATTCTCAAAACCAAATTTTATCCAATTTGTTTCATCGAGGATAACCATTAATGCGGCGGCATTCCATTGTGAAGACAAATCCGGTCTGACCTTGGCAATTGCAACAAAATCGCCGCTTACTTCCTTGAATAATAAAGGAGCAGAAGCCGATGCCTTCATATCTTCCGGATTGATAAAAAAATCGGTCTGGCTTTTTGCGGTTACCGACAGGGTGCCGTTGGAAAGCTCTATGTTCCCCGGAGTGTTGATCCAATCAAGGTCGCCGAGATTGTCTTTGCTAATATCTAAAAGCAGATTTTTAGCAGTAATTGTCGATGTGGTTTCGCTTGCTGTGGTCTGACCGGTTGTCCTATCGCGGCAACCCGCCATAAATAAAGCCCAGAGTAATACGATTAAAAGAGTATTTCCTTTGTGGGAAACAAATGCTTTCATCCTTCTATTACTTAACAATTTCATCGTGGAAACAATTCGTAAACGGCCAAGCCGCTTCTTAATTTGGGTTCAATATAGGTGCTTTTAGGGGGCATCACCAAACCGGCATCGGCGATCGATTTAATTTCCGACATCGTAATTGGAACCAACCCGAAGCCAATCTTGAAACGACCTGCATCGATCTCGTTCTTCATCGTAATAACATTGCGTTTGCCATATCCATATCTGATTCTTTTATCATTTCTAAGATCACGGATTCCAAGGATAGGCTCCAATATGGTCTTATATAGGATCTGGGTATCCAATCTACTCAAAGCATCTGTAAAATGGTATACCTTCTTACGCAGGTAGAGAGAATAGAATTCTCCATCGAGATACATGCTGAAATGATGCTTTTTCCCCGGCCTGTAAAGTTCTTCACCGCAATTTTTTATGCGGAACATACCATCTAAGGCAGATAAAAATTCTTCCTTGGTAAGCCCATTGAGGTCTTTTATCATGCGGTTGAATTCATAGATCCTAACTTCGTCCTCGGGGATAAGATAACTCATAAAGAAATCATGCGAAGAATTCCCATTACCGGTATTGTTAGCGGACCTCAATTCTGACAGAAGTCTGGAAGAGGCGCTTCTGTGATGCCCGTCTGCGATATAAAGGGCATCTATCTTTTCAAATTCTGACTGAAGTCTCTTAAGTACAGTTTTGTCTTTTAAGCACCAGAGCCTATGGGTCATCCTATCTGGCGTGGTAAAGAAATACTTGGGTTCTTTTTCTTTTTCCGCTTTTATAATACTGCTGATAGAACTTTTTGAGGGATAGGTCATCAGAACGGGCTCTGCCTCATATCCTACAACATCGAGATAATCGGCAAAAAGCTTTTCACGCCGTGCAATGGTGTTTTCATGTTTTTTGATAGTCCCTTCGATATAGTCTTTGATACTGGTTAAACAAAAAAATCCACAGCAATAGAAACTGTCCCTGGAGATTTCATATAGATAAATAGAAGGTTCCTTGTCTTTTACAAGGATTTCATCTTCAAGGAATTCGAGATAGCGGTTTCGAACCAGTCTAAAACGTTCGGGGCCTTTTACCCGCCGATCGAACTTAAATCCCGGATTGATAATATGCAAGAAGGAAAACGGATTATACCGCAGTCGGGATTCCAGTTCCTTTTTAGTGTACTCTTCATAGGAACGAGACACCACAAAGGGTACTTTGTCTTTCGAGGGCCTGATCGCTCTGAAGGGTTTGATCACCGCCATGACCTATGAGCTGAATTGAGCCGATACCTTTTCGGCTTTTCTGGATTCAGAGTAATCGTAAAAACCCTCTCCCGATTTAACCCCCAGTTTTCCTGCGGCAACCATGTTGATCAAAAGCGGGCAGGGAGCGTATTTTGGATTTTTGAACCCGTTGTGCATAACGTTCAGGATAGAAAGACAAACATCGAGGCCGATAAAATCGGCCAGCTGCAGAGGGCCCATAGGATGGGCCATTCCAAGCTTCATTACGGTATCAATTTCGCTAACTCCACCGACACCATGAAATAAGGCCTCAATAGCTTCGTTGATCATGGGCATCAGTATTCTATTAGCCACAAATCCTGGAAAATCGTTGACCTCGGTTGGGATCTTTCCCAGCTTTCGTGATAGTTCCATAACAGTTGAGGTAACTTCATCGGAGGTACTATACCCACGGATTACTTCTACCAACTTCATAATCGGTACCGGATTCATAAAATGCATGCCGATCACCTTATCTGCCCGGCTGGTGGCAGCTGCTATCTGTGTGATGGAAATCGACGACGTATTGGTGGCCAGAATCGTGCTTTCCTGGCATATATTATCCAACTCTTTGAAAATGCCTAGTTTGATGTCCAGGTTTTCACTAGCAGCCTCAACCACCAGATCGGTATGGGATACAGCGGTCTTTAACCCGGTTGAAGTCTCGATATGACTTAGCGCCTCGTTCTTATCCGATTCTTGCAAGGTGCCTTTGGCAATCATCCGGTCAAGATTTTTCTCAATATTGGCCATGCCTCGCTGAAGTGAGTCCTGGGAAATATCGACCAGATTTACCTGAAATTTGTTTTGAGCAAATACCTGGGCAATACCATTGCCCATGGTTCCAGCGCCGATAACGGTAACGTTTTTTATCATATTATAGGTTTATAGAGTAGAGCTAATTACCCCCAAACTTTTCTATTATTTGCAAGGCTACTTCTAGTGCCTTTGCACCATCTTTTAAGGAAACAACGGGTTCAGTATTCTCGTTGATAGCTATCGCAAAGGTTTCAAGCTCATCGAGTATGGCGTTGTTGTCTTCTATATCAGGGTTTTCAAAGTAAATCTGTTTTTTTATGCCTTCTGCATTCTGAAGAACCATATCGAAAGCACCTGGATTTTCAGCAGCGTCTTTCATTTTTACTACCTCTACTTTACGCTCAAGGAAGTCTACCGAGATATAAGCATCTTTTTGAAAAAAACGTGACTTACGCATATTTTTCAAGGAGATCCTGCTGGCTGTTAGATTGGCAACACATCCATTTTCAAATTCGATCCTGGCATTAGCGATATCGGGAGAGGTGCTTATGACCGACACACCACTCGCGTTGATCTGTTTCACCTCCGATCCAACAACGCTAAGAACAGCATCGATATCGTGTATCATCAGGTCTAATACCACGGGAACATCTGTGCCCCGCGGGTTGAACTCTGCCAGGCGATGAGATTCTATAAACATTGGATCCTTGATCTTTTCCTTGACTGCAGTAAAAGCAGGATTGAATCGCTCCACGTGCCCTACCTGGCCTTTAACGCCATTTTTTACTGCCAGTTCGATAATTTCCCGGGCTTCCTCAAGGGTTTTGGTAACTGGCTTTTCTATAAAAACATGCCTGCCTGAGCTGATAGCCTTTTTGGCGCATTCGTAATGCGAAAGAGTAGGGGTAACGATATCAACTACATCCACTGCTTCTATGAGACGGTTCATATTCTCAAAATAGGTATAGCCAAATTCATCTGCGACATTTTTTCCGTTGATCGCATCCGGATCGTAAAACCCTACCAATTCGTATTTTGGAGACATATTTAACAATCGCAAATGGATCTTACCCAGATGGCCGGCTCCTAAAACACCTACTTTAAGCATATTGAGAGATTTTTTCAAAAATAAGGAGTTTAATTAGATTTAAACAGCTTGTCGGGCCGCGATTGTCTATGAATATTTAAGTGCTTTGATTAAATTCGTGACCTGAACCAACCGATTTGAAAGATTCCTATAAACATAAAGGCATGCGGAACCAGCTTGCCGGCATTGTGGCAGATAAGGGTATCCGCGAAAAAAACGTACTTGGTGCCATAAGGACCATTCCCAGGCACTTGTTTATGGACAGTAGTTTCGAGGATCACGCTTATCAGGATAAAGCTTTTCCAATAGCCGCAAACCAGACCATTTCTCAGCCCTATACCGTAGCTTTTCAAACCGAACTGCTTGAGCTGAAACCCGGAGACAAGGTTTTGGAAATTGGTACCGGTAGTGGCTACCAGACGGCCGTTTTATTGCATTTAAAGGTAAAGGTTTACACCATTGAAAGGCAGTTGGAGCTCTATAAGAAGACCAAACTATTTTTCGATAGAATGGGCTACAGGCCCAAAAAATATGTTTTTGGAGATGGCTATAAAGGCCTGCCCGAGGAAGCTCCTTTTGATGGAATTATCGTAACCGCAGGGGCTCCTGATATTCCAAAAGCACTTTTGTCTCAGCTGGCTATTGGAGGAAGACTAATAATACCCGTAGGGGAGGAAGAACAGGTGATGACCAGGATTAATCGCACCTCAAACAAAGAATTCAAACGGGAAGAGCACGGAACATTCAGATTTGTTCCATTGCTGGAAAACAAGAATTAATTCTGCCGGTAACATTCCGGTTTCAGTTATTGAAATTCTTTTTGATTCTATCTAAATTACGCTTGCTGTCCCGCTCTTTCATGGTTTCCCTTTTATCGTATAACTTTTTACCACGTGCGAGAGCTACCTTCATTTTGGCCAGTCCCCGGTCGTTGACAAAAAGGTTCAGCGGAACGATTGTAAGTCCGCTAGACTTTACTTCCTTATACAGTTTACGCAGTTCATTTTTGTTCAAAAGGAGTTTGCGCTCTGCCTTGGGGCTATGATTGAAGTGGCTGGCATGCCCATATGGATCAACATTCATATTGATCACAAAAAGTTCACCCTGGCTATTGAATTCACAAAAACTCTCGGTAATAGACGCTTTACCCAGGCGGATCGATTTGATCTCGGTACCTGCCAAAACGATCCCAGCAATATAAGTATCGAGAATTTCGTACTCAAAGCGGGCCTTTTTATTCTTTATATTGATGTTTTTCTGCATCGGAATTTCAAAATAACAATATTCTGCTGACTCCCTCTGTATAAAAGGGCGCACAATTAAGAAAATCTTAGCAAAGAAATATCCGATATTTGCTCTGCTAATACCACAAATGAAATGAGACTCATTCTTATATTGAGCTTTACCCTTCTAATGACAGCTTGTAAGGAGAAAATACCGGAATCTCTTACAGCACAAAAAATCATAGATGAAGCAATACAACGGGCAGGAGGGGAGCTTTACGCCTGTAGCCATATCGATTTTGTATTCCGGGATCGGCTCTATTCGCTGGAATATAATGATAATCGAAAAATCCTTAAAAGGAGTTTTGAACTCGATTCAACGCAAGTGGTAGATATTAAACGAAACGGTAATTTTGAAAGAATGGTAGACAACCAAACGGTAAAGGTGCCCGATACCACAGCCAGAAAATTTTCCAATTCGATAAACTCGGTCCATTATTTTGCTTATTTGCCCTACGGACTCAATGATGGGGCAGTGAACAAAAAGCTACTTGGCGAGCGTAAAATTAAAGGGGAGGAGTATTATGTTATCGAAGTCACCTTCGACCAGACCGGAGGCGGAGACGACTTTGAAGACGTTTATATCTACTGGATACATAAGGAGCATTTCACCCCCAATTATCTCGCTTATGAATTCCATGTGAATGGAGGAGGAATGAGGTTCAGGGAAGCGTTAAACGAAAGATATGTGGAGGGTATCCGGTTTGTGGATTATTCTAATTATAAACCAAAGGAAACCGCTTCCATATACGAAATCGATCGTCTCTATCAACAGAACAAATTGACCCTGTTATCTACTATAGAGCTGGAGGAAATTAGGGTTAACGTGGACAATTGCAATTAAAGTGCAGGCGGCTGTCGGTGACCTGCTCCCCGGTAAGCTGTACGATAAACAGACTTCCGTTATCATAATCGTCCATCGGCCCGTATTTATCTTCTCCGATAAGTTTATTGACGAAGTCGGGAGTACTGTTGCTATGACCTACTATCAGTACAGTATTACCCGAATTGTTTGATTTGAACTGTTCAATATCCACTTCGTCAGGATCGTAGTACATCAGGGTGATATCCTTTTTAACGGCAGTTGGGGCTGCTGTCATGGTGGTCCTTTCATAATCCGTCGAATAAATTGCATCAAGATTAACGTCTTCCAGGATTTCTGCCCAGTGCATGGCCCTTCCCAGACCTTTCTGATTTAACTCAGGATCTATATTTTCTGGATCGCTACGATCTTTTTCAGCATGTCGGATGAGATAAAAAGTAGAGACTGGTGCATCGGTATCCAGATTCATATTCTGGGGGTCATCCTTGCATCCAGCAATAATAGCCAATAGATAAAATGTGAACAATAGCGGCTTAAATGTTTTCATAAAAGCTAGGTTTATGTAATTTAGATGTCTTGCTATAATCTAACTGAATATCAGTAAAAATAGTATTTAATTTAGATTATTTAACCCGACCTGACTGTGAAACGCCTATTCCTGCTATATATCGCGCTATTTTCTTGTATAGTCCAGTCTCAGAATATGGAGTTACCCCCCGATTTCCGACAACATACCCTTACAGAATATAATTCTAGCTTTTTGAACCCGGTATTTTCTTTGAACAGGAATAATCCTGAATCGGTTGCTTTATGGACACGATGGCAGTGGCAAAGTATCGATGCAGACCCCTCTACAATCTTTCTCAACTACAGTAGAAGGTTAAAAAAGGAATCTGCGGCAGGCGTTGCATTTTTTCAACACAACACCAGATATTATGTTCAAAGAGGAGGGGCGCTGAATTATGCTTACGGCATGGATCTGAAAAACAATGCCCAAATTGCCATTGGGGTTAATTTATTTGCATATCAAAGAAAACTAGCAGATGAAAGGCTTTTACAGAATCCTAATCCGCCGGTACCACTGAGTAATTCCAGCGATTTTATTGTGCAATTCGCACCAGGCCTGCAGTTTAGTGTTGGTGGTTTCAACACGGGTATTTCGGTAGAGAACCTTGTTGACTATAATATATCTGCTGGTGAAAAAGTTAGTCAACCTGGGGAGAAAATTTATTATGGGCATGCGGGCTACGAATTTCCTATCACCGTTTTTGGAACAGAAGAAAATAGTTATATCAGACCGGTGCTTTATCTTAAAAGTATACCCGGATACGATGAGCAACTAGGACTTAATGCCCTCATTTCAACATCTAAATTCTATACGCAGCTGGGTTTTAGCAATTTTTATGGATTTTCGGCCGGATTGGGAGGAAGGTTTATGAAAAAATTTTCCATTGGAGCACTGATGGAATTCGGAACCCGGTCAGACTTAGATGGTATGGACCCGAGTATAGAGATTGCAGCGTCCTTTTTCCTCGGTCCTCAATTCGACGAGGAGATACCCGAGGAGGAAGAAGTGCCCGAGAAGACAGAAGAGGAGATTGCTCAGGAGTTGGCTGAAGAGGAAGAAAAAAGGCGAGAGGCAGAACTCCTTGCTGCAGCAGCTCTTGCGAGAGAGGCAGAACTTGCCCGGCAACAGGAAGAAGAACTGCTGGCAGAAGAAGCCAGAAAGGCAAGGGAGGAGTTTGTGAGAGATTCTTTGGCGGCAGTACAAGAAGCCGAATTACAGCGGATTGCGGCTGAAGCGGAAGCAGCTCCTAAAGAAGATGAAAAATACCAGGAAGCCTTAACGGAAGAGGGTTTACAGCCCGGGTATTATCTGGTAGCCAACGTATTTGGAACCAAGCGCTATTTTGAGGCCTTTATTAAGACGCTTTCCCAAAAAGGGCTGGATCCTAAATCGTTCTATAAAAAATCCAACAAATACAATTATGTCTATTTACAACGGTACGATAGTATGCAGGAAGCACGCAAAGCCAGGGATAGTAAATTCAATGGCCGCTATGAGGGCGAGACCTGGATTTTCAGAATGTTACCAAAATAAATTTATTTTCCGATTTCCCTGCTGATAAGAACATCGAGGTAAGCCACTGTATTGATAAGGTATTTCCGATCATTGCATATGGTAGCCATAGCCACAGCACCCTGGATCATCGTAAAGAGTTGTTTGGCGAATTGCAGAGGTGGGACGGGTAATTTGATCTCATTATTCCTGACGCCATTTTCGAGAACCAGGGCTATCTTTCCCTCAATAGTATGGACCGTTTCCCTGCATGCACTTGCCAGGAGTCTGTTGTTGAAATTGGCATCAACACCTACGTTAAGCACCGGACATCCCCCTAAATCATCGGTAAACTCATCGTAATGCTTGTAAAAGCTTGTGAGTTTACTTAATTGTTTAAGAGCACTGGATTCACCGGATAAGCAATCGTCAAGGGCAGATAAAAGCTTGGTGCTGCTGTATTCGAAGGCCGCCAGGGAAAGAGCCTCTTTATTCTCAAAATTACCATAGATCGCACCTTTTGTAAGCCCTGTGGCATCGGTAAGATCGCTCATACTTGTACCCTCATAGCCGTGCTTGTTGAAAATAGGGGCAACCGTTTCTATTATATAGGCGGTGGTCCGTTCGGCTTTGGTGGTCATAGAGCTGCAATTTTCTACGAATATAAAAAATCTATATACTGTATGGTATATATTCAATAAAAAAACCCGGGTGTTGTAAAACCCGGGGTAATATTCCGATCTAAAAAAATAATAACTATTCTACTAATTCACTTTGATTTCTAAATACGAGTTTATCGTCAAAAGCATCGAGCAAAACGATACTATCTGAGGTGATCCTGCCACTAAGTAATTCTTTAGAAAGGCTATTCAGGACTTCTTTTTGGATCAGGCGCTTAATCGGGCGTGCTCCATATTGAGGGTCATAACCTTTTTTGGCAAGATATTCTATAGCTTCTCTGGTAGCATCTATAGTGATGTTTTGTTTGGCCACCAGCCTTTTAAGCTGATTCAGCTGTAGTCCAACAATTTCCGTAATATCTTCCCGGCTTAGCGGGGTAAACATTATAATATCATCAATCCTGTTAAGAAATTCGGGGCGGATGGTTTTCTTCAATAATCCCATAACCTCTACCCGGGCCGATTCTGTAGCACTGTATATATCGCTGTTTTCCTCGAACTTCTCCTGAATAATATGGCTTCCCATATTACTGGTCATGATGATGATCGTATTTTTAAAATCGGCTACACGACCCTTGTTATCGGTTAGTCGGCCTTCATCCAATACCTGAAGGAGGATGTTAAAGGTATCGGGATGGGCTTTCTCAATCTCGTCGAGCAGTATTACAGAATAAGGTTTCCTGCGTACCGCTTCGGTTAGCTGACCACCTTCATCATATCCAACATAACCGGGAGGGGCACCTATCAGTCTGCTAACAGCATGCCGCTCCTGATATTCACTCATGTCTATCCGGGTAATCGCATTTTCATCATCAAATAAATAAGCAGCTAGGGTTTTTGCAAGTTCAGTTTTACCTACACCTGTGGTGCCAAGAAATAAGAAGGAGCCTACAGGGCGCTTCTCATCCTGGAGTCCGGCCCTGCTTCTCCTTATCGCATCGGATACAGCTTCAATTGCCTCATCTTGTCCTACCACTCTTTTATGCAGCACCCCTTCAAGACCGAGTAGTTTTTCCCGATCGCTTTGCAGCATTTTGGTGACAGGGATTCCGGTCCATTTCGCAACAACTTCGGCAATATCTTCATTGGTCACTTCTTCTTTGATAAGTGTACCTCCTTTTTGCTGTTCCTGCAGCTCTGTTTGAAGATGGTCTAGCTTCTCCTGTGCTTCCTTGATCTTCCCGTATCGCAGTTCTGCCACCTTACCGTAATCTCCGCTTCTTTCGGCTCTTTCGGCTTCTAATTTGAAGTTTTCGATATCCTGCTTGGTCTTTTGAATGTTTTCGACCACCGATTTCTCGCTTTCCCATTGAGCAAAAATTTCGTTGCGCTCATCTTTGAGATTGGCAAGGTCTATATTCAGGGCTTTCAGCTTGTCTTTATCATTTTCGCGCTTGATCGCTTCAATTTCAATTTCGAGCTGCATGATCTTGCGGTCGAGCACATCCAGTTCTTCAGGCTTTGAGTTGATCTCCATTCGCAATTTTGAGGCCGCTTCATCCATCAGATCGATCGCCTTATCGGGTAAGAACCTGTTGGTGATATAGCGCTGTGAAAGCTCTACGGCTGCAATAACGGCCTCATCCTTAATTCTCACCTTGTGGTGAGCCTCATACTTCTCTTTCAGTCCTCGCAGAATCGAAATTGCACTTTCGGTATCGGGTTCGTCAACAACTACTTTTTGAAAACGCCTTTCGAGTGCTTTGTCTTTTTCAAAATACTTCTGGTATTCATCGAGGGTGGTGGCGCCAATTGCCCTCAATTCGCCCCGCGCAAGTGCGGGTTTCAGAATATTTGCGGCATCCATAGCCCCCTGTCCGCCTCCGGCACCAATCAGGGTATGAATCTCATCGATAAACAGTACAATATTGCCATCGGAACCTGTAACCTCCTTTATCACGGCTTTTAACCGCTCCTCAAACTCACCTTTATATTTCGCACCTGCGATCAAGGCCCCCATGTCCAGTGAGTATATGATCTTATCCTTAAGATTTTCTGGGACATCGCCCTGGATAATTCTATGAGCAAGGCCTTCTGCGATGGCTGTTTTCCCGGTACCAGGTTCTCCAACCAGCATAGGATTATTTTTGGTTCGTCTTGAAAGTATTTGAAGAATTCGCCTGATCTCCTCATCTCTTCCGATGACCGGGTCCAGTTTCCCATTATCGGCCAATTCATTTAGGTTGCGGGCATATTTGTTAAGGGCATTATAGGTTTCTTCGGCACTTTGTGAGGTTACCTGGCCTCCTTTGCGCAATTCGGTAATTGAGGCCATTAAATCCTTTTCATTAACTCCCTGATCTTTCAGGATTTGAGCAATCTTACTCTTTGACTTAAAAATTGCCAGTATCAGGTGTTCAATACTCACAAATTCATCCTGCATTTTCTTTGCAGTTATGGAAGCGTTGTTCAAGGTTTTGCCTGCTTCATTGGAGAACATTAAATCTCCACCGCTTACTTTGGGAAAGTTCTTGAGTTCGCTTTCCAGGATCTGATTTACAAGCGATACATTAACATTGAGCTTTCTTAAAATGAAGGGAAGTACATTTTCATCGACCTCCGATACTGCCTTAAAAATATGCTCGTTCTCTATTTGCTGATGCTCCATCGCCTGCGTAACTTGCTGGGCTTGTTGTATCGCTTCCTGTGATTTTATGGTAAAATTGTTAATATTCATATGACTTATGTAATATTTTCTTTATGCTTATTTTTGAAATGGATAAGTCAACAACCTTACCATAGCACCGAAACAGACAAAATGTCTGTAAAACATTGAATTTTAGAGACAATACGTCAGTTAAAAAAACTAACTATTCACAGAATTACCCTTATTGTTTATGGGATATTTAAGAAGATTATTTGGAGACCATGAGGACAAAAAGGACTCGAAGAGTAGTTCGCTGCCCTGGATTGCACTCACCGAAATGGATCAATTGGAAAAGATAAGTAGAAGATCTTTTGAGAAAACTCAATTGGTTTACAAACACTCTACCACTTGT
This sequence comes from uncultured Eudoraea sp., assembly GCA_947258405.1. Taxonomy (GTDB): domain Bacteria; phylum Bacteroidota; class Bacteroidia; order Flavobacteriales; family Flavobacteriaceae; genus JAHEJJ01. Next base: position 8,590 of record CAMYIE010000024.1, on the reverse strand, counting down.
GGTATTAGCAGTATGGTCCTCAATATGTTTACGAAGGGCTATACCCATCCGGAGGAAACGGTAGATATGTATTTTCTTGATATACATCGCTACAGGTCTATTTCCAATGAAATTGCCCATAAGCATGGGGTACGTCACGAATCACCCCAACTACTGGTTATTAAAAATGGTACGGTGGTAGCCCATGGTTCTCATGGTGGTATTCCGGAAATGGAACTGTCGGCCTTTCTATAAAAAAAATCCCGGATCAGCTGATCCGGGATTGATTTATTAGTTGAATTTGTGTCGGACTATAATCTCTTTTAATCTCGACTTAAGATCTTCGCCTGCTTCAAAGACCATTTGCTCGTTCGATGGAAATGGTACAGGTGTTATTTCCAACAAGGGTATCAATTCATTGTCGAGCGCCCTGCGGTCTCCCTGAAAATTAGCATATACATGCTCAAAGACAAATTCGCTGGTTAGCGGATATGAATTCAATTGCTGCTTGCTATTGAGATCGATATAGCTCACATTACCTACTACCTGGGCTGCTTTAAATTGGGTAAACTCATAAAAACTACATTGAATGTTTGTAAACCGGTCTACCTTTATATCATTCCCAAGACTGTCTTTCATTACATTACCGTCGGCATCCAGCACATAATCAAAACCATCTTTGATCTGCTTTTCTTTTACTAATTGTCTTTCACGGATCTGTTCCGGGCTGATGCTGATATCCCTAAAAGCCACCTGCATTTCGTAATCGTACTTAATATTGTTAAGCGGATTGGTATGATATTGTGTCCAGAGATCATTCAATCCGAGGGTATTGAAATTCAGAAGTTCCTGCTCAAGGCGTTTGGGAACCACCTGCTCCGTATCATTGATTACGTGGACTTTTACGTAATCCAGTCCTTTGCTATATGCCTCTTCCATTTTATCCTTGGTATCAGCATATCCTGGATTAATCTCTTCCAGATATTTAAAATCTTCATATGCCTGCCTGAAATCTTGTTTGAAGGAGGCGTTTTCCAACAAATTAGAGGCATGAGCATATAAATATTCAGAAAGATTCATTTTGGCCGTTAACAGCGAATTATCGTAATTCCTAAAACTAAACTCCGCATTCCTGTTTTCTTCAAAAATAGGTAATGGCATAAGGGGAGCGATCCTTTCCTGAATATGTTTCAAGGTAGTGTAGGTGGTATAAATGGACTCATAATTGGCCGGGTTTCCATCCTGCTCTAAAAATCGGACATTTTCGAGTTCCCTTTGTGTATTTTTTTCAAAGGCATCCTCCAATAACAAAATATAGGCCTGATGAGATTTCTTGGTCTTATTTTCTGCTAAATTGTTGATTGCCCGGTTAATAGCCTGGATGTAATTCCCGCTATTTACGGCTTCCTGGGTCTTTTTGACCCCTCCGCAGGAGATCAATAAAACCATTGTCGTACAAATAAGTAGTGCTTTTTTCATGGTATGTTGCTTTATGGTTTGGGAGATGAAATTCAATAGCCATGCCAAAACCATACTCATTGATAACGAAAAACGATAAGGGTTCGTATATGTTCGACGAACTACCGGACGAAGGGGAATATTTTCTGGGTGTAAACTCAGGCAGGAAGGAGTAGGGTGCGTACTTCTCCAAATCCAATCCGATGCCCTTCTCGGGAGCAGTATCCCTTCATTACAACGGTGTCGTGGTCCAGTATCGAAGTACGGGTGTCCCCATTGGTAAGGGTAAGCGGTTTTGTACCCTGCCAGGCTAGTTCGAGCATAGAGCCAAAAGACTCTTCACCTGTGCCTGAGATTGTTCCGCTTCCCATCATATCGCCGCTGTTGACCTTGCAACCGTTTACAGTATGGTGTGCCAACTGTTGTGCCATAGACCAATACATATACTTGAAATTAGATCTGGTCACTGTGGTGGAACTTCCATCTGGAGTTTCGATGATGGCCTCCAGGTGGATATCAAAACTATTATTCCCGTTGTGATGCAAATACGGCAGTGGCTTTGGATCTTGTCCAGGACTTTCAACACGGAAGGGCTCCAGCGCATCTAGTGTAACGATCCAGGCTGAAATGGAAGAGGCAAAATTTTTCCCAAGAAAAGGTCCCAGGGGAACATATTCCCACTTTTGGATATCACGGGCACTCCAGTCGTTGAATAATACCAGGCCGAAAATATGGTCTTCTGCCTGATCAATAGAGATCGCTTCGCCCATAGCATTGGCATCTGTGGTTATAAAAGCCATTTCGAGCTCAAAATCGACCATTTTAGAAGGCCCGAATACAGGCTGGTCTGCTCCCTTTGGTATGGTTTGGCCTTTAGGTCTTTTTATCGGGGTTCCGCTGGGTACAATAGTAGAACTCCTGCCATGGTAACCAACCGGTATATGCAGCCAGTTAGGCAATAAAGCGTTTTCCGGATCCCTGAACATCTTACCGATATTGGTAGCATGTTCTTTACTGGAATAGAAATCGGTATAATCACCAATTTGTACGGGTAACTTCATTTCCACCTCCGACATGGTAAAAAGCACCACTTCCCGGTGTGCTTTCTGATCTCTCAACTCCGGATTGGATGCTTCGAATATTTCGCTAATACGATTCCTGACCAGTCTCCATGTTTTTTTTCCATCTGAAATAAAGTCGTTAAGAGTGTCCTGAAGAAAGATATCATCGGTAAGTGGAATGTCCTGAAAATAACCCAGTTGGTGCAGTGCACCCAGGTCGATTGCATAGTCGCCAATGCGCGATCCGATCGTTATTACATCTTCGGGTGTTAGAAAAACCCCGAAAGGTATATTCTGTATGGGGAAATCGGATGTTGTCTCAACAGGGAGCCAGGAGGTTAACTTGGGGTCATTAGCGCGGATAGACATATGTGGATTGTTAATTTTTATTTGATAAAATAGACTCAAATATATTATTTAATTCTCATTATAACTGTGGCAATTCGTACTTTTACGGCTCATTTAAGAACCGGAATACACTATGGAGAGAGACCATCAAATCTTCGAACTGATAGAAGCGGAAACACAACGTCAAATCAATGGGATAGAACTTATAGCCTCTGAGAATTTCACCAGTCCGCAGGTGATGGAAGCTGCAGGATCGGTGCTGACCAATAAATACGCAGAAGGTTATCCGGGTAAGCGTTATTATGGAGGATGTGAGGTGGTCGATCAGGTAGAACAACTGGCTATCGACAGGGCAAAGGAGCTTTTTGGGGCTGCCTATGCCAATGTTCAACCCCATAGTGGTAGTCAGGCTAATGCAGCGGTCTATCAGGCCTGTCTGCAACCAGGCGATACCATTCTGGGCTTCGATTTATCTCATGGAGGTCACCTTACCCATGGATCTCCGGTGAACTTTTCCGGTAAACTATATCGCCCTGTTTTCTATGGAGTAGAAGAGGCCACGGGAAGGTTGGATTACGACAAGATTGAGGAAATCGCCATAGAAGAGAAACCAAAACTTATTATCGCAGGAGCATCTGCGTATTCGCGGGATATGAATTTTGAACGATTCCGTGAAATTGCAGATAGGGTAGGAGCATTATTGCTTGCTGATATTGCTCACCCGGCAGGCTTGATCGCCAAAGGTATTCTCAGCGATCCTATCCCGCATTGCCACTTCGTAACCACCACCACACATAAAACCTTAAGAGGCCCCAGGGGAGGTCTTATCCTTATGGGTGAAGATTTCGAAAATCCATTTGATATCCGACTTAAAAATGGCAACCTACGGAAAATGTCGGCGCTGATCAATCTCGCAGTATTTCCCGGTAATCAGGGTGGACCTCTGGAGCATATCATTGCCGCTAAGGCCATTGCCTTCGGTGAAGCACTTACAGATGATTTTCTCCACTATATGGTAAGGGTAAAAAAGAATGCTGAAGCCATGGCAGCAGCATTTGTGGCACTAGACTATAAGATTATTTCAGGAGGGACTGACAATCATATGATGCTGATCGATTTGCGCAACAAGAATATCACCGGTAAAGAGGCCGAAAATGCACTGGAAAAAGCAGATATCACCGCGAATAAGAACATGGTTCCTTTCGACGATAAATCACCTTTTATCACTTCCGGAATTCGATTTGGTACCGCAGCCATCACCACTCGTGGAATGGAGGAAAATGACATGCCTAAAATCGTTGAACTTATAGACGAGATCATTAGAAATCCACAAGATGAGTCAGCAGCCAAACGGGTGAAAGTGCAGGTAAATGAATTGATGGGACATCGTCCGCTTTTCAGCACCAAAAGTGAAGCGTTGTTGAAGGAATAATCAGAACTCTAGTGATTTAGCATATAGAGGTCCCCGTTAAAAATAGATTTTTTTTCGAGGTCGTAAATAGATGCATCTTCTTGAAAATCAAAGTATAACCCCCAATAATTAAAATAATCCTTTATATTATTATTGGCCTGCTCTATATTGGAAAGGACCACGTCGTTCTCCGATAGGTCTTCCTCAAAAACGGGGATATAGATCTCATTGGGGATCTTGATACAATCATCGATCATTAAAATCAAATGGTCCTCCAGAGCCCTGAAAATATTGGCGAGTTGTTCCTGTATACTTTGAGGATAGATCTTCTTGATAACAATATTGCAGTCTGACAGAAAAATAGAAAACTCTTCTACATCGATCAAAGGGTCGTTTAATAGCTGCAATTCGAATAGTGCGGAATCCAGGGGGGAGATCGGCAAACCTGTAAAGGGATCACTTTGTTTACAACCCAGATTACCTTCCCGTAAATGCTGATGCATGTCCTCCAAACCATAAGGGGAGTCCAGTTCAATTATCAGATTGATATTTTGCCCTTCTAAGTTACAATTACGTATGGTGACATCAGAAAAATAATCACGTTCCAGTATCTTCCTAAACTTTGTCAGACCATTGATCCTGGGATTGCGATCTAGCTGTAGGCGAAAATTATTATAAATACTATTTCGTTCTATCGACATCTATCCCCTAGTTTTTGTCGTGTTACTAATCAAAATTAGTTCTAAAAAGGCATAGTATGATGTAGAAAAACCTTAGAATAATTAAGGTTTCATTCTAAAACACCAAAAATAGTAGTGATAAATGTTAAAGTTCAGGCCCGAGGAGTCTTAAAGAGTTAAAAAGTTAAACAAAACCTCTCTTCCTGGACTCGGTTACCAGGGCCTGATCGTTCTGTTTTTCCACACCAAAAAGTGACTTCAGTTGTCGTTTTCTGTTCTCAATTCCGGGGAGCGATAGGGAGATATGATGTACCATATCTTTGGTCTTGGTGCCTATAGAAAGGTGATATAATATCTTTTTATCATTTTCGTCGAGATTGATATCAGAATTAGCCATTTTCTTTCTGATAGCTACCAATGCTTTTTGAGTATAATAGGGAGGTGAGTTTAATACGGTCTTCACCATGGTCTGTAAAGAAAGTTGGTCTATTTCCGATTTTACCATATAGCCTTCCGGATCTACCGAATTCAGGATACTATTGATCCGGAAGTTGTCGCTGAAAGACGACATAAAAACAATTTTTGATTCGGGACTGACTTTTCGGATATGAATACCAATATCCTCTCCGGTTTTAGCAGGTCCGTCCATACCTTGCGAAAGCTGAATATCGAGCAGGAATATGTCGTAAGGGGCTAATTTGACCGACTGATCGATCTTGGCAACAGCCTCTTCATAAGACTTGGCTGTTTCCAAAGACACTTTAATGTTCTCAAACTCGGTTTCTTCCAAAATAAATTTATAGCCTAGCGTGGTCATCTCGTGATCATCTACAGCTAATATTCGTACAATATCCATAGCGTTTTTATTCTATTGTTTCTTCTTCCATCACCTGATCTTCATTACTGACTGTATGATGCGCACTTCTTACAATCGGTACTTTTATCACAATTTTAGTCCCCTGGCCAGGACTGCTTTCCAATTCCCAGGTTCCCTTCATCTTCGAGACCCTGGAATTGATGTTCTTATGCCCAATACCCTTTTTAACTTTTTTTGATTCGAACCCGACTCCGTTGTCTTCCAGACCGACGGTGATATAAGAACGATCTGAGTCGAAATTAAGCTTAATTAAACTCGCTTCGGAATATTTAACACAGTTCTGTAGCCCTTCCTGTATGATTCGGTATAGATTAATCTTAATCTCTCCACTGAGATCGTCCCAATCCGTGTCGTGGTCATATGTAAACTCACATTCGATCTGTGAGGCCTGTCCGATAGTTTCGACGAGGTCTCGGATCGAGATCATAAAATTATGAAATTTTTGATAGGCGGCATCGCTCAGTTCGTGCGATATGGTACGTATCTCTTCCTGTACTTCCTGAAGCTTTTCAATTGCCTGCGACCGCATATTAATTGCGGTATCATCACTTTTTTTGTTCAGACCCAGCAATACCATTCGAACTCCATTCATCTGGCCCAGAACACCGTCGTGCAATTCCTCGGAAATACGTTTTTGCTCATCGTGTTTTCCCTCCTCCACTTTTTGATTTGTAGTGAGCATCAGGTCGAAAATTTCCTGGTTGGTCTTCTGCTGCTGTTGTTCAAAGCGCAGTCTTTGGTTTTTTACACGTTGGTAGATTATTATAAAAAGGGCGATGGCCAGCAGCAAAACGCCGGCTGCTACACCGATCCATAATTGTCTTTGCCTGGCCAGCAAAACATTCTCGGCGATAAACTCATCGGTTTCGAATTGGATCCTGGCAAATTTATCGCGTATCTGACGCTCCTGAAGCTGAATGCTGTCGTTGAGTCTGATATAGGCATCTGAATACGTGGTGGCATTTGCAGGATCTATTTTGGTGAGTAGCTGGTAGGTAAGCAATAGCCTTTTGTTATTATCTATCTGCCCGGAATAATCAAGCGCCTTTTGTGCACTGGTGTAGGCTTTTTTTGTGTTGCCCTCAGTTTGATAATAATCTGCGAGCAAATAGTGGTTGATCGACATACCTTCGTAATCCGACAAACTATCCCGAATCTTTAGTGCAGTAAGTAGTTGGTCTTCTACCATCGAAATGTCGCCGGTTTTCATACGACTATGAGCCAGGTTGGCCAGGATACGGGCATATGATCCTGGATTTAATTGCCTAAGATTTCTATTTTCAAGTGCCTTTTGGTAGAATTCTTTAGCTTTTTTATGTTGCTCCTGTTGCTGGTAAACATTGCCGATATTATTGTAAATACCACTTTCCAGCGAAGGATCTTCCCCAGATTTCTGGGCATACTCCAACGCCTGACCATAATAGTCTCTAGCTCTTTCATATGCCCCAATTTCCTTCGAAACCACTCCCAGGTTATTGTAACATAAGTACAAATAGCGGTAAGCTTCTAAAGGCTTAAGAAGTTCGATGGCTTTTATGGTATTGCTTTCACTGCCGATATAGTCTTTTATATCTGCCTGAGTGGTAGCCATATTGTACAGCATTCTACCACTCAATAATTTATTTCCCATAGTCTCGAACAGGGTATGGGCTTCCCCATAATGATAAAATGTACTGTCCGGAATGGCTTGCTTACCAAAAAATGTCGCCAGATCCCAGTGAGCTTCAGCCAGGCGTATGGAATCCCCCAGCTTTTTGGCCAGCGCCATGGTTTTCTTTGTGGCATTCCGAAATTTTAAGGAATCGTTTTTCCTTAAGTAATTCAGCGAGATCTGAGAGGAATATTCCAGCTTTAAACTGTCATCCGGCAGATTTTCTACCATTTCCAAGGCCTTATTGAGCAATCCTTCCCTTTCTGCCGTGCTAAGCTGTGATGCGTTGCTGCCTTCAATCCAAAGCAGGATACTGTCGTGCTCTGTCTTCAATCCCCCGGACTCACTGTTAGGCTTTTGCTGCATACATCCGGCAAAGAGAATGAGCAAAAAAGTGGTGAACAGTAATGTGGATAAATACTTTGATTCGGGTTTGGTCATAGAACCAAATTAAAAAAAAGAGCCCTAAAACCATGGTTCTAAGGCTCAATATTTTATTGGTAAACAAGTATTAGCTTTGCCTGTCATCGGTAGGATTGTCATCTCCATCGGTAGACTGTCTGTCATCGGTTGGATTGTCATCCCCGTCTGTGGATTGTCTGTCATCGGTAGGATTGTCATCCCCATCGGTAGACTGCCTGTCATCGGTAGGATTGTCATCCCCATCTGTGGATTGCCTGTCGTCGGTGGGATTATCGTCGCCATCCGTGGCATTGAATTCATACAGAGCCTGTTCTTCTGTAATATCCTCCGACTGGCATGAAATCAGGCCGAGACAGAAAAGGAAAATAGCCGTAATACTCATTAATTTCTTCATCGCTCTAAAGGTTTTAGTTTATGTAATGATCTCTTGTCTAAACTAAAAAGGAAGCCTCTATCGTATTGTGTGGAATATGAAATATTAGTGAAACACCTGTTTTTGTGAGTATTTCTACAGGTTTTATAAGAATTTACTTAATTAAGCGTGGTAATAGTGTTCTTTGTAAGCAGCTTTTTCAGGTCGTCTATATTTTCCCTATAGGTTTTAGAGAAGGGTAGCTGGGTATTATCAGAAGATTTCAGGGCACAGATAGATTTGCCATAATTGATTCGAGAGACAAAGTTCATATTGATAATATAACTCTG
>CAMYIE010000023.1 GCA_947258405.1 uncultured Eudoraea sp. | reverse complement strand
TTTCGGCTCAGGTCCCTGATTCCGACCCAAAAAAGGAACGTAGCTTGCTCGATGAGCAATATATAAGCAAGGTGGAAGATGGTTCTAAGCCAGATAAGGTACTGCACGCAGAGCCTCTGTACATAGACTTGATCCGAGACCTTGGGGTTCGAAAAGGAGAACACGAATAGAACTTTGGATTTGGATTATTAGATCGTTCTGCATACGAGGAGTATGAATTCCTGGTCGAATACGAATTTGCCGTTATCGACCGACTGAATTGTAAAAGTCGTAACAATCTGTAGTTGGCCTCTGAATGCTATTTTTTCAGCTCAGAATGAAACGAATTTTCAAATTGCTCTGATTTCTGTATTTTTATTTGAAAGAACTGTTTCCATGGAGGCCTACGCCACCGCATTGCTATATGCCATTCCTTTCTTTATAATACTATTGCTGGTTGAAATATTGTATGGTTATCTTGTAAAAAATCAACCTCATAAGTTACTCGATACGGTGAGTAGTATCAGTTCTGGTTTGACCAACATTGTTAAAGATTCCCTTGGTCTGGGAATTATCATTGTGAGTTATCCTTACCTTGTTGATCATCTGGCGACTACTCAAATAGAATCAACATGGATGGTATGGTTGATCGCCTTCCTCGTACTCGATTTCGCTGGTTACTGGAATCATCGGCTCAGCCACCATGTTAATGTGTTCTGGAATCAGCATGTAATCCATCATAGCAGCGAACAATTCAATCTGGCATGTGCACTGAGGCAATCGATCTCAAATCTGATAGGATATTTTCCACTATTCCTTATACCAGCAGCTGTGTTGGGGGTACCCCCAAAGGTTATAGCCATACTTGCACCTATCCATCTTTTTGCACAGTTCTGGTATCATACCCAGCATATTGGAAAACTGGGATGGTTGGAGTACATTATTGTAACCCCATCCCAGCATCGGGTACATCATGCTATCAATCCTGAGTATATCGATAAAAACCTCGGCCAGGTCTTATGTGTCTGGGACCGATGGTTTGGGACTTTTCAGGAGGAATTAGAATCGATACCGCCTCAGTATGGGGTATTAAAGCCTGCATCTACCTGGAATCCGATCCTTATCAATTTTCAACATCTGTGGTGCCTTATCCAGGACGCATGGCGCACCACAAGCTGGCGTGATAAAATTCGGATCTGGATAATGCCTACAGGCTGGAGACCCGAAGATGTGGTGCAAAGCTATCCGCGACCCATTATAGAAGACGTATACAATTTCAAGCGCTACCAAACCCGAGCCAGTCCACATTTAAAAGCATATGCACTGTTTCAATTGATCGCCACTTTGGTGCTTATATTGTTTATGTTCTACAATTATGGAAACATTGGATTTGTCGGACTGCTGCAGTTCGGCGCTTTTGTATTTATCGGCATTTATGGATATACCAGCCTGATGGATAGAGCCCGATATGCTGGGGCCATTGAAATGGTTCGAGGTGTTGCAGGAATTGCTGTAATCGTAATCAGTGGTGATTGGTTCGGGATCGATTCGCTGTTAAACGGAGCAAGTTTAATAGTCCTGGTCTATTTCTTTATCACCCTATCAGGAGGTATTTACTTTGGCTACCTGGAAGAATTTCCTGTCCGGAAAAAAGGCCGACTGGTCTAGGATTTCTTTCCCTTGATTTCCTTTTCAACAAGCTCTATATAATTCTTCATGGCCTCCCGTACATCCAGATGTTGTGCCTGGATAAGTGCATTAGCTTTAAAAGCGTTTATCAACGGAGTTTTACTGCCGGGATTGTTGAAATTTTCGTTCGAGATTTTGTAGTAAGCATAGAGCTTTAACAGGAGATCTGCCGGTAGTGGGTCCGTATATTCGTTGACGCTTTGGACCGCCTTGTTAAATTTTTTGCGTAATGAATCCTTTTTCTTCACTTTCTGTTACTGTGGCAATACAGGTTTTCGCCCCGACGACTTTTTGGTTCACCTTAACGGTAATTGCGCAATCCAAAGGTAATAACAAATCTACCCTTGAGCCAAATTTGATAAATCCGGCATCATCACCTTGCTGAACTTGTTCCCCTACATCGGCATAATTTACAATTCTTCGAGCTACTGCACCTGCGATCTGTCTGTATAAGATATCACCGAACAGGGGTGTATTGATAACAACTGTAGTCCTTTCGTTTTTCTCACTCGATTTAGGATGCCAGGCAACCAGATATTTACCGGGATGATATTTAGAGTATTTAATGACACCGCTGGCGGCATAGCGTGTTACATGAACATTAAGGGGAGACATAAAGATGGATACCTGCATGCGCTTGTCCTTAAAGTATTCCTTCTCTTCCACTTCCTCTACAATAACCACCTTGCCATCTACTGGGGCCAGGATCTCATCGAAATTCTTTTGGGCAATCCTTACTGGATTTCTGAAAAACTGCATTATAAGGATCAACACTACAATGGACCCGATTTGAAGGGCCCACTTGAGCCATGGGATCGATATATAAAGATGCGCCAGCAGTATCACAAGGCTCAGGAGCGCAAACGCAAATAGTATTATTCTTTGACCTTCTCTATGGAACATTGGTAAAAATATAGAGCGCAAAATACGCAAATGGTGCTGCAAATATCAGACTATCCAGCCTATCTAGCAAACCACCATGACCCGGTAGAATTGCTCCACTATCTTTCACGCCTGCATGACGTTTTAACTTAGATTCAATGAGATCACCAAGACTTCCAAAGAATACCACTACGGCGGCTATAATGAACCATTGATTCGCACTAAGAATAGGTTCATATTTAGCGAGGAAATAGGTTCCGATCATAGTAAAAACAAATCCGCCTAGTGCTCCCTCTACCGTTTTTTTGGGAGAAACTCTGGGGAAGAGTTTTGTTCTGCCTATAGATTTTCCTACCAGGTATGCAAAGGAATCATTGATCCAGATCAGTACGAAAATACCCATGATCAAGAATTTTGCAAACTCATTGTCTTTATAGGGTATCATGGTAAGGAAAATACACCCTCCCCCGATGTAAAAAAGGCCTGTAATAAATTTCTGATAGGTGAAATGCAACCTTTTACTTTTTGAAAACAGATAGTAAAGCAACAACAGGTCAATACCAATAGTCGCAAACATAAGCAGATTGATCAAGACCTTGTCTTGTATCAGGTATATATAGGCCCACCAAAGGGCTAAATAAGCTATAAAGACATGGTACCCTCTAAGCCGTACCAGCCTCTTGTATTCGTAAAGACAGGCTAAACCAAAGACCATAAAAAGGAAATCGAAGGCATCTGAACTCAAGAAAACAGCGGATAGCAGCAATACTACATATACCACTCCAGTGATCAATCTCCTCAGAATTTCTTTCATGCTAGAGGTCTTCGAGCAGTAATAGATAAAGGTGTTTAGAACTGCTTCCGTAAGTTAAGAAATCATCCGCATTCTCTGAATCTGACTGGAAATGCTTTATGGTGGTGATGTTCGCCGGAATACCGTTCTTATATTTCTTTTTGATGATTTTTAATCCCTCTCCAATGGTATCGACCAATTGGCTTGTAGTAGCATAGACAATTACATTCTCGGGGACTTCATGAAGTTTCTTTTCCTGAAGTTGGTTTGATGTTACCAGTATCGATCCATTGTGGGCAACCAAATGTTCGCAGGTAGTGAAAAACACACTACTATTTGAAACCTTATCTGTAAAGGTGATGTCTTCATTCCTAAACTTCTCTCGAAGCATTGGGTTCAGGATAAAAAATGGTTCGCCTTCCCATTCATTTTCACCAATAATATTTTTAAGGGCACCGGATACCTCACTCAGAGAATCGCAATACAAAAATTTGCCCCCATTCTTTTTAAAGTGAATAGTGAATTTTTCATCTATGGGAATGTTAAGGTCGGGCATATGCACTCCCCTGGTTTCAACCGTTTCTTTAGAAACCTTTTTTTTACCCCCGCTAAATAGTTTTCCAAATATTCCCATTTTTCATGAATCATTCGGATCGATTGAAAAGCCAGTCTTAACTGCTTCTACTTCTTTTCCTCAGCAGATTCTTCTGCAGCCAGTTCTTCAGCATCCATCTTTTCCTGACCTTTTCGATCAAATTCACTTTCAAAAGGTCTTTTTCCGAATATTTTCTCAAGATCTTCCTTAAAGATAACCTCTTTTTCAAGAAGACGCTCGGCTAGTTCACTCAGTTTGTCCTTATTGTCTAAAAGTACTTTTATGGCTCTTTTATATTGTTCCTCGATAATCTTGGAGATCTCCTGATCGATCTTTTGGGCTGTCTCCTCGCTATAGGGTTTGGTAAAACCATATTCATTCTGTCCAGAAGAATCATAATAAGTCAGATTCCCGATCTCATCATTCAATCCGTAGATGGTTACCATAGCCCTGGCCTGTTTGGTTACTTTTTCCAGGTCGCTTAAGGCACCAGTTGAGATCATGTCGAAGATTACTTTTTCAGCTGCCCGACCTCCCAATGTGGCACACATTTCGTCCAACATCTGTTCCGGGCGGACAATAAGTCGTTCTTCAGGTAGATACCATGCTGATCCAAGGGACTGACCTCTGGGTACGATGGTTACCTTCACCAGTGGCGCCGCATGTTCCAGCATCCAGCTAACAGTGGCATGGCCAGCTTCGTGGTAGGCAATGGTTTTCTTTTCACCAGGAGTGATGATTTTGTTTTTCTTCTCAAGACCACCGACAATCCTGTCTACTGCATCGAGAAAATCTTGTTTACCCACTGCCTTTTTTTCTTTTCTAGCAGCGATCAGTGCAGCTTCGTTACAGACATTTGCGATATCCGCTCCGGAAAAACCAGGTGTCTGCCTTGCAAGAAAGTCCAGATCCAGAGTTTCAGATGTTTTGATCGGTCTTAAATGCACCTCAAAGATTTCTTTCCTTTCCCTGATATCCGGAAGGTCCACATAGATCTGCCGGTCGAATCTTCCGGCCCGCATCAATGCCTTATCCAGTACATCGGCCCTGTTAGTTGCTGCCAATACAATCACGTTGGTATTAGTTCCGAAACCGTCCATTTCGGTGAGCAACTGGTTCAATGTGTTTTCTCTTTCGTCGTTCGATCCTGTAAAATTGTTTTTACCCCTGGCACGACCAATAGCATCTATTTCATCGATAAAAATTATCGAAGGAGATTTGTCTTTGGCCTGTTTAAAGAGGTCACGTACTCTTGACGCCCCTACACCCACAAACATTTCCACAAAGTCTGATCCGGAAAGTGAGAAGAAAGGTACCTTGGCTTCTCCTGCTACCGCTTTGGCGAGAAGGGTTTTACCGGTTCCCGGAGGCCCTACCAATAATGCGCCCTTAGGGATCTTACCTCCCAGGGAGGTATATTTATCCGGATATTTGAGGAATTCTACAATTTCTTCCACTTCTTCCTTAGCCCCTTCTAAACCAGCTACATCCTGAAAGGAAGTACGTGTATCGGTTTTTTCATCGAAAAGTTTAGCTTTCGATTTACCGATATTAAATATCTGTCCGCCAGCTCCACCTCCAGCTCCTCCAGACATGCGCCTCATCAGATAGATCCATATACCGATGATAAGAACAAAGGGCAGGATGGTGAGCAACAATTCCATGAATACGTTCGATTCCTTATCGAATTCTACAACAGTATCCAGGTTATTTTCTTTCTTGATCTCTGTGATTTCATTCTGGAAGATCTGAAGATCGCCGTAATCGAGGACATACTGGGGTACCATGCCGGTAGATGGGATCAAGGGTTTGTCGGCCACATCTTTGTGAACATCTTTCGAAAGGGCTTCATCGGAAAGGAAAACCTTCGCCTGGTCTGTATTGGTGATGATAAGGATCTTTTCGATATCCCCATTTCTCAGATACTCCTGTAGTTCTGAGGTTGTGGTCTTTTTTGTAGTTGCGAAGTTACCACTGCCGAGAAACTGATAGCCGATCAGCAGGATCGCAATTAGGCCGTAAATCCACCACGAGCTGAATTTAGGTTTTTTTTGAGGTGTATTATTTTCCTTAGACATTTCTCTTTACTGATTATAACTATTCTCAACCAAGGTAACTTTAGCATCTCCCCAGAGGCCTTCTAAATCATAAAATTCTCTGGTGTGCTTTTGAAAGACATGCACCACCACATTGATATAGTCTAACAAAACCCATTCGGCTTGTTCAGAGCCCTCCACGTGCCAGGGTTTGTCCTGAATAGCTTCTCTTACTGTTTTCTGGATGGAATTTACGATAGCGTTAACATGGGTATTGGAAGTGCCACTACAAATTATAAAGTAGTCACAAACGGTATTTTCAATTTCTCTAAGGTCAAGTAAGTTAGTGTCGAGTCCTTTGACTTCTTCGATTCCATGTAAGATAAAGGAGATTAACTCATCTGCACTCGCTTGTCTTTTATGCATCCAATAGTTTTAGTTTGTACAAAGTTATTATTTTTTTGTTCTTTGAGCCCTAGTTTTTAACATAACATTGTGGATGGAAAAATGAGGCTATTATGCATATAATCAAACTTGATGCCACCGCTTCAACCAATGCTTTTCTAAAAGATCTATGGCAGAATCAGAATCCGCCAGACGAAACAATTGTCTGGGCCCAGGATCAATTCGGCGGACGAGGTCAGAAGGGTACCGAATGGCATTCAGAGGCGGGTAAAAACCTTACCTTTAGCGTTTTAAAGTATTTTGAAGGCTTGGAGGTAGGTTATCAGTTCGTTTTAAATATGGTCGTCTCCCTGGCTGTCAGAGATGCTTTGAACGACCTAAAAATACCAGAAATAAGCATAAAATGGCCTAACGACATTCTGTCAGGTTCGCATAAGATATGTGGAATTCTCATTGAAAATATCGTAAAAGCGAAAGAGATTCGCGCATCGGTAATCGGGATCGGGTTAAATGTCAATCAGGAAGACTTTGGAGAACTCGAAAGTGCTGGTTCCTTAAAGTTGATCACCGGGCTGAGCTATAATCTCGATAGTCTCATCACATTAATATCAGAATCTTTACATAAAAGACTGAGTACAATCAATTCACATAATTATTCTGATATCATGTCCGAATACGAAGAGGTACTATACCGGATTGGTATACCATCGACCTTTATGTTACCCGACGGGTCCAAATTAGTCGGTATTATCGATGGGATAACCGATGGCGGTCAGTTAAAGTTGAAAACGGAGCAGACTACCCGGATGTTTAATATGAAAGAAATCAGTTTACTGAATTAGGATACGGCTAAATCAGGCTACGTGATCTTAAATCTCAACTAACTTTTCTGAGAGGGTGTTCATGAAATTTGTGATAGGTGTTTTAACCATCATCGCCATCATAGCATTGAATTCTCCTTCAAAACTCCATTGCACTTCGGATTCCCCCTCTGCGACGGCCGATATATCGATATTGAGCGAAAACGGCAGTTTATCGCTTGCCGCACCCAAAATAAGCTTAGAATGTGGTTGTTGTTCTTTTCGTTTAAGAACAATTTCGGGCATTCCACTAAGGGCAAACACGAAACTATCTTCGGTGAGCAACTCGAATTTGGCAACAGAATCGGGCATTAGACGCTCGAAATTGTTGAAATCCGTCAGAAAGGCGAATACTTCCGGAGCGCTTTTGGCTAATCTCTTTTTTGATGTTTCAATATGCATACTAGTTGGGTTGCCATTCAGAAGGATTATCTCTCCATTCGAGCAACATTTTTAATTGTTCTTCTTTGATATAGTTTGTTACAGAGGCCTGATTTATTACGTGTTCGTAATCTGTAAGCGTATGGAGTACAACTTCTTCTTTCTCAAAGTTTTTCAATGCAAGATCGAAGCCATAGGAAAAGATCGCGATCATTCCTTTAACCTGCGCTCCTGCTTCTAAAAGAGCCCTTACCGCGTTGAGGCTACTTTTTCCTGTGCTTATTAGATCCTCAATCACCACCACATTGCTATTCCCTTCCAAATATCCTTCTATCTTGTTCTGTCTTCCGTGCGATTTGGCTTCCGGTCGCACATAGACGAATGGGAGTCCTAATTGTTCGGCCACCAGGGCACCCATACCTATGGCACCTGTGGCGACACCGGCGATCACATCGGGTTTCCCATAGAGATCTTCAATTTTCCTGGCCATCTCCTGACGGACAAAATTACGGATCTGCGGATATGAAAGTATAATTCGATTATCGCAATAAATCGGAGAATTCCAGCCAGATGCCCATGTAAAGGGATTTTCTGGTCTCAACTTTATTGCATTAATTTGCAACAGCAGTTCAGCCGTTTTGGATGCTGTATCCTTGTCTAAAACCATTTCGCAAATGTATAAAGTTTTCGTTAAAGACGCCCCCTTGGTTTTAACAAGCAGACTTTCCGAAACCGTAAATGGCCAGTATTTCCTTCTTAACGGCACAGCCATCTACGATGCAATTGACGCACTTGTTAAAAAAAAGCTTCCCGAGGCGTATATCTATCACCCCAACAGTGAAGAGATCCTCAAAAAGTTTACCAAAAAAATCCCAATGGAGATCGCAGCAGGCGGAGTGGTTACCAACAAGGAGGGTAAGGTGCTGTTTATTTACAGAAACGACAAATGGGACCTTCCAAAAGGTAAATTGGAAAAGAACGAAAGCATCAAAGAGTGTGCTCTGAGGGAAGTGGAAGAAGAAACTGGTGTTAAAGGCCTTAAAATCGAAAACTTCCTGACTACCACATATCACATCTTCAAACGCAGTGGTAAGTACAAGCTAAAAGAAGTACATTGGTATGCGATGCGAACGTCCTATAAAGGGCCACTTAAGGGACAGAAAAGCGAAGGGATCGAAAAGGTGAAATGGAAAGGCCCAAGGAAGATCAAGAAAGCCCTGGATAATTCCTATACGAATATTCGGTCGCTTTTTAGTGACTAGTAATTTATCTATCCTGATTGTCGGTATTGAGCTTTCTTTATTTGGGGTATGGTAAATGTCCGTTCGTAATAAAGGGAGGAAACCAAAGATTATAAATTCCCCTGGTCTATTTTAAGCGGGTGAGGTCATATCTTTTATTTGGTGCTTCCTGATGGGCTTGTTCTTATAGTCTATAAGATGATGGGTCTTTTCTTTGTAGTATAACCAGTTCTCACGATCCGCAGGGTCTATGGAAGAAGTGAGGATATTGATGCGGATCCGGTTGGGCAGGGGAAGGGTTATGAATTCTTCCAGGAATTGCCATCCATCCATGATAGGCATATTAATGTCGAGAAAGATCACTTCGGGAATAGCGTCATTTTTTTCAAGCATATCTTTAATATCTTCTATGGCTTCTTTCCCGTTGGCATAGGTTTTAATGGTCTCACTAACTTCTAAAAGATTCAGCATCTTTTTAATCCCGAATACCGTAATGGGATCATCGTCAATAACGCCGATAGACCTAATTTTTTTCATTAAAATAGATATTAAAGGTTGTTCCCTTGTCTACTTCACTGCAGACCATCACTTTTCCGTTCATCGCTTCTATCTGATTTTTGGAAATGTATAATCCAATACCCCTGGCATCGGAGTTATGGTGAAAGGTCTTATACATGCCAAACAACTTGTCGCCATATTTCTTAAGATCGATTCCAAGGCCATTATCTTCTATACTCAAGATCGTATACTGTTCGTTCCGATTTATTGACAAGGTGATTACGGGATCTCTTTTAGGGTCTTTGTATTTTACGGAATTAGTGATGAAATTCATCAGTATACTGTCGATGTAAGCAGGAATTACCATGATTTGAAGATCATTCGGGACATTGTTGATTAGCGTTGCATTATTTTTTTTCAGGAACGCGGCGAGGTTTTGCTCTACCGTCTGTATCTTTTTGTAGAGGAAAGTGGGTTTTTTCTCCAGATTAACATTGGTGCTGATCGCTACTACTTCATTGAGGTTCTCCAGGGTTTCCAAGAGATTATCTGAAGCTTCGTTGAGCATATTTATTATTTTTTCCTTTTCTTCCTCATCCTTTTCATTGATCAGGAATTCCAAAAGCATTGAAAAATTCGCGGTATGTGATCTGAGATTATGGGAAACGATATGCGCGAAATTGATCAATTGCTTATTCTGCAGGGAGGTTACATTGATCAGATCGCGTAACTCTTTTTCTTTTTGTTTGATGTCTGATATATCCCAGCTAATACCTACCAGGCCATTGGATTTGCCGTCGTCTCCTATCAGGGGTAATTTAGACGTCATAAAGGTGGTAACCGTACCATCTTTTTTCACATTGATGGTTTCCTTGCTAAGGATGGGTTTAAGCGTCTGCATCACATAAAGGTCCTCTTCACGTGAACTCCTGGCGGTTACCTGGTCGTAAAAATCGAAATCGGTTTTGCCGATGATCTGGGATTCGTCTTCCAGACCACAAAAACTCACCTCTGATTTATTGGCCAGGATCTTACGCGAATCTGTATCCTTGATAAAAACATTTAATGGCAGGTTGTCGATAAGGGTTCTCAGCAACTTTTCATTTTCCTTGGTTTTCAGGTCGGAAATTACGCTATCGTTAATATCCTGAAATGTACCGATGAGTCCTATGAACTCTTTATTTTTAAATAGAGGTTTACCGGCCGCAATTACCCAGATCTCCTCCCCATTTGCTTTTACCAGTTGTAGTCTTTCAGTCCAAGGTATGCCCTCCACCATCGCTTTATGGACAGCAAGAGATATAGTATTTCGGCTATATCCTTCTTTATAGAATTCGATACCATTGGCGAGATCCGGTTTATGGCTTAAGGGTACACCATGAATTTTTTTGGTCATATCGGACCAGGTGAGTTCATCGGCTACGGCATCGTATTCCCAACTTCCAATTTTGGCTATTTCTGATTTTTCTTTTAAAAGAATTTGCAGTTTTTCATGTTCCAGTTCGTTATTGATACGTTTAGTGACGTCCTCCACCTGAAGGATTACCCCTATGATATTTTCACCTTCGTCGTACCAGGGTATATTAACCCATTCGAACCATTTTTCACGATTATTACTATCAAAATAACGCTCGATCTCTATAGCGCTTTGCTGACCTCTTATACAATTATCCAAGGCCTCCTGCCATTCGGGATTTACCTTGCCAAAAAGTTTGTGGATGGTTTTACCGATTACCTGGTCCGAGTTGAAGTCGAAATAGTCTATCCAGGTGTCGGATGCGTGAACTACTTTGAATTCCTTATCGATAAAAGCAGTTGCTTTTGGCAACTGTTTGATAAGGTAATTACTCGTATTTGTTTGAGTTTCACGCAACATGTGTTGGAAATTTCTTACTAATGTAAATTGATTTTCCAACAAAAATGAATGATTGTTGTGAACAGGCCTTATCTCGTTGTGTGTTCCCAATTTTATGGAGCTAACAGGGCATTAATACGTAATAAGAAGGTAATTTCTTACAAATTACTCAAATTTAGAAGAAGAATGCAAATAAGTTTTCGATAATAACCAGACACCTTTATAAATGGCTGGGTGTTGGGGGTTGGAAGCTTGAGGTTATGGGTCATGGGTTATGGGTTATGGGTTTGGGGTTTGGGGTTTGGGGTTTGGAGTAGGAAGTTTGCAGTAACAGTATGCAGTAACAGTATGCAGTAACAGTAAGCAGTAACAGTAAGCAGTAACAGTAAGCAGTAACAGTAAGCAGTAACAGAATGCAGTCCAATTAAAAGTATGGTAATAAATTATAAATGATTGTTGGAGGTGGCGAAGTGTGGGTTTTGAGTTTTGGGTTTTGAGTTTTGAGTTTGGAGTTGGAAGTATGCAGTAACAGTATGCAGTAACAGTATGCAGTCCAATTAAAAGTATGGTAATAAGTTACTAATGATTGTTGGAGGTGGTGAGATGGAGGTTTAGGGTTTTGAGTTTCCGGTTAGGGGTTTTGGGTTTTAAATCTGGGATTTTGAGTTTCGGGTTTAGGGTTTGAGATGTACTGTGGGTGGGACAAGTGAAGTGAAGTCGCCACCATTACGAATAACATCGCGGACTATGGAAGAGCTGATGTAGGAGTATGATGAAGAAGTAAGCAGAAACACGGTTTCGATCTCGGATAATTTCCTGTTAGTATGGGCTATGGCCTTCTCAAATTCGAAATCTCCTGAATTCCTCAGACCCCTCAATATATAATCTGCATTAACCTCCCGACAAAAATCAATGGTGAGTCCGCTATAAGTCATAATTTTTACCTGTGCCTGATCCTTAAAAGCTTCGGTGATGAAATTATTCCTTTCTTCAATATTAAACATGTAGGATTTCTCGGCGTTAACTCCTATGGCGATAATAATTTCATCGAAAAGCGTTAGCCCACGGTTAATAATATCGAAATGCCCCAGCGTAATGGGGTCGAAGGATCCGGGAAAAATTGCGCGCTTCATTGACTGGTGTTGATATATGTAAAGTTAATTATTTTCACCCAAGGCATCCTCAATAGCACTACCAAATAATTCGGAAAGGTCTATACCTGCTGTATTTGCTTGCTGTGGCAGGATACTTTCAGGGGTTAATCCCGGGGTGGTATTCATCTCGAGCATATACGGTATATCGTCGACGAAAATAAACTCACTTCGGGTATACCCCTTCATTTTCAGGATCTCATATGCCTTTTGTACCACATCACTTAAATCCTGTGCCTGTGCTTCCGATATTCTGGCCGGTGTAATCTCTTCAGATTTACCCAGGTATTTTGCTTCGTAATCAAAAAAGTCATTATCCGAAACGATCTCGGTGATGGGCAATACCTTTGTCTTTCCCTGATAGCGTATAACCCCTACAGAAACCTCGGTTCCATCTAAAAAAGATTCGATAATGATCTCGTCATCTTCTTCAAAGGCAATTTTCAGTGCTTTAGGCAGTTCCTCTTTTTTGTAAACCTTGCTCATGCCAAAACTGCTGCCAGATTTATTTGGTTTTACAAAGCAAGGCAGACCAACCTCTTCAACGACTAAATCTACATCGAATACCTGACCGTGGTTCAGGTAAACCGAAGGGGCCGATTTAATCCCGTTAGCATTCATTACACTGAGAAAATCCTTTTTGTTAAAAGTCAGCGCCGCCTGGTAAGCACCACAGGAGGTTTGGGGCAGACCTATGAGTTCAAAATAAGATTGCATCAGTCCATCTTCACCAGGGGTCCCGTGAATCGCGTTGAAAACGCAGTCGAATTGAAGCTTACCCGCATCGGTTGCTATCGTAAAATCGTGCCGGTTTACCGGATGGCGGTGGTCATCATCATCTATCATATACCAAGCATCCCGGGTAATCACTATCCTGTAAGCATTATAATTGGTTTTATTAAGATGCTGATACACTACATTCCCGCTTTTCATGGAAATATCAAATTCACTGGAAAACCCGCCCATTATAATGGCAATATTTTTTTTCATCGGTAATTGATCTCAGTATAATTCTTCCAATAGTATGTCGAAACCAAAATAAAGAAAAAAGGAATGGGTTTCCTATCTTTGACCTGCCAATACAAGAAAAATGAAGAATTTCATCAACTTCATAAGGAGCAAGACTTTTCTGATCAATCTGGGACTCGCCCTTGTGGCCGTAATTATACTCTGTTTCCTGGCCCTAAAATGGCTAAATAAATCCACGCATCATGGTGAGTTTGTAGAAGTACCCGATCTTTCCAAATTGTCGGTTATGGAAATGCGTGAAGTTGTAGAGGATGCCAATCTTCGATATGAGGTGCTCGATTCTGCAAATTATGATCCTGACTACCCCCGATTTTCGATTATTGAACAGAACCCTCCGGCTGGCAACAAGGTAAAACAAAACCGTAAGATCTATGTAACGGTTAACCCTTCAGGCTATAAAAAGGTAAGCGTGCCCAACGTAATCCAGGTAACGCAAAGGAATGCATCCTCCATGCTGCGTGCTGTAGGACTCGATGTACAGCGGATTACCTATATCAATGAGCTTGGGAAAGACATGGTGTACTATATCAAGCATAAAGGCAAAACCATTAAGCCAGGAGATAAACTGCCCAAAACCTCGAAAATTGAACTTGTTTGTGGCAATGGCAGTATAACTGGCAGTGCCCGAGTGAAGTCAGATTCTCAATAGATGGATCCTCAACCTAATAACTTGTCCGATGATCAGGAATTGTTCGAACATCATCGTTTCGTTGCTTCAAAAGGTCAGGAACCACTTCGGGTAGATAAATTCCTGATGAATTTTATCGAAAATGCGACCCGAAATAAAATTCAACAAGCAGCAAAACAAGGCTGTATCTGGGTCAACGATAAGAAAGTAAAGCAAAACTACAAGGTGAAAGCCGGGGATGAGGTTAAGGTATTATTTGAACACCCACCCTATGAATTTTTACTTGCCCCGGAAAATATTCCACTCGATATAGTATACGAAGATAACACCCTGCTTGTAGTTAACAAGCCATCAGGAATGGTTGTTCATCCTGGTCATGGCAATTATTCTGGCACGTTGCTTAATGCCCTTGCCGCTCATTTGGAACACTTGCCTTTGAATTCGAACCAACGCCCGGGTCTGGTACATAGAATAGACAAAGACACTTCGGGCCTGTTGGTCATTGCGAAAACCGAAAATGCCATGGCGCATCTGGCCAGACAGTTTTTTGAGAAGACCAGCGAGCGCGAGTATGTAGCTCTGGTCTGGGGTGATGTGGCGGAGGACGAAGGCAGCGTGAAGGGACATATAGGAAGGCATCCTAAAAACAGACTGCAGATGCATGTATTTCCTGATGGGCTAAATGGAAAAGACGCGATTACTCATTACAGAGTATTGGAACGATTTGGATATGTGACCCTGCTTTCCTGCAAGCTGGAGACCGGAAGAACACATCAAATCAGGGTTCACATGAAGTACCTGGGGCATCCATTATTTAACGACGCGCGTTATGGAGGTGATAAGATTCTTAAGGGCACACATTTTACTAAATACAAACAGTTTGTAGATAATGCGTTTAAGCTGTTGCCTAGACAGGGACTTCATGCCAAAACCCTGGGATTTGTGCATCCGGAAACCGGGAAATTGATGAGGTTTACATCCGAACTACCTGAGGACATACAAGGCTGCATCGAAAAATGGCGACTGTATTCCAGCCAAAGTGGAACATCATAAATTCTTTCGATAGATCTATTGAAAACTCTTTTATCCAGCGCAGCCCAAAACCCGATTTTCCTGATTAATTTTACAACAAATCATATTTAGATGAAGATTGTCATTTCTCCGGCTAAGTCATTGGATTTTGAATCGGCCTTACCGGTACAGCAGCATACAGAAGCCGTGTTCCTCAAAGAGGCCGAAAAGCTCAACCAGTTGTTAAGAAAGAAAAAACCAAAAGCACTTTCAAGGCTAATGGACATTTCACAGAATCTCGGGGAGCTCAATTGGGAAAGAAATCAGCAATTTCATTTGCCTTTCCATCCAGAGAATGCGCGTCCTGCCGTCTATGCGTTCAGTGGAGATGTTTATCAGGGCCTCGATGTCTACTCACTGGAGGAGAATAAGATAGATCGCTTACAGGATAGTTTAAGGATCTTGTCGGGCCTTTATGGTATACTCAAGCCCCTCGATCTTATTCAGCCCTATCGCCTCGAAATGGGTACGGCCCTTCGGGTGGGCAGGAAAAAGAATCTTTATGAGTATTGGAGGAAAAAACTCACCGACCATATGAACGAAGAATTACAGGAAGGAGAATTATTTATCAATCTGGCCAGCGATGAGTATTTTAAGGCGTTAGTGGCCAAAGAATTGAAAGTTCCTGTAATCACACCAATTTTTAAGGACTGGAAGAACGATAAACTAAAGGTGATCAGCTTTTTTGCTAAAAAAGCCCGTGGAGCTATGGTCCGATATATCATCGATAGCGGGGCCAGCACGCTTGAAGACATCAAGGGATTCGATCTTGAGGAATATATCTACAGTAAAGAGCATACCCTAAGAGAAGATCAGCCTGTCTTCGTTCGATAGAATATTTTAAGTTAAGTGGCGTTAGAGGTTATATAAGCCCTAAACCAATTCTTGAATGGCAAAGTATTTCCTTTTGGCATTATGCCTGGTAGCGACCCTGGGGTGTTCAGATCTCGATGATGATTTAACTGCCATAAACATCAGGGTGCGCAATGTGAGTGATCTAACCTACGATCTTGTACAAGTAGGTGATATGGATAAGATCCACGAAAATGTAGCGGCTGATTCCTTTACAGAGTACCTGGAATATGAAGTAGCATATCGTTATGCCTATATTCGAATTGAATCAGGGACGGAAACATATGTACTGCAACCCATCGATTTTGTTGGTGAAACACCTCTTCCGATCGGACTCTATACCTATGAACTGGATGTAAATGAAGAGGGCGAAATTCTGTTAGACTTTGTTATAGACTAAGCAGGCCTATTTTTTCTTTTTTGAAGCAGTTGTGGTTACTTTCTTAGCCTTACGCCGTCTTCTTGCACCATAGGATTTGTTGCTGATCTTGCCCCTCTTTGTCTTAATATCTCCTTTACCCATCGGCTTTCTTATTTTTTTAAATATAAACCAAAAGCTTTAATTTTCAAATTTTTGGGTGCAACACCTCCAGGTTTATTGATCAGTCTGCACATTAAAAAAATCATTAATATTACCATTATAATCCACCTTATTTTTTCTGGTTATTTTTTTACATACACATCCATATGAACCATTTTTGTTTCCGGAAGCAACGAAGCTAATTGTGGGAACGCTGCCTCCACCACGCTTTACCACAGGAGAATTAAAGGAGGGAGATGTAAACTTTTGTTATGGGAGTCGGGATGGTCAGCTGTGGCGTATTCTCGATCGTATTTTTGACCTGGGACTTAGATATGAGACTTCGGAACGGGCAATAATGCAACGTAAGGAGTTCTTGAAAAAGCGAAGGATTGGTATTTGTGATATAGTAGCGAGTGCCCAGCGGGAAAAGGTAGATGCTTCAGATCTGGGCATGAATAATATTGTGCTTCGCGACCTGGTGCAGGTGCTCTATCAATATCGTCGTATAGATACCCTGATCTTTACCGGGGGCAATAGTAAGAATGGTCCGGAGTATTTTTTTCGTCAGCATATCAAGGAATACGGCCTGCAATTGGTTCCTCTTCAAAAAGAAGTTCCCAGGGTTCATGTGGTAAACCTTCCCTTGGCTTATCCAAACACGAAAAGAACACTTCGTAACTATTCGCAGTCGCATTACCGCCAGGACGACCGGGTAGTCAAAACAGTATCGCTAACGGCACCATCGGGTTCGGCCAACCGGGCAATTGGTAGTATGAAGCAATATCAAATGGAAAAGGATAAAAATCCTGAGTACAATACCTTTGATTTCAGGGTAGAGCAATACCAACCTTTTTTTTAAGTGAAGGCCTCTTCAACGTTCCCCAACAAAGCCATATGCACTATTCCATTTTTGGCAGTGGTGTACTCAGCAAAGCATAAAACGCTTTGATACCATAAGCGATCTGCCCGATTTTTAAATTCTCATTAGGGCTATGCTGGTTGTTATCGGGGTTCACCATGGGGACCAGCAATGCTGGAATATTCAATTCATTCACAAAAGATGCAATGGGTACTGTGCCACCAGCAATCCTGATTTTCACTACTTCTTCCTTAAATGCTGTTTGCAATACATCGGATACGAAATTCCCATAAGGGTTGGTCAGCGACGTCCTAAAGGCGTCGGTCACCCCTCTTTCGGTAATCTTTACTATTCTATCGTGCTGCATTCGCATCTCCCTGGAAGGATCGGTATCGGTGATATAAAATCCCTGCGACCGGATATGATCTTTTACCAGCTTTTTTAATCGCGTCCCATCTGTTTCCGGAACCAGTCGGAGGTCTAATTCCGCTGTGGCAGTGGCCGGGATAATGGTGCGGGCCTTGTGGCCGATCCATCCTGATCCCAGTCCCCTTATATTCAATGAAGGATATTGTATAGACTCCTGATAGTTTGCACCTACTTTTTCCGGTGTTTTAATACCGAGGTTGGCGTTGATGGTTTTAGCATCATCTGGCACACTTTTTAAAATGGAAGAAGTGGCGTCATCGATATTGATTCCGTCGTAATACCCCTCGATCAGAACCCTTCCATCGCGGTCTTTCATGCTGGCAAGAAGTTGCGCAAGTTGAAAGCCCGGATTTGGAGCATAGTTGCCATAATGGCCACTATGCTGGGGTTTTACAGGTCCATAGGTAGTAATACTCATTGTGGTATTACCCCTGCACCCATAAACTATGGTCGGTTTTGATGAGGTGTGTACCGGGCTATCATTGATAAGCAGAAAATCGGCCTCAAGCAATTCGCGATACTGCTTTACCGCATCAGGCAAGGGTTTACTTCCTTTTTCCTCCTCACCGTCGAGGATCACTTTAATATTAAAAGGGATATCGATATTGTTTTTCTGCAGCAGGTCAAAAGCATTCAAAAACATTACAATTGGGCCCTTGTCATCGGAGGTTGAACGACCAAATAGCCGCCATTCGTAATCGATATCCTCCGAGAGATCCTCAAACGATTGTTCTTTCCACTGGTCTCCTTCCGGGGATTTCAACACCACCTTATAAGGATCGGACTGATCCCATTGAGAAGGATCTACCGACTGACCATCGAAATGCATATAGAACAGTACGACCGGTTTTTCATCTTCCATCGGAAGAGCCGCAAAAAACAAGGGTTCTCCCTCGGTAGGCAATACAGAAGTGTTAAATCCCCGCTCGTTGAATTTCTTTGTCAGCCAGCTTATATTCCGATTGATATCTGCGTGTTCCAGTGCATCATTCGGGATAGCTACAAATTCGCGTAATTCATCGATAGAATGCCGGACCTGTGATTTAAGTTGACTAGCATCCTGGGTGAGCCCGGAAAATGCTATCCCAAAGAACAAAAAAACAAGGTATTTCCTCATTGTGTGTTTTTTTTATTTCAGCCTCTAAAACTAGCGAATTCTTTTAATAAAATCGGAGATACTGGCCACCCCTTTTTCCGTCAGATGTTTGATGAATGCGGAACCAATAATCGCACCATTCGTATTTCGGGTGGCTAGACTAAATGTTTCTGAATTGCTGATACCGAATCCTACAATAAGTGGGTTTTTCAATTTCATGGCAGCAATACGTTGAAAATATGAAGTCTGTTCTTCTCCAAATCCGGTTTTGGCACCAGTTGTGCTGGCAGAGCTCACCATGTATATGAATCCATTGGAAGCATCATCGATCAAACGAATTCTTTCTTCACTTGTCTGAGGTGTAATCAGAAATATATTCAACAATCCATAACGATCGAAAATCTCCTTATACTCCCTCAAGTAAACATCCAGAGGAAGGTCGGGTAGAATTAGTCCGTCTATACCCACCTCAGCGCATTTGGAGCAAAACTCCTCCACGCCATACTGAAGGACCGGATTAAAATACCCCATGATGATCAGTGGAATATCTACTTTAGAGCGAATGTCTTTGAGTTGATCGAATAGCAGTCCGCTATGCATTCCATTTTTAAGGGCAATAGTGGAACTTGCCTGTATGGTAGGTCCATCGGCTAAAGGATCGCTAAATGGCAACCCGATCTCTATCATATCCACCCCATTTTCAGCAAGGGTGGTGATGATTTTTTCCGTATCATTCAAGGAGGGATAACCGGCGGTAAAATAGATCGATAAGATCTTGCCTTCCTGTCCTAATTTATCTGCTATTCGATTCATAGTTTTGTGCTGGATCATACTAAATTTATAGATCGAAATAATCGATATATGTTTGAAGGTCTTTATCGCCTCGTCCGGAAAGATTGATCACCAATATATCGTCTGGATTGAATTCCCGGTGTTTAAAAATGGCAAAGGCATGTGAGGTCTCGATAGCGGGAATAATCCCTTCTAATTGGGATACCCTCAGACCGGCGTCCATGGCCTCCTTATCGGTAATAGAAATAAATTCACCTCGTCCTGATTGAAAAAGATTTGCGTGCATAGGACCAACTCCCGGATAGTCAAGACCTGCTGAGATAGAATAGGGTTCGGTAATCTGTCCGTCATCAGTCTGCATCAACAAGGTCTTAGAACCATGTATAATACCCACTTTCCCCAATGCAGAGGTAGCAGCACTCTCGCCGGTATATATTCCCTTACCAGCTGCTTCCACTGCAATGATACCCACTTCCGGATTGTCGAGGTAATGGTAATAAGCTCCGGCGGCATTGCTGCCACCACCTACGCAGGCGATCACATAGTCGGGGTTGCAACTGCCTTCTTTTTCGAGCAATTGGGATTGGATCTCCTCTGAGATGACCGATTGAAAACGGGCCACCATATCGGGATAGGGATGTGGACCCACGACAGAGCCAATGATATAGTGCGTGTCGACCGGATTATTGATCCAGTCGCGAATAGCTTCATTGGTTGCATCTTTAAGTGTCCTGCTGCCGGAAAGGGCTGGCTTTACCTCTGCTCCCAGCATTTTCATTCGGGCTACGTTAGGGGCCTGCCTGGCAATATCAATCTCACCCATATATACCACACATTCAATTCCCATTAAGGCACAAACTGTTGCCGTGGCAACTCCATGCTGCCCCGCACCTGTTTCGGCAATGATGCGCTTTTTACCCAACCGTTTTGCCAGTAGTATCTGTCCTATAGTATTGTTGACTTTATGTGCGCCGGTATGGCAAAGATCTTCGCGTTTAAGATAAATCTTTGCCTTGTATTCTTCAGATAGATTCTTAGCAAAGTAAAGCGGAGTTGGTCTTCCCACATAGTCTTGGAGCAGCTGTTGAAATTCCCTTTTGAATTCGGGTTCCTCCATAATACTAAGGTAGTTTTCCCTTAATTCTTCGGTATTTGGATAAAGCATTTCAGGGATATATGCTCCTCCAAAAATGCCGTAATATCCATTATTATCTACTTGATAGCTCTTCATATTTCAATCTTTTTTAGATAGATAACCAATTTCTTTCATAAATGATTTCAGCGCCTTTACATTTTTCAGACCTGGCTTTATTTCGAATCTGCTATTGAGATCTATAGCATAACAGTTTTCAGCTTCGGGTTGCGAAAGGAAGGACGTTATTTCCTTTACGTCTGCAGGCCCGATACCACCACTGAGCAAATATGGCTTGTTCAGTTTATAATTCTTTAATAGGCGCCAGTCGAATCGGCGTCCAGTACCGCCCGGCAATTCACCTTTGGTATCGAAAAGGAAAAAATCGCACGAGCTTTCATACTCCTTTAAAAGATCAAAATTAAAATCCTCATTTACCGCAAAGGCCTTGATCAATTCGATTCCAGACGAGTCTGGCGTACCCAGCAACTTGTTTAAACGACTACAATACTCCGCTGTCTCCTCACCATGAAGTTGAACAGCATCGAGCTTGTGTTCATATACCAATAGTACGATCTCTTCAGGGGTTGCATCCACAAAAACCCCAACGCGTTTCGGACCGGAATGATCGTCTGAAATACTCCCATCAAAAAAACGACTGGAAGGTTGCCAGAAAATATATCCAAGGTAGTCCGGATGTAATTCCGCTACTTCTTCGGGGTTATATTTCATTCCGCAGATCTTTAGTTTCATCGCTCCACCTGTTGGATAAATTCCTTTGCCGATTTCCCGGGATGCTCAGATCTCATGAATTGTTCTCCAATCAGAAATCCCCGATAACCACAGGAACGCAGATCTTTTATAATCTCAATATTGTCGATACCGCTTTCCGATATTTTTAAGAACCGATCGGGGATCTTATCTGCCAGTGTTATGCTGTTCTCCACAGATACCTCAAAAGTTTTGAGGTTGCGATTATTCACACCGATCATATCTATTTCCGGGAATAAACTTCTTTCCAGTTCTTCTATATTGTGGACTTCCAATAACACTTCCAAAGCCAGTTCAGACGCCAGCATGGATAGAGATCTGATCTGATCAGCCGAAAGGATGGCTGCTATCAGCAGGATTACATCGGCCCCATGGGCCCTGGCTTCAATTAGTTGATATTCGTCTATGATGAACTCCTTTCTCAGCAGTGGATGCGATGTACTGGCACGGGCCAGGAGAAGATCGTCGAGGGAGCCCCCGAAAAACCTACCGTCTGTGAGTACCGATACCCCGCAAACCCCGGCATTGGTATATCCTTTCACCACTTCCTCCACACTTAAGGAGGTATTGATGGAAGCTTTAGAAGGAGAACGACGCTTATGCTCGGCAATAATACCCGATTGGCTTTGGGAAAGCCTCTTTACCAATGAAACAGTGTCTCGTTCCATCAACTGGCTTTTTTCGAGTTGTTTTATAGGGATCAGCGACTTTTTCAGATCTGTCTCCCGGCGTTTTGCCACTACTATTTTCTCGAGTATATGCATCACCTAGTTTGCGCTAATTTTTTGAAGGGCAAGCAGTGCTTTTAATGCCTTGCCGTTTAACAGCGAATTTTGGGCGAGTTCAAAACCTTCTTTTGCTGAAAGGCCTTTTGCGGTTGCTATCGCCATCCCGGCATTGGCACAAACTACATTATTCTGAGCTTCGCTTCCCTTTCCCTCCAAGATGGCCATAAAAATATCTGCCGACTGCTCAATATCTTCTCCACCGATGATTTGTTCCGGATGAACAGGCGAAACGCCAAAGTCTTCTGGTTGCAGCATGGTCTCCGAAAAATTAGAAATCGTTTTTGTAGGGCCGGTAAGTGAAATTTCATCATAACCATCCAGGGCATGCAATACTGTATATCTCTTATTGGTATTCTGATAGAGATAGCTGTACATCCGTGCGAGTTCGAGATTGAATACTCCCACCATCTGATACTTGGGAAATGCCGGATTGACCATCGGCCCCAGCATATTAAAAAATGTCTTTACAGCCAGATCCCTTCTGATCGTGGCTACATTTTTCATGGCAGGATGGAATAGGGGAGCATGTAAAATACATATCCCGGTTTCATCGATCGATCTTTTGAGAAAATCGGGGTCGTTGCTGAATCTGATTTTTAAAAATTCCAGTACATTACTGCTTCCACACTTTGATGAAACCCCATAATTGCCGTGTTTGGTCACAGGTATTCCAGCACCTGCGGTAACAAAAGAGGCGAGGGTCGAGATATTAAAGGTGTCTTTGCCATCTCCCCCCGTCCCACAGAGATCGATAGGTTCATAGCCCGAAAGATCAACTGCAAGGCACAATTCGAGTAGTGCATCACGGAAACCTTCCAATTCCTCGACCGCAATACTTCGCATCATATAAACGGTCAGGAATGCTGCAATCTGATTGGGATTATAGGCCCCGTTGGCGATATTTACCAATACCTGACGGGCGTCTTCTTTCGAGAGCACATCGTGGTTTATTAATCGGTTTAATATAGTTTTCATAGGTTTTTCTAAAAATTATTAACCATCCCTCAACCAATTTTCCAGCATATGTTTCCCATGAGGGGTAAGAACGGATTCGGGGTGAAACTGAACAGCACAAATGTCATGATTTTTATGTCGAATAGACATCAGTTGTCCGTTTTCATCCACCGAGGTGGCCTCCAGGGAGTCGGGCAGCTCCGGGTCTACCACCCAGGAATGATATCGACCTACCTCCAGGTCTTTGGGTAAACCTTCGAAAAGCGGATCATTTTTAATAACCTTGATTTTTGTAGCGACCCCGTGGTATACTTCATCGAGATTGATCAGGCGACCCCCGAAAACTTCACCTATGGCCTGTTGTCCTAGACATACACCAAATATACGTTTGGTAGGAGCCCAGGTTTTGATGATCTCTTTTAACAGCCCGGCCTCATCTGGTATACCCGGCCCGGGCGAAAGTACGATGTTGTGGAAATCCTCAGCATCATTAAGGTCGAGCTGGTCGTTTCGCTTTACTTCTACTTCACAATCCAGATCCTCCAGATAGTGCACCAGATTATAAGTAAAACTGTCGTAGTTATCTATAACAAGGACTTTCTTCATGGCGCTATATCGATTCTGCAATTTCCAGTGCCTTGGTTAAGGCACCTAATTTATTATACGTCTCCTGTAGCTCCAGATTCGGATCGGAGGCGGCGACCAATCCTGCTCCGGCCTGATAGTACAGCTCATGGTCCTTGCTTAAGAAGGTACGAATCATGATAGCGTGATTGAAATCACCCTTAAAATCCATAAACCCAATGGCGCCTCCATAATAATCCCTGCTGGTATGTTCATACTTTTCAATGAGTTGCATCGCCATATGTTTTGGGGCCCCACTCAGGGTCCCCGCCGGAAAAGTGTCGGCTACCACATTCATAGTGGAAATGTCTGGTTTCTTTTGGGCGGTAACCTTGGAGACCAAATGGATGACATGGGAAAAAAACTGAACCTCCCGGTAGTTTTCAACGGTTACACTGTGTCCGTTTCGGCTAAGGTCGTTTCGCGCAAGATCTACCAGCATTACATGTTCGCTGTTTTCCTTATCGTCTTCCGTAAGTTTTTTCGCCAGAGCGGCGTCTTCCTCATCACTGCCGGTTCTTTTAAAAGTACCTGCGATAGGGTGGATCTCCGCTTTGCCTTTTTTGATCACTAGCTGAGCTTCGGGAGAACTCCCGAAAATTTTAAAATTCCCATAATCAAAATAAAATAGGTATGGTGAAGGATTGATGGATCTTAGGGCTCGGTAGACATTGAATTCGTCGCCTTTGAATTTTTGCTGGAACCTTCTGGATAGTACCAGTTGGAAGACATCTCCCCTATGGCAGTGTTTTTTAGCCAATTCTACCAGGCGCATATATTCTTCGTCCTGTAAGTTGGATACCACTTCTCCCTCTTTTGAAAAATTATAAGAGGCAAAATTGCGCATGCTGAGCAGGTGCTCAATTTCTGCAATATTACTTTCACACTCATAGCAGTGCGAAAATATATACGCCTCGTTTTTGAAGTGATTAATAGCGATGATGTTCTGATAAACCGCATAATAAATGTCTGGTATCTTAAGATGACCTTCTTTTTTTTCGATCTCAATATCCTCAAAGTACCTGACAGCATCGTAGGCTATATATCCAAACAAGCCGTTATTAATAAATTTAAACTGTTGATCCGTAGTTTCGAATTGCTGGCTGAAATCCTGAATGATCTGAGCTATGTCAGAGTCATTGGTGATAGATACCTCAGACCTGGAGCCATCGGGCAGCATTTGTGTAATGGTTTCATCCTGTATTTTTATCGAAGCGATAGGGTTGCAACATATATAGGAAAAAGAATTATCGCTGGCATGATAGTCACTACTCTCCAAAAGGATGCTGTTCGGAAACCGATCACGGACCTTAAGGTAAACGCTTACCGGGGTAATGGTATCCGCAAGGATCTTTTTATATGATGTCTCTAGTTTAAACTTCATAGATTGTGGCATTAAAAAAGGCCTGTCGTGATAGACAAGCCTTTTGGGTATGGTTACACCTGTAAAATGCTATGCTCACGACTCAGGACGTAAGTTCAGCCACCACCAGGTATTAGATATTCTGCTTTTCATTGCGTCAAATATAGAAAGGATATTTTATATAATCAAAATGTAAAACACAAAAAAGCCCAACCAGTTTGAGTACGGATCGAGCTTTTGAATTCTTAACTGTATGAACTAGAATTCCAGGTCTACGACCAAATCAAATTCATCGTAAATGGTCTTGTCACCCAGGTTATCGAAAAAGCTTCCTGAACCGTAGCGTACGTCGTACTGTGCACGGTCTACCTTCATAGTCGCGGTAGCTTTACTTCCATAAATAGAAACATCGAAAGTAACGGGTTTAGTGATTCCTTTAATGGTAAGGTCTCCTGTTACTTCATAGGAGTTCTTTCCTGTTGAGCTGACATTGGTAAATACCAATTTTGAACTTGGATGTTTTTCAACGCCAAAGAAATCATCGGATTTCAAATGTCCTTCCAGTTTACCCTTGTATTCCCCTTCGAGATCGGTGGCTATTAAACTGGTCATATCAACCATGAATTCTCCTCCCGATAGCTGGTCGCCTTCAAAGAGCAATGTTCCGGAGTCCAGATCCACGGTACCAGTATGAGAACCGGTTACCTTATAGGCTTTCCAGGTAACGGAACTGGTGCTGGTTTTAACTTCTTTTTTTACTTCGTTAACCGGATCGATGGCACTCATATGCCCTGTGGTGATCACAGCTAAGACTAGACTTATAACACTCTTTTTCATAATGTGAAATTGATTAAAGATTAAAATTTATGTAGTAATAGATTTAATTGTTCTAATTCTTTAGAAGAGAAATTATGTACCAATTCCTCTTCAGCATGTTTTATTATACGATCCATCTTCCTCAGTACTTTCTCACCTTCTGTTGTAATGGTTATTTCAACTTTTCTACGATTTGAGGGGCAAACAGCGCGATCTACATATCCCTTTACCAACAATTTGTCGACAAGTCGGGTAGTATTGCTCATTTTATTAATCATTCGCTCATTGAGCGTGGAAAGATTGGCCGGTTTGCCCTTTCGCCCCCTAAGGATTCTCAATACATTGAATTGCTGCAATGACACCTCGAATGGCTTTAACACTTTGGCCAGATGATCATTTACTTTATTGTGTACTAGGAACAGGTGAATGATCGATCTTGATTTCAATGGAATCTTTGTCTCGGTCTTTATGATTTCTTCAACGTTCATGTAAATACAATAATTGTATATACAAATGTATAAAAATATTCATTCCACAAAATAATCTCCAACATAAAATTCTGTTAAAACCAGGAGTAGGGGAATCAGCTACGACAATTTTTTAGTCCATCTTAGATGAAACTCGAGCAGATTCTTACTTTTGCCGTTAAAATTAAAATGCAATGGCAGATTTAAGTCAGGATGAATGGGCAGAACAGTTATCCGATGATTCTAATGCAATTATTGTAGATGTCCGAACTGAAGAAGAAGTGGAGGAGGGCTATATACCAGAGTCGGTCAATATAGATATTTATCAGCCCCAGGAATTCATGGACGAATTGGAGAAATTAGATAAATCGAAACATTATTATGTGTATTGCCGATCGGGCAATCGCAGCAGGCAGGCCTGTGCATTGATGAATAGCATAGGTATCGCAAATGCCTTCAACCTCGAGGGAGGAATCCTTGAATGGGAAGGAGATCTGATCGAATAATGTATTATTCGCCATACTGAATCCCGCTTGCAGCGGGATTTTTTATTTTACACCCTATGCGTGAAAGGTTGCTGCACTTTTTATGGAAGCACCAAAAGTTCCGTTCCACAAGACTGAGAACATCCAATGGTGAGCTATTGCAAATTATTGACCCGGGTACTTATAATTTGCACTCAGGCCCTGATTTCCTGAACGCCAGTATTGAGATAGACAAACAACTATGGGCGGGTAATGTAGAATTGCATAAGAGGTCTTCGGACTGGTATGCCCACGATCACCAGACAGACAAAAATTACAACAATGTTATTCTGCATGTGGTCTGGGAAGCAGATAAAAAGGTGTATTGGAGTTCAGGTGGAGAAATTCCAACACTTATTCTGAAAGACGTGGTGGAAGAGAATATTCTTGACAATTATCGCAATTTGCTCCTTAAATCAGACAACAAGTTCATCAATTGTGAACCTTATGCTGCGGATCTTGATCTGTTTGTGATGTTGCCATGGCTGGAGCACCTTTTTCGAGAACGACTTGAAGCTAAAACGTCTGAGGCTGACCTCCTGCTGAAAGTCACCGATGGAGATTGGGAGCGACTGCTGTTTATAATGTTGTTGGCAAATTTTGGCCAGCAACTAAATAGATCCGGGTTTTTATCTATGGCAAGAACGCTAGATTTTAATATTATAAGAGGACTCAGGGGAAAGTCGTTCCAACTGGAAAGCCTTTTATTCGGATTGAGCGGGTTGCTAAACAAAGAAGG
This sequence comes from uncultured Eudoraea sp., assembly GCA_947258405.1. Taxonomy (GTDB): domain Bacteria; phylum Bacteroidota; class Bacteroidia; order Flavobacteriales; family Flavobacteriaceae; genus JAHEJJ01. The sequence goes on along the minus strand of CAMYIE010000023.1, from coordinate 39,879 downwards.
CGTCGAAGATAACTATTTCGATATTTTGAAGACTGAGTTTGCCTTTCTATGCAAAAAACATCAACTCTCCGAACCGGTGTATAAGACCCCCGAATTTATGCGTGTCCGACCAAGTAATTTTCCAACGCGCCGACTCTCACAATTTGCAGTTCTGTATTCAAAAAATATAAATCTATTTAGCAGGATAATTTCGCTCTGGTCTAAGAAAGACTTTTATGAATTGTTTACAATTGGCGCAAGTACTTACTGGCAAGGTCATTATAATTTCGGCAAGCCATCTTTATATAAGAGGACAAAACTCAGCAAGGCTTTTATAGATAGCATAATTATCAATACGGTGCTGCCGGTAAAGAACTTGTATGGTAAAAAACGCGGTAATAACAATTATCCAAAGCTCAGAAAACTTGTCAGTGAGTTATCCAGGGAAGATAATCGTATTGTCAGGCAATACCGGTCACTCGGATTCCCTGTCCATCATGCACTTGATTCGCAAGCCGTTATACAGCTTTACCGATCTTATTGTAAGAGAAACAGATGCCTGGAATGTGCATTAGGAAATCAAATATTGAATTGAAAGCCTTATTTTTAGACGGTGAATATTTTTTATCAAATACTATACTATTTCCAGAAGAGGGGATTTGAAGTTTGTCGGCGGATTGCTGAACGTCTGGGCATCAGGGCTCGGGTGGTGCGAACGTCATTTATTTATCTGACATTCGTTACCCTTGGATTCGGATTTGCCTTGTACCTCTTTCTAGCCTTCTGGCTTGGAATAAAGGACCTGGTTTATACAAAACGCACCTCAGTTTTTGATCTTTAAATATGATAAAACTACTCAGATCTAAAATATACCTAGCTGTCGTTTTTATAATATCGATATTGCTTATCGGGGTACTTGGCTACCGGTATATTTCAAATTTTGGCTGGCTCGATGCCCTTTATATGACCATTATTACAGTCACTACCGTTGGATTTCGTGAAGTTCGGCCTCTTGACGCAGATGCCAAGTTATTTACTGTAATTTTAATCATTGTAAGCGTCTTTATATTCGCTTATGCAATTTCGATTATTACCGAATACATTATCAGCAGAAACTCTCTACAATTAATAAAAAAGAAAAAGGTGAAAAGCAGGATCAAAAGTTTGACAGGACACACCATTGTATGCGGTTATGGCCGGAATGGGATGCAGGCCTCTGTCCGACTTAAAACTTACAACCGGCCCTTTGTGGTAATTGAACGTGATAAACTTATGATTGAAAAGCACGAAAAGGACGTGCTTTTTGTTGAAGGGGATGCTAATGAAGATGAGGTACTTATCAACGCAGGTGTTAATCGCGCTTCTAATCTTATCGTGACATTACCCGAGGACGCAGCCAATTTATTCGTTGTCCTTTCTGCACGACAATTAAACAAAGACCTGTTTATTATCAGTCGTGCTTCCCAAGTCAGTTCCCAAAAGAAGCTGGAACTGGCTGGTGCGGATAAGGTCATTATGCCCGATAAGATTGGAGGGGATCATATGGCATCTCTAGTTGTGCTACCCGACCTTATTACTTTTATGGATAAATTATCGGTAGAGGGCGAACTTTCCACCAACCTGGAAGAGGTGGCTATTGAGGATTTTGGAGGACAGGAAGAGTGCAATTCCCTTCGTGATCTTGACCTGAGAAGAAAAACAGGTTGTACAATTATTGGATATATCGACCCTGATGGTGCCTATATCATCAATCCAGAGGCCGATCTTCCTCTGCAGCCCAAAAGTAAAGTCATCGTTCTGGGCCGGCCAGAGCAGATACAAAAACTAAATGAGATGTTTCATATTGGATAACAGAGTCCTTAAATATATTTGATTGCCTCTGGATTTTTTAGGATATTGCCAAGCTTACTAACTAAATCATATAACCAAAACAGCTATTATGAAGTACCAACTTCTTTCACTTTTCACCATTTTATTCCCATTGATTTCTTCTGCCCAGGAGAAGGGATTAGACGAACAGATAAATGATGCATTTATGCCATTTGCCATCTGGTGGGAGGGTTTTGTACTAACACCCATTCCGATTGCCGGTTATAATATCCCTGTGGTATTGATCTTACTGGTTTTTGGAGCTACCTTTTTCACCTTTTATTTCAAGTTTCCGAATATTTTGAAGTTCCCACTGGCCATCAATACGGTCCGTGGTAAGTATGATGAAATAGAAGGTCCTGAGGGTCACGGAGTGGAAAAAGCAGAGGTGAACATTGTAGAGGGCGATTTGCCAGATACCATTCGCGACGAGAGCAAAGAAGGAGAAGTAAGTCACTTTCAGGCCCTTGCCACGGCTGTTTCTGGTACTGTAGGGCTTGGAAATATTGCAGGAGTGGCAGTGGCCATTGCTGTTGGAGGCCCCGGTGCCACTTTTTGGATGATTGTCTGCGGCCTAATAGGAATGTCCACAAAGTTTGTTGAATGTACGCTGGGAGTAAAATATAGAGATGTAGGTGCTGACGGAACTGTATATGGAGGGCCCATGTACTATCTTTCCAGGGGGTTAAAGGAAAAAGGTTATAAAAGATTGGGCCAGGCATTGGGTATTATATTCGCGGTGTTGTGCGTGGGAGCTTCTTTTGGAGGAGGAAACGCATTTCAGTCCAATCAGGCAGCTGTTCAACTCTCAACCATGCTGAATTTAGAGGGAGGCGCCACAGGGGTTATTATCGGGATAATTCTGGCAATATTGGTTGGGATTGTAATTATTGGAGGCATAAAGAAAATTGCCAGTGTAACGGAAAAGATAGTGCCATTTATGGCTGTAATTTATGTCCTGGCATCGCTGGTAATCATCTTTGCAAACTTCGAATTCATAGGAGATGCCTTCGGGATGATTGTCTCTGGTGCATTTACGCCTCTGGCCGGTCTGGGGGGTATCTTAGGAGTAATTATCGTTGGTTTTCAACGTGCAGCATTTTCCAATGAAGCCGGTGCTGGTTCGGCGGCTATTGCCCATTCGGCGGTCAAAACCAAATACCCTGCTAGCGAAGGAGTAGTGGCGCTTCTGGAACCATTTATAGACACGGTTGTTATTTGTACCATGACAGCCCTGGTTATCATTTTCTTCAATATGGATGCAGGCGCTTTCGATTATGGAAATTCTGTAAATAGTACGGTAATGCTTAATGAAACAGGTAGTTATATAGGCGGAGTAGATCTTACTTCCATGGCCTATGACTCTGTCATCCCAGGCTTCAGATATGTTCTTACTATTGCAATCATACTCTTCGCATTTTCAACAATGATCTCCTGGTCTTACTATGGCCTTCAATCGTGGAAATTTTTATTTGGACGAGGGAAAACAGCAGATACACTCTACAAGGTACTCTTCCTGCTTTTTGTCGTTATAGGTGCTGCTGCCACTCTCGATGCAGTCATTAAATTTTCAGACGCCATGATTTTAGCTTTAGTATTCCCTAATATGATAGGTCTCTTGTTTTTGTTTCCAAGGGTAAAAGAGGAACTGGCGAAATATATGAGTGCCATAAAATCGGTATCCAAATAAAGAGATTCTACAGAAATATTACCTCCCACTTCAAGTTCAATAAACAGGAACGAAGTGGGATTTTTTATTTGTTGGTGCTCATTGTTCTTTTTCAAATTTCTTATTACACTCTAAAAAGGATCTCCTTTAATAATAAGCAGGCTCTTTTTGGTCCTGATCTTAATGCCCAACGGCATTTGGATTCGATGCAATCAATAACACAGAAACCTGTCTACAGCAAACTTTTTAACCCTAATTTCATTTCTGATTATAAGGGCTATGTACTGGGGATGAGTCCTGCAGAGATCGATCGGCTTCACAGTTATAGAGAATCGGGCAGGTTTATCAATACCATCGAGGATTTTCAAACTGTTACACAGATATCAGATACGTTACTAGACTCGATATCTCCTTACTTCAGGTTTCCAAAGTGGACGGCCAGAGCGATCACAAAAGCCCTTGTTAAAAAACAATCCGGGGTGATAGTTTCTCTCGAAAAGCCAGAGGTGAAGTCAGACCTCAATAAAGCCAGAGCCGAAGACCTGATGCGAATAAATGGCGTTGGCGAAGTATTATCGCGGCGTATCATTAAATTCAGGGATGCGCTTGGAGGATTTCTAACTGATGAGCAGTTAAATGATGTTTACGGCTTAAAAGGAGAAGTGGCAGAGCGGATTTTAAATGAATTTACCGTGGTTTCCAGCCCCGAAATTAATACAATCAGCCTTCGAGATGCAAGTGTGGAAGACCTGGCGCAGCTGGTCTATATTTCGTATGACCTGGCAAGAAGAATCGTTCGTTATCGCGATAGTATTGGACAGATAAAAACGCTGGATGAATTAACAAAATTACAGGATTTTCCCGCTGATAGAATTAACAGAATTAAGCTATATTTGACCCTGTAAAAAAAATTGCACTTATGATCACGGAATCTTTGTCTACAATTGGATTCGATTATACGGAAACACACAAGCTGGTGGCCAATTCGGCCCGAGACTTTGCTGAACAGTATATAAGGCCACATGTGATGGAATGGGATGAGGCACAGCATTTCCCTGTAGAGCTGTTCAAGAAAGCTGGTGAAATGGGATTTATGGGTGTTCTTGTTCCGGAGAAATATGGCGGATCGGGACTTGGTTATCACGAATATATTGCCATTATAGAGGAGATCTCCAAGGTTGATCCTTCCATAGGTCTATCCGTGGCGGCACATAATTCGTTATGTACAAATCATATTCTTCTGTTTGCCAATGATGAACAAAAAGACAGATGGCTACCAAAACTGGCTACGGCCGAATGGATTGGTGCCTGGGGTCTCACTGAGCACAATACAGGCTCAGATGCGGGCGGAATGGCAACGACTGCCAGAAAGGATGGAGACAATTGGATCCTCAATGGAGCTAAAAACTTTATCACCCATGGAATTAGTGGAGATATCGCAGTTATAGTAGCGCGTACAGGAGAAAAAGGTGATAGTAAAGGTATGACCGCTTTTGTAGTTGAAAAGGGTACAGCCGGATACAACAGTGGAAAAAAAGAAGATAAGCTTGGCATGCGTGCCAGCGAAACGGCAGAGCTGATTTTCGATAATTGCCTTATCCCGGATTCGAACAGGCTGGGAGAAGTAGGTGATGGGTTTATTCAATCTATGAAGGTCCTCGATGGAGGGCGTATTTCAATCGCAGCGCTTTCTTTAGGTGTGGCTAAAGGTGCTTTCGAAGCATCGGTAAAATATTCTAAAGAACGAGTACAATTCGGGAAGCCAATTTCCAGTTTTCAGGGTATTTCCTTCAAACTGGCAGATATGGCTACAGAAATTGAAGCCTCGGATCTGCTGACACACAAGGCAGCATCGTTCAAGAACCAGGGCCGGGTAACTACAAAGATCAGTGCGATGGCTAAAATGTATGCCTCGGAGACCTGCGTGAAAGTAGCTAACGAAGCAGTGCAGATTCATGGGGGATATGGCTATACCAAAGAGTTTCCGGTAGAAAAATTTTACAGGGATTCCAAGCTCTGTACCATCGGAGAAGGTACCACTGAAATTCAGAAAGTTGTAATCTCTAAGATTATTTTAAAGTAAATTGCTTGGGTTTTCTTAAAACCTTTTATATTTGCAGACTGAAAATCACTAAAGAAAGGAGGTTGTAGCCTATGTTAATAATACCAGTTAAAGAAGGAGAAAACATCGACAGAGCACTAAAACGCTTTAAACGTAAGTTCGACAGGACAGGTACGATGAGACAGCTGAGGAAAAGACAGCAATTTACCAAACCTTCTGTGATTAGAAGACAACAGGTACTCAAGGCCAGATATATTCAGGGCCTCAGAGACCAGGAGGAAATTTAAAGTACACACCTCAATAGATATATAATCCCGCTTTTTGCGGGATTTTTTTATTCCTATTCCCGGACTAAGTTTAGTAACTTTATAGCATGTCTGTCGAGGCTTTTCAATCATATTTGTCGCTAGAGAAGAATTACTCTGTACATACCTTAAAGGCGTACAGTCGGGATATCCTTACATTCAAGGAGTTCTGTGCGGATGAGTTTGAACTCGACGACCTGAGACGGGCCGACTATAATATTATCAGGACTTGGATTATCTCCCTGGTGGAAAATGGTATTTCGAATCGCACTGTAAACCGAAAGATAGCCTCATTAGCAGCTTACTATAAGTTTTTGCTAAAAATTGAGGAGATAAGTGCCAACCCTTTGGCCAAACATAAATCACTAAAAACCGCTAAGAAAATTGAGGTGCCTTTTTCTGTATCGGAAATGGAAACTATCCTCAAGGAGATAGACTATCCCGAAAATTTCGAAGGGTCGCGCGACCGGTTGATTATTGAACTGTTGTATACTACAGGCATCAGAAGGGCAGAGCTTATCGGTTTAAAGTTACAGGATGTTGATTTGCATTCACGGGTACTCAGGGTGTTGGGCAAAAGAAATAAGGAACGTCTGGTTCCTTTGCTCAACAGTACCATCTCGTATTATAATGAGTATCTGAAATACCGTGCGGAACTTGCAGGTAATAAAGAATTGGAATTTGTTTTACTGACCAAAACAGGCCGCAATATCTATGAAACACTTGTATATAGAATTATTAATAGGTATTTTAGTATAGTATCATCTAAGGTTAAAAAGAGCCCCCATATACTAAGACACACCTTTGCAACGCACCTTTTAAACAAGGGAGCAGACCTGAATGCGGTAAAGGAGTTATTGGGACATTCGAGTTTGGCGTCTACTCAGGTATATACTCATAGCAGCATCGCCGAATTGAAAAAAGTACATGCATCTGCTCACCCAAGGAGCAAGAGTTAGCAACGTTCATCATCATCCGTTTAATTCAGCTGCCTTCTGCAGCCACAAAATCTGCCATATGAAAGTAAATACACAATCCGTGAATTTCAGCGCCGATGCTAAACTTATCAACTTTGTTCAAAAAAGACTTGATAAGTTAGATCTATTTTATGATAAGGTCATCAGTTCAGATGTATATTTAAAGGTAGAAAATACCAGTTCAAAGCAGAATAAAATTGTAGAGATCAAAATACGAATACCTCGTGATAATTTCATTGTCAAAAAACAGCGAAAATCCTTTGAGGAAGCAGTGGATTCTGCATGCAGTTCACTTGAGCGTAAACTCATGAAAAAGAAGCAGAAACCAAGGGTTTACGGTGTTGCAAAATTTTTGTGAAATAGTTTTGATTAAAAAAATAATTATCTACATTTGCAGTCCGTTAGAAATGACGGGCTTTTTTATGGGATAAAAGGCTTATTTAAGCCGATGTAGCTCAGCTGGCTAGAGCAGCTGATTTGTAATCAGCAGGTCGTGGGTTCGAGTCCCTCCATCGGCTCGAATTGCCCAAAAAATAAGGGAGGGGAGATACTCAAGCGGCCAACGAGGACAGACTGTAAATCTGTTGGTTTTTACCTTCGCAGGTTCGAATCCTGCTCTCCCCACTATCAAAATTCGAGAGCGGGATACAGTAATGTATATTCCGATTGAATTTTGTAGACGTTCTTAGGTCAGGGAAATATTTTTGAGAAGTGTCCTTTTCAGAATTTCCGAAGCCTTGAAATATTGATAGAAATAAGCGGGAGTAGCTCAGTTGGTAGAGCGTCAGCCTTCCAAGCTGAATGTCGCCGGTTCGAACCCGGTCTCCCGCTCTCAAACTTTGAGTTAACGTTTGCTTTTACAGGAATTAATAAGTATGTCCTGTTGAAAGCGAAAACAATCCATAAAGCCGACGTAGCTCAGGGGTAGAGCGTTTCCTTGGTAAGGAAGAGGTCACGGGTTCAAATCCCGTCGTTGGCTCGATAGTATTTGAAATTATGACCTGAAGATGGCACACCTGTTGTTCCTGATATTGGATTCGGGAAATCACGGGTTCCCCCGATAGTTATCGGGGCCGTCGTTGGCTCTAAATATGAATAAGAATTTGTACACTAATATAAACTAAGATTAAATTTATTTACAATGGCAAAGGAAACTTTTGATCGTTCCAAACCACACCTTAACATTGGTACTATTGGACACGTCGATCACGGTAAGACCACATTGACTGCTGCTATTACTACGGTACTGGCGAATGATGGTCTGTCTGAAATGAGGAGCTTCGATTCTATCGACAACGCCCCTGAAGAAAAAGAAAGAGGTATTACAATCAACACTGCACACGTTGAGTACCAGACGGCCAATAGACACTATGCACACGTTGACTGTCCTGGCCACGCCGACTATGTGAAAAACATGGTTACAGGTGCTGCTCAAATGGACGGTGCTATTCTTGTGGTAGCTGCAACAGATGGTCCAATGCCACAAACTCGTGAGCACATCTTGTTGGGTCGCCAGGTAGGTATTCCTAAAATCGTTGTTTTCCTGAACAAGGTTGACATGGTTGATGACGAAGAGCTTCTTGAACTAGTTGAAATGGAAGTTAGAGAACTTCTATCCTTCTACGATTACGATGGAGATAACGGTCCTGTGATTTCTGGATCTGCCCTTGGTGCTCTTAACGGAGAAGATAAATGGGTGGATACTGTAAGAGAATTGATGGCTGCAGTAGACGAGTGGATTGAATTACCCAAGCGAGATGTAGAAAAAGATTTTCTGATGCCTGTTGAAGATGTATTTACTATTACAGGTCGTGGTACTGTTGCCACCGGCAGAATCGAGACTGGTGTTGCAAATACCGGAGACGCTGTTGATATCATAGGTATGGGTGCTGAGAAACTTACCTCTACAGTTACTGGTGTAGAGATGTTCCGTAAGATCCTCGATAGAGGTGAGGCCGGAGATAACGTTGGTATCCTTCTCAGAGGAATTGAAAAGTCTGATGTAAAACGAGGGATGGTTATTTGTAAGCCAGGATCTGTAACTCCACATGCGAAGTTTGAAGCGGAGGTTTATATCCTTAAGAAAGAAGAAGGTGGCAGACACACTCCTTTCCACAATAACTATCGTCCGCAGTTCTATGTAAGAACAACAGACGTAACCGGAACCATCAATCTGCCCGATGGGGTAGAAATGGTGATGCCTGGTGATAACCTTACTATTACAGTAGATCTTCTTCAGGCGATTGCGCTGAGCGTGGGTCTTCGATTCGCTATCCGCGAAGGTGGTAGGACGGTTGGTGCCGGTCAGGTTACCAAGATATTAGACTAGATAGATCTTAGATTATAGCACTGAGAGGTGTTCGCCATAGGCGGATACCTTTTGGTGTAAATATATAGAGGTGATGTACTCCTGTATTATTCCTGGGAGTTCGAGCACCAAAAAATACGGGTGTAGCTCAGTTGGTAGAGCACTGGTCTCCAAAACCAGGTGTCGGGAGTTCGAGTCTCTCCTCCCGTGCAGGAGTGAACGATTGGGAACGTTTTCCCGGTGTCAAATAAAGAATTGGAAATGGTTACATATATAAAGGAATCGATTGAGGAATTAAGGAACAATGTTACCCTGCCTTCCAGGGCGGAGTCTTCCAACCTTATGGTAGTGGTTGCGGTATTTTCGATTCTTTTTGCATTGGCAACCTGGGGAGTCGATACAGTTTTTAGCAGACTTATCCAATTGTATTTCAATATGTTAATCAATTAATTACAGCTCTATGTCTGAAGTATTGGAAAAGAAGTGGTATGTAGTGCGAGCTGTTAGTGGCCAGGAAAATAAAATTAAGGGCTACATAGAGAGCGAAGTGGAGCGTCATGGATTTGGGGACTATCTAGAAGAGGTTCTGGTACCTACCGAGAAGGTAGTTCAAATCCGTAATGGTAAAAAAATCAATAAGGAGAGGGTCTATTTTCCAGGCTATATCATGTTAAAGGCCAATCTTGGTGGTGAGATGATCCATATCATCCGATCAATCACCAATGTTATTGGATTCCTGGGAGAAACCAAGGGTGGAGACCCGGTACCATTGCGAAAGGCTGAGGTCAACAGGATGTTAGGCAAAGTGGACGAATTGGCTGTCAATACAGATAGCGTTGCGATTCCTTTTATTCTCGGAGAGACGGTGAAGGTGATAGATGGTCCTTTCAATGGTTTTAATGGTACAGTGGAAAAGATAAATGAAGAAAAACGCAAGCTCGAAGTGATGGTGAAGATTTTCGGTCGAAAAACTCCACTGGAATTGAGTTATATGCAAGTAGAAAAAGTTTAAAGTGTTACGCACTAAAAGCAGTGTTGCTTCCAATTAACACGTAAAGTAGTTAAACTACAAGTTAGGGGAGGTGTTGCGAATCCGTCGCCACCGGTTGGACCCGCTTTAGGTGCTGCCGGCGTTAACATCATGGAGTTCTGCAAGCAGTTCAATGCTCGTACGCAGGACAAACAGGGTAAATTGTTACCTGTTGTTATCACCGTATATAAAGACAAGTCGTTCGACTTCGTCGTCAAGACACCGCCAGCGGCAATACAACTTATGGAAGCGGCAAAGATCAAAAAAGGATCCGGCGAACCTAACAGGAACAGATCAGGAAAGGTGACCTGGGACCAGATCAAGACCATAGCGGAAGACAAAATGGTAGACCTTAATGCGTTTACGGTTGAATCTGCTATGAGCATGGTTGCGGGAACCGCAAGGTCTATGGGCCTTAAAGTTTCAGGCAAAAAACCTTTTTAAGATCTTAAAGCAAATTAAGTATGGCAAAATTAAATAAGAACCAAAAAGAAGCTCAGGCCAAGATCGAGAAGGATAAACTCTATTCTCTGGATGAGGCTTCTGCTTTGATAAAGGAGATCACCAAAACCAAATTCGATGCCTCGGTAGACCTGGCTGTGCGTTTGGGAGTCGATCCGCGTAAAGCAAACCAGATGGTGCGTGGCGTGGTTACGCTTCCTCATGGTACCGGGAAAGACGTAAAAGTACTGGCGCTGGTAACCCCGGATAAGGAAGCAGATGCTGAAAAAGCAGGAGCCGACTATGTGGGTTTAGACGAGTATTTGGCTAAGATCAAAGGCGGATGGACCGATGTGGACGTCATTATTACCATGCCCAGCGTTATGGGTAAATTAGGACCCCTGGGAAGAATCCTGGGACCACGCGGACTCATGCCCAATCCGAAGACAGGAACGGTAACTATGGATATCGCCAAGGCGGTTTCTGAGGTTAAGGCCGGTAAAATAGATTTTAAGGTGGATAAAACAGGTATTGTTCATGCCGCTATCGGTAAGGCCTCATTTTCGGCTGAGAAAATCGCTGGGAATGCAAAGGAATTACTCGATACCCTGAACAGGCTAAAACCTGCAGCTGCTAAAGGTGTGTATATGAGAAGCATATTCATGTCGAGCACTATGAGTCCCAGTGTTCAATTAGACCCTAAAGCGGTTTAACACTAAAATTATTGGAATGACAAGAGAAGAAAAAGCCACGGTAATAGAGGATCTGAAAGGACAGCTTGCAGAGAACTCCACTATTTACCTGGCAGATATATCGGGCCTGGATGCACTAAGCACCTCAAATTTGAGAAGGGCTTGTTTTAAAGCTAATGTTAGATTGGCAGTAGTTAAAAACACGCTTCTGGCTAAAGCTATGGAAGCCTCAGATAAGGAATTCGGAGAACTTCCGGAGGTCTTGAAGGGGAATACTTCGCTGATGTTCTCAGAGGCAGGGAATGCTCCGGCCAAGTTGATCAAAACTTTTCGGAAGAAGTCAGACAAACCCCTGTTAAAAGGAGCCTTTATTGAAGAGGCGATTTTTGTAGGTGATGACTTACTCGAAACACTGGTCAACATCAAATCCAAGGAAGAGGTTATTGGAGATATCATTGCCCTGTTGCAATCGCCGGCCAAAAACGTTATTTCCGGTCTTAAATCCGGAGGAGGCAAATTGGCAGGTATCCTGAAAACATTATCCGAAAAAGAGAATTAAGTAAGCACTAAAACTAGAATATTTAAAATTTATTAAACGATAGAAAAATGGCAGATTTAAAAGATTTCGCAGAACAATTGGTCAACCTCACTGTAAAGGAGGTAAACGAATTGGCTGATATATTAAAAGAAGAGTATGGTATTGAACCTGCTGCCGCTGCAGTTGCTGTAGCCGCAGGTGGTGGAGCCGCCGGAGCTGAAGGTGGCGAAGCCGCAGAAGAGCAATCGGAATTCGACGTGGTATTAACAGCGGCGGGTGGCTCTAAGCTAGCCGTGGTTAAATTGGTCAAAGAGCTTACAGGTCTTGGACTGAAAGATGCTAAAGATATCGTAGACAGTGCACCTAAAGCAGTTAAAGAAGGTGTAGGTAAAGACGAAGCCGAAGGTATCAAAAAATCATTGGAAGAAGCAGGAGCAGAAGTTGAGCTTAAATAATTGCTACTACCATAAGGTTTGTGTTTAGGTCTTTCCGCCTTTCTGGCGGCTAGACCTAAACCCTTTTATATATAGTATATCTCGAGATATACCACCCATTTTAGTATTCACGATCAAAATTTTGTCCTTAGATGTTCACAAAACAGACTGAAAGAATAAGTTTCGCATCCGCTAAGAACATTCCGGACTATCCGGATTTCTTGGACATTCAGATTAAATCTTTTCAAGATTTTTTTCAGCTCGAAACCAAATCGGATGAAAGAGGCAATGAAGGTTTATATAACACCTTCATGGAAAACTTTCCCATTACAGATACGAGGAACCAGTTTGTACTGGAATTTCTTGATTATTTCATAGACCCTCCCAGATATACCATCCAGGAATGTATCGAAAGAGGGCTAACCTACAGCGTGCCACTTAAGGCCCGTTTAAAACTGTATTGTACCGATCCGGAACATGAAGACTTCGAAACTATTGTTCAGGATGTTTATTTGGGAACAATTCCATATATGACCCCTAGCGGCACCTTTGTGATAAATGGGGCCGAACGTGTTGTGGTATCGCAGCTTCACCGATCTCCCGGGGTATTCTTCGGACAATCCTTCCACGCCAACGGTACTAAATTGTACTCGGCAAGGGTTATCCCTTTTAAGGGTTCCTGGATAGAATTCGCGACCGATATCAACAGTGTGATGTACGCTTATATCGATCGTAAGAAAAAATTACCTGTGACTACTCTTTTCAGGGCTATTGGCTATGAAAGGGATAAGGACATTCTTGAGATATTTGACCTTTCTGAAGAAATTAAAGTCACCAAGACTGGCCTGAAAAAAGTAATGGGCCGAAAATTGGCAGCCAGGGTATTAAATACCTGGCATGAGGATTTTGTGGACGAGGATACCGGAGAAGTGGTTTCCATCGAACGGAACGAAATTGTACTCGACCGCGATACTGTCCTGGAAAAGGACCATATCGACCAGATCATGGAAACGGATGTAAAGACGATTCTTCTTCATAAGGAGAATAATGCTCAGAGCGATTATGCCATCATCCATAACACCCTTCAGAAAGATCCTACTAATTCAGAAAAGGAAGCGGTAGAACATATCTACAGGCAACTGCGTAACGCAGAACCGCCCGATGAGGAAACCGCGAGAGGGATTATAGACAAACTCTTCTTCTCAGACCAGCGTTACAGCCTGGGAGAAGTGGGAAGATACCGGATGAATAAGAAACTCGGGCTGGATATCGGTATGGATAAAGCGGTGCTGACCAAAGAGGATATCATCACCATCATTAAGTATCTTATCGAGCTTATCAATTCCAAGGCTGAGATCGATGATATCGATCACCTGTCTAACAGGAGGGTCAGAACAGTTGGTGAACAACTGTCGGCTCAATTTGGAGTGGGACTCGCACGAATGGCCAGAACCATTCGTGAAAGGATGAATGTTCGTGACAACGAAGTTTTTACCCCCATAGACCTGATCAATGCCAAGACTTTGTCTTCGGTGATCAACTCTTTCTTTGGTACAAACCAATTGTCTCAGTTTATGGACCAGACCAACCCTCTGGCCGAAATCACTCATAAGAGAAGACTGTCGGCATTAGGGCCAGGCGGACTCTCAAGGGAACGAGCAGGTTTTGAGGTTAGGGATGTTCACTATACCCATTATGGAAGACTATGTCCGATCGAAACTCCGGAAGGGCCTAATATTGGTCTTATCTCCTCGCTTTCGGTCTTTGCCAAGGTTAACCCGCTTGGGTTCCTCGAGACCCCTTACCGAAAGGTAGAAAAAGGAGTTGTAGACACTAAAGACTTTGTATACCTGAGCGCAGAAGAAGAAGAAGGCAGAAAGATCGCCCAGGCTAATATCCCTTTAAAAGATAATGGCAAGATCGATACCGATAAGGTAATTGCCAGGGAAGAAGGCGATTTTCCAGTGGTAGATCCGAAGGAAGTAAATTATACGGATGTTGCCCCTAATCAGATCGCCTCGATTTCAGCTTCATTGATTCCCTTCCTGGAGCACGATGATGCCAACCGTGCGTTGATGGGATCTAACATGATGCGTCAGGCAGTACCACTTTTAAAGCCAGAAGTGCCAATAGTTGGAACCGGCCTGGAAAGACAGGTGGCTTCAGATTCACGGGTACTGATCAATGCAGAAGGCGAAGGAGTAGTGGAATACGTGGATGCTAAAAAGATCGTAATCAATTACAAAAGATCGGAGCGCGAGCGCCAGGTGAGTTTTGAAGATGATTCCAGAACGTATAATCTGGTGAAATTCAGAAAAACCAACCAGGGAACCTGCATTAACCTTAAACCGATAGTTAGCACAGGAGATAAGGTTAAAAGAGGACAGGTACTTTGTGAGGGTTATGCGACTGAAAATGGTGAACTCGCATTAGGTCGTAACCTGAAAGTGGCATTTATGCCATGGAAAGGGTACAATTTTGAAGATGCGATTGTGATCTCGGAGAAAGTGGTAAGAGAGGATATTTTTACCTCTATTCACATCGATGAATACGCTCTCGAGGTAAGGGATACCAAACTCGGTGCCGAGGAACTTACCAACGATATTCCTAACGTTTCAGAAGAAGCGACCAAGGATCTGGACGAATATGGCATGATCCGTATCGGTGCAGAAGTAAAGCCTGGTGATATCTTAATTGGGAAGATCACTCCTAAAGGAGAATCAGATCCAACTCCTGAAGAAAAATTATTACGGGCCATTTTTGGGGATAAGGCAGGAGATGTAAAAGATGCATCTCTCAAGGCCTCTCCATCACTCAAAGGTGTGGTCATCGATAAAAAACTCTTCTCGCGTTCTATTAAGGACAAAAGAAAACGTTCGGAAGATAAAGAAGCCATTACCAAGCTTGAGTTGGAATATGAAGTTAAATTCCAGGAATTAAAGGATATACTGGTTGAAAAACTCTTCAAACTGGTCAATGGTAAAACATCACAGGGTGTACAGAACGATCTCGGGGAAGAGGTGCTGCCGAAAGGTAAGAAGTACACCATGAAGATGCTGAACGCCGTTGATGATTTTGCCCACTTGGTGGCTGGAAGCTGGACCACAGACAAGGCGACCAATGTGATGATCACAGATCTGTTGCATAACTATAAGATCAAACTCAATGATCTTCAGGGGAATCTGCGTCGAGACAAATTCACGATTTCCGTAGGAGATGAACTCCCAGCGGGTATCATGAAACTCGCCAAGGTATATATCGCTAAGAAGCGAAAGCTGAAAGTAGGGGATAAGATGGCAGGACGTCACGGTAACAAAGGTATTGTTGCTCGTATAGTGCGTCAGGAAGACATGCCATTCCTGGAAGACGGAACACCTGTAGATATTGTACTGAATCCACTTGGGGTGCCCTCAAGGATGAATATTGGACAGATCTATGAGACCGTACTTGGTTGGGCCGGACTTAAGTTGAATCGAAATTACGCCACACCGATATTTGATGGGGCTACTATCGAAGAAATAGAAGCACTAACCCAGGAGGCGGAAGTTCCACAATATGGGCATACCTATCTATATGATGGTGGTACGGGCCAACGTTTCGACCAGGCTGCCACAGTAGGGGTAATTTACATGCTGAAACTTGGCCACATGGTCGATGATAAGATGCATGCCCGTTCTATCGGACCATATTCACTTATCACCCAGCAACCACTTGGTGGTAAGGCTCAATTTGGGGGTCAGCGATTTGGTGAGATGGAAGTATGGGCTCTTGAAGCTTACGGGGCCTCATCTACTTTAAGGGAGATCCTTACCGTGAAGTCAGACGACGTGATCGGCAGGGCGAAGACCTATGAGTCTATCGTTAAAGGGGAAACCATGCCAGAACCAGGACTACCAGAGTCTTTTAACGTACTGATGCACGAGCTCCAAGGACTCGGACTTGATATCAGACTGGAAGAATAAGTATTAGAAAGAATAGTAAAAACAGTAATCAGCATTATGGCTAGATTAAAAGATAACACAGCAATAAAGAGGTTTAACAAGATTTCCATCGGTCTGTCATCTCCGGAAGCGATTCTGGCTGAGTCGAGAGGCGAAGTTCTGAAACCTGAAACTATTAACTACCGTACGCACAAACCAGAGCGCGATGGTCTTTTCTGTGAAAGGATCTTTGGTCCTGTAAAAGACTATGAGTGTGCCTGTGGTAAATATAAAAGGATAAGATATCGCGGGATAGTTTGCGATCGCTGCGGAGTAGAGGTTACTGAGAAAAAAGTCCGTAGAGACCGGGTAGGACACATCAATCTGGTGGTACCTGTGGCTCATATCTGGTATTTTCGCAGTTTGCCTAATAAAATCGGATATCTGTTAGGTCTGCCATCCAAAAAGCTCGACATGATTATCTATTACGAGCGATATGTGGTAATCCAGCCTGGCCTTGCCAAAGGCCCGGAAGAAGAGGAGATCCAGAAAATGGACTTCCTTACCGAAGAGGAGTACCTTAATATTTTGGAAACTCTTCCTCCTGAGAATCAATACCTTGAGGACACAGATCCGGATAAGTTCATCGCCAAAATGGGTGCGGAGTGTCTTATAGACCTGCTTTCAAGAATTGATCTTCAGCAACTGTCTTACGACCTGAGGCATAAGGCCAATACAGAGACCTCCAAGCAGAGGAAAACTGAGGCGCTGAAACGTCTGCAAGTCGTGGAAGCACTGAGAGAAGCTCAGAACAACAGGGAAAATAACCCTGAGTGGATGATCATGAAGGTGATACCGGTTATACCACCGGAACTTCGACCCCTGGTTCCACTAGACGGTGGGCGTTTTGCTACTTCCGACTTAAATGACCTTTATCGCAGGGTTATTATCAGGAACAATCGTCTAAAAAGACTGATGGAGATCAAGGCTCCGGAAGTGATCCTGAGAAATGAAAAAAGAATGCTCCAGGAGTCGGTAGATTCGCTTTTTGATAATACACGAAAAGCTTCGGCTGTAAAGACCGAATCGAACCGTCCTCTGAAATCGCTTTCTGATTCCCTTAAAGGAAAACAAGGGCGTTTCAGACAAAATCTCCTGGGTAAGAGGGTAGATTACTCGGCTCGTTCGGTAATTGTCGTTGGGCCAGAAATGAAACTATATGAATGTGGTCTTCCCAAGGAAATGGCCGCTGAGTTATATAAACCTTTTGTGATCAGGAAACTTATCGAAAGAGGAATAGTAAAAACGGTTAAATCTGCCAAAAAGATAATCGATAAGAAAGAACCTGTTGTCTGGGATATTCTGGAAAACGTGCTCAAAGGTCATCCGGTACTGTTAAACCGGGCTCCCACATTACACCGTTTAGGGATCCAGGCTTTTCAGCCACGACTGATTGAAGGTAAGGCCATCAGGCTGCACCCTTTGGTATGTACGGCTTTTAATGCGGATTTCGACGGAGACCAGATGGCGGTTCACCTACCACTCGGTCCGGAAGCTATACTCGAGGCTCAACTGTTGATGCTGGCGTCTCATAATATCCTGAACCCTGCCAATGGTTCTCCGATTACTGTACCCTCACAGGATATGGTTCTCGGACTCTATTATATGACCAAGAAGCGACTATCTACCGACAAAGTAAAAGTTAAAGGTGAAGGGCTTACGTTCTACTCTTATGAGGAAGTAGTAATCGCTTTTAACGAGAACAAGGTAGAGTTGAATGCCGGGATTAAAGTTAGAGCCAAAGACTTTAATGAAGAAGGCGAACTGGTGGATCAGATCATAGAAACTACCGTGGGAAGAGTACTGTTTAATATGGTGGTACCTGAAGAGGCTGGTTATGTCAATGAGGTTTTAAACAAAAAATCCCTAAGGGATATCATCGGGAAGATCCTTGCCGTAACAGACGTACCCACCACATCCGAATTTCTTGATCTTATCAAGACCATGGGTTATGAATTTGCCTTTAAAGGAGGACTTTCATTCAGTTTGGGTGATATTATCATCCCTAAGGAAAAGCATGATATGATCGCTGATGCCAATAAGGAAGTAGATGGTATCATGATGAATTACAACATGGGTCTTATCACCAATAACGAGCGATATAATCAGGTAATCGACGTATGGACGTCTACCAATGCGATGCTTACCGAACTGGCTATGAAGCGTATTCGGGAAGATCAGCAAGGTTTTAACTCGGTATATATGATGCTCGATTCCGGGGCCAGGGGTTCTAAAGAACAGATCCGACAGTTAACCGGTATGAGGGGTCTTATGGCCAAACCAAAGAAATCTACTGCAGGTGGCGGGGAGATTATCGAAAATCCGATCCTCTCTAACTTTAAGGAAGGTCTGTCGATCCTCGAATACTTTATTTCCACTCACGGTGCTCGTAAAGGACTGGCTGATACGGCTCTGAAAACTGCCGATGCCGGGTATTTAACGCGTCGTTTGGTAGATGTTTCTCAGGATGTCATCGTCAATATTGAAGACTGTGGCACACTTAGAGGAATCGAAGTGGCGCCGCTGAAGAAGAATGAAGAAATTGTGGAGACACTCGGAGAACGTATTCTAGGAAGGGTATCACTGCACGATCTTTACAACCCGCTTACAGAGGAGCTTATCCTCCATGCCGGACAAGGGATCATGGAATCCGATATCAAGAAGATCGAGGCTTCACCAATTGAAAGGGTTGAAGTGCGATCGCCACTTACCTGTGAAGCGGCAAAAGGAATCTGTGCGAAATGTTACGGACGAAACCTGGCTACCAATAAAATGGTACAGCGCGGGGAGGCCGTTGGAGTTATTGCCGCACAATCGATCGGTGAACCGGGAACACAGCTAACCCTGAGGACTTTCCACGTAGGAGGTATTGCAGGTAATATCTCAGAGGAAAGCAAATTGGAAGCTAAATTCGACGGTGTCGCTGAGATCGACGAATTGAGGATGGTGAAAGGAAAAGATTCAGATGGCAAAGCCGCTGATATTGTGATTTCCAGGACTTCCGAAATCAGGATTGTGGATTCAAAAACAGGTATTACACTAAGCACCAACAATATTCCTTACGGATCGCAGCTTTTTGTTAAAAATGGCAAAGCGATCAAGAAAGGAGATGTTATATGCTCGTGGGATCCATATAATGGAGTCATCGTTTCAGAATTTACAGGCAAGATAGCCTATGAGAATATTGAACAAGGGATAACTTACCAGGTAGAGATCGACGAGCAGACTGGTTTCCAGGAAAAAGTGATTTCCGAATCGAGAAACAAAAAACTCATCCCAACCTTGCTGATCATGGATACCAAGGATAATATTTTACGTTCCTACAACCTGCCTGTTGGCTCTCACCTTATGATAGACGACGGGGAAAAGATCAAGGAAGGTAAGATCCTGGTTAAAATACCTCGTAAATCGGCTAAAGCCGGAGATATTACGGGTGGTTTACCAAGGGTTACAGAGCTGTTTGAGGCTAGGAATCCTTCAAACCCTGCAGTGGTAAGTGAAATTGATGGGGTTGTGTCATTTGGTAAGATCAAACGTGGAAACCGCGAGATCATTATCGAATCCAAACTGGGTGAAATCAAAAAGTATCTGGTAAAACTGTCGAATCAGATCCTTGTACAGGAAAACGATTATGTCAGGGCTGGAATGCCATTATCGGACGGATCGATTACACCTGAGGACATCCTTGCAATAAAAGGTCCTTCTGCAGTACAGCAGTATCTTGTAAACGAAGTACAGGAAGTCTACAGACTTCAGGGTGTAAAAATCAATGATAAGCACTTTGAGGTTGTGGTTCGGCAAATGATGCGTAAGGTGAGCATTCAGGATTCCGGTGATACTACATTCCTTGAAAACCAACTTGTTCATAAAGATGATTTTATCAAAGAGAACGATGAGATTTTTGGGAAGAAAGTGGTGGAGGAAGCCGGTGAATCAGAAAACCTTAAAGCAGGACAGATTATTTCCGCTCGTGATCTAAGGGATGAGAATTCCATTTTACGTCGAGAGGATAAGCAGCTTGTAGTTGCCCGGGATGCGGTAGCAGCAACAGCTACGCCAATTCTTCAGGGGATCACCAGAGCTTCTCTGCAGACTAAATCATTTATTTCAGCAGCTTCCTTCCAGGAGACCACTAAGGTACTCAATGAGGCGGCCGTTAGCGGGAAAATCGATACACTTGAAGGCCTCAAAGAAAATGTTATCGTGGGGCATAGGATCCCGGCAGGCACCGGAATGCGTGATTATGAGAATATCATTGTAGGTTCCAAAGAGGAATACGACGAGATCATGTCGCGAAAAGAGGAATTAAAATTCTAATACATAACCCCTGGAAATTGTCCGGGGGTTTTTTTTTACAGTATCTTTATTAGTATGGTAATTAGGCGTATTCACCGCTGCAATTAACCAGAATAAAATTTAATATTCTCCATGGCAGAAAAAGAACAGCAGCAGAAACAGATCAACATAGAACTCGATGAACAAACCGCTGAAGGGATCTACTCTAATCTTGCTATTATAAATCATAGTGTTTCGGAGTTTGTACTCGATTTCATCAGCATGATGCCGGGTGCACCTAAAGCAAAAGTTAAGAGCAGGATTATACTGACGCCACAGCATGCTAAGAAATTCCTCAAAGCACTTGGTGACAACGTTAACCGGTTTGAAAAGGCACACGGCCCGATCAAGGATTACGACCAACCGTCAATTCCTTTGAATTTCGGACCAACAGGGGAGGCCTAGGCAAATTCAGAACTGTAGTGAAGCTTTACACTCGGGTATTTATCGATCGTCATCTGAAGTGAAAATGCCGAATCGGCCAGAAATACCAGCTGTCCTTGTTTGTCTGTGGCCAGATACCTGTGTTTTACGCGCTCGAATTCCGCTAATTCATCCGCATCCGACTCCCTTGAATCTACCCAGCATGCTTTATGGGCGGCAAAGTTCTCATAAGTACATTTTGCGCCGTATTCATGCTCCAGGCGATATTGAATAACTTCATACTGCAGTGCACCTACCGTGCCGATGACCTTTCTGCCATTGAGGTTTAAGGTGAATAGTTGAGCAACTCCTTCATCCATCAGCTGGTCTATTCCTTTATATAACTGCTTGGCTTTTAAAGGATCAGCATTGTTGATATACCTAAAGTGCTCCGGAGAAAAGCTCGGTATTCCCCTATAGTGAAGTTGCTCGCCTTCAGTTAGGGTGTCTCCTATTTTGAAATTTCCAGTATCGTGAAGACCCACAATATCGCCGGGATAGGACATATCGACAATCTCCTTTTTCTGTGCGAAAAACGCATTAGGACTGGAAAATTTTAGCCTTTTATTATGCCTGACATGAAGATAGGGTTTATTGCGTTCAAAAGTTCCCGAAACAATTTTCACAAATGCCAGGCGATCTCGGTGCTTCGGATCCATATTTGCATGGATCTTGAATACAAATCCAGACAATTCCTTCTCTGAGGCATGGACAAGACGTTCTTCAGCCATTTTTGAATGTGGCGCAGGAGCGATGTTCACAAAGCAGTCCAGTAGCTCCCTTACCCCAAAATTATTCAGAGCAGACCCAAAAAATACAGGTTGTAACTTGCCGTCGAGATAGTCCTGCAGATCAAAATCTCCATAGACCCCTTCCACCAGTTCCAGATTTTCCCTAAGAGTTTCTGCAGCCGAAGACCCTATTATCTCTTCCAGTTCAGCGTTGTTGAGATCATCAAAGGCAATGGTTTCTTCGATGTTTTTCTTATTGTCACCACTAAAGAGATTGATGTTCTTCTCGTAAATATTGTAGATCCCCTTAAAATCGTATCCCATTCCTATAGGAAAACTCAATGGGATTACACGAAGACCGAGTTTCTGTTCAACTTCATCCAGCAGGTCGAAAGCGTCCTTTCCTTCCCGGTCTAATTTGTTGATAAAGATGATCATGGGAATTTGCCGCATCCGGCAAACTTCTACCAGCTTTTCGGTTTGTTCCTCCACACCTTTTGCAACATCGATCACAACAATTACGCTATCAACAGCCGACAACGTTCTAAATGTATCCTCTGCAAAGTCCTTGTGACCAGGAGTATCCAGGATATTTATCTTTTTCCCCTTATAAAGAAACGCCAGGACGGAAGTGGCTACCGAAATGCCCCTTTGACGTTCAATCTCCATAAAATCGCTGGTGGCAGTTTTCTTGATTTTGTTGCTCTTAACAGCGCCAGCTTCCTGAATGGCACCACCAAAAAGCAACAGCTTTTCAGTAAGCGTTGTTTTACCGGCATCGGGATGCGAAATGATACCAAATGTTCGCCGTCGCTTTATTTCTTTCTCCAGGTTCACCAACTAAAAAATTTGTGCAAAAATAGGCAATAACAATGCTTTTCAGCCTATATGAAGCATTTTAATTGGCAGGATGGAAGCTGAAATGATCAAAACATTGACCATAAAATCGAAGGGGGTTCGAGCAATGGTTGCTTTTGATCGATATTTTGTTTTTAAAATCAGATGAATGGCAATTGTCTACTTATATATTTTTTGAATCTGAGTGGTGATTCAGGTTATTGAACGAGAATAAATGTTGTTAAAAGATTTTGATAAGTAATGTCTTACAATAGATTTGATGCTAGCCATATTAGCCATATATTGCACCTTGTTAAGAAATTCCCAATTCTTAGTGAAAGGCCTACCTTTAGCCATGGTGATATGTTTAAGTGAAACTTATCATTTATGGAAAAAATTACTTCAGTTTTACATCAGGGATACCGGGGGATGGCCATGTTAATGGCGTTGTTTTCACTTGTACTCTTTTCTTCTTTCGATTTAACCACAAACTCCGAAACTTTCAATTCAGGGTTGATGGCAGATAACTTCGGGGAACTTGCAAATTTAGATTTGGTATCTCCGGTTTATGCCGATACCATATACAGGGTCATCGATGCCGATCGCAGTCCGTTTACCGGTCAGCAGCCTGTGTCGAATTTTTGGTGGCCTGAAACCGAAACAGACTTTTTCAATCCGAATGCCTACTTTTCACAGCAAGAAGGTAATGAGCTACAGTTTACTCAATTTGAGGATGGTTCTGCCCACCTAACCGGGACGACTACCAATGGGAGTTGCCTGGTGGAATTGAATATTTGGTTTATCGATAGAACATCCTGGGCAGACTGGCAGGCCGCGGGAGGTGAGCATAAAAAAGAAGGTACAGCAGGGAATGCCTCGAATTCTGAGGATATGGTTTTTTATGTCATAGACAATACCCGTAGTACCGTAACAGCGAGTGGAAATGGATGTTTAGGCACCGGTGTTTTCAGCGTGGAGCAACGCCCCGATCCCGACGATTCGAATACTCCGAATTTTGGCGCACATGTTGGACCTGGAGGGGCAAATTATGATTCGCGGATCGGTGCAATGGGATTAAGTACCTGGGGTTGGATTTTCGATCCCACCTGCGACGATCGTTGGGTCATGGACCTGAACTTTCTGATCGACGACGCAACTACTCCGGGAATCGATGCAGTGGATGACGACTTTACCCAGGTTTTTATCGATGGAGAGACAGGTGGTACTTTACCAGATACCAATGTGCTGGATAATGATACTTTAAATGGACAGCCTGTAAATCCTGAGGATGTAATTTTGATTTCAGAGACTACAGGTGGAGTAACTATTAACCCGGACGGAACGGTTACAGTGGCTCCGGGAACACCTAACGGAGAGGTAATCATTGAATATACAATATGTGAGGTAGCCGACCCGGATAACTGCGATACGGCCTCGACCACCATTCAGGTTGGTCCGCCCACTGATGGCATCAATGCTGTAGATGATGATTTTAGCCAGGTATTTATCGATGGGGAGACCGGTGGGACCCTTCCCGACACCAATGTACTGGATAACGATACTTTAGATGGGCAACCAGTAGATCCTCAAGATATTGTCCTCACCTCTGAAACCACAGCTGGGGTAACCATCAACCCCGACGGAACCATCACAGTGGCCCCGGGAACACCCGATGGAGAGGTCCTGATCGAATATACCATATGTGAGGTAGCCGACCCTGATAACTGCGATACAGCCACGACAACCATATTTGTAGGTGATGGTGGAGGTCTTCAAATCGATGCCGTGGATGATGATTTTAGCCAGGTCTTTATCGATGGGGAGACTGGAGGTATCTTACCCAACAGCAATGTACTGGATAACGATACCATAAACGGACAACCGGTAGAATCTGAGGATGTTGTTTTAAGCTCAACACCTTCAGGTGGGGTGACAATTAATTCTGACGGGACCATTTCTGTCGCACCAGGAACCGCAGACGGACAAGTTATATTGATGTATACCATATGTGCCGTTTCCAATCCTGATTTCTGTGATACGGCATCTGTTACGGTCGTTGTCGGTTCCGGTGGCGGAGATGTTACTATCGATGCGGTAGATGATGTATTTGTTGTGGCATCGGGTACTAGCGGGGTACAGACTGGTATTAATGTGTTAACCAACGATACATTGGATGGCGAGTCTGTCAATGCAGAAGATATTGTACTTAGTTCAACGAGTATAGGGGGAGTTACGATCAATCCCGACGGTTCCATTACTATCGCTGAGGGTACACCCGATGGAGAAATAGTGCTGTCGTATACTATCTGTGAGGTAGCAAATCCTTCAAATTGCAACACGGCTTCAGTAACGATCACTATCGGTCCCATACCTGTAATCGATGCGGTAGATGATGATTATGAGGTTCCTTCCGGAAGTAGTGGTGAAATATCAGGGATAAATGTACTGGATAATGATACCTTAAATGGCGAACCACTCGATCCTTCTGATATTACGCTCACTTTTGAGGTTTCGACGAATATCACCATCAATCCTGATGGTACGATTACTATCGCCGATGGTACGCCAGATGGTGTAATAGTTGTAACGTATACCATTTGTCAGATCGCCAATCCAACTAATTGTGATACTGCCGAGGTAGTGATTACCATAGGTATTCCACCTGTCATTGATGCGGTCGATGATGCGTTTTCGGTGAATACCGGAAGTAGCGGTGTAGTCCCTAATGTAAATGTACTAACCAATGATACGCTTAATGGCGAAACAGTTGATGTAGAAGATGTTGTCCTCACCTCCGAGAGCACGGGTGGGGTGACCATCAACCCCGATGGGACAATTACCATTGCAGAGGGCACTCCTGATGGTCAGATCGAAATAGAATATACTATTTGTCAGATCGCCTTCCCTGATAATTGCGATACCGCTACGGTTATCATCACCATAGGTCCGTTACCGGATATCGATGCGGTGGATGATATCTTTACAGTAGATACCGGCAGCAATGGTGAGCAACCCGACATAAATGTGTTAGACAATGATACATTGGATGGCGAGCCGGTGGATCCTGCCGATATAATCCTGACCTCCGAGAGCACCGATGGTGTTACCATCAATCCTGATGGGACCATTACCATTGCCGAAGGGACGCCGGATGGGGAAGTAACTATCGAGTATACCATTTGCGAGGTAGCCAATCCCGCAAACTGTGATACAGCTACCGTTACGATAACCATAGGTGGTGAACCGGCACTGGTGATTGATGCCGTTGATGACGATTTCAGTGATAATACTGTTGATGGCCAAATTGGCGGAATTGTGCCCATTAGTAATGTACTGGACAATGATACACTCGATAGTATATTTGTGAATCCATCAGATGTGACTATTAGCTCCGATCCATCCGGGCCATTGACTGTAAATTCTGATGGTACCGTTAGTGTTGCTCCCGATACACCGACCGGAACCTATACTATATCTTATACCATTTGTGAAAATGCCAACCCGGAAAATTGCGACACCGCGATTGTAACGGTCAGGGTAGTGGGGCCCATCGAAGTAAACCAAATGGTTACTCCGAATGGGGATGGAAGGAATGATTTCTTATTCATTCGCAATGTGGACCGAACGCTCACCAATACGTTGAGGATATATAATCGTTGGGGTGTAGCTGTGTATACTGGTAGTGATTACAATAATCAAAATAATGTATTCGACGGAAGATCCAGGGGGCGTTCTACACTTTCTGTGAATGATTATCTGCCTTCAGGGGTATATTATTATATATTTGATTATCAGACAACCCAGGAAAAGGTAACCGACAGTGGTTATATATTTATAAGCAAGTAACCTATTACCCTTTATGACACCTACTAAAAAGGCCTTTATTCATCTAGTATTTACCCTGTCTATTTTGGGAGGTCTATATGCACAGCAGGATGCGCAGTTTACCCAGTATATGTACAATACCATGAGTGTAAACCCGGCCTATGCTGGTTCGCGAGGACAATTGAGTATTGCCAGCCTTTATCGCTCACAATGGGTGGGGCTTGATGGTGCTCCGGAGAGTTTTACCCTGAACCTGCATTCGCCAATTCGGGAAAGCAGGCTCGGCTATGGTATTTCAGTGATCCATGACAATATTGGCAATGGGGTAGTACAGGAGACCTACCTGGACGGGGTTGTATCTTATACATTAGATGTCTCCGCCTTCGGGAAGCTTTCATTTGGCCTTAAAGTTGGGGGTAACTTTTTGAATCTCGACTTTTCAAGCCTTAGAAATTTTGATAATGAACCCATCCCACAGGACAATATAGAGAATCGGTTTTCTCCCAACTTTGGTTTGGGGTTATATTATCATACCGACAAATTCTATGCGGGTCTTTCGGCTCCAAATTTGCTTAAAACAGAACATTTCGACAATTCTGCACAAGATGCAAATGACGTTCAGTTCCTATCTACCGAGCGGATTAATTTCTATTTTATAACGGGCTATGTGTTCGATCTGAATGGAAATACCAAGTTTAAACCTGCATTGCTGACCAAAGCCGTTGGGGGCGCACCTTTGCAAGTGGATATTTCTGCAAGCTTTCTGTTTAATGAGAAATTTTCGTTAGGCGCAGCATATAGATTCGATGCCGCCATCAGCGCACTTGTAGGGTTTCAGATATCTGAGAAATTCATGTTGGGTCTGGCTTACGACAGGGAGGTTACAGAATTGGGAGGCACACAGTTCAACGACGGATCCTTTGAGGTATTCCTGAGGTTCGAATTGATAAAATCATTCAGGCGGTTGGTTTCACCGCGTTTCTTTTAATGGGGTATTGACATGATGAAGAGAGTCTTATTTATTATTTTGATTTTTGCAGGTCTTCAGTCGGTTGTTTGGGCACAGGAAAAACGAATAGCCAAGGGAGATGAAGCCTATGCCGAATATTCTTTTGTGCCAGCTATTGATATTTATCAAAAGGTGTTAGACAAAGGGTTTGAAAGTGCAGATCTTCTCAGGAAATTGGGCGATTCCTATTACTTTAATGCAAATTATGTAAACGCTGCTGAGTACTATCAGCAGTTGGAGAGTAATTACCCCGGAGAAATGACCGCGGAATATTACTTCAGATACGCGCAGTCATTAAAGTCGATGGAGGACTACGAAAAGTCGGAAAAGGCCTTTAAGCGGTTTTCGGAGCTAGCTTCCACAGAAGATGCGAGAGTTAAACGTTTTAAATCTCAACAGGACTACCTCGATGAAATAGCCAGGAACTCCGGGCGCTATGAACTCAGGGAGTTCGGATATAACTCAATTTATTCTGAATTTGCTCCAACGTACTATAATGAGGGGCTAATTTTTTCCTCCGACCGGGATACAGGAAATTTAGCAAGGTACCGGCATACCTGGAATTCACAGGATTTCCATGATCTTTACAAGTTAAATGCCGACAGTATTTCTGAGAACCAGGTAACAAAATTGAGCAATGTAAATACAAAGTTACACGAGTCAACATCGGCGATTACAAAAGACGGGTCGGTCATTTATTTTACCAGAAACAATATTGTTGATCGGAAATATACCAGAGACGAGAAAGGTTTTATCCGCCTAAAGATCTTTAAGGCAAAGTGGATCGATGGCAGCTGGAGCGAGCTCGAAGAACTTCCTTTTAACAGCGACGGCCATTCGGTGGCTCATCCGGCATTAAGCCCAGATGAAAAAACCTTATATTTTGCTTCGGATATGGACGGGAGTTATGGTCAGTCAGACTTATACAGGGTTACGATTAACGAGGATGGAACTTTCGGTAGTCCGGAGAATTTGGGCCCTACCATTAATAGCGAGGCGCGGGAAACCTTTCCCTTTATTACAGAAAATGAGATATTGTATTTCTCGTCTGATGGACATCCGGGTCTGGGTGGCCTTGACGTGTTTGCCACCAATATCGAGAATTCCAATTATACCAAGTCTGTGATCAATGTTGGGCAACCGGTTAACAGCAGCTTTGACGACTTCTCCTTTATATTTGATGAGGAGAGCAGGGAGGGATATTTTGCTTCCAACCGGACTACGGGCATGGGAGGGGATGATATTTATGGATTCCTGGAAACCAGGCCACTGATTTTTGAATGTATTCAGCCTTTAACAGGAACCGTCAGGGACAGGATTTCGAACCAGATATTGATCGGCGCCACGGTAAAGGTTATCGACGAGAATAACAAAGAACTTATTTCTGCTATTACAAATAGCGAGGGAATGTATACCCTCAGTTGTGATTGCAACCAGGGTAATTTTGTACGCGCTGCAACTCAGGGCTATATTCCTGCTGAAGAATACCTGGGTAAATCGGACGGTAAACCAAGAGTCATCGATTTTTACCTGGAACGGGAAACCGTTACGGCAGGTTTCGGCGACGACCTGGCTAAACTACTGCAACTGAGCACTATATATTTTGATTTCGACAGCTTCCGAATCAGATCTGATGCCGAACTGGAGATTCAAAAGGTGATCGCTGCCATGGAAAAATATCCCAGCCTGAAAATCGTGGCGAATTCCCATACCGACAGTCGTGGCCCCGATGCCTATAACCTCTGGTTGTCCCAGAAGCGTGCAGAGGCTACAGTAGATTACATGATATTAAAGGGTATAGCAGCAGATCGGCTACAGGGTAAAGGTTATGGAGAAACAAAATTGATCAACAACTGTGATGACGGAGAAAGGTGCACCAAAGAGCAGCACCAGCTAAACAGGCGTTCCGAGTTCATTATTCTTGAATAAATATCTTGGTTTGATAGATTTTTATCATTAACAGTAGGATCTTCTTAATACCGTTAAATTAGGCCTTGATCGGTGAATTACAGTATTTCTCCTTTGTTTTTATTTACTTCACCTCTTTATATATGAGCTACACTCAATAATAATCTGCTTTCACAACAATTATTTTAACGAGTACATTATAAGCTTCATATTTGATTTCTAAACACTTACCGGTCTTATTTAAAGAGACCTGCTATAATAAGGGGGGATAATGGTGGCGCTGAAGGAAGAGACATGCAAACTGGAGCGATGCAGCAAGAAAAAGGATAATATCATTTATTTTCTTGCTGTTACTGCTCTGCTTTCAGCAATAAATCTTACCCATTCTCAAGTTGGTGTAGGCGCTAATTTCGGGATCGAGGCGGATGCCTACTCCGGCGATATAATCTCCGGTATAGGCACTGATGACTGGTTTTATAACGGGTTATCGGGTGCCGGTGTGGTAGACGAAGCTACCGCTGCTGCCATGGGATATGGACCTCAGTTAGCCGCCGGCAATAACATAGCCTTCAATTTAAGACAAAGTATATCTAATTATGGTACCAATAGTGGATATATCTGGTACAGCACACGTTATGGTAGAGATTATATCAATTTATCTTCCAACGATTTAACGACTTTTACCGGAGGTAAGAATGGGGACAATCCCATGACATCATGGGGATCCTCACCTGGGTCTATACCGGCGAAAACCGATATTGTGGATACCGGGGTACATATGCGAAGGAATGGCGTTAATGTGACCGATGATCTTTGGGTGGATTTAATGATATCTACACTTTCGTCTTCAGGGAATCACTTTGTAGATTTTGAATTATTTGTTGCCGAGATTCAAAATACTGGAGCAGCATTTATTAATTCTGGTCCCGATGAAGGTCATACCGCCTGGAGATTTGATGGAAGTGGTAATGTAATTACCATTGGAGATATGGTAATCGGATTTTCCTATAGTGGTGGAGGTGTATCGGGTCTGGAAATTAGATTATGGGTTGAAAGATCCATATTTAATCCTGGCAGTTCCCCTGGTGGGACTTCTACCTTTACCTGGGGTACTAATATAGACGGAGGAAGTACTTACGGATATGGACAAATTGTAGTACCTGTGGGCGCGCTCTTTAATCAGGTAAATTCAGCTGCCACAACCGCACCACCCTGGGGAACTACAAATACTTCAGGTTATTCATTAAGTTATAATAAGGACTATTTTGCTGAGGTTGGAATCAATTTTACACAATTGGGTTTTGATCCCCGTGCTTTATTCGGGAGCGGTGCAGCATGTGATTCTCCATTCAGTGCCGTTATGACCAAATCACGAACATCATCTTCGTTTACTTCAGCTTTAAAAGATTTTGCCGGACCTTATGATTTTCTGGGATCGGCCTCAGGCACCGAGGTAAATACAGCCATCGTAGATCCCGGGGGTTTTGATTCGTGTACCACAGGCGAAACAAAAACGCTACAAGCCGAGTTTATCTCCGCTTCGGCAGAGTATGTTTGGTATTCATTAACACCCGGAGTCGTCTTTCCGGCTAATGGCTTATCCGAGATTTCAGGTGTTGGGATGGACAATGTTTCCATTGATACCCCTGGGGAATACCAACTGGGGATTGCACCTTTACAAGGATGTTCTCCTGTTACCGATGTTTCGGATATTTTAGGTGTCTGGTTCATACCATGTGCAATCGATGACAATTATAATACACCTATAGATGTACCTCTTTCAGTCAATGCAACCGGCATCCTGACAAATGATACAGACAGCGATACTGGAGACTCACTCACAGTCACAACAACTCCAGTAATAGATGTAAGCAATGGTACCCTGGTATTGAGTACCGATGGGAGTTTTATCTATACCCCGGATCCGGGTTTTAGCGGGACTGATTCCTTTACCTATGAGGTTTGTGATTCGCATGGTCTTTGCAATACGGCAACGGTTTCAATAAGCGTGGCTATAAACACTGTAATTACCAACCGCAGAATTACAATCAGGACAAATCCTAACTAAAAAAGACGAAATCCGTCTTATAAATCTTACAAATATATTTTGTAAGTATCTTATTGTTAAAAACTTATAGTTGATCTTTTACCATTATACCACATCTTTCCTCACCTAGACAGTATATTTAATTCCATACACAACATATATTTTTCGATACCCACCACTTCGCGGACCTTT
Organism: uncultured Eudoraea sp.; assembly: GCA_947258405.1. GTDB lineage: Bacteria > Bacteroidota > Bacteroidia > Flavobacteriales > Flavobacteriaceae > JAHEJJ01. The sequence goes on along the minus strand of CAMYIE010000023.1, from coordinate 8,288 downwards.
ATGGTACGAGAGTACGATACTGAGCTGATTACCAAAACTTAAGCCAGTTTCACTGACATGCAGACCGTATTAAAAATGACATTCTGTGTTCCCCCTCAACTGAAGTTAAAGTTATTGGTCCTGATCCTTTTCCTGGCACATACCCTATGTGCACAGACGACGATCTGGTCGGAGGACTTTAATTCATACCCCAATGGAACCATAACAGGTGCCGGAACGGGTACCTCACCGGTTATATGGAATTCGCAGTTTGGAGCAGGAGTATCTGGTGGTCTTATTCTGGCGAGCAATACCCGTAATGTGGCAGGATCAACACTGGCCAATCCATTAGTTTGGATTACCAATCCGATAGATATCACTGGATATGTAAACGTTAATTTCAGTATTGATGTCGGAGCCTTTAATGTGGCAAATTTTGAAGACAGCGGTGGGGCTCAGGATAATTTTACACTTACATATCGTATAGACGGAGGGGGTTGGATTACGGTGGTAACCGCATCCGGCTCGGCTGCCCAGCCCATAAATCCATCGTATACGATAGCAGGTCTTAGCGGCACCTCACTCGAAATAAGGGCAACTTTTCACAATACGGCCTCCAATGAAAATTATGCTATAGATAATGTTCTGGTCAGGGGATCACCATCATTGCCCCCTGGTATCGTAAATAAACATCTCTATCTTTCCGATCCCACTCAGACATTGGACAGAATAGATCCTGTTGGCACTGGGGATGCTACGACCGTTAGCTCACCAGTTATATCTGTAGGTTCTTCAACTAGCACCGATTTGATCGCCATAAAAGACACAGGTATCAAATTGAAAAAAGATGATAAAAATTATGGTTCCTGTGATGAAATTGTGATAGATAGGGAAACAACCGATATCCAGAGAGCATTATTTGAGTTCGACCTCTCTTCCATCCCATCAAGTGCCATCATTTTATCGGCAGAATTGCGATTAAACTGTACCGATGGAGCCGATATGGACGTCAGTGTTTTTCAAATAGGAAACTCGGATGCCTGGGATGAAGGTGCTCTTTGCGATGACAATGGAGCATCTAATTGGATTGAACGAACGGCTACTTCAAATTGGAGTGAAGTTGGTGCAATCGGTCCAGGCTCTGATGCGGGCACTCCATTATCCACTATTAATGTGGATAGCGAAGGAATTCAAGTTTGGCCACTGACATGCCTGGTAAGCGAATGGGTTTCTGGTGCATCCACCAATAACGGAATTGCCCTTGGGGTGTACCAGGCATCAGGAGGAATGGGGAATAGGGAAGCTACATATGATAGTAGGGAAACCTCTACTGGAGTTCCGCCAACTTTGCGTGTAACCTATGCTTCAGGTGGTATCTCATTTAATCAAAGTCCTGCATTTTGTAGTCCATTTACAATAAAGGCGGGTCAGCCAATAACAATAACCAATTATGTTAGTGTTTCCAGTGGTACCATGCCCCCAAATCCAAACATAACGGCAACACTTAGGACAAGCTGTTCTAACATTATTACCACATTGACCAATCCGACATATAATGCCACAAGTGGTCTCCTTACCTGGACGGGTACTTTAGGAGCAGACTCCACAATTCCCACAGGAGAAGCTATTAACCTATTCGTGTCATCAGCTGAGGTTGGTGTTGGTTTTTCTATAGACTATGATAGTCAGACCAAACCATCAAAAATAGAATTACCAGCATCAACTTTTATAGATATCATTTCAAATAATATCTATGATGCGCCGTATCCTGGTGGAAATATGATTACCAATGCCTACCCTGGCGACGTGGTTTATAATCGTGTAATAGTAACAGATCCTTTTGGTTCGTATGATATTACGGCTGTAGATATTGATATTCCTTCACCTGGAGGCCTGGTTTCGGCTACGGAAGTGGCAAGCACGGCTTGTTCAAAAACTTACGAATACGTATGGGATACCACCGGATTTGGAGGAGATTATAATTTTGACACTACTGCTGAAGAGGGCTTCGAAAATACAGTCACAGATGTTGATAATCTTAGTTTTAGTGTAAGTTTCGACAGTGATGGAGATGGTATTAGTGATCAGGTCGATTTGGATGATGATAATGATGGTATTCCCGACTTTGATGAATTAAATACTGTGTCGAGTAACTCTCAGCCACCATGCGGGGGTGAAACCATATTAGATTTTAGTACACCTCCTACTTTAGAAAGCGGCACACCTTTATCCCAAGGAGCAGTCTATAGATTTCCTAACATAACGGCGGGCGTGGATGCCCTGGTAACGATAGTTGAATTATACAATGCAACAGTACCGAACATAGATAATAACAGCGCTGATCCAGCGTCCTTTAAGCCTCAGACTGCTTTTAATCTTCCAAATATTGGAGACCAGGCCTATATTTCCTATAAGTTCAATTTTGTAACATCAGGTGGGTCTGCGCCAGTAATTATCAATAAATTCTTCATGAATTTTAATGATATAGACGGTGGCGCTAATTATGGGGAACAGAATTGGGCCGATAACCCTGCTACTTATACTACATCCAATCCAACAGAGCTCAACATGAATACCAATGGTTCTTGGGTCATCGGTACTGCAGGGCCCAATGACTATCCCGGAGCGGGCAATACTTTCCCACAGGTAAACTTTAGTGTGAATTACAATTCCAAATCTGAAATGTCTATCAGAGTTGGTGCCGTGGCCAGGGTACCTGGAGCTTCGGCCGGTGGAAGGCAGCACGCCATAGAATTTGCCTGTATCACCAATTATGTAAATCCTGCTACCTATGGAATTGATAAGGACTCCGATGGGATAGCTAACCACCTCGATTTGGATGCAGATAATGACGGTATTTATGATGCTGTAGAAGCGGGCCATAATCAATCACATGTTGATGGGGTGGTGGTTAGTGCTTATGGTGCCAATGGTTTGGCCGATAATGTAGAAACTGCTGCTGAAAGTGGTACCCTTAATTATACAATTGCTAATACCGACGCAACTCCCCCACCTGATTATTTGGATACAGACAGCGATGATGATGGCTGTAGCGATGCAAACGAGGCTTATAATAATGCCAATGCAGATGGAGGAGATGATGAGTATTATGGAGTTGGATCCCCTCCTGCGGTAGATGCATTTGGGAGAGTCATATCAGCAGCATATACAGTCCCCGCAGATATTGGTCCTAATGGAACACTGGATTATATAGAGGCAGAATCTTCACCAGCTATCACCACTCAACCGTTGGATACTACAGTATGTCCAGGCTGCAATACTGCAATTTCTGTTATTGCTACATCAGTTGATACCTATCAATGGCAGATTTTTAATGGATCTATATGGGTAGATTTAATGGATACCGGCATCTATACCGGTACCAGTACTAATACTCTTTCGATTACGTATGCTACTACAGCCGAAAATGGCAATCAATACCGGGTAGTACTATGGAATCTCAGTTATGTCTGCAGTCCCAGTACTTCGAATACAGCTGTTTTAACGGTAAACGTTAGTTCTGTAATTACCAATAGAAGGATCACCTATAGGGCTAAAAAGAATTGACAAATACCATTTCTATATTTTAAGGAATAGTACTATTCCTACAAATTTTTTATATAAGTAACTAAAAATTAGGAACTTATATTATAAATTTTTGGACTCCTTACCACATATTATCCATACTGCACAATAGAATTTAATCCCTACACAACAATTATTTTAACACATTTATTATATACATGATTTTTGTAGGTTGAGAATGCTTTGCTATGCTGAGTACATGCCCTCAGGCCAGTTCTTTATGATGCAAACCGACAAATACATGACTTGCAGCCTAAGCTCAATTTGGAAGATCCTTTGGGTTGTGATGTTTGTTTTTTTAGCGCAATCCACTTATGCGCAGACTACTTTTACCGAAAGTGCAGCAGCCTATGGGTTGAACATCGGAGGTACAAAAGATGGGGGACATGCCTGGGCAGACTACGATCTGGATGGCGACTTTGATCTTGTGATAAATAGAAATGGCTCAGGATATTTGCTGAGGAATGATGGTGGTAGTTTTTCGGATCAAACTGCTGCATTAGCTCCTGACTTTAGCGGTGGAAATCTTGAACGAACCGCTCTTTTTGTGGATTTCAACAATGATGGTTACCCAGATATATTTAGGAATAAGCATAACGACATTAGAATATACCTTCAAGACCCGGCGACTAATAGGTTTGGTGATGGACTGGGGGGGACAGCACCCAATCAACGGTTTACTGCGCTAACGGACGGAATGAACACTGAAGGTGCCGGGGCATTGGATTATGACGGGGACGGAGATCTGGATCTATTTGTTGACAATCACAATTATGGTATTGATATTTTACAGAATGATGGCAACGGCAATTTTACCCATGTAACCCGGAAGGCGGACAGCCCGAATCCTCCATATAATGTGGGCGATCCCACCACATGGCCATTGGGCCTTGTTCAGGATGCTACAGATGGGGATTACGGCTCAGCCACGGATTTTAACGACGACGGCTGGGTGGATATCGTGGTCAGAAAAAGAGACCAGGTAGATTTGTTTACCAATCTGGGAGGGACATTTCAGAATGGCGTGGATATCGATCAAGCCAACAATAGTAACAAGGGGGCCGTGGCGTTTTACGACTTCGACAATGATGGAGATTTTGACCTGTTCTGGACCGAGAATGGCAATAACCAAATCCACCGTAATAATGGCGATGGTACCTGGACACCACTTGGGGCAGCAACCGGGATACCGATAAATTTTTCAGGTCAGATTGAAGGCCTGGCTTGTGGAGATGTGGATAACGACGGAGATATAGACATATTTCTCACCGGGAGCAGTACAAGCAAACTTTACTATAATCAGGGTGCAATGACCTTTGTAGATTCCGGACTGACTTTTAACGCCGCTGCAGGAGAAGGTTGCACCTTTGTGGATATTGACCAGGATGGGGATCTGGACTTATATGCCAACCGAACAGGAAATAACAGACTGTATATAAATAATTTGTTAGCCGCAAACCGCGCAAATCACCTTTATATCGATATTATCGAAGACAGAGATGCTTTTGGTTTAATCAATACTGAAGAACGATTTGGAGTAGGTGCAACTTCTAAGATCCTGGATTGTGATGGCAATGTAATTTCCGGGACTCGAGAGGTAAATGGCGGCTATGGACATGGAACCCAGGGACCGGGACGAATCCATTTTGGATTACCGGGTGGGCCGAATACCCCAATTGTGGTGGAAATAGCCTTTCCCAGGACATCATCGGGCAGGATTGTAGTCCGGCAGCAATTGACTCCCAGCGATTATTTTAACGGGAGTATTAATTTGCTTGATATATTTCCTAATTCTGCCAATCAACCTCCGATTGCCACTGATGATAACTTTGCAGTCATTGAAAACGGATCTATAAATTTTGATCCCATGGCCGACAACGGTAATGGTGCTGATTCGGATCCTGAAGGTGAACCCATGGAAGTTTTGTCAGTTACCCAGCCACCAAACGGAACGGCCGTACTTAATGGAGATCAGACGATTACCTATACTCCTGACCCTGAGTATTTTGGAACAGACTCATTTACGTACACCATACAAGATAATGCAAATTGCACATTTACCTCTGAACAAGATACAGCTACCTTATTCATTACAGTTTATCCGGATACAGACAGCGACGGTAATGCCGATAGAACAGACTGGGACGACGATAATGATGGCATCCAGGATTCTGTAGAATGTCCGCTTTCTATCTTATGGGTAACCCAGGGTACAGCCTCTGCGGAGGAACAGAATGTGATCGACAAGCTAACCGCTCAGGGGTACAGTGTTACCGTAGTTGATGATGGAGTAGGAGGGGATGCAAACAATTACGAGGCAACTTTTATATATGAGGATGCTGTAAGCGGTACGGCCTTTGCCAATGTAGCTAATATGGCCACGACAGCAAATGGTTTGGTAACAAGCGAACCAGCATTATATGATGAAGTATTAGGGGCCACCTCAGGAGCCTCCAGCGCCACAGGTACATTGTCGATAGTAAATAATACACATCCTATTACTATTGGCCTGCTAAACGGGAATAATGACATTGGTGATGCCTCCTATCATTCCATTAGTTTGGCTTCCGGAACCGTATTGGGGAACCATCCAAATGGTGAGGTATCCCTTGCAGTTTGGGAAAAAGATGATGCAATGGACGTAGGAATTGCTCCCGGAAGAAGAGTAATTGTACCTCATGGGAATGCCAACGGAGGCTTTAACGCTGCAGGAGAAGACCTGTTGGTTCAGGCTATTCTTTGGGCAGCTACTCGGGCTCCTTCCTGTGACTCAGACAGTGATGGTATCATCGACAGTTTAGAACTGGACAGTGATAACGACGGCTGCGACGACGTAGTTGAAGCAGGATTTACCGATAATGACTCCGATGGCCTGCTGGGTGCTTCTCCGGTAACTGTTGATAGTAACGGATTAGTCACCTCAGGATCAGATGGATATACAACACCTGCGGATGCAGATTCTAATCTTACATACGACTTTCAAGAAGTAGGTGCAGCTCCTACAATTACCCTTCAACCAGCTGACACCACTATTTGTCCCGGTTGTGTGGGTAGCTTCAGTGTTAACAGCCCAGAGGCTGATACTTACCAATGGCAATTATTTAGTGGTTCCTGGATAAATCTAACTGATTCAGGTATTTATAGTGGGACAACAACAAGTATACTCACCATTACAAATCCCACCACCGCAGAGAACGGGAATCAATATCGGGTTGTATTATCCAATTCATCATTTATATGCGGAACAACCAATTCCAATCCGGCATTACTTACGATCCAGGTAGGTTCGGTGATTACCAATCGCCGGATTACGTACCGGGTGAATCCTAACTAAAACTGCACTGGAGACTTTTCTTACAACTACCATCGCATAACTGTTGCTATTTGGGCGATGATCGACGACCGGCAACACCCTAAAATTGAAAAAAATCGATGAATGACCTCAAAATTCGACACCTATACAATGCATTTTCATCATTACACAACATTTATTTTCCACCCGTAGGCTTAAACCTAAATTTGTACGTTGATATTATACTGTTTAACAAGCAGATAGAAGTTTGACACCCAAATTATGAATCACTTAACCGAAGTACTGAATGGCCAAACCTTAAAAGATTCCCTTGTACATAGGGATCATTCAGTTTCCATTTCCATTGTTCCCCAGCATTTCGGAGGATCGGTAATCCATTTTCATAATTAAGGACGACAAAATTTTTGATCTGAATATGTGTTGATCACATTATTCGGATCAGGATTAATAGGCACTGCAGGCCTAAAGACAATGAAATGACTTATAAGTTAAAAAAAACCATGGGCAAGAAATTATTGATATTACTGCTGTTTATCAGCGGTTTTGCCTATTCACAAACAACGGTTACGCTACAGGACCAATGTAATTGTGAAGTACTTAGCGGCACAGCTGTAAACGCTCCGGGAGCTACCACTCCTTCAGGTGCTGACACGGGGGACATCTATGTAAACACCAATACCGGTGTTATCTATTACTGGGATGGTACATCCTGGGAACTTACCTCGTCAGATGACCAACAGCTCCAAAATTTTATTTATAATTCGGGTACCAATACACTGAGCCTAACCATCGAAGATGGCAATACGGTCAATGTAGACCTAGGCGCACTCAACGATACCGTCACCACCCTAGTGGACAACGGCGATGGCACCTTTACCTACACCAGTGAAAATGGGACCGCGACCACTTTTGACGCCAAAATAGCCAGTGTTGTTGATAATTTAGACGGCACTTATACCATTACTGATGACTCCGGTACTTCGGTCACCATCGATACCAACAATACCGTCACCACACTGGTGGATAATGGCGATGGTAGCTTTACCTATACCAGTGAAGACGGAACCATCACCACTTTTACAGAAACACTCAGTACCCTGGTCGATAATGGCAACGGTACCTTTACCTATACCAATGAGGATGGGGTTGCTACGACCTTTGATGCAAAGATTGCTACGGTAGTAGATAACCTTGATGGTACTTATACCATTACAGACGATTTTGGTACTTCGGTCACTATCGATACCAACAATACGGTCACCACATTAGTGGATAACGGCGATGGTAGTTTTACCTATACCAGTGAAGACGGGACCATCACCACTTTTACAGAAACCCTATCGACCCTGGTCGACAATGGCAACGGCACTTTTACCTATACCAACGAGGATGGGGTTGCTACGACCTTTGA